>NZ_MWPH01000002.1:0-630627 GCF_002177135.1 Natronolimnobius baerhuensis
TCAAGCCGAGCGATCCACCAGCTGGCACAGTAGCCACGTTCATCGGATCGGCACTACACTAAAAGTGTAATGTTGAGTGACCCGGGAACGGGTCCAGTGGACGCCTGGACTACACGTACACACGGTCTCATTTGCACGCCAGTAGACGGCTGGCCTGCATTGACCCTTCCCAGTCACACTTGCGCGGACTGGTGCATTGGTTCTTTGTTAGGATAAGATCCTTTCTCCCTCTTGCATTTAAGCCCACGGATTCAGTCCCGCTAAGTGATCGTCTAACAAGTGTGAGAGTGTCTGTCTCGCCTTCCCTTGCAAATCAGTTTTGATGAGATCCAGATACTCTCGAGTTGACAAAACCAACGCTGAAAACGGCGACGGCGACCAGAATCGCGAGTTCGAAGTGGTAGACGCGGCGAGATCCGTCACGGACAGTCAAAAGGGCACTCGCTCGAGTCGTTGCTCGATACTTCCGCCAGCGTCCGTCTTTGCGTTTCGTGACGAGGTTTGCCTCAGCGAGCGTCGAGAGCGCGTGGCTGAGGGCACTATTGCTCACATCGACGAGTAGCGTGATTTTACAGACGCACAGCGACTCACCGGCTTCAACGAGAAGTCGGACCAACTGGTAGCGCGTCTCGTTACCGAGCGCAGAGGGCGTCTGAACATCACTCGAAACGACAGCCGGATCGAGGACGGATTTCAGGTCATCGAGTTCATCCAGACGCTTCTGGCGGTCCTCGTTTCGGCACTCACCGAGTTCGTCCTCGAGATATCGTTGGAGGCGATCATCTGTGTCTGACATACGAAGACACTTGCGGAGACACTCAAATACGGATCTGTCGAGGGATGTATCCCGGATACCCTCGTTCAAAGGTCGTCTGTACACGACAGCGACAGAGTTGAGAAGAAAAGGTGCCACGCGCGGGTAACTCAGAGGAGACGGTCTCGAAATCAGCACAAATCAGAAACCGTAGTTGTACCAACAATTTGGCTGTCTCACCGTCCGAACCGCCGCAAAAGCAAAAGTTACGTGGCTCATTTCCGAACGCACAGAATAGACCTAATGGCGCACGACCAGTACGACGTAGTCGTTGTCGGCGGCGGAATTGCGGGTTGTTTTGCGGCAGCAACAGCAGCAGCCGAAGGAATGGCCGTCGCGCAACTCGAGCGCAAGCCTCGAGAGCAGGGTGGCTATATCGCCTGTGGCGATGCGATAAAACGCCCTCGAGAGCCGGCGAACTATCCGGGTCCAATCGATATGGACGCGATTGCGGACGACGAGGCAGTCCTGATCGATTCCAACATCGATCAGATCGAGTTCTGGGACGAAGACCTCGACGTCCGGAAGGTGTTGCCCTACGACGAGCAGGGCAGCAACGTTGTCGACCGCTACGAGTTTGGCCAGCGCCTCCTCGAGCAAGCGGCCGACAACGGGGTCGAACAACACTACGATACGGTGGTCAACGAAGTCACCCAAGATGGTCGTGTGACTGGCGTCAAGGCAGTCCGAGACGGTGAGCCGGTAACCTACAAGTGTGACGTCCTGATCGACACCGCAGGCGCACAGTCAATCCTGCAAGATATGGTCGACTTCGATGCACTCGACACGGCCGGCGACCCGACGTTCGAGGTCCCCCACTACACGCACTTCGGGTCGGCGTATCGCGAAATCATCGAGACCGAAAAACCGGTGAGCTACCACAACGCCATCGTCGGCAAACCGCTCGAGGAGTTGGGCTACATCTGGTACTTCCCACGGACGCCAACTCAGATCAACGTCGGCCTCGGGTTCCAGATGAACAAGGACCCGATTCCGTTCGCCGACCGCATTCGTCGCGATCTCGAGAATCGACCCGAATTTCAGGGGGCGACTGTCGCCGAAAAGTTCGGCACGAAGAACAAACTCGGCTCGGCGATTGCACTCCGGCGGCCGTTGGATTCGATGGTTGCACCCGGCTATCTGGCCGCAGGCGGTGCGGCGGGGACGACCCATCCGATCACGGGGAAGGGCATTCGTGGCGCAGCCTACTCGGGCTACTCCGCTGGTCGTGCCGCAGTCCAGGCCGTCGAAGACGGCGATGTCTCCGAGGCTGGCCTCTGGGAACACAACCGCTGGCTCTACCGAGAGCACGGTGAGGCCGCAAAACTCGCCTCGTGGGACGCCTACAACGTCGCCGCGAGTTCCATGGACGTGAACGTCCTCCGAGCCGTCGCCGCGTTACTTCCCGAAGCAGAGTTGCGCGAAATCGTCGGTACCTCGACGGAGATAGACAGTCTCAAAAGCAAACTACACGTCGGCAGCGGCGTACTCAAAAACTTCGTTTCGGAGTCTCGCAAGGGCACCTTCGAAACGCTTGGCGTGAGCAAGCGAGACCTCCTCGAGGCAATCCGTGGCGTCAGAACCACTCGAGACCACGTCGCGACCTACGAACGGCAGTACGAGGCCTATCCAGCGGATCGCGATGGGTTCGAACGCTGGGTGGCACAACGTAATCGCATCGATCAGGCGTTCTACGACGACCTCGGACTGGCACCATCCGAGCACAAGTATTGACGGGTGAAACGAATCCGACCAAAATGTACAGAACAAGGCGCTCTGTAGAGGGCGTATAATACAAACTGTTGCTGAACTCCGAAACGAGATTCGTCAATCGGTCGGAAGATACGAACGAATCGAATCGACTGCGTTCACCAAAGAGGCACTCGAGCGCACCTTCCGAAAAGCGGAACTGCAATCGATCACCACAGCGCTACAAGACGAGTAGGCGAGTTCTTGCGAGTGTGACACTGCAAGAGGCAGCCGAACGGTGGGGAAACAGCGAGGCAGCCTCCTCGTTCTCGCCATCCTCGAGACCGCAGTGAGAGATGGTCTTGACTAACTCAACGAGGTCTGGTACCGGGGCACCTGAAGCAATTATCTCGCTGGATCACCGAAGACGACTATGCAGTGGTGCGATCAAGATCGAGGTCGGCCAGAAGAACGACGCGAGTGATGGAACAGAATGGGGTACCAACAGCGCAGAATGACAAGCAAAGACTCACAGAAATGCAAGGAGGAAGCCCACGACTTCAGTCGTGGGTTACTGACAGATCTGGCTATGAACGATGTCGTTTTGCACTCGAACAGAGCACAAGTCGTTCCAGTGATAGGTGGCAGTCGGATCATGCTGGTCTGCAAGACCGGTTATCGCGGTTGTGGTTTCAATTGTTCGGCAAGAATCCAACTGTGCTTTTGAATGCAAAGCAAAATACGAGCAAGAGGTAATACTATCGGTGTCGTATTTAGATATATGAGACAGCCAGATGAAACTGACCTCGAGATACTTCGATTGCTAATCGAGGACGGTCGCCGACCATACAGCGAGATAGCCGAACACGTCGGTCTGACACCGCCAGCAGTGTCCGACCGCGTCGCTCGACTGCAAGAACTCGACATCATCCAGACCTTCACGCTCGACGTCGACCGGACGAAACTCCAGGACCGCGTTCCAGCACTGCTTCATCTGGAAGTCAAACCCGAGGCTGTTGAACGCGTCTTCGAGCACGTCTCTACTCTCAGCGAAACCGAGCACACCTTCCAGCAACTGGATGGGAGTATCGTCGCTCACGTGAACGCACCGAACCAAGACGTGCATTCGTGGTTTCGAGCGGTTCTCGAGGTTTCCGATCTGGTTTCGTACGATATCAAGCCGCTTGCACACTACGAGTGGAACACTGGAATCGATCCGGCCGATTTCAGTCTCTCGTGTGCTGTCTGTGACAACGCCGTCACGAGCGATGGAGAGACCGCTCAGGTTGGAGACGAGATTAAGGTGTTCTGTTGCAGTTCCTGTCAGGATCTGTACGAACAGCGCTACGAGTCGCTGCAGCAAGGCATAGACTGACTTCGGCCTACACTTTTGATTTGTAAGTCTCCCCCGCTCTGGATTCGAATAATTGTAACGAGAATTCGCTTCAAAGTGGCTCTCGTAGGGTATGATGAGGTGACGACACCATGCCACAGAACCAAACTGATCTAGAGCGTACCGACTTGTCCCTCTCGGGAATGTCGTGCACGACGTGTGCATCAGCGATAGCGGACAGTCTCGAGGATGTCGACGGCGTCGACGAAGCGTCGGTCAACTTTGCGACGGAACGTGCGGACGTCCAGCATGATCCGGACGTAAGCACCGACGACCTCGTCGCAGCCGTCGAAGACGCCGGCTACGGCGTGCGAGAAGAACTCCTCGATGGGGACCAGGAGATGGAAGACGACGACGAACTGCAAACGCTTCGCCAGTTGGGGATCCGTGCCTGGATCGTCACGTCGCCCATCGTTCTCCTGATGGTCTTCATGTGGACGCCGTTGGACACGCTGAGCGGGGGTCAGATCGACGTGTTGATGCTCGTCTTCGCGACTCCCGTTGTCTTCTACTACGGGCTTCGAACGCACGCGGCGGCGTACCGAGGGCTCAAAAACGGCGTGTTCAACATGCACGCGCTGATCTCGGTCGGGACACTCGTCGCGTGGGCAACCGGCGTAATGGTCTTCGTCATGCCGATGGAGAACTACGCCGGCGTCGGGGCGATGATCATGGCCTCGCACAACGTCGGTACCTACCTCGAGCACCGCGCAAAGGGCCGTGCGAGTTCGGCAATCGAGGGGCTGATGTCGATGCGAGCGGAGACGGGGCGGGTCCTTCAGAACGGCGAAGAGGTGGAGGTACCCCTCGATGAGGTCGATGTCGGTGACAGACTGGTCGTCCGGCCGGGCGAGAAGATTCCCGTCGACGGCGTCGTCATCGACGGCCGGAGCAGCGTCGACGAGTCGATGGTCACCGGCGAGTCAGACCCCGTGACCAAGGAAGAAGGCAACGAAGTAATCGGGTCGACGGTCAACAACGCCGGTCGACTCACACTCGAGGCGACGAAGGTCGGCGACGACACCTTCCTCTCGGAAGTTGTCGAACTCGTCGAGGAGGCCCAGGGAACCACGGTGCCGATTCAGGCGCTGACCGACCGCATCACGAACTACTTCGTCCCAACGGTGTTCGCTATCGCGGCACTGTCGTTCCTGCTGTGGTGGCTCACACCGGGTGCGATGGAGGCCGTCGCCAGCGTCGGTGCGCCGTCTCTCCCGTGGGTGGACCTCACGCTCGAGCCGCTGACGCTTGGGATCTTCGCCGCCGTCGCCGTCCTGGTGATCTCCTGTCCCTGCGCGCTCGGGTTGGCAACGCCGACAGCGCTCATGGCGGGAACTGGCAAAGCGGCGGAGAACGGGATTCTCTTCCGCGACGGCGAGGCCATCCAAACGATGAAAGACCTCGATATCGTCGTCCTCGACAAGACGGGAACGATCACTGAGGGGAACCACTCCGTCACGGACGTGGTTGTTCAACCCGGCCGTTCGAGCGCCACCGATGGCGGAATAACGACCGGTAATCCTGGCGACGACACCGCGAGCGCTTCCGGGCGGGAACTCGACGCGGACGAACTCATCAGACTCGCTGCCTCCGCCGAACGCGGGAGCGAGCACCCAATCGGGAATGCGATGGTCGAATACGCCGAGGAATCGGGGATCGAACTCTCGGACCCCGACGCGTTCGAGAGCGTCCCTGGCAAGGGAATCACGGCGACCGTCGACGGCCGAACGGTCTCCGTGGGCAATCCCAAATTCTTCGACGACGAACTCGAGGGCAACCTCCCAACGCACATCGCCAACCGACTGCGCGAACTCGAGCAAGAGGGCAAAACGACGGTGATCGTTGGTCTCGAGGACGAACCGGTCGGACTCGTCAGCACCGCCGACACGATCAAAGATGAGTCCGTCGAGGCTATCGCGGAACTCCACGACCGAGGGATCGAGACGTGGCTGCTCACGGGCGACAACGAGCGGACCGCCCGCGCAATCGCCGAACAAGTCGATATCGACCCCGAGCGGGTACTGGCCAGTGTCCTCCCGCAGGAGAAGATCGACAAGGTCAGCCAACTGCAAGACCAGGGGTACAACGTCGGGATGGTCGGCGACGGCATCAACGATGCGCCGGCGCTCAAGCAAGCCAACGTCGGGATCGCCATCGGAACGGGAACGGACATCGCGATTCAATCCAGCGACGTCAGCCTGGTCCGCGGACAGCTCGACGCGCTCGTCGACGCCTTCACGCTCTCCGAGAAAATCTTCTCGAAGATCAAGCAGAATCTCTTCTGGGCGTTCATCTACAATGCGGTTGCGATCCCAATCGCGTTCTTCGGACTGCTCCACCCGGTGATCGCAGTCGCCGCGATGATCACCTCGAGCGTCTCGGTGATCTCCAACTCCGCGCGATTGGGGTCGCTCGAGCTCTAAACGGCGGTTTTCTGTCTCCGATTCTCACACTCCGACCACAGACCCATCAAATAGAGGGTGTTCGATCATCCTCGTGGGGCCCCTCTGTACAAATACAAGAGCTGACCCACGATGTCCACAACAACGCAAAACAAACTCGAAAGCCGATATGCAGGAATTACACTCGAAGGACACCCTCACGCGCTGACTGCATGGTTCGTCGTCGCCCTCCGATTCGTGATGGGCGGCATGATTCTGTTCGCAGGCCTTGGCAAGCTCGCGGTCGTCAGCGGCGAAGCGTTCGACGCCAGCGGCTTCTTGATCCACGGCGTCGACCCAGCCAGCCCCGTTAGTGGCCTCTTCGCCGCAATGGCCGGTAATGCCGCCCTCCTCGAGGTCATCAACGTCGTCGTGCCGGCCACCCAGGTGCTGATCGGCGTTGCGCTAATCGCCGGCGCGTTCGTCCGTCTGGCTGCCCTCGGCGGCGCGATGCAGATGGCGATGTTCTACCTCGGCGGCTGGGAAGGACAGTGGCTCGCACTGTTCGACTCGACGCTGATCTACGCCATCCTGTTCCTGGCGCTGGGCGCGTTCGCCGCCGGTCGGATCGTCGGCCTCGACCGCTACATCGAACAGCTCACCGTCGGCGGACAACCGCTCCTCGAGCGGTTCCCTAAGCTCCGGTACATCCTGGGCTAAGAGGGGCATCTCGAGCCACGTTCAGAAGTGGCTTTCTGATATCTTCTCCGCCAAACGGTCCACTGGACCAAAACACCCAAGTCATTATCGCGATAATCATTATCCAACGTATGACCTTCTATGATCGGGAGGACGAACTCGCGTCGCTCGAGACGGCATATTCATCCTCCGGTCATGCTTTTTACGTGGTGTACGGACGCCGACGCGTCGGAAAGACTGCGCTTCTGAAAGCGTTCTGTGCTGATCGACCCCATCTGTATTATCTTGCTGCGCAGGAGGCAGAAGGTCGTCAACGTGAAAAGTTCGTAGAACAGGTCGCCGACGCGTTCGATGAGCGTATTCCCAGAATTGACGGCTGGGACGACGCATTCGAGTATCTCGGTGAGAAACTCGAGACAGAGAATCGAGTCGTTGTCATTGACGAATTCCCGTACTTAGTCGACGAAAACGACTCACTCCCGTCCTACGTCCAAGCATTCGTCGACGAGCAACTTCAGAACACTGCGTCAATGCTCGTCTTGTGTGGCTCGAGTGTGAGTACGATGGAATCTGAAGTACTCGGCCACGAAAGCCCGCTGTACGGTCGTCGAACTGGCCAGATCGATCTCCAGCCGTTTTCGTTTCAACAAGCGTACGACGTGATCGCCGGCGATATCGGGGATGCGATCCGGTCGTACTCCATCACCGGGGGGACACCGATGTACCTCACGCTCTTCGACTACGACGACTCACTAGCCGAGAATATCCAGACACACATCCTTTCGCCGACAGCAGTGCTGTACAACGAGCCGGAATTTCTACTTCGAACCGAGCTTCGGAATCCTGCCCGCTACCTGAGTATCCTCGAGGCGGTGGCACTCGGGCAGACAACACCAAACGAAATATCAGGAGCAACTGGCATCGATTCCGGGCCGCTTTCGAAGTATCTCCAGACGCTTCGTCGCCTTCGGCTCCTCGAGCGTGAGGTTCCGGTCACAGCAACCAGAAAAAAGTCCAAGCGCTCCCGGTACCGAGTTGCCGATGAATTTCTCCGATTCTGGTACCGCTACGTCGAGCCAAATCGCTCGAGTATCGAAGAAGCGCCGTCTATCGTTTTTGAGGGGACAATTGAGCCAGATTTACCAACACACGTTGCGACAACGTTCGAGGATATTTGCAACGAGGCTGTCTGGGAACTCATCAGACGAGGTGAACTGGAGCCGTACTCCGAGGTCGGTCGATGGTGGTACGGAGAAGACGAGATCGATATCGTCGGACTCGCACCCAACGACGACCGGGTACTCCTCGCCGAATGCAAATGGACCACTGATCCGGTTGGCTACGGGCTCGTTGATGACCTTCGAAAAAAGGCTACAAACGTTCGCTGGGGGCCGAAAGATCGATCCGAGCAGTTTGTCCTGTTTTCGAAAAGCGGCTTCGTCGATGGCCTCGCTTCGGAACTCGACGAGCGCTGGTTGCTGGTCGACTTGGACGACCTCGAGCAGGTGTTTTCAGGCCCTTTCAACGCTTGAAAGTCACTGTATTGACTTACTCTCGTGAATCTACTGTACACTACAAGTCGAGTATCAAACGGTATCCCTGGAAACAGCACTCATTGGGTTTGTCTCTCTTTCCAGTTACACGGTTTGAGCGAAGCGAAGTCAGAAAACGACCGAAAGCATCGCGAACAAATCGATCTTCACGCCTACCCATTCGATTCCCTTATATCCCAGAAAGATTCCGATGATTCCGAGGACACCGGGGAGACTTGGTGGGGCCGGGATGGGTATTTGTATCACACTGAACAGGGCCCCGACGAAGATCCCTGCCAGCAAGGCCAAAACGAGTGTTGAACCCATACGCATACCTGTTGTTCGCGTGCAATAGAGTATTCGATGTGCCTCGCTCGTGACGAGTCACTATTACTGCCTTCATCAAGTACAACCTACGGCTTCGTTGCTTCCTTCTCCCCGTGACTCCCATATTCAACGGCCGTAACGGTGTCGGGCAACCCGTCGTCGAAGCTAACGCGTACCTGATATGGGGTGGAGGACTCGGGTACCGCACAGCCTTCGCCTGGTACCTGGTCACGGATGTAGCCTACCCACACGGAGAGCGAGCCATCTTCCGGGTCGTACTCCGTTCGATCTGGGGAAATTACGAGTTCGTCACAATTTCCAGAGGGATAACTAACGTATCCTTCGACCACGACTGTCGAGTCACCATCGACTGTGATGCGCGGGGATTCATCTGAGGCTGGCACTGCATCCTGAGCGAGATCTCGAGTCGCTTCCCAGTTCGAGATCTCGGTAGGAACGCTGTCGCTCATGCCGATTTCGTCCTGGTCAGAGAGACAGCCTGCAACAGCGGCTACGACGAACGAGCACGTTGTTCCAAGGACGTCCCTGCGCTCCATATCGACGTATATTGAAGGATTGGTAAGTATTTTCTCTAGAGTGATCGAGCACCGTCTTCGTGAACCGCCTCGAGGTCAAGCCCCATGGCATTCGCCTCAACAGCCCACTGCATACCCATCCGGGACGGCAGTCGTTGACAGCGTGGACGCCGACCCTAATGAGTAGGCGACGGCCGCTACACAGTTGCTCGGAGGCGACTCGAGAGTGCCCCGACACCCACAACAGTCGCAACGACGAGAACGACGAACGGCAGTAGCATCGCTGCCGGTCGCCGCCGGATGCCAGCGCCAGCGCTCCAGCAGAGTCCGGGGACGTGGCGTGCAGACACCGATGCCGCTCGCAAGTGCCATGCGGCTTTGAGTGGGTGTCCCTCAGCGAGGAACCGCTTTGCAAGAATGAGGTGGTGAGTGGCCCGGATGTCGTAGCCCTCCGCCTCGAACCGGTCGACGGCAGCCGCATACGCCGAGAGGTACTGCTCGCTCGCCTGTTCGATGACGGCTGCCGGTGGGTGGCCGGTCGGTTCGCGCTGGACCAGTTCCGAGTCGACGTAGGCGAGGTTGCCGTGCTCGAGGACGCGCAGACAGAACTCCGGGTCCTGGAACCGCTCGAGCGCTTCGTCGAACCCGCCGACTTCCCGTGCGACGGCCGTCTCGACGAGCAGCGTCGACCCGGCACCGGGCTGGACGTTGTCCGCGAGGATTTCGCCGATGAGTTCCTCGCCGCCCTCTCTGGTCGGTTCGGTATCCGCGTTCGAAAGGGCGGACGCAGCGACACGCTGGACGCGCCCGCTCGCACCAGAGAGTTCGAAGCCCGCATCGCAGTAGACGCCGATCCACTCGTCCGAGCGGTCCTCGAGGGCGGCGAGTTGACGCTCGAGTTTCTCGGGCTGCCACTCGTCGTCCGAATCGAGAAAAGCGAGATACTCGCCGCGGGCGTGTTCGATGCCCGTGTTTCGGGCGACGTTTGCTCCCTGATTGGTTGCGTGGACGACCGGCCGAACCCGCGAGTCGATATCCTGGTAGGTCGCAAGCACCGAGGCAGTGTCGTCGGTCGAGCCGTCGTCGACGACCAGAATCTCGAGGTCGTCGATGGTCTGTGCAAGTGCGCTTTCAATCGCCCGTGGAAGCGTTGGCGCTCTGTTGTACGTCGGAATCACGACGCTAACGCGAGTCATTTCCCGGAGGTTGCTGCTCGAGGGGGATTATTATCGCGTGGATAAACCACGTTTCGAGCCGGTATCGGAGCCGCCTCGACAGGTCTTGCTTTCACTGGTGCACTCGAGAGCCACGCATGGGAGTCGTCGGTCGCGAGAGCGCCGCTAATGGCTCTATAAGAAAGAGGAACTGAGTCGTCGCCTCGAGTAATGACGCATCGAAGCCGACGAACAGTCGTGACGTCAATTGCAACGGCCGGAACGCTCGGCCTTGCGGGCTGTCTCTCGAGCGTTCCCGAGTGGGGCGACACAGACGATGACGAGGAGTCACCGCCTGACGGTCCGACACCGGAGTCGGAAACAGACGACACCGACGAGGAGCCGACCGGCACCGACGCAACGGTCGGCCTGCCCGGCGAGGCGATAGACTCGTTCGAGGATCTCGACGGCTGGGTGTCGATGATCGACGCGGGTACACTCGAGGCCGCGACGGACGAGCCGTACGCTGGAACGCAATCGGCCCAACTCACAGCTGGTGACGACACCGAATACGCAACGATCTATCGGACGTTCTCGGCGGGGATCGATCTCTCCGAGTCGAATCTCTCGCTAGCGGTATCGTTCAGCGGGCGCGAGCAACTCCATCTCACGCTCGAGTTGTTCGCCCCGAATTCACGAGCCGTCCACACCATGGAACGGACGCTCGTCGGCCCGACCGACCGCTGGGTGCGCGTCGACTTCGGGACCACGCAGGTCGAGGGCGAGCCCGATCTCAGTGACGTCCGTGAACTCCGCCTGAGTGCTCGCCGTCGTGGCGACACTACGGGAGCCATCGAGTGTCGCCTCGACGACCTTCGAGCAGCCGACCGACCGGAGACGGGCGCTGTCATGCTGCTGTTCGACGGCACCCTCGAGAGCCACCACGAGGTCGCGCTCTCACACATGGCGGCCTACGAGTTCGCGGGCGTCGAGGCGGTCATCCCTGAGGCCGTCGGGACCGAGGGACGACTCACGATCACCCAGCTCGATGCGCTCGTCGACGCTGGCTGGGACGTGGCCGCCCGGCCCCGAACCGGCGCGCAGTCGCTTCCCGACTTTACCCCCGAACAGCAGGAAGGCGCACTCGAGCGGACGAACGCCTACCTCGAGAATCGTGGGTTCTCGGACGGAACGAACCACTTTGTCACGCCCCGAAACGTGCTCGGGCCAACCACGATTGATCTCGTCAGAGACACCCACGAGCAGGCGTTTCGCTACGGCGGCGCGCCGAACGCATTGCCGCTGACGGATCCACACAACGTGGGCGTGTTTGCTGCCGATGCCGGCGAGACGACGCGAACGTATCTCGAGCACGCTGCGGACTACGGCCAACTCGCCGTCTTGCATTTCGAGGAAGTCGGCGAGGACGGCATGAGCGAGGACGCCTTCGTCGACTTACTCGAGTACATCGACGGCCTCGATCTCGAGGTCATCACGGCGTCGGAACTGCAGTCGACTCGAGGTGAACGCTGATGTATCGCGGTCTCTCCGTGGGCGTCGTAATTCCCGCGTACAACGAGGAGGGGTTCGTCGGCGACGTGATCTGCGAGATGCCCGCCTTCGTCGACCGCCTCTACGTGATCGACGACCGCTCGAGCGACGGCACCTGGGAGGAGATTCTCGAGGCCGCTCGCGAGGACACACACAGCGATGCGAGCGGCGATTCCAGCACGAGTCGCGAGGATACCGACCGACTCGTCGCTGATGGCGGGACCTCCGCGCTCGCAAGACGAGCATCGGTCGGCGAGCCAATTGGGCGCGTTGTTCCGATTCAACACCGCGAGAATCTCGGCGCTGGCGGGGCGATCAAAACCGGGTATCTGGCAGCGCTCGAGGAGGATATCGACGCAACGGTTACCGTCGATGCAGACGGGCAGATGGATCTCTCCCATATGCCTCGACTGCTCGATCCGCTCGCTGAGGGAGAAGCCGACTACGCGAAAGGGAATCGACTGCTCTCGGCGGAGTATCGGGCAGCCATGCCTCGCTTTCGGTTCGTCGGCAACACGATCTTGACGTTCCTGACGAAGACCGCCTCGGGCTACTGGAAAACGATGGACCCCCAGAACGGGTACACCGCCATCTCGGGCGACGCACTCGAGGCGATCAACGTCGAGGAACTCTACGAGTACTACGGCTACTGTAACGACCTGCTCGTGACGTTGAACGTCCACGAGATGCGCGTCGCAGACGTGGCGATGCCGGCCGTCTACGGCGACGAAGAATCGAGCATCCAGTACTCGGAGTACATCCCGAAAGTATCGACCATGCTGCTTCGGAACTTCCTCTGGCGACTCAAAACGAAACACCTCGTGCTCGATTTCCATCCGCTCGCCCTGTTCTACCTCATCGGCGCGGGACTGGGCGCGGCCGGAGCCGTCGCGACAGGACTGACGATGATTACGGCGCTTTTGAGCGTTGGTATCGGCGTTTCGGGCTCGAGCATCCTGCTGCTGTTCGTCGCCAGCGCCGCCTTCCTCCTGTTCGCGATGGTGTTCGATATGGGCGAACACGAACACCTCGAGATGCAAGTGCGATAGTCGTGTCCTGTGGCTGATTCCGAAACCGGAAACACGCACTGATCGCCGATCCGTCTGGCGATCAGGTGCGCACTGACGTTCAGTGGCTACAATAGTATTGATTGTCACTAACCCTCGAGGAAACACGCCTACCGCGCTATTGAACCCGGAAACAGGACGTGACCTCCACTCGCGATCAAGGATCGAAATCCTTGGTCAGTATTAATTGGCCCTGGTTGATCGCCTGATTAGTTAGATTTTCGGTGGTAAATGTAACTATGGAGGGGTCGAGCATGGCAGTAGTTACGAACGGAACGCCAGATTTTACCGACCGATTCGCCGGGTTGACTCGTCTCAGATGACCAGCCGCCGTGTTACAAACCAGACCCGCTGCCACGATGCACTCGAGCACAACGACGTCCTCGAGGAGACTACGGGGAACGAGCGCAATCGCGAGTTTCGTGCGAGCGAGATTTTCGAGATTCTCGAGCGGCCGCCACAAACGTACTGAGAGCGTAAGGTGCACGCGGGTGCGACGGCAAGCCTATGCTCGCTGGCACCAGTGACTACTCGAGAGTTCTCCAATAAGACTGCGGATGCCTGGCTCAGGGCAACACGACCGGAGCGTCGATCCCCAGAACCCCCACGGCGAGCCCCGACGCGAACAAAGACAGCCCAGCGCCGACAAGCAGGAGTTGGAACCAGTTTCGCGGGGGGCCACTCTCGAGGCCCGCAAGTCGAGTCTGCAGTGTACTGGCACTCGAGCCGACTGGATCCGGAAACGCCGAGAGGATCTCGAGCGGTTCGGTCAGGTCGAGTGCGCCGACCAGCAAGGCAAACCCGAGGTAGAGGACGAAGCCGACCGGTGGGACGACGAGGAGGGCGAGCCACGGGTTCGAAATCGTGGCAGTAAGCGCGAAGATCGGCACGGCGGTGAGGATCGTCGCCAGCGTCGCTCGAGCCAGGCGTGCGTCTGCGAGCGGGTCGAAGCCGACTTGACGAGCGCTCCAGCAGTGGAGGACGAACATCGAACCGTAGCCGATACTGGTCGCGATGGCCGCGCCGTGCATGCCGTAGGACGGGATCAGCAGGACGTTGAGGACGACGTTGACGCCGGCCGCGACGCCGGTGGCGGCGACGGGATAGCGAAGGGTTCCGTTCCCCTGTGAGACAGCCAGAACCGGCCTGGCGAGGGCGAACCCAAGCGCGCCGGGGAGGAGTAACAACAGCGGGTCGATAGCCGGCTCAGCCTCGGCACCGAAGTAAAGCGGAATCGCAACGTCAGCGAGCGCTGCGAGGCCAACTGCCATTACGCCGGTCAGCAGAAACGTATACCGCGTCGTTCGGGAGGCGAGGTCCGTGATCTCCCGGGTGCGATTTCGGGACCACAGTTCGGACGTGGAGTGGACAAACACCGTCTGTAGCGCCAGCGGGACGAACCAGAGGAACTCGGCGATCTGGAGGGCGGCCCGGTAGTTCCCAACGTCCGAACTCTCGCGGAACTGCTGGAGCATCAGAATGTCGACGTGGTACAGCGACATCAGCAAGAACACGAGGACGATACTCATCGAGTTGAACGTAAGCATCTGCGTTCGTGGGAACCGCTCGGTCGGCGTCGAAAACACCGACAGCAGCGAGATTCGACTGTGGACGAGCGCCAATCCGACGACCGCGACGAGCGCACTGGCGACGATGTGGCCGAGCAGCGCGCCGACGACACCGAAGCCGACGTAGGTAAGCGGAATCGCGACGACGACGAAGCCGACCTTATCGAGGATTTTCAGCGGTTCGGAGTAGCGCTCGAGGCCGAATCCCATGAGCGTCTTTCGCGCATAGTCGCGAAACTGGGCCGTCACGACGAGGATCGCGAGGATGTAGAAGTACACTGCTCGCTCCTCACCGAACGCGACCGAAACGTAGCCGAACTCGGTCGCAGCAACCATGACGAGAATGCCGATTGCGGCGAGCCAGATCGCCAGCCGCAGGTAGAAGCCGACGACGTGTTCCTGCCAGTTGGCGACGGAGCGGTCCTCGGCGAGATACTTCCGGACGCCGTCGGTGATGCCAGAGCTCACGAAGATCATGTAGATGGCGAACACCGAGAGCAAGACCGCGTAGTCACCATAGGCCGACGCGCCGAGGAATCGGTACAGAAGCGGCGTCGAGACGGCAGTGACGATCAAGACGACGATCTTCGCGCTGACGACCGAGAAGATGCCACTCGCGAGGCTCCTGTTCATCGCCACGGCCGCGGGTCACCCCCGTTCGAAACGTGGCAAGTCACGGTGCCGGGCGGACAGCGATGAGCGCAGAGAGAGACCACAATAGCAGTGGCGTGTCGCTCTCGAGACCTTATTATAGCCGTGTTAAACGCCACAGCGACTGCCTTCGACGGTGGAGATCAACCAGGCCACTCAGTCTCGAGGCAGCATCATCGCTTCGAGCGTATCCAGCACCCACGAACGTACCCACAGCAGGACAGGCTGGTTTCGTTCGCAAAACCGCAAGACGGTACGGAGAATCGCTCTCCCAGTCATTAACGGAAATATAAGTATAGAGTCGACGGGCCGACAGTAGTGCGAAGATGGATCAGCAATCGACGCGTCGGCGACTCATTGAGGCGACCGGCGTGGGTATGCTCGGACTGACGGCCGGCTGTGTCAGTCGCTGGACCGAACGCGACGGGAACGGCGACTCGAGCGAGGAGTCGGAGTCTCGAGATAGTGACGCAGACGGCGGCGCCGAGACTGAGACGGGCCAAGACGACACTGCGAACGGAGCTGAAAGCGGCGAGGACGAGAGTGAGAATACGGACGACGTCCCGAGCATTGACGGCGGGGCTGTCGTGTTCGTCTACGACGATGGGCCAATCGAGGACTACGAGCAGGCGTTTCCGGTCCATCAGGAGTTCGACGCCCCTGCGACTGCCGGAATCGTCTCGGAGTGGGTCGGCCGTGAAGACTATAACGGCACCGACTGGATGGCCCTCAACCACCTGGAGGAACTCGCCGATGCGGGCTGGGAAATCGCGTCGCACACGACCGCCCACACCGCACTCGGTGCGTTCGACCTCGTCGAAGACGTCGAGCCGGACGAGACGCGGATCTATCCCGAGCAGCGCAATCACGGCTTTCACCACGGCTACGAGATCGAAATCACGGACGGCAACGAGAGCGTGCGCCGGACTGTTGTCGACTCGGACACCGACGATATCGGTGGCTTCCTCGAGTTCGACGAGCCAGTCGGCGTGTCCTTCGATGCCGATGAGACAGTCGAACGCTATCCAGACGACCTCATGCACGAGTTCCTCGAGGAGTCAAAACAGGACCTCGAGGGGCTTGGGTTCGACATCGACACCCTGCTGGCACCGTACGACATCGTCGACGAGCGGACGGTCGATATCGCTCGAGAGTACTACGACGGGATTTCGAACGTTCACCCGGGATCGATGCACAACGATCCCGAAGCGTTCGATCCGTTCGGAACCAACCGTGACTACTTCATCGAGTTTACGACCCGCGAGGAGGTGCAAGCAGAACTCGATCAGGTCGCCGAGCAAGAGGCCCTCGGCATACTTGGCGCCCACACGTTCAAAGACGACGTGACCGCAGAGCGAATCCGTGAAACCCTCGAGTGGGTCGACGAACGCGACCTCGAGGTCGTGACCTTCCGCGAAGCGATTGGGGCGACCGAGACGCTCGAGTGACGGGAATGCTGGGTTTCGCCTAGGCGAGTGTGTTTCGCCACGTTACAACATCGGTCGCGCCGAGGTCGTCGATACCGTTGACGATGTGATTCACCCGGAGTTCGGGGCCGTCGATACCGGGGTAGAGTCGGATGCCCTCGAGTCCAGCAGTGTGTGATTCAGCCGCCGAGTTTCGAATGTGGTTGCCGTTGCCCTGATCGACGTACGGGTACTGACTCGCGTGGAACTCGCCTCTGTAGATTGTGGCGTCATCGCCGGTGATAACGAGGCCATTGCGGTCGACACCGTTTCGACCTGGCTGGTCGACGCGGACGTGACTGAACCGGCAGTTATCCCGGCCACAGCGGATACCGTCACGCAATCCAGCGCTGGTCACACCCGCCTCGCCGGAGATATTGGTGAGTTCGACGAGCACGCGATCCTGTTTGCTCGTCTCTCGAATCCACAGCGGGTAGCCACCCGCCGTTTCGTGGACGATATCACAGTCGACGATATGGGAGAATCCGGCGCGAGGCGAGACGACGATTCCGTGATTGACATCGTCACCACGGAGTTCGAGTGAGGTCCCCTCGACTCGCGACCGACTACAGGTGTTCATCACCGCAATCGCGTGGCTGGTCGGCTGTGGCGCCGAGATCGAGATATCAACGTCGGAAATCTCGAGGTTGTCACCGTTCTCGAGGCGGATGCCCCGCTGGCTGTTGTCGTACGACCGCGTTCGGTCAACAGCGACAGTGGCATCTCGGATGACGCTGCCCTGCCCACCGAGGCGGACGTTCGCGCCGTTGCTGTTTGCAAATCGGCCGCCGTCGACGATGACCGTACCCTCCTCGTTGACCGCGTACAGACCGTTATCCGGAAAGCCGCCGAGTTCGCAGTCTCTGAACTCGAGGTGGCCGACGTTCGTGTTTGCCTCGATACCGATTGGGCCGCGCCACAGATTCCCCGCGTTCGGCGTGTCGTCGGCATGGCGACCGCCATCAGGCGCACGGAAACGTTCGACGACGCCCTGACCGTTCGGATCGCTGATCGCGAACATGCCCGGACCCCACGTTCCGCTGTCGTGTTCGCCGTCGATTGTAATATCGCGTACCTGCAACTCCTGTGAAATCGTCGTCTCGATTACGCGGATACCAGTCTCGGCCGCCGTCTGATCGACGTCGAACCCCTCGAACTGGAGGCGCTGACCAGGGTTGTACGAGACGCCGAGTCGGAACAGGCGGAACCGTGGCCCATCGAACTCGTGGTACGGCGCGGGGACAATCGTCGCGTCGCGTCCGAAGAAACCGATGTTCTCGAATCCGGTAAATCGGAACTGTGAGTCCATATAGTACCGCCC
The DNA here is from genome assembly GCF_002177135.1 of Natronolimnobius baerhuensis. NCBI lineage: Archaea > Methanobacteriati > Methanobacteriota > Halobacteria > Halobacteriales > Natrialbaceae > Natronolimnobius > Natronolimnobius baerhuensis. The sequence goes on from NZ_MWPH01000002.1 coordinate 18,150, forward strand.
CTCAGGAAAGACGAACGCCGTATTATCCGCCCGCAGGTCCTCGAGTACCGGCGTAATCGATTTCCCACCGGTGTTGTCCGCTCCGGCTTCGACGACATCGACGACAGTGTCGTAGTTCTCGTGAAACGCTGCTGCTGGTGAACTTGCACTCGAGAGCACGCCGAGTGTCGTTGCCCCCGTTACGGCGACCCCTCGCAAAAACGTCCGCCGAGATCGGTTCGACATCGTGGTAGCGTGAGAATCGGTCGTCGGTCGCCCCCGCGCCTCATCCCCCGGCTCCGCATCTCGCATCCCGCTTCGTTCCGTCATTGATAGTCACTTCTAGTGAAGCAACGAGGTGGCCGAGTAACTAGGGGTTCGGATAGCAAGTTTTTAAGTACTAATCGTTCCCCCGAGCTGAGAAGTATGATTTCCCCACCGACTAAAACGGTTTCACTGTGACCAACAGTAGCGAGCAAGGAAATTTCGAAGTTCGACTCTTAGGCTCTTTGAAGCCGTTTATCGACAGTATAAGTCACCAGGGTAGTAACAAGCGGACACCTCGAGAGGATAGTGGCAATTATCATCACAGATTAGATAGTTGTGCCGGCAGTTCGGTCGTTCTCGAGTGTGGCTGCGATCAGCATCGAGATCGCTCGCCGAAGTTGCTGGGAGACGGCTGAATCGGTCACGTCGAGTCGCTCAGCCAGGTCATCCTGAGTGATATCCCGCGGCACATCGAAGTAGCCAGCTTCGTATGCCAGCAGGAGAATCTCACGCTGGTTATCGGTCAAGAAGTACGTGCCCTCGTCGGTGGCACCAGACTCACACAGCTTTGTCACCCGGAACGAGACGCCATGGTCGCGGTACCAGTGTCGAATCGCCGCCAACGACTCTCTGTCAGGAAGGTACAGTCGAACACTCCACGCAGCGTTGGTACTCGTCGCAGTAAAGACGAATATCCCACACTCGCTACACTGGCCCGGGACAATCTCGAGATGGGTGTCAATGGTCAGCCGGTAGATCGACCGCTGTCCAAACGTGGCGACCTTCGTTGCCGCAGAAATGGTCGCATCGTCTGCCAGAACCTCCTCGAGGGCGTCTGTCTCGTCACCGAACACGGAAACGAACTGCATCTGGGTGCCGTTGGAGGTCGTCTCGTACTCACGTCTCAGCGTGAGATCGGGCTGGCGCTTCATGGTCGGGACCAGCGGAAGCTCATCGTGAGTCAGACGGACGTCTGCAATGAATCCCATCGAGCGATCGGTGTTGCAAGACTCACCAGGACAACCCATACTTATCCCCCGTGTAAGACGGTTTCAGCCGCTCAAACAGAGCAAGAGCAGTGTGAAGTTGTCACTCCATGTAGCCAAGATCGGCCAGCCGTTCAGTGACGTCAGCATCAGGCTCAGCTCGGCTGGTTTCGTCGTCCTCGTAGGACGGGTAGCGACTCGATTCGACTGCGTCAGTCGAGTCCAGCACTGGGACGACGCTGCCATCCATCCGGTCACTGTAGGGTAGGCCCATCGCGGCCATGATCGTCGGTGCAACGTCGAAGATGTGTGCGCTGTCAATCGCTGCATCCGAATCGATGCCCGCCCCTGTGGCTGCGAAGACGCCCTCGAGTTTGTGATTCCAGGGTTCAGCGGGGTCGAAGTAGCCGTCCTCCCCGCTACCGAGTTGCTCGGTAATCATATGATCGAAGCCGGACGGAATCGTGACGATATCGACCGCCTCCTCGTGGTTCGGGCCGTGGAAGTACCGCTCGCTCGGTGCGACGGTCTCGAAGAACGGCTCCCCATCGGGCGTCTCGACAGTCTGAAGTTCTCGAATGAGTTCCTCACGAACCTGTTCGTACGAATCGGGCGACACGACACCGTCAGGATCTCGCCCCTCGAGATTGATCCGAACGCCGAGTTCAGTTCGGGCGCGGACGTACGCCACAGAGTTGGCGAAATCGACCTGTTCGTTCGCCGTTCGAGAGACACCGCCCGGTGCATGGTCGATGGCGAACTCGGCGAGACCAACCCGCTCGAGACCCGCCCGGATACGACTAGCCGTGAGCCCGAACCGAGCAGCGACCGACAACGTCCGCGCTGTGAGTCCGGGCTCCCACGTGTCACAGTCTTCTCCCTCACGAAGCTGCCTGCGCATCGGCGTCCACGAGGGCATTCCCTTCCCGCCAGTTGTCGTCTCGAGATACCCAGCATCACGGAGGAACTCGTTGATTCGAAACTCTGAGCCCTCGTAGGGACCCATTCCGTGATCGCTGACGAGAAACACCCGCTCCGGATCGCAGTGCTCGAGGATCTCTGCGATCTGCTCGTCCGTTGCCTCGTAGACGCGGTCGACGTGCGCTTCGTCGCCATCGAACTCGTGGAAGACGGTGTCTGTCTTCTGGAACTGGACGAACCCGAAGTCCGGCTCGTACTCGTTGACAAGGTAGCGAAATGCCGAACCGCGCATACCGACCAGCGTACAGTACTCCTCGATTTTTTCTGCCTCCGAGAGCGAGTCGTCATCGCGCGTGTAGCTCGGGTACACGCGGTACTCGCCGATCCCGTCGCGAACGTCCTCTAAGAGTCCCGCCGGATGACAGGGTGGGTCTTCGGGGCCGAGAAACCCGGGAATCACCGCGCCATCGAACTCGTCGGGCGGGTGTGTGACTGGCGCATTAACGACGACACTCGAGCGGTCGTGATGATCGAGCAGCGTCCACAGCGGGTGTTCGTGGACGTCGTCGTTGCTCGTTACGTGCCAATCGTAGCCATCGTACCCGACGAAGCCAATCGAGCCGTGTTTACCGGGATTGACGCCAGTATAGATCGACGGCCAGGCACTTGGTGTCCACGGTGGAATCTGGGACTCGAGAGGCGCAGCGACCCCGTCCGTACAGAGCCGTTCAATCGTCGGAATGCGGTCCTCCTCAAACAACCGTTCGAAAATCGGCAAACAGCCCGCATCAATGCCAATGAGCAACGTCTCCAGGTTGCTCGAGTCGGTCGTAGTACTCGTCATCGGGACACCGGTATCGTTGCTGTGTGGGTGAGTCATCGGTCGTAGTATTGATCGCAACACTGGGGTAGTCAGTCGCAACCGAAACTGATCGGCAGCGACAGCAGTCGAAACACGACTGGTACGTTATCGCCTGCGTTGACTCCACCATACTTCATTATCAAGCAGTTAAACCAGTCAGCGACGCTGTAGCGGGGAATTTGTCTGACTCGAGGAGCGCCACAGTGCAACTGGAACAGCTACCCAGCACAAGCAGAGTGCCGTGTGTCGTTCAGACGGCGATGACGATGCCTGCTGTGGCTGATAAGAGAGACTCAAGGACAGCCTCAGTGGAAAACGGAATCTGGTCTGCTTCGGCATTTATACGGGTGCTAAAGGACCAAATCGACAGTTGAGAACTTTGCCGGCGTGGTAGCAAGCCTATAGAACGAAAGTAGCAAAACGAAAAATACATGTCGGAAATGCAACGACACAATTGCTCTCACTGCAAACATTGCAATTCGAGTTAATCGAGATAATTCACTGCAACGAACTCTCAGCCTTATTTAGCAATTCGTCATCGGCCTAAACGCACGCTATGAAAGCACCAACCCTCAACAGACGGCGATTCACGAAGGTACTCGGCGTCGGTGCGGTTGCCGCGCTCGCAGGCTGTATGGATGACGATGACGAAGAGTCGGTCGACGAAGGTAACGGAATCGGTGACGATGACGGGATGGACGACGACGACCTGAACGGCGACGGAGACGACGACGAACTAGACGATGCCGACGATGATGGGCTAGACGATGATGACGAAGGCGAAGATGACGATATCGACGCGGGCGACGATGAAGATGATGACATCGACGACGATAACGATGATGAGGATGATGACGATGGGCTGGACGATGATGACGACGAAGACGACGACGGCTTAGACGACGAAGACGAGTAATCGGTGAGAGTGGCGGATTCACCTCGTTGATACCACCACGAAAAGAGGCGGTTGGGAGGCCGCCATCGGAAGATGCCCTGCAATCTTGCCGTTCTTTTTTGAACGAAAATCCGCAGGCATAATCGCTATTTGATTGTCACTCGAGTCGATAGCCATCACTCACCGGTAGTGATACTACCGAACAGAAGTCAATCCGAAGCTGGTCACGAATTCACGACCGTTCCAGCGTGGAACGGCCGCACGCATACGACCGGATTTACATGTCCGGCAGTATGAGTCAGTGGCTGCGTTCAGAAGGGGAGTGTTCAGACAAGCTGATTCCATGCGAAGCTGAACGATCTGAACCGGTCGTCGGCAGTTTCTGCTTCCGCATTGCTGAAAAGTTTGATAAACTGAGTGTTTGTCGTTTTATCTCTCGAAAGATACGTTCAACAGCGTTCCGATTTCCATATTTCTCGTCTCTAAAATCGAAGCCGTGACGCTGACATGTATCTTGCAACGAGTGCGATCCATTGACGAGAAACACGGCATCGGAGACGTCGTGTTTCTCGGAGAGTTCTATAAGAAACGAATGAGCGATAACCTTCGTTGTTGTCGGTTCAAGCGTTGTATGGACCAATTCGTTTGTCTCAGGGCTAACTGCAGCGTACAGTCAATACTGCTCATTATTCAGTTGGATCACAGTCTCGTCAATCGCAACGTAATCTGGACATCGACCGGATTCAGGCTGTAAATCGGCCTTGTGAACCCAATTATAAACAGTAGAACGAGCCCGTTCGACACCAAATGTCTCGAGAATAAAAACAGTATTCGAAAGCGATAATCCAGCAAAGTGCAATTGAATACTAAGCTTCATCAGCAATCGTGGTGTCGCTTCGCGTTCAATACATCCTAAGTCGATCTGGTCGATATTACCGCTGAGGCTAGCGCTTTCTGGCATAAACACTCAAAAAACGCTACGGCTCACTTTTCAATCCGTATCTGAACACCGTCGTCTTGAATTAGATTGGTAGTCAAATTGCTGTGACTTCCAACGTGTCGCTCACTGAAATTCGAAGCGAGCACCACCCTCTTGCGATTCCATAAGTGTGGCTTCAAATTCATGGTCGGTGGCAATCCGGTTTACAATCGTCAACCCAACTCCGTTCCCACTATATCCTGTTGTAAATCCATGTTCAAATACTTGTTCTCGTTTCGCTTGTGGAATTCCTTTTCCAGTATCTTCAACGTAGAATCCACTACCAATGGGTCCGACTCGAACAGTTACATCCGCTCCACCATGGCCGACTGCGTTTCGAAACAGATTTTCAAAAAGTGCCTGGAGTTGACTCCTATCACCTTGGATCGTGCAATCTTCTGTTTCAAGGGATGCTGACCGTATATCGATGTATTCCCATGCCTCTCGTGCAACCGCAGGTAGTGAGACTGACTTGCGTGTCTCTGACGAGGAATTGGTTTGTGCGAGTGCGGTGAGATCTACAATGAGATCCTCGACTCGGACCAACGCGTCCTCGATTCCATCCAAATGGATGTCTTCGCCCGTCTCGCGATACTGCTCGAGTTCACCGACTGCAATTGCTAAGGGGTTCTGAAGATCGTGAGAAACCATACTCGCAAACTGATCAAGACGCTCATTTTTGGTGACGAGTGCCGCTGCTGTCTGACGAACTTCAGTAACATCTTGCGTAACTAAAATCCCATATGGCTCATTGCCAACACGTACCGATCTCGTCTCAATATGATGGATTCGATCCTGATACTCAATATCAAACGACCGAGTCCCCCCTGCAATTGTCGCACGGAGATTCGGTTCAAGTACGGCAACCGTTTCATCTGGGAAAATATCGTCAACGTGTTTGCCGACCATCTCTGCTGCTTTCTGTTGTGAGAACGGCAGTGTTTCGGGACCAACAATACGATAGTGAAGATCAGAATCGAACAGTACTAACACCCCATTTGGAAAGTGCTCAATTAGCGTTCGATCACCATGAGATGGTGCATCTTCGTTTTGCATGAGTTTTTCTGGTACGCGATGTATCTATTTTTCATATCTTAAGGGTGTTGTCTTGGGCCTAAAAGTGAATGTGTGTATATGTGTGTCGAGAACCAATAGGCAACCGTTTCCCCAGAAGATCTGTTTATATAAGTTTACTTACTTTAGTTTGGTATGGCTGATTTGGAAAATATCTCACTGCCAAAATCTTTCGATGACACACATATTGCAATAACCTTACATGACCCTGAAGATGGTAAAATCCTTGATGTGAATAAACAGTTAGAACAATTATATGGCTACACTCGAGCAGAACTCCGAGAAATGAGGGTTGGAGACTATACGGCTTCCACAAAGCGGTTCACTCAAGAAAAAGCGGTCCGTCGGATTCAGGCAGCTGCAGACGGAGACGAGCAGGTATTTGAGTGGCAAATCGAGCGCTCTACTGGTGAGTTAGTCTGGGTCCGTGTTTGTCTGAATCAGACAACAATCGATGAACTGCCATGCGTTATTGCAGAAGTGCAAGATATTACAGAATACAAGGCTCGAGAGCGCCGATTACGCCTTCTTAATCGAGTTATCCGTCACAACCTACGAAATGAGACGAACATACTCATTGGGTACGCCGACCGCCTCAAAAGTGCAATCGAAGCGGAGACACTTGAGGAGGAAGTTGAAACAATCCTGGACATCGCTATGGAGATTGGAACGTTGAGTGACTCGATTCAACAGGTCGAAGAGATTGCAGAACCCGGCGCAACAGAACGTTCGCCCACAAAAGTCAGAAAACTGGTCAAGGATGTTGTTGCAGAGATTCGATCAGAGTATCCAAACGCTAACCTGACAGTCGATATCCAGTCAGACGTTTTCGTGAACGCTGATAAGGGCCTCCACTACGCAACTAAGCACGCTCTCGAAAATGCAATCGTCCATAGCGATGATAAAACTTCCACGGTTAAAATTTTGGTTGCTAAAGAGACCGATACTGGTCGGGGGGTAATCCAAATCACCGATACTAATCCAAGTATCCCTGCTGTTGAAACTGACGTGCTCAAAGAGGATGTGTCGGCAAATACCACTTTTCACGGGTCCGGTGTTGGCCTTTGGGTGATGCAATGGTGTGTCGATTCTCTCGGTGGTGAACTCGTCTTCGAGGAGGAATCACCGGAAGGGAATATTGTTCGCTTTTTATTGCCCCAGACCTCTACGTGAGGTAGCAGGTTCTAATTTACTTTCGGGTGACGAAAGGCCAACGACGTCATCGTACAACTGGAGAGCATGCTTCACGAGTCTGAGTTCAGTGTTTATCGCCTCCCAGGTTTCGACGACATTACGACGCTTACGAAGCTCCGCAACTGGCAAATCTTCACCGGCGAGTTGCTCCCGCAACTCAGTAAGCGAACTGACGTTGTATTCTGCGGCCAGTTCCTCTTGTTTCGTCTTTAACTCCGTAAGCTGGCTTTCCAATCTGTCGCGCGAATACTCGTCGATCAGATCAGTCACCTCATCGAAGAACATTCGAACAGGATTCAACTCGTATGCTTTCGTCCCATCAATCGTCGTTTCTCTGACCCAGTCATCATTCTGCAGTCGCTGGAGTTTATCATCCGCTGTCGTCCGCGAGACATCTGCTCGGTCCGCAATCTCTTGTACAGGTGCTGTTTTATCAAGCAACTCTACGACATGGCGGACGTGTTCACGCCCGCTCATACTGTCCGTTCACGATTGTTGATCTGAGCCGTCCATGGTACTGGCATTTGGATCCGCCATCTCGAATAATTTTGCTCGAATCAATTATTCAAACCACAATGGTGGAATCTGAATCCCGATCGCTTCTTGTTTCTGGTCGAGTCCACGCAACCCTTTCTGGACACGTTCGTACAACGCTCCCTTGTTCGCAGTGCTGGTTACTGGAGGCGTGTAATCATCAGTAATCGCAGGTCCCCCACTGAGAATCGATCGCCCGTCTGCATACACCTCATCTGTGAGTGATCGTCGAATGCTGATATCATTGAGTCGCCGACGAAGCGCCTGGGGTGACAGTTCATCACCCGTAATGACCTTCGGTGTCGACGGGAGTTCGTGGAATCCACGTGCTTCCCACTCTTTGCGTGTGATATTTGGCAGGGCAACAAACTGATTTGATGGGACGACGACCTCCCCGTATTCGTTGACCAACGATGTATCTCCACGGTTGAAATATGATCGGAGATGCATCGCCTGCTGGCGAGCCTGGCCAAGTGGTGTCGATTGGTTTTGGCCCATTCCCTGAAGATACCACGTGTACCCATCGATACGATCGATATGCCCGATCTGGTACCCTTTGCATTCGATGACCAGTAGTCCAAGGTCCTGGTGAAACAAAACGAAGTCCGGTTCCTGATCGAATTGCCCGCTTGTCTTGTCGATTATCGGGTACTTGTAGTACGCTATGCCAGTGTCGTCTGGCCCAAGCGCCTCCTTGAGTCCGTCCCAGACTTCCTGTTCAGCGTCTTCCCCTGCTTCATCAGAAGGATCCAAAGACGCGATAAATTCCATCTGGCTGGATACTCGCGTGAGTCGTCATTTATACTCTTCTATAGATATTTAATCCTGATATTGCATTGAGTATAACCGTGAGTAGGGAACTTCTGGAGGTGAAGTGTGTGCAAGGTATTAGCTACTAACAACTGTATACCAACCCATGACGAAGCGTATTCAGTTCAGCAACTGGGAAACAGTAGTCGATGAACTGCGCCAGTTTGGAGAGACCGGAGACGTGACTCTCAAAGACGATCGGATCCGGATCAACTTCGGGTCTGCACACATTGAGGTGTCGCAGGATGGTCTCGTCAGTACGGGGATGCCACTTCATGAGTTCGAGCAGAAAGGAGACGTCGATCTCATCGTAAATCACGACGACGGCTCTCTCACGATTGAATCCGACGACGTGACCTATACGTTCAGACGACCTGGTGGGTGAGCATTCGTACCGATTGAGCACCGTATTGCTCGAGTCGTTCTGTCACCGATGGTCTCAAGAGGGTATCTACACAGTGCTTTGAGAAGGAACGATACTGATGCAGATTCCCGACACCCTACTATGTTTGTTTAGTGCTAGCGTGACAGAACAACGCGATTCGTACGTCATCGAAATTCCCAAGTCTGAAATTGCAACCGAAAATCTTCGAGAAGACGAAGTCTATCGCGTTGGATTGTTTGAAACGACAACCACCCCTGACGAGGACAGTACACAGAGACGAGAGGAAGACACTCTAGAGCCACCTGTTGCGGAAGGCGAAACTCGCACTGTCGACATTGAAGACATCGGAGAGCAAGGTGATGGCGTTGCTCGTGTCGAGCGAGGGTATGTGATCATTATCCCCGATACGGAGAAGGGCGAACGAGTGACCATCGAACTCACGGATGTCACAGAAACCGTTGCCTTCGCCGAGGTTATCGAACGCGAGGACTACTACCTGTGAACTGATTCCCACTCAGCAGCGTTAGCTGTGAATCCCCATTGCAGCGATTTGCTCTTGATACCGATTTCGGATCGTGACCTCAGTTACTTGCGCAACATCCGCGACCTCACGCTGGGTCTTTTTGCTATTGCACAGGAGCGAAGCGGCATAGATGGCCGCTGCGGCATATCCAGTCGGTGATTTGCCTGACAGCAACCCTTTCTCGGCTGTCGTATCGATGATTTCGTTAGCTTTCGCTTGTACCTCTTCGGGAAGTTCGAGTTCAGAACAGAATCGAGGGACGTATTTCTTCGGATCGACAGGCTCCATCTCGAGGCTTAGTTCCTGTGAGATGTACCGATATGTGCGGCCAATTTCCATCCGGTCTACTCGTGAGACGGCCGCAATCTCATCCAGGGATCGTGGGATCCCTTCCATCCGACAGGCTGCGTATAGCGTACTGGTAGCGACACCTTCGATTGAGCGACCCCGGATGAGATCCTCGTCAAGTGCACGTCGATAGAGGACGCTTGCAACCTCTCGAACAGAGCGGGGAACACCCAGCGCAGAAGCCATCCGGTCTGTCTCAGAGAGCGCAAACTGGAGGTTTCGTTCGCCGGCATCCTTTGTTCGGATCCGCTCTTGCCATTTCCGCAGTCGATTCATTTGCGTGCGCTTCTCCGAGGAAAGTGATCGACCGTAGGCGTCTTGGTCTTTCCAGTCGATTGTCGTCGTCAGCCCCTTATCGTGCATTGTCTGGGTCGTCGGCGCACCAACGCGTGATTTACTGTCACGCTCGGCTGCGTTGAACGCCCGCCACTCTGGGCCTCGATCAATCGTCTCCTCTTCCAAAATCAGTCCACAGTCCTCACAGCTAATTTCGCTTTCATCCGAACTTCTGGTGAGCGACGTTGAATCACATTCAGGACAGGTTCGAACGCCTTCCTGTCCAGTGGTTTCGTCTTCAGTTTCGTCCTCACGCTCTTTCTGGCGGGTCAGGCGTTCCATTACCTATAATGAATTGTTCGATACGGTTAAACACTGGGTGCATAGGCACCGTCTAGTTAGCGTGGTTTGAGCTAACAGCGTTCCCGACCCGCCGAGGGCGAAGCCCTCGCTGGTCGCGGTTGACGAGACCGCTGTCAAAATAAACGGCGAATGGTCTTGATTGTACGCTGCAATAGACCTCGACACAAAACTGATTCTCGACGCGCAATTGTTCGGCCGCCATGGCACCGATCCAGCGGTTGCATTCCTGCATAGACTCCGCGAAAAACATAATCTCTCCGAGGCGGTGTTTCTCGTCGATCAATTTGGCTATCGGACTGCCCTTGCTCGGTTAGGATTGAACTGTCAGGTTGACTATACCGACCGAAACCTCATCGAAAAGTGGTCTCACACCTTCAAAATGCGCGTTGACCGTTTCCATAACTCGTGGGTGGGCAGTCGGCGGAGCACCCCGCAAATGGATTGAACAATTTGTACATTACTACAACCGACAGAGACCGCATCAATTGCTCGATGGCCGAACGCCAGCTGAGGAGATGCTAAACTAGACAGTGCCAGCTCAGTATTCAGCTACATCTCGTTGGACTTTCGCTTTCGAATACTATCTTTAATCTTGATATGCTCGGTGTCAAACGCGTTCAATCTCCCGTTCACAATTGGGTTCACAAGGCTGATCTACAGCCCGAATCTGGTCGGTGTCCGGATCACGTTGCGGTTGACGAAACTGTGATCCGATTGATGATGAGCAGTATTGGCTGTACGCCGCAGTTGATCCTGAAACAAACGAATCACTCCATACCAAGCTTGAGGCGACGAAAACGAAGGTTCTCGCTCTTTCGTTTCTTACGGAACTCTCCGAGAAACACGGCGTCAGAGACGTCGTGTTTCTCGTCGATAGATCGTACTCGTTACAAGATGCATGTCAGCGTCACGGCTTCGATTTCAGAGACGAGAAACATGGAAATCGGAACGCTGTTGAACGTGTGTTTGGTGTGATAAAGCGACGGATCCTCTGTTTCTCAAACTACTTTAACAATGCCGAAGCAGAAACTGCCGACGACTGGATTAGATCATTCAGCTTCGCATGGAATCAGCTTATTTGGACACTACCTGTTTCCGTGGGCAACTGAAGGCGTGCTGAGTGGTCGAAATCGTATACGTTCAATTTCAAATTACGCAGTGGAATTATTGATGTCTAGTGGTTCGGGGATTTCGGTGGCCTCTAGAACCATCGGTTACATCGAATGCAGATGTCTTTTGCGTGTCCGGAAAATAGTACGGGAGTCTCCGTATCGCTCTGACGCAGCTTCAGCACTCGAGGCGACAGCAGTTGCGTCGATACCGAGTTCCGAACTCGACTCGGCAGCGAACGTCTCCCGACTCGATTCCGTCGGCGAGTGGACCTTGACCGACTCGAGGCCGACGTCGATCAGGACGAGGCCACGTTCCGTCTCGGCGAGTGTGGGCGTGATGAGCAACTCGAGGTCGCCGTACTCGACGGTGACAGCAGGGAATGAACGTATCCAGATTCACCCATGTCAGGTGTCTCTTGGGCGCGATCACCGAAGACGGTGATCGGTTTTTCGCTCGGTTCGAAGAGTACGTAGCCGCCGAACACGCCATCCATCTCATTCGTGCGTTATGCAAAGAGTTCGAAGATGATCTGCTCATTGTGCTGGATGGAGTGCCGTATTTTCAGGCGTCGGACGTCACAGACCTGGTGGCCCGTGATGGCCTCGCCTTCGTCACGTTACCAGCGTACTCGCCAGAGCTAAACCTGTCAATGGAGACAACTCCGAGTCGCTCTCAGCAACCGCTTCTTTGAGTCACTTGATGATCTTACAACGGCGATTGATACAGCCCTTGATCAACGCTCTATTCCTACAGTGAGTAATTACTTCTAACGTCTACTATAGCCGGAGCGCAAGCACAAATCCGAGTAGCCATCTCGGTTCCAGACAGACGACAGATCTCTCAGTGAGTTCCCGAATCCGGGTTCTGGATCGCAACGGCCAGCAACTCGATTGGGGTCGGCGGCTCATCCCGATCAAGAGGACTACCGGCGAGCATACTCTCCGCGGGAACCGGATTGAGCTGTCTCTCACCCAGTTGGGTTCGACACGATGTCCCAGGTGCAGTAACAACCGAAGCGTCACTGTCTGCGATCTGTTCGACCAGAAGATCAGCGATTGACTGACTCATCGAGTAGTGTTCGGCCTCGTAACCAAACGTTCCGGCCATGCCACAACAGGTCGAGTCAAGTGGATCGACGGTATAGCCGGCCCGTCGTAACACGCCAACTGCGTGGTGGTCCTTTGCGTGTGCCTTCTGGTGGCAGTGGCCGTGATAGGCAAGTGACTCGTTGGGGGCGTTCCAGTTGATGGGGTCGCCAAGTCGGAACGTATCGAGATACTCACAGATTCCGTAGCTATTCTTGGCAACCGCTTCAACGCGGTCGCCCGACAACAGATCCAGCGCATCGGACTGGAACATGACTGCATCCGATGGTTCAGCGAGGACGACGTCCCACCCGTCGCGGACTCGAGGAGCGAGTTCTGCGACGTTTGTTCGCATCGTCTCGCGAGCCTTCTCGACGAACCCCTTCGAGAGCGCTGGCCGGCCGCTATCGGTTCGCTCTGTGACGTCAACGTGAACACCGGCAGCCTCGAGTACCTGAATTGTCGCTTTTCCGACTTCTGGATGACAGTAGTTCGTGTACGTGTCAGCAACGAATACTACGTTTCTCTCGGCATCAGCTTCAGATACGCGTGACCCACCACGCGCGTCAAACCAGTTCTGGACGGTCTCTCGGTGGAAGGTTGGAAGCGAACGGTCGCGGGCAATACCGACGGTCTCCTCGGCAATTGTTCGTACACCTGGGAGCGAATTGACAACGTTCGAGACGGGGGCAAGCATGCTGCCAATTCCTGCAAGCGTGTCGAAGTTCGCGAAGAGCCGATCACGGACGCTCGAGCCGTGTTCCTGATGGCGGGTATGCATGACCTCGGTCTTGAGCTTGGCAAGGTCGACCTCGCTGGGACAGTCGTGTTTGCAGCCCTTGCAGCCGATACAGAGGTCAAGCACTTCTTCGGCGAACTCGTCGTCGGTGGGATCGTCGGGCAGGTCACCGCTCATGGCCTGACGAAGCATGTTGGCTCGTCCACGAGTGCTGGTAATCTCCTCGTCGGCTGCTCTGTAGGTCGGGCACATGACACTTCCGGTCGTCTCCTGAGAGCCTCGACAGCTCCCACACCCGTGACAGAGTTCGACCATACCCTGCATCCCATTCTCATTGGTCCAATTCAGTGACGGGGAAAATGAAGGCTCATAGCTGTATTCGTCGCCGTATCGCAGGTTCGCCGTCATGTCGTGGTCGCCACAGACGTTCCCCGGATTGAGCAACCAGTTGGGGTCGAACGCCGACTTCAGACTCCGGAACGTCTCCCAGAGAGCATCGCCGTAGAGCTTCTGGTTCCACTGTGTTCGAGCGCGACCGTCGCCGTGTTCACCGGAGACGCTGCCACCAAAGGAGACGATCATATCGGTTACCTCGTCGGCGATGGCCACCATCGCCTCGCGATCAGCGGCGGCTTTCGTATTCACGAGTGGCCGCACGTGGAGCACACCGGGACCCGCATGCGCGTAGAACGCCGCGTCGACGTCACGGCCCTGGTCGGCCAACAGCGACTGGAACCGCTCGACGAACTCCGGGAGGTGTTCGGGCGGGACCGCACAGTCCTCGATAAAGCTGATGTGTTTCTCGTCACTCGTCCGCGAGAGCAAGATTGGCAGCCCGGCTTTGCGCAACGTCCAGAACTGCTCCCGGTCGGGTTCGTCGTGTGCCTCGAGGCCGGCAACGGCGTACTGATCGTCGGCCCATGGTCGGTCGTCTGGCGGCACTACCTTGGTGTCGCGGTCAGGGTCGGAACCACGGTCAGCGAGGAGTTTGGCCGTCTGCTCGCGTCCGTGGTCGTCATCCGTGGCGTAGAACTCGACCAGCAACGCCGCAGAGACCCCGTCGGGGACCAATGTGGCAACATCCTCGAATCCGGCTGTGTTCCGTGCCAATCCCAAAAGAACGTCGTCGATCAACTCGACCGCTGCAGGCTCGTGTTCGAGGACGTGTTGGACGTCGGTCACGGCCTCGAGGACGCTCTCGTAGAACAGTAGCGACACTGCCTTCGTCTCGGGCACCGGTTCGAGGGAAATCTCGGCTTCGGTGATACTGGCGAGGGTTCCCTCGCTGCCAGCCAGCACACGGGCAAGGTTGACGAAACCGCGTTCGGCTTCCTCGACGAGCACGTCGAGGTTGTACCCAGAGACGTTGCGCTTCAGGTCGGGGAACCGTTCGCGGACCTCGTCGGCGTCCTCGTCGATGATACGAACGACTTCGGCGAAGACGCACTCGAGGATGGTTCCTTCAGGATCTGCGCGGTCTCGGAGTTCCTCGAGGTCGATTTCGCCGAGCGTCGCAACGGTACCGTCGGCGAGGACAACCTCACACTCCTCGACGTAGGCGTCGGTTTTCCCGTAGACGAGCGAATGGGCACCCGTCGAATTGTTGCCGATTGCACCACCGATGACGCTCCGGTTGCCAGCGGCCGGATCAGGTGCAAACTTCAGTTCGTGGGGCGAGAGTGTGTCGTTGAGTTCGTCAAGGATAACGCCTGGCTGAACCCTCGCCCGCCGTTCGTCTGGATCAACGGAGACGATGCCATCCATGTACCGAGTGAAATCGAGGACAACCGCCTCGTTAACTGCCTGTCCTGCAAGGCTGGTGCCACCACCGCGAGGCAGCACTGGAATCTCTCGATCTGCACAGTACTCGACGACGGCAGCGACATCGTCGGTCGACGTCGGAAAGACGACACCGATGGGCGTCATCTCGTACGCGCTCGCGTCGGTCGCGTACAATTGGCGGGTGTAGCTGTCGAAACGGACGTCTCCCGCGATCAGTTCCTCGAGAGCCTCAACCAGACCGGGTTGGGCAACCTCGCCCGAAGCGTAGTCGTAGTTCGCTCGAGTGTCGACGGCGGGGCTCGAGTCTCGTCGGTTGAACGCGTTCGAGTTCGCCGTCATACCGTCCCCGTTCCAATTGGTCGCCCGTGTTCGATTCGTGTTCGACACCGTACGACTCCAGAATCGACTCGCACAAGCACCGCTGCTGGCGTGGTCCGCATTGGCATGGGTACCCTATATTTCCGGACAGTCGAGTTAGTGGTTTCGGTCCCCCCTATTTGTTCGTGGAGACCGAACCGTGTTGGCACTCTCTGTCACACGACTACCGGCGAGACGTATAAGTACAGGTACGTGTTCGGGGGTAGCCTTATTTTAGTTCGGCGGAGACGGTCCTACAGATGAGTTACACACGAACATGGACAGTTCGGTTCTCGGATACGGATCCGTTCGGTATCGCCCACTATCCGCGGATGATAGACGCAATTCACGAGACCTCCGATATGTTCATGGAGGATATTGGCTGGTCCTTCTGGGAGTTGACCGAGGAACACGAGATTGGGTTACCACTCGTCTCGATGGACTTCGATTTCGAACGGCAGGTACGCGGTGGCGATCAGGTCCAGATCGAACTGACGACCGATATTGGCACCTCGAGTGTTCAGTTCGTCTATACTGGCACCCACAATGGGTCTGTCGTGTTTACCGGCACGGAGCACCGGGTCTGCGTTCCTGTTGGCGGCGATCACAGTGTCCCAGTTCCGGACGAGTTACGCGCTGCGCTGAAATCGGCCGCGGAATAAGACCCGTTCTTCCGCCTCAACCCGTCCGATTGTCTTTGTAACCGCTCCTGGCTAGTTCTGACTCGTGAGAGAAGAGACCTGTACAAAGTGCTGAGTTAGTTACTGCGTTCGCCAATAGAGAACGTATTGTGAGACAATAACACGGGTAGTCGTCCAGATTTTACTACAGTACTTGTGTAAACGGCCTCGCATCGGATTTCCCGCCTATCAGCTGAAAATCACCATCTCAGACCTGTGTAGCAGAGGTTTCTGATAGCCAATCCAGTTGTGTTTCATGAGAGCGAACGTCACTCTGTACATCCCCGTATCATATCAGTATTTTTTCGGAAGTGATTATGTAATCGGAGATAAACCATATTTATCATGAAGGAGCGCGCGGCCGATGGACGGGCCATCAAATCGAACGAAACGCTGTTCGCTATCGTCGAAACACTCACAGAAACCGGCGGTGCGGGCGTCACCGAACTCGCGGAACGGCTCGACCTCGCCAAGAGTACAGTCCACAAGCATCTGGTCAGTCTCGAGCGACGACGATACGTCGTCAACGACGGGCACCAGTACCGCCTCGGCTTGCAATTTTTCAACACGGGCGTCGCCGTTCGCAACCAGTACGATGTCTACCACGCGGCGAAAGACCGTATCGAACGCCTGGCAGCCGAGACAGACGAGGCCGTCTGGCTGATCGTCCACGAAAACGGTCGTGGGATCTTCCTCTACGGCGTCTCGCACAATGACTCGTTCTCGTTCGATTCGACGATCGGGACGTGGGTACCGCTCCACGCCAACTCGGCCGGAAAAGCCATCCTGGCCCACCTCCCCGAACAGGAGGTCGTCGAGATCATCGAGCGCCACGGCTTGCCAGCACAAACCGAAAACACGATCACCGACGACGAGACGCTGTTAGACGAACTCGAGGCCACTCGCGAGCGAGGGTACGCGATGAACTTCCAGGAGGACATGCGTGGCCTCCATGCGATTGCGACGCCCGTAATCGAGGACGGGAGACCGGTTGCAGCGGTCACGATTGCTGGCGCGGCCAACCGACTCACTGAGGAACGGATCGACGCAGAACTGTGTGAGCCACTCTTCGAAGCAGTCGACGACATCGAACTGCGACTCGTCTACGGCTGATCGGACTCGAGGAGGGAACGAGACAATCACGAGACGGAATGAGACGGCGCGTTTACGGGGAAAATGCTTTCACCCAGTTACGACAACACCACTGGTATGACTGCGACAAGTCTGTTCGACCCCAGCGGTATCGCCGTCGTCGGGGCGTCGAAGACAGAAGGAAAGATCGGCTACGAGGCAATGCAAAATACAGCTGCGTTCGACGGACCGGTGTATCCAGTCAACCCGTCGACGTCAGGGACCGTCTGTGGCCGGCAGTTCGTCTCATCAGTGACCGAAATCGACGGTGACTGTGACCTGGCGCTGCTGTGTGTCCCGGCCCAGGTCGTCCCTGACGTGATCGAAGAGTGTGGCGACGCCGATATCGGTGCGGCCGTCGTCTTCGCCGGCGGCTTCGCAGAGGCCGGTCCCGATGGAGAACAGTTACAGGACCGACTCGAGGCGGCCGCAGCCGAGGGCGACGTGTCGGTACTCGGACCCAACACGAGCGGCTTTCTGGTCCCCTCGGCGGAGTTGTATGCGACCTTCGCGACCGATGTCGAGTACGTCCCGCCGGGAAACGTTGCAATCGTTGCCCAGAGCGGTGGACTCGCCTACTCGCTGGCGTTCCACGCGGAGAACGAGGGCCGGGGTGTCTCCGCGATGGTCGGTCTCGGCAACCGTGCGACCGTCAGCTTCGAGGAGGCACTCGAGTACTTCGATTCCGATTCGGAGACTGACGCCATCATGATACACGTCGAGGGGACCGACGACGCCCGCGGGCTGCTCGAGACCTGCCGGGCCATCGAGACACCGGTCGTCGCCTACAACGTCGGCGAACAGGACGTCGGCGACTTCGCCGAATCGCACACGGGCGCGTTGACCGGCTCCTACGAGCTATACGAGGCCGGCTTCGCCCAGTACGGCGTCCCAACAGTCCGATCCGTGTCCGAACTGCTCGACGCTGGAACGGCGCTTGCCACCTGTCCGGAACCCGACGGCCCGAACGTTGGCGTCGTTACCGCCCAGGCCGGTCCGGGAATCGCCATCACAGATCGCCTGAAGCGAACCGGAGCGACGCTTCCCTCGCTCTCTGCAGCGACCCAAGACGTCGTCGAGGAGATCCTCCCAGGGATTACCTTCTCCGCAAACCCAGTCGACACCGGCCGGCCGATGCCCGAGTTCGGCGACGTCGTCTCGGCTGTCGCACGTGACGACAACATCGACATCGTCCTCGTCTACGAGCTGTACGAAGCCGCGCTCGGCTATCCCACCGACGCACTCGAGGAACTCGTTACGACGGTCGACAAACCCATCGTCTTCGGGACGGCCGGCCCGAAGTCGGTGATCGACGACGAGGTCGCCGAACTCGAGGCCCTCGGCGTGCCCACGTATCGAACACCCGAGCGGGCTGCCGACGCCATCGGAGCACTCGTCCAGTATGCAAAGCGAAACTGCCAGCCAGACGCGATGGGCGCAGACGAGGAGGTGACAGCCGATGACTGACGCAGACCCAATCGAAGCGACGCTTGCGGACGGGCAAACGACGCTAACAGAGGGCGACGCCAAACGGCTGCTCGCCGATTGCGGCCTCTCCTCGCCCGATGGCGAACTCGTCCAGTCGGCAGAGGCTGCCGTCGACGCAGCCAACCGGTTAGGGTATCCCGTCGTCGCGAAGGTCTCCGCACCGACGGTCCAGCACAAAAGCGAGTGGGCCGATGGGGCCGGCGTCGCCGTCGGACTCGAGGACGCCGATGCAGTCCGTGAGGCCGCCGACCGCATCCTCGCGGCTGCCGACGACCGCGACGTTGCGGCCGGCGTCTACGTCGAAGCGGGTGTCGACCTCGAGGCCGGCCTCGAGGTGATCGTCGGCGGAACCCGCGATCCGTCGTTCGGTCCAACCGTCCTCGTCGGGCTGGGTGGCGTCGCCGTCGAACTGGTACAGGACACGAGCCACCGCATCGCACCGATTTCGACCGCCGAGGCGCTCGAAATGACGCACGACCTCGAGGCATCGCCCCTGTTCGACGGCTACCGCGGATCGCCGGCGGTTGACCGGGAGGCAGTCGCCGAGGCCATCGTCGCGGTCGGCGACCTGCTCGTTGACCGGGAGTCGATCACCGAGGTGGAGGTCAATCCGCTACTCGTGCGTGCTGACGATGCGGTTGCGCTCGACGCGCTCGTGACACTCGAGGACTGACTGTCGTTGGTTTTGTCGCTGCTGAAAACGAAGTTCGATGCCGTAGCGGCCGTCTTTCATACGGTTTGCTGTAGTCACTTACCGCCGGTCACCGACTCTGCCCCTGGTGATCGGCGGGACAGGGGAGACAGCAATCCGTATCACTCGTCCTGTTGGCTCTTCTGGACGTTGACGTCTTCGAAGGCAACGTCGCGTTCGGAGACATCGACGGTCATCGCGCCAACGCTCTCGATTTCGGCGTCGATGGTGTCGCCGCCGGAGAGTGCGCTGACGCCTTCCGGCGTTCCGGTGGTGATGACGTCGCCGGCTTCGATGGTCGCGCCGATTGAGGCGTACTCGACGACGTCGGCACAGCTGTAGATCATCCCGCCTGTGTTTTGTTGCTGTTTGGTCTCGCCGTTGAGTTGCAGTTCCATCTCGAGGTCGTGTGGGTCACCGACCTCGTCGGGGGTGGCGACACAGGGGCCGATGATGGTGAACGTGTCGTAGGATTTGCGGTTCGAGCGGTCCTGATCACCACGAACGGAGACGTCGAGGAGGATCGTGTAGCCAAGGACGGCGTCCCAGACGTCGTCGGCGTCGATGTCCTTGACGTCCTCGGCCATCACGAACGCGAGTTCGATCTCGTGGTCGACGCGGCGGTCGGTAAAGGGGAGTTCGATGCCATCTGCGGGGCCGGCGACGCTCGAGGGTGCTTTGAGGAAGTAGCCCTTGTCCTCGATGGTGAACCACTCGTCGGTGACGATGTCTGTGTCCGCGAGGGCTTCCTCGACGTGGTTCTCGTAGTTCAGCGGCGCGGCGATCACCTTGCCCGGTCGGCGAACGGGCGACTCGATGCGAACCTCGTCGCGGTCGTAATCGGGGTCGGCGTCTGCATACTCGCTCGCATCCAGTCCCTTCCGAGCGTACTCCTTCAGCGGATCTGCTGTCTCGAGGCCAAGTCGATCAGTGACGTCTACGATGCCATCGTCGGTCAGCAGACCTAGTCGGTCGTCGTCGAATCTGACGAATCGCATACTACATGCACTGCGAGCCGGCTACATAAATCATCCTCTCTCGGCGATGATCGTGCCGACTGATGGGTGCAGTCTCACTGCATCAGCCATCGTTCGTGGGCCGAGAGCGCCTGTTCCGGGGGTGTGGGTCCCTCCAACACACTTATAGTATCGTTTGCCGAACACCCATGCATGGTACAGGAAGAGCCCGAGGACCTGCTAGAGCTAAGCGACGACACCCAATCCCTGCTCGAGCAGAACGACCTCCGTCCGCTCTGGGAAGTAGAAGACGACATGGGAACACTCATCGGCGATCTCGAGCCGGATATCTGGAAGTGGGAAGATATCCAGGCCGCCATCGATGGTATCGAAAGCGACGTTCCAATCGCCGATCTGCCGCCGGGATTTCAGCGACGTGTTGCGGTTCCGATCAACGCCAAACACGCGATCTCAAACACGATCTATATCGGCGTCCAGACGGTCTCACCTGGGGAGACCGCACCGTCGCACCGACATGCCGCCAGCGCCCTTCGCTTTACAATCGATGGCCACGAGGACATGAAAACGGTCGTCGCCGGCGAAGAGTTCCCGATGAGGGACAACGACCTCGTGACGACGCCCCAATGGGAGTGGCACGACCATATCAACGACGGCGACGAGACTGCGGCATGGCTCGATGTCCTCGACCTGCCGCTGTTTCTCGACACCCTGAACAACTCCCACGTCTTCGAGAACCACGAACTCGAGCGCCAGCCGGTCACGAAAACTCAGGGCTACTGGGACTCCCAGTACGGGCGCGGTCGTCCGGCCGGCGAGGAGTCGGACGGCTCGATTCCTGGCCCGTTCGAAGGGAACAGAGAGCCGACGCCGCCCTACCGCTTCGGTTGGAACGAGATGGAAGAGACGCTGCGCCAGCGTGCAGATAACGACGAGCCGGATCCACACGACGGGTACAGCCTCGCGTACGTCAACCCCGCTACCGGCGAGGCACCCCTGTTCCCGACGATGTCGTTCCGCGCCCAACTGCTGAACGACGGGCCGACCGACCCGCACTTCCACAACGCCACCGAGGTCTACTTCGTCATCGAGGGTGAGGGCGTAACACACGTTGATGGCGAGGCCCTCGAGTGGGGTCAGTGGGACATCTTTGTCGTGCCGCCGGACGCACCACACCACCACGAGCCGGACGACGAGGCGATCTTGCTTGGTATGACCGACGAGCCGATCCTCCGGTCGATGAACTTCTACGCCGAGGCCGCCATCGACAAGTAGGCAGCTCATTTCGCACCCACATCGGCTGTTGTGTCGAATTGCGACGAATCGACGCTTTCGGCGTGCCTTGTGGGTAATACTCTTATAGACAGTTCCCAAACGTGTACGTATGGCTGAGTTCGACAATCCATACGTCGACGAGGACCCGTTTGTCAGAGCCCACTTTGACTGTCTGGACTGCGGTGGCAAGCTCTGGGAGTACGCGATTCAGGGACAGATGGTCTGTGAAGACTGCCGAAGCGTCTTCCCGTCGGAGCACGTGTTTGACGCCCAGATCAGCCACCCCGCAGACTGACGGGCCGCCGCGATCAGTTCATGAAATGGCATGGATTTACGTACTCTCACCCACGATTGATCGTATGGTACTCGAAACGGATCTTGAGGAGACAGCAGCGAAGCAAGACGACCTTCCAAACGCCGAGGACGTATATGATCGGAACGAGGAGATTCCCCTTACAGATGTCTTCGATGACGACTTCGTCGCCAAACGGACCGAGTTCAAGAGCTTCGACGAACTGGTCGCGGCCAGTCCTGACGATGTTGGTTCAGCGGCTGAACTCGAGACAGTCACAGACGGAGAGTGGGACGAGTTCGTCGCCGAGCGAACCGAGTTCGCAGACGAGGAGGAGTTGGTGATGGCCGCTCGTGACCACTGGGTGGCGAAGAAATTGGAACTCGCCTGATGTGGTCAGTCACACACAGTCGTACTGGAACGTTTTGACTGGCACTCCCGACGTGACAGGAGCTTTCGCCGACCCGTGTCGATGTGGAGGGCGTACACCCAGCGGTTCCAGCCGTTCTCGGGAGCGCTGCCGTTAGATACTTAGTACCCGTCTGGAAACAGGGTGTACATGGCTACCACTCCCCTCATTGATACTGAGGAGTTCGTCGATGACGCCGAATTCGACGAGGTCGAACGCCTCGAGTACGAACGGGATCTCTGGCGCGGGCTCTTCGACCAACTGGTTGATGAGTTTCCGGAACCGGCATTTGTCGTCGATGACGGCGGCAGCATTACACACTGGAACGACAAGCACGAACCACTGACTGGCATCACTGCTGACGAGACGCTCGGAGAGAACGCGATTGATGTCCTTGGGACCGAGGGCGTCGAAGAAACCCTTGCAGAGAAGATCGTCCGGACAGAGACGGAGATTCGTGAGGACCACATCCGTTCGGGCGGTCCTGACGACGATAGATGGCACCTCCGTGCCGCTGGGTCGCCGCTACGAACGCCTACCGGCGAGGTCGTTGGCGCGTTCGAGTACGTAAGCGTCGTCACGGAACTCGTCGAGCAGCGCAAGGAAGTCAAGCGCGTTCAGGAGGGGATCAGCGAGACGATCAACGAGGCCGTCGAGGACCTTCTCGTGGCAACCGAAACGAACGCCGAGACGAACGACGAACTCGAGGCGCTCGTCGATCAGCAGGTCGGGAGCCTCGAGTCGGTTCAGATGCAGATGGAATCGCTGTCGGCAACTGTTGAGGAGGTCGCCGCCAGTGCTGAGGAAGTCAGTGGCCAAAGCGCCACAGCTGCGGAACTGGCGGACGAATCGAAGCAAGCGACCGACGAGATCGTCACCTCGGTTGATGACGTTCGGGACGCGGCGGATACGCTCGCCACGACCAGTCGCACACTCGAGGAGCGAATCGAGGAGATCGACACCATCGTCGACGTGATCGACGGGATCGCCGACGAGACAAATCTACTGGCGCTCAACGCCAACATCCAGGCTGCACAGGTTGGCAGTGGAGCGGAAGGGTTCAGAGTCGTCGCCAACGAGGTGAAAGCACTCGCAGACCAGTCAAAGGAGGAGGTCGAGACTATCGAACAGATCGTCGACGAAGTGCGCTCGCACACGACGGAAACAATCGAGAACGTTGAGACAACACTCGAGCACGTCGATAGAGCGATTGAGCACGCCGAGACCGTTAACAACAAACAGTCCGAGATCAAGACCGCCATCGACGAGGCCACGACAGGAAGCGAGGAGATTGCCGATGCGACCGACGAACAGGCCGCGACAGCCGAGGAAGTCGCAACGATGCTCAGCAATAGCGTCGAGGGGAGCCAGAACATCGCAGGCGAGATCCAGACGCTCGCCGAAACCAACAGCGAACAGGCCGAGAAGGTACGAAACGTTCGCCGCGAAGTGCAGGAACTCGAGTCAGAACTGTAATTGCTTGGACGACGGGATGCTTTCCCTTGGTCGACGATGCTTTTGCGTTCGGTGTGTGGCACGCAACTCGGAGCGATGCACTGACTGTCCGTTTCTCTCGTCGTCAAATCTTCCATCCTCTATCTCTGTCGAACGGTTCGTAACCCGCTTTCAAGTCGGAAGCAAATCATGAAATCATGGATGTTGGAACCCGCACGCACGCGTGCGTTCTTCCAAAGATATATGTGACACAATAACGGATAATTTCGTGATGAAGGTTGACACAGTGCAACGAGTAGCAGTCCTTGGAGCCGGCAGTATGGGCCACGGTATCGCGGAGGTTGCCGCGATTGGTGGCTACGATGTGACAATGCGGGACATCGAAGAAGAGTTCGTCCAAGACGGCTACGACGACATCAAATGGAGCCTCGAGAAGCTCGAAGAGAAGGGCCGGATCGACGAGTCCGCTGCGACAGTCCTCGAGCGCATCGACACGACGACGGACCTCGCTGACGCCGTCGCAGACGCTGACCTCGTGATCGAAGCCGTTCCCGAACAACTCGAGATCAAAGAAGACACCTTCTCGACGGTCGACGAGCACGCGCCCGAGGACGCGATTCTGGCGTCGAACACCTCGAGTCTCTCGATTTCGGACATTGCAGCGGCGACCGACCGTCCGAAACAGGTCGTCGGGATGCACTTCTTCAATCCACCGGTGAAGATGGATCTCGTCGAAGTGACCTATGGTGAAGCGACGACAGACGAGACGGCCGAACTCGCCTACGAGTGGGCCGAGTCGGTCGACAAGCGCCCGATCTATGTCCGCAAGGACGTCCACGGTTTCGTCGTCAACACGGTTCTCGTCCCATTCATGGAGGAGGCGGCCTGGATGCTCTCAAACGACGAGACAACAGTCCAGGAAGCCGATGCAGCGATGGTTTACGAGCGAGGCTATCCGATGGGGCCGTTCGAGCTCAACGACTTCGGCGGGATCGATATCGCCTACCACTTCCGCGATGAGTCCGGCCAACCCGTCCCCCCAGCTATCGAGGAGAAAGTCGAGACCGACGACCTCGGCCGAAAGAGTGGCAGCGGGTTCTATGACTATGCGGACGACGGCGACGGAACCGACTACCAGCCTGAGGACGCGGGCAACTACGATACCCTTCGCACGGAAGCGGTGATGATCAACAAGGCCGCCTGGCTCGTCGGCAACGACGTCGCCACGCCCGAGGAGATCGATATCGGGCTCCGGCTCGGCGGCAGCTTCCCCGAGGGGATGTGCCGACGCGGCGACCGCATCGGCCTGGACGTCGTCCTCGAGAAACTCGAGTCGCTGTACGAAGAGTACGGGACCGAGCGCTACGAACCAGCCGACTATCTCGTCGAACTCGTCGAGGAGGGCTGGACCGGTGAGAGCGCCGGGAAGGGCTTCTTCGACTACCGGGTCGATCCGCCCACTCATTACATCAACTGGGAACTCGACGACGATGGGGTCCTCACGATTGAACTCGACCGCCAAGAGCGGATGAACTCGATGTCGGACGACATGTTCATGGAAGTCGACCGACTCCTGAAGAACGTTGACGACGAGGAGGTCTCCTGTGTCGTCTTCGAAGGGGCCGGCCGGGCGTTTAGCTCCGGGGCAGATATCACTGGTTTCACCGCTGACGATCCAGCCGAGATCATGGATGTCGATGAGATGTTCCAGACCGTCTACGAGTTCGACCGGCCGACGGTCGCGAAGATTCACGGCTTTTGTCTCGGTGCAGGCATCGAACTCGCACTTGCCTGTGACATTCGCGTCGCGACAGAGGATGCGACGATTGGAACGCCCGAGACGAACCTCGGTGTGATCCCCGGCGGTGGTGCGACCCAGCGACTCGTTCGCCTCATCGGCGAAGCCCGGACGAAAGAGATGGTCTACCGCGCCATGCAGTTCGACGGCGAGCAGGCCGAGGAGTGGGGCATCGTTAACCACGCCGTCCCGGCCACGGATCTCGAGGACACCGTCGACGACATCGTTGACGATCTGGTCTCGGGACCACCGGTTGCGCTCAAAGCCGCCAAACAGGTTATTCAAAACGGCCCGGAAGCCAGCCTCGAGACGGCACTGGCGATGGAGAAACAGGCGTTCGCGGTGCTGGCAACGACTGATGACATGCTCGAGGGCGTGACGGCGTTCCGAGAGGACCGCCGGCCGGAGTTCGAGGGTGAGTGAGATGGCGACAAATCGAAACGTTGCGATAGTTGGCGGCGGTCATGCGAATTG
Source organism: Natronolimnobius baerhuensis (assembly GCF_002177135.1). Classification (NCBI taxonomy): domain Archaea; kingdom Methanobacteriati; phylum Methanobacteriota; class Halobacteria; order Halobacteriales; family Natrialbaceae; genus Natronolimnobius; species Natronolimnobius baerhuensis. The sequence goes on from NZ_MWPH01000002.1 coordinate 44,289, forward strand.
GGGTGAACGAGACGCGACCTGGAAGGATCTCGCACAGGAGGGCGGGAAGGCGACGTTCGACGCCGTCCCAGGTGTTGGCCCCGAGGACATCGAGGGGCTGTTCGTCGGCGCGGTGCAGCCCGAGCGGTTTGCCTACCAGTCACACGTCGCGCCGATGGTCGCCGAACTGCTCGGCATCGAGGTCACCGAAATGATCGCACGGACTGAACTGGCGTGTGCGAGCGGGCAGGCCGCACTACGATACGCCTGGCTGGCTATCGCCGCCGGACAACTGGATGTCGCGCTCGTTCTCGGCGTCGAGAAGATGAACCTCGGCCGTGACTACATGCCGGAGATGCAGGGATCGATGGCGAACGTGCTGGACCGCGAGTTCGACGGCGTCAACGGCCTGTCTGCACCGCCGTTTTTCGCCTGGTACGCCCAGCGACATATGCACGAGCACGGGACCACCCGGGAGCAGCTTTCCCAGGTCGCGGCGAAGAACAAGAGCAACGCCGCCAAGACCGACTTTGCGCACTTCCAGACGGAGATCGAGCCCGAGGACGTCCTCGAATCACCTGAAATCGCACCGCCGTTGCACCTCTATGACTGCAGCGGTATCACGGACGGCGCGGCGGGCGTAATCCTGATGAGCGAGGAGAAAGCCCGCGAGGTCACCGACACCCCAGCCTGGATCACAGGCAGCGGACAGTCGTCGATGGCGGGCAACTCGATCAACAACCTTCCCTCCTTTTCGGGCTGGCCGCAGGCTCGAAAAGCGTCACAGAACGCCTACGAGCAGGCCGGTATCGAGGACCCCCTCGAGGAGATCGATATCGCCGAGATACACGATTGCTTCTCGATCAGCGAGATCATCGAGTACGAGGAACTGGGTTTCGCCGAGCGCGGCGGGGGCGGACAGTTCATCGAGGACGGGCGCAGTCACCTCGACGGCGACGTCGCTGTCAACCCCCGCGGTGGGCTGCTTGGCTGTGGCCACCCACTGGGTGCAACAGGCATCTCGCAGGCCCTCGAGGTCACCCAGCAGTTCCAAGGAGAAGTATCGCAAGGCAGACACGTGGCAGATGCATCGACCGGCCTCATCCACAACTTAAGCGGGAGTGGCTCGGTCCATAGCGTCATGGTCTTAGACCGTGATCCACAATGACAAACATGACCGATTCAGACGGCGACAGGGGAACGCGTGATCGCGTCTCGATCCCCGAGGAGATCGAACTCCCACGACTCCTCGATTTCTACGAGCTACAGACCGCAGACCAGACGAAGATTCACGAGTTTTACGACAATCTCCGTGATGGACGGTTGACGACGACGGAATGTCGCGACTGCGAGGCGATTCACTACCCACCACGGATCGTCTGCCCGGAGTGTACGGGAGACAACCTCGAGTACGTCGACCTGCCTCATGAGGGAGAGCTATTTACCTTCTCTGAGGTCCGAGGTGGCCTCCCGATGGGGCTGAGCGAACACGATGTCCCGTTCGTCGTCGGCGTCGTCGACCTTGGCCCGGTGAAACTGTCGGCTCGGATCGACGACGCCTCCTACGCCGACCTCGAGATCGGCGATTCGGTCGAACTGAAGATCGTCGAGATTGACGGACCGACCGATCAGGAACGAGTATTCTACCGATTCACACCCCAAGACACGAACAACGGTGAACACGAATGAAAGCGTACGAACTCACGCTACAGATCATGCTCGAACGGGCCACGAACCTGTTCGGCCACAAGGAAATCGTCTCGGAAGAGCCCGACGGAACGACCCACCGGTATACGTACGACGACGCATACAACCGGATCAGCCAACTTGCCAACGCGCTAGACGACCTCGGCGTTGATCCAGGTTCACGTCTGTCGGTGATGGCGATCAACCACCACCGCCACTTCGAACTGTACTTCGGGCTCGCCTGTAGCGGACGGAGCATCCACATGACCAACCACATGCTCCCCGACGAACACCTCGTCGAGATCGTCAACGAGGCCGAGGACGAGATCGTCTTCGTCGACCCCGCGTTCGTCGACACCATCGAGAACGTCGCCGACCAGTTCGAAACCGTCGAGCAGTACGTGATCCTCGACGACGATGTCCCAGCAACCAGTCTCGAGCCGGTTATCGCCTACGAGGACCTACTCGAGGGCCAGGACACCGAGTACGATTGGCCAACGCTCGACGAGGACCGGGAGGCCGGCATCTGCTATACGTCCGGCACGACCGGGCTTCCGAAGGGGGCGTCGTACTCCCACCGGGATCTCTACCTCCACACCGTCACCCACAGTCACGTCGATGTCTTTGGGATCAGCGAGAACGATACCGTGATGCCCGTTGTCCCGATGTACCACGTCAACGCCTGGGGGTTGCCCTACACCGCGACGATGTGCGGTTCGAAACTCGTCTTGCCGGGGCCAAAGACCGGTGCCGAAGAAATCGCCGAACTCATCGACCGGGAGAACGTGACCGTTACTGCTGCGGTGACGACGGTCTGGCTCGAGATGGCCGAGTTCTACGACGAGCGCGACGATGTCGAACTCGAGAGCTTAGAGCGAGTCCTCATCGGCGGCACGTCGCCGCCGGAGTGGCTCATGGAGAAATTTGACAAGGAAATCGGCGCGCCGATCCAGCAGGGGTACGGCATGACCGAGGCCGCGCCCCACCTCGTCAACACGATGACCACCTCTGAAGTGCAGGAACTGTCCGAAAGCGAGCGCTACCAACAGCAGATGAAACCCGGTCTCCCCGCACCCGGCGTCCAGATCCGGCTCCGGGACCCGGACGGCAAGGCAGTCCCGCACGATGGTGAGTCGACCGGCGAGATCCAAGCGCGGTCGCCGTGGCTCATCGACGAATACTACGCCCGGCCCGATGCGACCAAACAGGCGTTTACCGACGACGGGTGGTTCAAGACTGGCGATGTCGGCGTGATCGACGGCTACGGCTACCTCGAGGTCGTCGACCGGCTCGACGACGTCATCAAGAGCGGCGGCGAGTGGATTTCCTCGCTGGAACTCGAGAACGAATTGATGGCTCACGACGCCGTTGAAGAGGCGACAGTGATCAACATCGAACACGAAAAGTGGGACGAGCGGCCAGTCGCCTACGTCGTCCAGCGTGAGGACGTCACCGAGGACGAACTGAAAGAACACCTCTTAGAGCGGTTCCCGAAGTGGTGGCTGCCGGACCAAATTGTCTTCATCGAGTCGATTCCGAAGACGACGACCGGCAAGTTCGACAAGAAGGTGCTGCGCGACGAGTTCGAGTCGGAGCACGGAAGGTTGCCAGTCGACCAGTAGTGTGAATAGGTGGCTGATCGACCCCTTTCACTCTCCATCTCAATTCGGTTCCGGTTCCTCGTGCACCCAGCGTCGTCGACGACTGCGTCACCGCTGACTCGTGGAACGCGCCCTCGTTCTATCGCAGGTTTCGCCGGAAGAATCGCTCCATATCGGAGAGGGACGCGAGCGGTCCCGTTTTCGTTCGTTCGCGTGGGCCACCAGTGGAGCAGCCGCCGTGAACAGTCCTGACGGTCGCCGTTGCGGGTGGCTTGCTGGTGAGTTCCGAGTAGAATTCGTCAGACGAGTGGCCGAGTGACTCGAGTGCGTAGTACGTCGTCTCGTGACAGCGCTCGCGAGCCGCCTCGAACATGCGTTCGCTCTGTCCGTCTCCAACAAGCTCGTCCCCAGTGCCGTGGTAGAGCAAGAGCGGTGGGTCGTCCGAATCGAGGTACTCAATGGGACTGGCGTATTTCCCGGCGTCCGGATTGTCTGCAATCGTTTCGCCGACGAGTTGCGACTCGGGCGAGTCCGCTTCTTCGTAGGGCATGTCACTTTCCGGCGGCGCAGTTTCGACCATCTTGTGGAGGGCCATGATCCCATACCACGACGCCGCGGCTTGGACATCGCTCGAGTACTCGGCGTACGGTCCGTCGCCTGCAAATTCTTCGACGTCGTTCGTGACGCCGGCCAGTGCAGCGAGGTGACCTCCAGCAGACGCGCCCCAGGTTCCGATGGCAGTCGGATCGAGGCCGTATTCGTCAGCGTGGGCTCGCAGCCACTGAATTGCGGCGTTGACGTCGTGAATCTGTGCTGGGAAGATCGCTTCCGAGATGAAACGGTACTCGATGCTGGCAACGGCAAACCCTGCTTTCGCAAACTGTTCGAACAGCTGTTGTTCTCCGTCCTTCGTTCCGAACATCCACATCCCGCCGTGCATGTACACGATTACGGGAACTGGATGGGGAGTTCGTTGTTCTGGGAGGTACAGATCAAGTCGAAGTTCGCCCTCGCTGTGGCTCTGGTGATCGACCGCCGGCCGTTCGACGTACGTGAGGTTCTGATAACGTTCAACCTCTCTCGCAGGAGTAGCCGGTTGGCTCGCTGCACTACCCGTTGACAGGACAATACTTGCTCCGGCGATACCGAGCCCTCGAAGAACTGCTCTCCGAGAGGTTCCGTTCCTCTCATCGATATTGGTCATCGTCTTCACATATGTTCGATGTTCCTCTTACACATATTCCTTGAGGACAGTCTCAGAATCAGCGACAGAGAATCGGGGAGGAGTATTCGGCGAAATGGTCGATGCCCCGTCATCGTCCGCGAAACACTGCTGACGACTGGTTCTCGTCTGTCACCTAAATCAAAGCAAAAACGGTGACCGCTCTCAACCGGGTAGCTCGCGACCGTAGAGTCCCGTTGGTTTGACCAGCAACACAATGATGATCACCAGTAGCGCCGTCATCCCGCTGAGTCGCGGCGAAACGGCGGAGATGGTAAACACCTCGAGGAAGCCGATGATGTACGCGGCGATGACGCTCCCGCGGATCGAGCCGATACCACCGAGGATGACGATAGCGAACGCCAGAACGAGCGGCGTCATCCCCATATCCCACGACGCGGCCCGGAACGATCCGTAGAGCACACCGGCGGAGCCGGCGAGGACGCCGGCCAGCGCCCACGTCAGGAGTGTGATGTTGTCGGTCTTGATCCCGACTAGCGCGGCACCCCGCTCGTTCATGCTGGTGGCGATAATCGCTTGGCCGGTCTTCGTGTAGTTGACGAAGCCGAAGAGGGCGCCGATGAACACCCACGAGAGGACGAATATCAACAGGTTGTTGTACAGGAACGAGACGCCGGCGATTGACGTCGTACCGCCCAGTAACGATGGAACCGATCTCGGTTCGGAGCCGATAATCGCGAGGAAGCTGTATTCGACGACGAACCACGCCAACAGCGTGAGGATCAACACGTTCACCGGATTATCGATGTGTCGGACGAACACCCGGTACAAGACGACGTGGAAGAGCGCTCCCGTGACGGTCGCCGCCGCTAGTCCAACCCAGACACCGCCGCCGAGACCGGCGACGTACCAGGCGGTAAACGCTCCAATCGTGATCGTCCCGCCGTGTGCCAGGTTTGCCTGACCGGCGACGCCGAAGATGAGCGTGAACCCCATCGCGATAAGGGCGTACAACGATCCGAGGACGATCGTATTCGCACCGATGCTAACGATGTCAACCATATATTAGAACCACGGCGGCTCTTGGTAGTCCGCAGTGGCCAACCCGTCGGGATGGATGACTTCCTGGATGCCCTCTCCATCCTGTTCTTGCCACTGGAAGTTGATTCGCTGGAGGTAGCCCTCGCCAAACCGTGCGTCGTGTGGGAACTCGTGGTCTTGGTCGTTGAACTCGATTACACCGCGTGTGCCCTCATAGGACGCCTCAGCCAGTGCCGGAACGATGTCCTCAGCATCCGTCGTGTCCTCCTGTTCGACGACTTCGGCCCACATCATGAGGCCGTCGTACGTCGCGTACGAGAAGGCGTCGTTCGGGTAGACATCGAACTCGTCGTTGTATCGTTCCGCGAAGTCAGCTGTCTGATCGGTGAGGTCAGCAGTGTGAACCGCGGGCGCATTACTAATCGCAAACTCGTTATCCCCATCGAACGACTCGTAGGACCCCGGGTCGATGATCTGTGAAATCTGGCCGCACATCGCGAACTCACGTTCCTCTTCTCGCCACTGGATCATCGCCGGCCCGGCAGTGTGAGCCTGTGCCATGACGACGGCGTCTGCGTCCTCGCTCTCGATGTTGTCGAACAGCGGCGTGAAGTTCTCCGTATCGGATGGATATCGTTGGTTGTACACGACCTCGAGGCCAGCGTCCTCGATCATATCAGGAAGGTCGTTCGAGAATGACTGCGTCCACTCGTATTCCTCGGCGAGGATGGCGATTCGTTCCCAGTCCTCTTCGTCTTGCATGTGTCCAGCGAGGTCTGTGATCGATTCGATCCAGTGGGTGGCGTTCCCGTACGGGCGGAACTGATACTTGTACTGCTCGTAGTCGTCTGCGAGCATTTCAGCAATTGTCGGTGAGGTGTGACCGCCGCTCATGTGAATCGTTTGGTGGTCGGCGATATCGGACATGAGACCGGTCATCACCTCCGTCTGGAACACGCCAGCAGTGATGTCGACGTTGTCGTCGGTGACGAACTCCAGATAGCGATCACTGGCAGTCGAGGCCGACCCTTGTGTGTTCGAGACGAGCAATTCGACATCCTCGCCGAGGATGCCGCCATCGTCGTTGAGGTCGGAAACAGCCAGTTCAGCAGCCTGCTCCTGCGCGGTCCCCTGTGGTGCGCTGCCCGGCTCGAATGCCAAGAGGCCGATTGTGATACTGTCACTGCCGCCGTTGTCTGATCCCCCAATACACCCCGCGAGCGAGACGGTCGCACCCGCCCCCGCGAGTCCGACAAACTGCCGTCTACTCATTCGTCTTACACTATCGGTGCTGTGCACGCGATTACCACGCATATGAAGTGAGTATTTCTAATAGCAGATAAAATTATTGATGATCAATTGCCAGTAATCCGCTGACAGTGATTGCGATATCTCAGTTCAAATGGTATACAGCCGCTTTAGATGGTCTCTCACAGTAGATTTTAGGAGGGGCACTGGTATGGAACCCGACGCTTCGGCTGTTACTAATACAGATGCACCGTGTGCGTAGACCGGGAGAAAAATATATGGAGGTGGGTTTGGACGTATACGGTAGAAGGCAAGTGATTACATGACACGGGTAGACCTCGAACCACGATATCTCGTCGGCATCGCATGCGTCATTGGGTTGCTTTCAGCGCCCCTGCTCATGCCGATACTCACACTCAGACAGCTCACCGCAGCGTTGTTTCTTGGCATGTTCGCGATGAGTTGGGACTACGTCTCCGGGTACACGGGACAGCTGAGTTTCGGTCACAGCATGTTCTTTGGGATCGGCGGCTATACTGCGGCAGTCCTCAACCTCGAACTCGGCATCAGTCCGCTACTGGGGATTTTGATCGGAACAATCGCAGCTGGGATCGCGGGGATCATCGTCGGCTACCCGGCGCTTCGCCTCAAGGGGCCGTATCTGGGGCTTATTACGTTGATCGCGCCAATCGTGCTCGTTCAAATCGTTAATATCTTCCCTGGTACCCTCGGTGGTGATGCCGGGCTCCCGAGTCCGGCGGGACTGATTCCAGTCGACGATACCATCGCTGTCCTCTCGACGATTGGGTTCGAGACGTCGTTTGAACACCAGACGGTCGTCTACTACTATGTCGCGCTCTTCCTGTTTCTGGCCATCTACGCGCTCTTCTACGTGTTCACACGCTCGTATATCGGCTCGATCTTCACAGCGATCCGCGAGGATGAGGACGCGGTCCGATCCTCCGGGATCAACGTTGCGAAGTTCAAGGTGTTCGCGTTTACGATGAGTGGCACCATCGGTGGACTCGCTGGAGCCGCGTTCGTCCACACACCCGTCGGCGAGCCTAGCGTCGGTGAACTGCTCTATATCGTCGTCAGTATCGAAGTCGTTATCGTCAGCATCCTCGGTGGAATGGGGACGATCACCGGCCCCGCAGTGGCGGGCATCGCCTACTACTTCGTCCGAGACGCACTCCAGACCAGCAGTCTGACGATTCCGCTGCTTGACGTCACGGTCGGACATATCTCGATGGTCCTGTTTTTCAGCCTCGCACTGCTGATTCTGTTCTTCCTGCCGAAGGGGATCCTTCCATGGCTCGAGGACCTGAGCCACGAACTCGCCGAACGACGAACCGACCAAACTGAGCCAACCTCTTGACACACGTACTAATGAGTACTCATTCAACACAGTCGACCGGCGACGAGGGACAGACGGACGACGTTCTCCGACTCGAGGACGTCACGAAACAGTTCGGGAACGTCACTGCGGTAGATAACCTCTCGTTTGCCGTTCGTGAGGGGGAAATCCTCGGATTCATCGGTCCGAACGGCGCTGGCAAATCGACCACGTTCGACTGCGTCTCAGGGACGATGGCACCAACAGACGGAACAATCTACTATCGCGGCGAGGACGTAACCGGACGGCCACAACACGAACTCGTCAAAGCGGGGATCGCACGGACGTACCAGACGTTCCGACCGCTGAACGATAGAACCGTCCTCGAGAACGTCGCGCTCTCACAGGTTCCCGACTCGCTGTTCTCGCGTTCGGACTTTCGCGCCGATACTGAAGAACAGACACGGGAAATCTGCGAACGGGTCGGCCTTGGTGACGTCACGTCCCAGATGCCCGATGAACTCCCTCACGCGGGACTGCTCCGACTCGAGATCGGGCGCGCGCTTGGGACGGAACCGGACCTACTGCTGGTCGATGAGCCGTTTGCCGGGCTCACGACGGAGGAGATCGAACGCACCGCCGACCTGTTCACCTCGCTTCGTGACGATGGCATGACGCTGGTCGTAATCGATCACAACATGCACGGCCTGCTCGAACTCGTCGACCGCGTCATCGTCATCTCGTTCGGCGAGAAGATTGCTGCGGGGACACCGGCAGAGATCCGAAACGATCCGACCGTTCAGGAGGCGTACCTCGGAGGTGAGTTGTAGATGACTGACTCACTGCTTTCGGTGTCGGACCTCACGGTTTCGTACGGCAAGGTGACGGCACTCAAGGGTATCGACATCGACGTCAAATCGGGCGAGACCATCGGTGTGATCGGTCCAAACGGTGCCGGCAAGTCGACGCTCGTCGATGCGATCAGCGGCTTTCTCGACTACGAGGGCTCGATCACCTATCGCGGCCAGGAGATTGCCGGGTCGTCGACGCAAACGCTCGTCGAAAACGGCCTGTTCTACTGCACCGAGCGCCGAGACCTGTTTGGCCAGATGAGCGTCGAACAGAACCTCCGACTCGGCTCGTACCTGAACAATGGCGGCGAGGATGAGCGTCTCGCAGAAGTCTTCGAGCTCTTTCCGCGCTTAGAGGAACGCCGATCTCAGGAAGCCGAAAGCCTGAGTGGCGGCGAACAGCAGATGCTCTCACTTGGGAGAGGGCTGATGAGCGATCCTGATTTCTTGATTTTGGACGAACCGTCTATCGGGCTCGCTCCAGTCGTCCTCGAGGACATCAGCGAAGCGCTGACTGCCATCACCGAACTTGACGTGACGGTGTTGCTCTGCGAGCAGAACATCACGTTCGCGCTCGAACACGCCGACCGGCTTTACCTCCTCGAGAACGGTGCGGTCCGTCGCTCTGGAGCGACCGAGTCGCTCCAATCCGACGAGTTCGTCGAATCCTATATCGGGGGCTAAGCGAGCCGGAACTGGCATCAATTTTGCAGATTACTGTTTTGAGTGGCAGAACCGATGATGTTCGTATTCGTCTATTACTAGTAGACACGTTGATTTTCGAACTATTCGTTTGGTGGCGCACTCTCTCTGTGCTGACCGGTGAGGATGGGGCCCTCGCGTGTTGCAAGTACGCAATTATAGTGACAACTGCAACTGGTTACACCTGATCGCACAGTAGCTGTTTGACAGGTGTACAGTGACTTACAGTGGCTACTATAGGCGTGTGTATCAGCTTGGTTCATTTACGGTGATCCCTGGGGCAGCAGTCTATAATTGTCTATCGTGAAGTCCGTCTACTATTCTTGGCCACACGATCCCCGTTGATTTGGAGGCGCACTAGTTAGGTTCGTATTGGTCGCCGAGAGAATTACACCAGTACGTTCGTAATAATTTTCCGGAGACACGCGTATCTGGCAGGCAATAGGCGTCTAACTATCATAGACAGAGCAAATACCGACTGGTTCTGTGTGCAGAATTAGAAATTGCGTCTAACAGTATCGGACGGTTTATCACTGTCGACAATGATGGTTCGTCCATGACCGACGGCACACCCCCGATGAATTCGGTGTTGCGTGCGTTCGACGTACTGAACGTACTCTGGGAGGTCAACGGGGCGGGCCCCTCAGAGGTTGCGGCACAGATGGACGTTCCGAAGAGCACGGCCCACGTCTATTTGCGGACGCTGCGAGAGACCGGCTACGTCGTTAACGACGGTGGCGAGTACCAGCTCAGTCACCGTTTTCTGACCACAGGCTCGCGGATTAAACACCGAAATAGCCTCTTTCAGGCCGCAGAAGCGAATCTCCAAGAGCTTGCGATGGAAACAGGCGAACTCGTGACGCTCGTGATCGAGGAGAACGGCCGCTCAGTTATCCTCCACATCGAGTCAGGAAATCGCTCACTCGAGCTTGGCATCTACTCGGGAATGATCACCCCGCTACACTCGAACGCGACAGGGAAGGTCATCCTCGCACACCTCTCATCTGATCGGACCGACGAAATCATCGACGAGGGACTCGAGCGACGGACCGAGGAGACAATCACCGACGAGGAGACGCTCCGTGCGGAACTGGAAACAGTCCGAGAGCAAGGATACGCAGTTGACTGGGACCAGCAGGTCAAAGGAATGGGACTGATCGGCGCGCCGATCAGTATCAACGGTCAGCTCAAGGGCTCGGCCGGCGTGGTCTGTCCGACCGGACGCATCAAAGACGAAACGTACCAGCACGAACTCCTGCAAAAACTTGAAGGAATGGTTGACTCGATCACGATAAAGTACCGATACGGAACGTGAGGGACACACGAGCGTGAGTTGACCGCCAAAGGCGCACTCGCTACTCGTCCGGCGCGTCCCCTTCATTCGCGACGAGGACGGGGCGCTCCGTATTGAGGATCACATCTTGCGTGACGCTCCCGAACAGTGCCTTCCCAGCAGGAGATCGTTTCCGGCCGGCCAAACAGATGAGATCGACGTCGTGTGTCACCGCGTAGTCACGGATCTCCGTGGCTGGGTCGCCGCTTCGCTCCTCGAGTTGGTAGTCGATTCCGTGGTCGGAAAGGGCGCGTTTGACGGTCTTCGCTGATCCCAGCTTCTGGATCGTCGCGCCGGACGGATTATCGGTGAAGACGTGGACCACGTGTATTCGCACCGAACTGGAGTCAACCGGAATGTCAACGATTGCCTCGACTTGGGAACGGGCGCGCGATTTGGAGTCATCTATCGCGAGCAGTATCTCGTACATATACCACGGTACGTGAACACCTATCATAAAACTGCAGGGTCTTCCCATCGCCCGGTAAGAGAGGACACAGTCTCAGACAGATTTTCGAGTTCCCATCGTGCTCCGAAAAACTGCAGTTCGACCGCGTTCGAACACGACCGACAAGACCGCGTCAAGCCCAGTCGCTAGTAGTTTCCAGTCGAGACGATTGGCGGTGACCCATGGGGCCCGTACGGAGCGTCGTCAAGCCACTCACCCGCAGTCTCGAACTGGTCTGCCAATGAGGCGGCGACTTCCTTCCGGAGAACGGTTACCGGATCCTCACCTTGGAGATACTCGAGGGCCTGTCCGGCGGCGTCGAGATTATACTCGGCGGCCGTCTCGCGTCGGGCAGCGTACAACTCAATCTCGTCGCGGGCAACAGCGTCCCGTCGAGCGTCGAGCGCCACCGAAATCGCTGACGCGGCCTCGTCGGCGTCTGCAACACCGGAGTTCATCCCACGAGCACCAAACGGTGCCAGCAAGTGCGCTGCTTCACCGGCCAGCAGCACACGTCGGTGGTCGTCGATGAACGAATCCGCCATTACCTGTAAGAAGTAGTACGAGGAGACCCACTGCAACTGATCCTCGTACTCCTCACCCATGATATCGCAGACGAATTCACGCATCCGCTCGTCGCTGCTGAGTTCTTCGGGGTCGTCGTCCTCGAGACACTGAATGTCCAATCGCCAGCCGCCAGTGAAGGGAACGAGCAACACGTTGCGGCCGTCGGCCTCGGGCGCATCGTAGTGAAACACTCGCTCGAGGTCCGGGTGGTCGTCGTCAATCGCTTCGTCCACAACGTCGGCGATGAGGAAGGCGTTCTCGGACTGATCGCCCTCGAAGTTCGCACCGATTTCCTTCCGAACTGTCGAGCCGCCGCCGTCGGCACCGACGACATACTCGGTTTCCCACTCCTGCCCGTCGGCGGTTTCGACGCGGACACCGTTGGACGAAGAGTCAACGGTGACGACCTCGGACTCCCAGTGGATGTCGATTCCAACGTCCGCAAGCGCATCGAGCATATATTGTTCGGTGGTGACCTGCGGGACACTGGTAAAGTGCGGAATGTCGCCTGACCCACCCGGCGAGTCATACGTTCGGTTGAACACTTCCGTCCCCTTGTACAACGTTCGTCGGGTTGGCCAGACGAGTCCTTCGTCGACGAGGTCGGTTCCGAGTCCTGGATGGATCCGCTCGAGCGTCCGGAGCGTCGTCCCGTGGACGTAAATCGCGCGGCTCCCAGAGCGGTCTCGGTCTTCCGGCTCCGCCTCGAGAATCGTCGTTTCGATGCCGCGTGCGTGCAATGCGAGTGCCGTCGTCATTCCGACAGGTCCAGCACCCGCTACAAGTACCGGCACATTGGCTGTATCACTGCCCATGAGACGGGGTAACAGGGCACTACGCTATAATATTTGTGGTTGTGGTGTACAAACAGCTGTGTTGCTAATCGGAGACGGTATCATAGAAACTAGATTGGAAAAAGCGTGGCCCACTCCAAGTTTGGTGAGTAGTAGCCCACGGTACCACCGAGACGTTCACAACAGACCCGGCTGGGTGAGTTGCGAACGACACGAAACGTGCACGAGACAGATACACGATCAGTAGAGCTGTATGATATTTTTCGTAGTATATCAGCAATCACTACTGAAATAGTGCACCGAGTTGGAGGGGATCCAGTGCCGAACCAGTTCCGCTCTGTCACTGTGTGGTCGGTACCTGTAACGCGCTGTCTTCGAACCGCGATCTATCCAACTCCGCATAATCGAGGACGGCCACATCGCGTGTGGTTTTCTCACACTCAAAATCGCTATAGCTGAGTAATCATCACTTTGGATATACTACTACGTAACTATCATTCCACATTTTGTGTCGTGAAAGGTATATGTGTCCGATTACGCTCCGTCTCCAGTCTGACTATAGATGCCGACTGTCGAACCAGAGTCGTATACTTTGTCGTTTCGCTCAATGATTGCGTCCGTCTGGTCACCGTCGCGGAAGTTACCGAGCGAGTCTCGGTAGGTCGGTTCCAGTACAAACTCGTTCGACGGTGGATAGTATATTTTCAATCCGCGCTCATTCAACTCTTCGACCCTGAACAGGTAGACGTCGCCTGTCCCGGTCACGTTCTCGGTTGTCTCATCCCGAGGTATCAGCGTTCCCGTGTCATCAGCCTCGAGGATATGCGCTGACGAATTCTCGACGGTGGTCGAGAGGTATCGATGGGAGACGTAATCAACGAACACGTAGTTGGGGCTGAACTCGTCGACGTTCTCAAGGGTCGTTGTCTCCTCGGTTGTCAGATAGGGCGTATGGGTTTCGGACATCGCAATGGGGTTGTCACCAACAACATAGATATTGCCAACAGAAAAAAACGGGATCGTGAACAGGAGGACGAGGAGTACCAGTAGCGTTCCTTTCGAGCCCAACCGACCGATGATGGCGTAACAGCCAACAGCGCTGGAACATGCGAGGAAAATATATGTGTACTGACTCCAGCGGTCGAAATTCAACGTCGTGGTCAGATCTGGTACGAGCAACGAAAGGCCTGGAACCGACAGCGGAATCAACACGAGCGCGGTTATCAACACCGGATAGTACCGAATTTGTTCGGACCGGAATCCCTCGAGCGCGCCGAACACCGTAAGAAAGAGCAACACTGCGTACGCGCCGTTGTTGAACAGGTCGGCAGCAGCGGTGGACAGACTGAACTCCTCGCTGACCGTCGCCGAGGACGCAACGTCGCCATCGGGGCTGATGCTGTCCTCGAGAATGCCGACAAATGTTTCGACCACTCCCGGCGTCATGTAGATCCAATAAAATGCTGTGATGAGGACGAGAATCGCGATGAAACTCCAGTTAAAGTCGAACTCGTACTGGTGAAAGAGGGAGATGAATACGCCGTAGAGACACAGCACCGCCAGAACAAACGGTGGGGAGGCGGGGTGAAACAGAACGAGTGCTGTGGTCAAAACCGCCAAGAGCCCGAACCACCGCCACTTGAGACGGACGTGGCAGGTGAATAGGAAGGCCGCAAAGAGAACGGAGACGATGCTCCGTGGCGTCGCATACATGCCATAGTAGACAATGATCGGGTTGAGACTGACGAAGACGCCACTGAGGAGCGAGATCGAATCGTCGCGGATGATCCGTTTAACAATGCAGTACACGGCCGTCGGGAGGAGACAAAAGAGCAGGCCACTCACCAGTACCATTACTCGGTGCGTAGAGAGCACGCCATCGAACACCATGTGTACGAACGCAATGACGAAATGCCAGAGCGGGTACGGCTCGTACACATCCATCACCTCACTCGAGTGGCCTGTCTCGACAATGTGGTGCGCCCATTCAGCGTGGAGAATGAGATCAGTCCCACCGACGAAGTAGTGGTACTTCATCGTCATTGTGAGAATCACATTGCCAAGGAAGAGCCCTGCCTCGAGGAGGACGAGCCACCGGTGCGTGCGCGTTGTAGCGGCCAACGATTGGATGAGGATCACCGTCCCCATCGCGGAGGCAACGATGACATAGACGAGTGGCCGCGTCTCGGCGACGACCGCAACGACGACGCTGATCGAATACAGGATCACGTAGCACTTCCCAAGCCGGATCACGTCGAACGCGTCCGCGCCCGGTAACCTGAACGGGACCAGTCGGTCCTCGACACCCGATGCCGAGAGCCGGTCGCCGGCCTGTCGGTCGAACTCGAGCGGCCGTACGGTCCGACCCCATTGCTTCTCGAGTAGCCAGTACGCGAGTGGGGCGGCGATCAACGGAATGGTAATAAACGAACTGACGACGAGAAACTGGAGATCGTCTGTGACGAGCGTATAGAGGATGATGCCGATGCCGATGAACGGTGTGATATACTGGAGAAGGAGGTAGCTGACCACCGTGATTGACGTCTCGTAGCTCGACGCTGTCGGCCCCGACATCTGGTCTTGGTATCTCGACTCTCAATGGTGAAAAACTCGACACCCCGAAATGCTCAATTATGATCTGAAATAAGATGTTACAGCAATGTATTCGCAAATCGAACGACCTGCGTTCGTAGCGACTCAGAGAGCGAGATGAGCCCAACGTAGATGACGATACCCAGGACGACGAGAAGCAGGACGCCCATTCCTCCTGTCTCGGTTGTGTGCTTACCGACAAAAACGACCAGTCCCATGACCAGCGTTGCGACCGCGGTCCACCCAACGTCGGTCCAGACGAACTCGACGGTGATCGTCCTCGAGAGGTAATAGTAGTATCCAATCGTCGAAAGTGCAGTTGCCGTGGCCGTCGCCGCGGCAGCGCCGCTGATCCCGACGCGCGGAATCAGGATGACGTTTAACACGATATTGAAGACGACGAGGACGCTGATGATTCGTGAGACGTACTGGGGACGGTCCTGACCCATGAGCGTTCGGCGAAAGATCACGGAGTAGGATTCGAATAGTTTGTCCACCATGAGTATCACGAGCGCGACTTGTGCGGCGACGAACGGTGCACCGAACAGCAACCGCAGGAGATCGTCAGCGAGGACGACAATCCCCATCACTGCCGGCAGGACGAAAATCGTCGATATCGAAATAGAGTCAGCGACTAACGCACGAACACGGTCGGTATCGCCCGCAGACGTGAGTGCGCTGACTTCGGGGAAGATCGCGGTCTCGATTGATTGTGCGAGCGTCCCGACGATTGAGGCCAGC
This sequence comes from Natronolimnobius baerhuensis, assembly GCF_002177135.1. NCBI lineage: Archaea > Methanobacteriati > Methanobacteriota > Halobacteria > Halobacteriales > Natrialbaceae > Natronolimnobius > Natronolimnobius baerhuensis. Next base: position 60,391 of record NZ_MWPH01000002.1, read on the forward strand.
CGCCAGGCCACCTCATACAACCCGACCGCTTCGGCACCAAGAAAGAGTCCGATGATAGCGGTGTCCATCCAGTTGTACACCTGCCCGCCAACGGAGGCGATGACATTGTGTCTCGCGTATCCGAGCAGCGACGTCGCCGCGGCTGGATCAGGTCTCGACGGGACGGTCGACGCTCGGACGACGGCACAGACGAAGACGACGACGTAGCTGGCCACATACGCATAGATTAGCCCGCTGGCAGCATAGCCGGCCGTGATAAACAGGAGTCCACCGCCTGCCCAGACGAGTTTCTGGAGGAACTCAATCAAGGCCGTCTCGCCGATCCGAAACTCCGCACGCAGAAGGCGCAAAAACGTATCCCCGAACTCGTACGCACAGATTCCAAGCCAGAGCAACACGGCGACATCAGCGCCGACGTAGCCGGCGATCGGCTCGCGGACGACGAGCACAACGGGCAACAGCGCGAGTAGTGGTATGCACTTGATCGCGAGTCCGGTCGCAAGCATCGTTTCCGGACTCGTGCCCTCGCTGATCCGTTTCTCTATCGCGCCACGAATGCCGAAATCGACGACGATCGAGGTAAGGTTCACTAGCGTCTGGTAGAGAAAGAAGACGCCGATTTCGGTAGCACCAAGCTCCCGTGCGAAGATTGCAATCGCGACGAAGGAGACGAACGAACTCAGCGACCGACTCGCGAACAACTGCCCAATTGATCGCCCGGCAGTACTACTGGTACTCATCGACACCCGTGGCGGCAGCCGTCTCGAGGACGGTTGCAAGCGTTCTGGTCAACCGCTTCCGGGAGAACGTCGCTCGAGTCCGGTCATCGCCAAGTGTCGGTGGCTGCTGATCGAGAATCTGTCGTATCGTCTCCTGAATCGCATCGGCTCGATTCGCACAGATGTACCCGTTCTCGAACGCAGAGACGACATCGACCAGCGCGCCCGTCTGCTGTCCGACAGCCAGAATCGGCAGATTACACCCAATGTAGTCGAAGACCTTCGTCGTCAGTTCGGTCTCGTCCCCACCGCTGACGACCAGTCCGAGGTCCGTTTGCGACAGTTCCGCTACCAACTCGTCTCGGTCGACGTAGCCGGCGAACCGGACAATCGACTCGAGGTCCAACTCGGTGACGAGGTTGACGAGGCGGTTTTCCGGCCGTCCGAAATGCACAAAGCGGACGTCTTGTCCGTCATCGAGGAGGGCACGAAGCGCCGTTACGAACGGTTCCGGATCGCGGTACGACGAGAATTTTCCGGCGTACGCGATGGTCACTGGCCCGTCAATTCGTTCGCGCGATTCCCTCGTTTCGTCCTCGTCGGTATCAAACTCGTCAGGATCGAATCCGTTCGTGATCGTCTCGAACGTGTCCTCGAGTTCCGGATAGGCAGCCACGTATCGCCGTGTCATCGGTTCGGTGACGCAGCAAACTCGAGCAGCATTTCGGAGGACAGTCGGTTCGAAAATGTCCGCAAGTGCGGTTCGAAACACATCGGTTACGCCGCCGCTCGTATAGGGGTGGATCGACCAGGGATCACGGAGATCGACGATATAGGGGAGTCCGGTCATCCGCTTGAGCAGCGGCGCTGCAAGGAGTTGTGGAAAGGGAGGTGCAGTGTAGTAGACGATGTCGATATCGTGCGTATCAATCACTCGGATACCGGCCTGCACGACGGGCAAGATCCAGCGAAGCGCAAGGAGGTTGAACGACGGCGACGAGTCGCTGAGGAGGCGACGTTGCACGCGCGTGGTAAGTGTCCCGCCGAGGGGTTGTACGGGTCGAATCTCGGTGACGCCTCGTACATCGTCTCGAAACTCGTGGGCCACCGGTTCGAACTGGGCGTCCCTACTGGCGGTCAGCACCGACGGCGTCCAGCCATATTCGGGGAGATATTTGAGAAATTTCACGGTTCGGAAGACGCTCACGCCTCCGTGAGGCGGGAACGTATACGAGACGACCAGCACGTTATTCACGGCTATCGACCTCCGCATAGATTCGTTCGTACTGCGTGAGACACGTCTCCCAGGAAAACTCGTTCGCGAACGCGCGAATCCGACTCGAATCCCATTCGGCCGAGAGGGCTTCTCGAATCCCCTCGGTGAGTGCATCTACATCATCAGGGTCGACGCGGACACTGCAAATCCCATCGCCGGGGACGACCATTTCGGGCACGGCCGTTGTTCCAACGACGGGAACGCCACAGGCCATCGCCTCGAGGTAGACGATGCCGAACGATTCGGACCGACTCGGCAGGACGAACAGGTCGGCTGCCTCGTAGTACGGCCTGACGTCATCGACGATTCCTTCGAACGAAACGCGGTCAGCGATCCCCTGCTCTCGAGCGTACGACTGCACACAATCGCGTTCGGGACCGTCTCCAACGACAGTGAGGTGAACGTCATGCGTCTCGACAACGGCGGCAATCGCCTCGAGGAGCGCGTAGATCCCCTTTCGCTTCACTAAATTGCCGACAAACAGCAACTGGTGAGCAGCCGTCCCTGACGTACCGGTAGACGAGGACAGTGGCTGTGGCAGATCGGCCGTCACGTTCGAAAAGCGCGAGATATCGATCGGGTTGGGAACGACCCACTCATGTGGACAGGGCGAGAAGTGCTCGTGAAAGTCCTCGCGGACGTCCTGACTCACGTAAATCATGTTGTCGATGTACTGAACGTTCTTTGCTACGAGTGGATGGAACCGAGCGACCACCGCTGGCTCGGATTGCGTGATGGTATGCGTGCTGTGGACGGTGACGACGAGCGGTGGCGAGGACGCGGCCTCTCGAGCGGCGATGAGCGCCGGCGGGAACCGGACCTCGGCATGGTGGACATGGATCACGTCCGGTTCGAACCGCTGGATTACGTCGAGGCAGACGAACGAGTAGGCGACGTACCGCGCTCGAGCGCTCGCTGGAAAGTCGTCGAACCACGAGAAGAGTGTTCGCACGATTGGTATCGACCGGAGGTTTCGGCCGAGCGCCCGGAGGCCGTCTTGGGGCGAGACGCCGTATACGTCAACGCCGTCGATTCGAACAGGGTGTGATGACTGTGAGACGTTGTTTGCGAGCAGCGCGACCTCATGACCGTTTGCTGCCAGTTGCGCCGAGAGCTCCCAGGAGTGGGTAACGACGCCGCCTGCGCTCCGTCCGCCGATGTCCGGCGGCACGCCACCGAGTTGGAGGAGTCTCACGCTGACACCACACCGTCGGACGGAGTCGTAACAAGTTCGGTGAGACTGTACGCCATCCACGCCTGACACCATCGCATCAGGGTGAACCGCTTCGTGTAGTGCTTTCGCTGCTGGTAGTAGAACCGTCCGCCGCCAGCGTAGAGCGTATTGATGGCCCAGTCGGCGATCCGTCGGGCGAACGCTGGCTTGCCAGCGTACGCAAAGACGAGAATTCCCTGCGCGGCAGCGTGGATGTCGCGGGGGTAGGTAGATCGCTCATCCCAGTTCGGGGCGCCCGACGACTCGTACAGGCTGGTTCGGTAGAACTCGAGTGCACGGTCGACAGTGGCCGTAAATGCATCCGGGTCGATGACCGCTCGGTACCGGACGAACGACTCGATGATGAAGCCATTGTGGTAGTTATCCATCGAGACGTGCGAGGCGGACGGCGGGTCGCGGTACTTCCAGCCGCCGCTTGGGTGCTGGTTCGCCGCAACGTAGTGCAGGATCTGACGCGCAGTGTCGGCGTATGCTTCCGTCCCCGTCTGCTCGTACAGATCGACGAACAGCCGCGCGCCGAGAGCGTTCGCGTTGAGCGTGAACTGGTCGGTCGAACTCGTTGGTTTGTACGTCAGTCGCGCACCCGTCCCCAACTCCGTCTCGATAGTATGGTACTCGAGGTCAGTGTACACGAACTCGGCGGCCGACGTGGCGATCTGTTGGTACCGCGGAATACCCGACCGACACAACGAGCGAACCGCATACGACGTTGTCACGATGTCTGGCGTATTCGCTGGTGTCTTCGACTCGAGACTTTGTACCGGATGTCGGTGGCCGGCGCAGAATCCGGCGTATCCCTCGCGGCGCATGGAGCAGATCCAGTCGAGCAACTGCTGAGATTCGCTCCGGTACCGGTGGTCGGCGAGACAGTCGAACAGGTTCTGATACGCGACAGCGAAGAGACTCGCTCCCTTGATATTCCGTCGTTTGGGGACGAGAAACAGCGGACGGATGTTGATCGGCGCTCGCTTACAGCTCTCCTGGACGGCGATATTGAGCCATCGGTTCTCGACCGGCACCGCCTGAAGGAGCCTGCTGCTCAGTCCGTCTGCCTTGTCGTAGCCACTGTATTGTCGCCGTTTTGCGTACTGCAGGGCGTCCCTCGCGATCGATAGACGCTCTACATCGGTTCGTCTCAGTTCGGATTCAGTCGCGGTCGTCATTTTCGAGGATAGTGATGATCTTCTCTGCCGCACGGCCGTCACCGTAGAGTGACGGCGTGGACGTCGGCCAGGAGTCTGTCTCGAGCGCCGCGGTGAGTGCCTCTTGGTCGGCGCCGACGAGTCGATTCCACCCGCAGTCGACCGTCTCCTGCCACTCGGTTTCCTCGCGCAGCGTGATGCAGGGCGTCTCGAGGTAGAACGCCTCCTTTTGTACCCCGCCGGAGTCGGTGACGACGCGCTCGGCACCCTCGAGAAGGTGCACGAAATCGAGGTAGCCAACGGGATCGATGATCTCGAGGCCCCGGTTTGCAGCCTCCCACAGGCCGTACTCGCGCAGGGGCGCTTCCGTTCGCGGGTGCAGGGGAACGACGACCCGTTGGGGCGCAGCGACGAGGGCGTCGATAATAGTGGTCAGTCGACTCGGCGTCTCGGTGTTTTTCGGCCGGTGAATCGTACCCAGAACGTAATTGTCCTCCTCGAGCGCCGATTGCTCGAGGATCTCGCTTCGGTCCGCCGCCCGTTCTCGAGCCCAGCGGATAGCGTCGTATCCGACGTCGCCGACGACGTGGACGCCGTCAGTAATGCCTTCTCCTTCGAGCATCGTCTTTGCCAGGTCACTTGGTGCAAACAACAGATCGGAGACGTGATCCGTGAGGACCCGATTAATCTCTTCCGGCATCGACCGGTCGTGGCTCCGGAGCCCGGCTTCGACGTGGGCGATCGGATCGTCGAGCTTTGAAGCGGCAATCGCCCCTGCGAGCGTCGAGTTCGTATCGCCATAGAGGAGGACGATATCAGGCGATTCCTCGAGCAGGATCTCTTCGATACCCTCGATCATGGCTGCGGTCTGTCGACCGTGTGTATCGGAGCCGACGCCAAGGTTGTAGTCCGGATCCGGTATCGAGAGCTCGTCGAAGAACACCGCCGACAGGTCGTCGCTGTAGTGCTGGCCGGTGTGGACGAGAATTTCCTCGTGATCGGGCCGAAGGTGGCGAGAGACCGCGAACGCCTTGACGAACTGGGGCCGAGCACCGACAACGGAAACGAGTTTCATGCGCCACCCCCGACGTCGGCGATCTGCTCGAGCATATACTCGGTGACGTCGATCTTCTCCTCGACGAGCCGCGCTCGCTTCGCCGACCATGTCTCCTGTAAAGCAGGCAATTCACACAGGTCGCGGACGAGTTTGATCGTTTCGTCGGCGTCCGAGCGGGAGTACAGGAGCCCGTACTCGTCCTCGAGTTCGACGAAGTTGCTCATGTCGGCGTCGCCAGCGAACGTATTCGAACGAACCGCTGGCGTCCCGAGGACGGCGGCTTCAGTCGCCATCGTCTGCGAGTCGCCAACGTACAGGTCGGCGTAGTACAGCAAGTCGTGCATCCGTTCGGGCGGGATCGGCAGGCGGTACGAGTCGAACTCCTCGGGGAGCGGTCGCTCGCTGCTGATGTAGACCGCGCCGTACTCGTCGAGAACTGAGACGAGTTCGCGCTTGGCCTCGCTCGAGAGCCCGCGCTGTCCGATGTCGTGGTGTGCGCCCCAGGAGACGAACCGAACGACGGCGTACGGTTTCTCGGGTTCGACGCCGAACGCTCGGAGCGAATCTGGATCGGGACTGAACCGATCCGGATGGAGGTACGCGAGTTCGTGGTAGCCGTCGTACGTCCGGTGTTTGTCGCCGTAATCGACGCTGAAGTTCGTCGGCGTACAGAGGCGGTCGACGAACGGAAGCGTCAGCGACGACGCGAGCTTGACCGGTTCGCTGTCGTTGAACGCGATCACCGGACAGTCGAGCAGTCGCCCGGCGTGAGCGGTCGCGGGACTCATGACGCAGAGCGCGACGTCAGGGTCGAATCGCTTGACCAGTCGAATCGTTCGAACTTCGCGTGCCAGCCACTCGGAGAGCAACGAGAGCTTCCGAGTACCGATCCTCGAGATGGGGAGGTGGTCGATTTCGTCACTGTCGAGCAACTGGATCGTGACGTCTTTCTCCCGAGAGAGCACCAGCACCTCGTGGCCGTCCGCCTCGAGCGCGCGAATGGCGTGTTTAAACAGGTGGACGTGTGCGGGGTGGCTGACGTCGAACAGTACTTTCATCGCGTATCGAATTTCGGTGGTTGGTCGTCGATTCCGACCGATTCGGAATCGGATCGAGTCGTCTCGATCCGGAGCTCTTTGTCCTCGTTGTGCTCCATGTCGAACACCATCGCAAGCAGCATGAAGAGCCACCCCTGTGCGAACAACAGGATGCTCGAGGCCGCCTTGAGGTGGAGGTGGTCGTCGTGGTTGCTCGCCGCGTGGAGCGTTCGGAGACCGCTGAGTATGCCGCTCCCTGCCGTTGCCGCGCCGGCGTAGTACAACAGCGCAAGCGGGTGGAAGTCTCGGACCAGATACTTGGCCTGTAACCGCCAGAAGAAACTCGAGAGCAACATGAGAGAGACCTTTCGGATGTACCGCGGGTACATGATCCCCGACTGCTCGGTGGCGTATATCGCGGGAATTGCCACGTCGGCGACCCGCATCTCCTGGACGTTCAACTTCACCAAGAGATGGTTGCAGTAGCCGTAGTCCTCGTAGAGCCCTTCGATGTCGACCGCTTCGAGCGCGTCGCCGGAGATCGCCGTGTACCCATTCTGCGGGTCAGTCGTCTTCCAGTAGCCGCTGGCGATCTTCGTTAGCACGGAGAGGACCGTATTCCCGACGAAGCGCCACGTGGACATCCCCTGGCGGAACTCTCGAGAGAGTAATCGAGTGCCCTTCGCGTAGTCCACCCGATTCTCGACGACCGGATCCAGCAGCCGTTTGAGCACGAGCGGGTCCATCTGATCGTCACCGGCCATGACGGCGATGACATCGATATCGTCGTCGAGTGCCGCCATGTACCCGGTTTTGATCGCGGCTCCGACACCGCGGTTGTGTTCGTGTCGCATCGGTTGGATTCGTGGCTCGAGCGCGGCGTCGCCGTCGGTTTCCGCCGTCTGGTTGGTACGAGACGACCTCTCGTTGAGGCGCACAGCGTGGCGTGTGAGTTCACTCCACGTCTCATCGCTCGAGCCGTCGTCGACCACGTACGCTCGGTCAACGAACGACGGCAGTCGCTCGAGAACCGAGCCGATGAGCGCCCCTTCATCGTACGCTGGGATAACGACACCCACAGTGTGCGTTCTATACACCGCGATCACCTCCGACACCGATCGTGTACAGTCGGTGGCCAGCGTCGGTGATCTCAGCGACGTCGAGCGCGTCGCGTCCGTCGAGGACGAACAGTTGACCGCTCTCGCGCTCGAGTTCGTCCCACTGTATCGATTCGAACTCCTCGTGTGGCGTGACGACGACGACGGCGTCGAACAGTCGATCCTCGAGGTCGGCAAGAGAGAGTCGCTGAAGGTTGAACTCCCCGACGGATTCGAGCATCGGATCGACGCCGTACACCGACGCATCCTGTTCTGACAGCTGTTGGGCGAGAGCCAGCGACGGCGACGCTCGAATCTCTTCGACACCCGGCCGGTACGTAAGTCCCAGCAGGAGTATCGAGGCCTCCGAGATCGTCGTGCCTTCGGCCTCGAACTCCGCTCTAAGTTTCTCGACGACGAATCCTGGCATCGAATCGTTGACCGCTCGAGCGGTCTCGAGCAGCGGCGTCGGCGTTTCGAAGGGGGCGATTACGAAGTAGGGATAGAAGGGGATGCAGTGGCCGCCGACACCCGGGCCCGGCCGGTGGATGTCGCAGTAGGGCTGGGTGTTCGCGACCTCGATTGCCTCCAGAACGTCGATTCCCAACTCGTCCGCCATCGTCGCCAGCTCGTTCGCGAGCGCGATGTTGACGTCGCGGTAGAGTCCCTCGAACACCTTCACGGCTTCCGCGGTCGTCGCATCCGAGACGCAAAGTACGTCCGCATCCGTGAGTTCGCCGTAAATAAGCTCCGTCACGCGCCCGCTTTCGGCGTCGATACCGCCGACGACCTTCGGATACGCACCCCGGATATCCCTGAGTGCGCGCCCGCTCGAGGTTCGCTCGGGGCAGACAGCGAGTCCGAACTCACCGACCGACAGGCCGGATGTGGACTCGAGAGCGGGACGGACGCGTTCGGCCGTCGTTCTCGGCGGGACGGTGCACTCGATGATGACGATGTCACCCGCCTCGAGTCCCGAACCGATATCGTCGATGACAGCGTCGAGGATCGAGAGGTCGGGTTCGTGTTCGGCCGTGATCGGCGTCGGAACGATCACGACGTGGACGATGCCGTATTCGGCGGCCTCGAGCGGATCGGCCGTCGCCGAGAGCGCCCCGTTCGAGACGAGTTCCGCGACGAGTTCCGGGAGTCCCGGCTCCCCTTTGACGTGACAGTGACCCTCGTTGAGTTCTTCGACGACCGCAGGATCGACATCGGCCCCGAGGACGTTTTCGGTCGTCTTTGCGTACATTGCCGCGAGCGGGAGTCCCATCTTCCCGAGTCCGTAGACCGAAATTGGAACTGAACCGCTTTGCAGCGCCTCGATCTGGTGCTCGCTGGAGTGGTCCGAGTTGTACAGCGGCGTCGATTTGGTTCCGGGTCGGTGATTAGTCATCTGCGATCTGTGATGGTTCTGGAAGATCCGTTCCGATCTCGTCGATTTTCTGTGCGACCTCGAGCGCCCGGAGCCCGTCGCTGACGGTCACCTCCGGTATACTTTCCGAACTGACGGCGTCGAGAAACGACTCGAGTTCCCTTGCGAGTGGCTCTTCACCGTAAATTTGTGGCTGTTCGATGGTGCTCATCTCGCGATACAGCGCTCGCCCCTGATCTTCGAGATACTCCGGCATCGAATCTCGGTGAATATTGATCGACTGGTTGTTGTAGTCGAGTTTGACGAGGCACTCTTCGGCGGTGATATCGAGCGTTCGAGACGTTTGCTGTGTCAGCCGACTCGCCGTCAGCGATGCCATCATGCCCGAGTCGAACTCGAGCAGTCCCGTGGCGTGTTTGTTCCCGTAGACGCCCACGCTCTGGATTGTAGCCGGCATCTCGCCGAGCAGCATGAGGATGATGTCGATGTCGTGGATCATCAGGTCGATCACGGCACTGTCCGCGATGTAGCGGTCTGGTGGCGGGCCGAGACGCCTCGACGTGATATCGATCACGGTCAACTCGTCGAGAAACTCCTGGAGAGCGACGACCGCGGGATTGAAGCGCTCGACGTGTCCGACCTGGACGACTTCCGTCGATTCCTTCGCCTTCGTGAGGAGTTTGTACCCGACGTGGAGTTCGTCGACGACCGGTTTCTCGATCATGATCCCGATGTCCGTCTCGAGGCATTTGACCGCGAGATTGTAGTGATGAACCGTGGGAACGACGATAGAGGCAGCGTCGATGGAGTCAAGTAACTCCTCGAGGTCCAGTGCCTTCGTACTGTACTCGTTGGCGACCTCTTCGGCAAGCGACCGGTCATAGTCACAGATGCCGACGAGATTCGCGGACGGGAGGTTGTTGTATACTCGTGCGTGGTGTTGGCCCATTTTGCCGACGCCGATGACGCCGACATCGATTTGGGGAGTCTCTGTTGTCATTGATGTTCGTGGTGTAGGTGGTGCATCTCAGGTGAGGTACTGTGTGATCACCGTCGAGATTTGAGCGATTTCTGCGTCTGAAACCGAGGGGTGGACGGGAAGCGAGAGGACGTCCCGTGCCGCTTGCTCTGCTATGGGGGCGTCGGCGTCGATCTCGTCGTAGGCAGGCTGGTCGTGAATGCAGGTGGGATAGTAGACGCCGCTCCCGATATCGTGGTCGGCAAGGTGGTCCGCGAGGGCGGTGCGGTCGTGCGAGCGGACACGAACGGTGTACTGATGGAACGCGTGTTTCGCCGGTGGCGATTCGACCGGAAGCACGAGATCCGTGTCCGAGAGTCCGGCGGAGAGTCGGGTGGCATTTTCCCGACGCCGGTCGACGAACCCGGGCAGCCGCTCGAGTTGAACACGACCGATTGCCGCTGCAAGACTGGTCATACGAAAGTTATACCCGACGGTAGAGTGTTCGTAGGTGCCAGTTTGCTCGCGTCCGTGATTGATGAACTGCCGCACACGCTCTGCAAGTCGAGGTTGGTCCGTCAGGACGATTCCACCTTCTCCTGTCGTCATATTCTTTGTCGGATAGAACGAGAAGCACGCTGCGTCGCCGAACGTTCCGACGGGTTGGCCATCGTACCGTGCCCCGTGGGCCTGCGCTGCATCCTCGATGAGTGGAACCTCGAGGTCGTCGGCAAGTTCGACAAACGCGTCCATCTCTGCCGGGAGTCCGTAGAGGTGGACAACGATGATCGCATCAACCTGTGTTTCGGTCGCGACGTCTCTGGCAGAGTCGGGATCGAGGTTATACGTTGTCGGATCGATGTCCGCAAACACCGGTTCGGCACCGACGTGCTTGATTGCATTCGCAGTCGCAATGAACGAGAATGGTGTCGTGAGAACTCGATCACCGACACCGATTCCAAGGCTGGAAAGTGCTGCGTGGAGTGCAGTCGTCCCGTTCGACGTTGCGATGCCATGAGCAGTGTCACAGTACGCCGCGAATTCGCGCTCGAACTTGCGAACCTCGGGGCCGTCGGCGATTGTCCCGCTCCGGATGACGTCTCCAACCCGTGTAATCTCTGTCTCATCGAGAAGTGGCTGTGCGATAGTGATCATTCCATACGATTCTCTCCTTGCAGTTGGTCGGGAAGCGGTTCATGTGTGGCCGGCGCGCCAATCGCTAGACACTCCGCGGGAACGTCTCGCGTCACGATTGCACCAGCAGCGATGAACGAGCCCCGACCGACCGTCACCCCCGGCAGAATAGTTGCGTTCGCTCCGACCGAAACGTGGTCCTCGAGTGTCGGCCCGCGGAGATCTACCTCGGTACGTGTGGGCATCGGATCATTCGTCAGAACTGCGTTGGGCCCCATGAACACGTTGTCCCCAATGCTCGTGTTCGTTGGTATGTAGACGCCTGTCTGTAAGCGTACGTTCGATCCAATGTCGGTATTTCCGTCGATAACTGTGTTTGTACCGATGAGGGCGTTGTCTCCAAGGGTGGTGAACTCCCTGATAACTGCATTGTGACCTGTCTGTAGATCGTCACCGCCGACAACGTCGTTATAGATGACCGTACCGCTTCGAATCGTTGTATTATCTCCCAGAACTGGTTCGCGTGAGTCCGGGTCATATTCGTACCCAATTGTTGCCCCGTCCATGACATGCTTTCGGACACCACAATTCGATAAGAAGTGACCCGATTGTTATTCAACGTAATCAGCAATATATACTCATCAGAAGTTCACACCCTCACTCCGCGGGTCATCGATGACGATATTTCCTTCACGAAAATCGTTGCGTGCTCTGCTCAGTGACCGGGAATTGTGTCGTTGTTCTATAGGAGCTACTGATACGGATTGCTGTACCGATTTACCGGTGCAACCGCCGGCCGGGTCGCGGTTGCACCGGAAATGACTTACAGTAAACCGTATGAAACAACGTACACACTGATTACGAAGCCACCTTTCGATCAGGTGTACAGTGACGTTCAGTGGCTACTATAGTGTGTGTTTATGCTAAAAATCCGAAAAGACCTGTTGTCTATGGGTGCAAATAGCTGCGACAATCACGGATATTTCCGTTGTCACCGCTATCGGCGGAAGAAATCTATACTCGAGCTTTTCTCCACGTATCATTTTTTAGGAGAGTGAGTTGGTATAATCGTATTAATTTCGGTCTGGGGTGCAGATATTCACTAGTGATACGGGAGGCCATCCACAATTGATAATTATACCGGCTAGCTTTTTGCCGCTTTACCGAGTACCATGGGAAGATGGTGGACTCTGATCGGATACGAACGCGTCTCTTTCGACCGATTCAGACATTTCCGATCGATCTAGCTGCCATCGTCGTGGTCGGTATTGCGATCAATCTGGTGGTCCTCACCCCGGTAGTCAGCAGCACGTGGGTCCTCGTTCCGCTGGGTCTCACGTTCGCGCTGTTTGTCCCGGGATACACGTTTGTTGCGGCGCTGTTTCCTGAACGTGGCACCGGTCCGACTGAAGGCAACTCTGAACGCACCGAGATCGCACACGAGCAAGCCGCCGTCGATTCAGCGCGGTCACGGATCAGTGGACTCGAGCGAGTGGTTCTTTCGATTACGCTAAGTGTTTCGATTGTGCCACTTGTCGGATTCGTTCTGAACGCCACCCCCTGGGGACTCCGACTGATTCCCTCTATGGTCGCTATTAGTGGAATTACACTCGCACTGTTGGTAATTGCTCTCATCCGAAGGTGGAACCTCGAACCAGAGAAGCGGTTACAGGTCCCGTATCGGAACTGGTACGCGGCAGTTCGGACGGAGTTCGTCGAACCAGCGACACGTGCTGACGCCGCACTAAACGTCCTAGTCGTCATCGCCATTGTGGTGGCTGCAAGCAGTGTCGGTTACGCCGTGATCTCGACGACTCACGACGAGCAATTCTCAGCAGTGTATCTTTTGACTGAAGACGATGACGGCGAACAGATCGCAGACGACTATCCGACGGAGTTTGAACACGGTGAGAGTCAAGAGCTCATTGTTGGCATCGATAACCACGAATATCGGCCGGTCAACTATACTGTCGTTGTCCTCGAGCAAGACATCGGAACCAATGGAAACGAGATGATCACTGAAGAACAACGGGAGATTGATCGATTTGAAATACAACTATCACACGATGAGACGGAACGATTCCAATACGATCTTGAGCCAACGATAATTGGTACTGATATCCGAATTGTTTGGTTAGTCTACCAGAACGAAGTCCCACCAGCACCATCGATAGAGAATGCACCAGCTGAGACTCATTTGTGGGTGGATGTACACAACTAACGGAGTCGTACTGGCCGAATCGCTTCAGCAGAGGGGACTATCATTCCTGTTTCCGTACTCATGACACTGACATCGATGACGACCAACATTGATCTCCGAGACCATCCAACCGACGAGTATCACACGCACCTCTCCGAGCCGTTCACAGCAGCTGATCCCGGTGACCAGTTCGAAATCACTACCGAGCGAGACATCGACCCGTCTCTGATCCGCTCCCAACTCGAGCACGACCGGGCGCTCGAGTGGGAGTATATCGACCAGTGTGGCTGTGGCGGCCACGTTCCCTGACCCTACTTCGCTCGGTCTGACGGATAATCCACAGAAATCACTGACGGCTACTGATGTCACTCTCTGGTCATCACTCGAGTATCAGTCGAACACGAGTCCGATGCGTATAACGGTCTGCTGTCCACGGAGACGGCTGAGCTATCGAAATACTATTCCGCCTGACTGGTACACAGTATCGGAGGAACGGCAGTACGAGTCGTCTTTTGGCAGCCTAATCGGCCGAAATGAGTGCTGAAGACACCACTCCGTCGCACTCACCGGCTGTCAGCAGTATCTCGTCCACCGCAATCTCGAGGGAAACCGTCAACAGGAAGTCGGTGAGTGTAGACGGCAAGTGGCTACTCGTAGCCAGCAAGACAGAGTCGATCTAACCGCTGCTCTCGCCATCAACAATCACCTTCCTCAGAACGGTAGAATAAACATCTGTTACGAAAAGAGATGCCTATGCGCTACGAGAACCCCATACTGCCAGGATTTCATCCAGATCCCTCTCTCTGCCAAGTCGATGGGACCTTCTACCTCGCCACGAGTACCTTCGAGTACTTCCCCGGAGTGGCGCTCTATCGAAGCGAGAACCTCGCTGACTGGGAACCCATCGGTCACGCACTCACTCGCAAGTCCCAACTCGACGTCCGAGACATCGGTGCGTCCGGCGGCATCTTCGCACCCACACTCCGTCACCACGACGGGACGTTCTACCTCGTCACGACGAACGTCGGCGGCGACGGCAACTTCTTCGTCACCGCCGAGGATCCGGCGGGCGAGTGGTCCGACCCGACGTGGGTGGACGCACCGGGGTTCGACCCCGACCTCTTCTTCGACGACGGCACCTGCTATTTCACGTATCACGACGAAGATCCCGAGAATCCGATCCGACAGGCCGAACTCGACGTCGAAACCGGCGAACTCGGCGACCCACAGACGATCTGGACGGGCTTCCGTGATCCGTACGTCGAGGCACCACACATCATCGAACGGGATGGAACGTATCACCTGCTTCTGGCCGAAGGGGGGACTCACGCAGGCCACATGGTCGTCGCAGCGCGTGCCGACGATCCGACTGGTCCGTACGAGGAGTGTCCAGACAACCCCATCCTGACACACTGGGGACGTCCACGAGCGGATATCCGTGCAGTCGGTCACGCCGACATCGTCGTGGACAACAACGGGCAGTGGTGGCTCGTCTGTCTCGGCATCCGCCAGCGTGGACCGTGGCCGAGATACCACCACCTCGGTCGAGAGACGTTCCTCGCCCCCATCTCGTGGGAGGATGGCTGGCCGGTGGTCAACGACGGTGAGCCGCTTGAGGCCGAAATGGAGGCGCCACTCCCCGGCGAACGCCAGGCAAAACCGAACACGCTCGAGCGCACCGAAACCACGTTCGCGGACGGATTGGGGGTCGAGTGGCAGTTCCGCCGCAACCCCGACCACGACCGCTATCGGCCGACGTCCGACGGACTCCAACTCCACGGCGGTCCCGAGACACTCAACGAGCCCGGTTCGACCTTCGTCGGCCGTCGCCAGACTGCCTTCGACTGCCAGGCTGAAATGTCACTATCTTTCGATCCGGCCAACGGCGACGAAGCCGGCCTCGCGGTGGTCGCCAACGAACGCCACCACTATCAACTCGGGGTAACCCGTCGGAACGGGCAGCGGGAAGCCATCGTCCGCCTCCGTATCGGAGACGCAACCGACGTCGTCGGACGCACTCCGGTTGGGGCATCGACCGACCTGGCTGTGGTGGCCGACACCGACGAATACCGCTTTCGCGTCGACGGCGACGAACTCGCTTCGGCGGCGACCCGGTACCTCTCGACGGAGGTCGCCACCGGGTTTACGGGCGTCTTCATCGGTCCCTACGCGACCGGACACGGAACCACCTGCGAGACGGATGCGGTGATCGAACGCTTCGTCTACGAGTCGTGAACTACCCCACCCTACTCGCTCACGGCTGACGCCGTTCGCTCCTTGAGGGTGTCGTCAGAACTCTTCGAGTTCTGACTGCTAACCAGAAGTCTTTGACTTCTGGTGATGGGGCTTCCTGCTTCCACGACGCGCTTTGCAGACACGGATGTATCCACAGGGAGCGCAGTCTCCACAGGCGTTTCTTCGGAGTATCCCACTCCTAGCTGGTCGTATCCGCGAGAAAGGATATTGATCGCTGCGTTCGCGTCCCGATCCGCTTCAAACCCGCAGGAAGGACAAGAGTGTTCACGAACCCACAGCGGTTTCTCGGTTTTCACGCCACAGGACGCACACTCTTTGGTCGTGTCTTTCGGGTCGACCGCCACAAAGTGCGTGCCTTCACGGTCGCATTTGTATTCGAGCATCCGCTTGAACGTCCCCCACGCCGCCGACGCTCGGTTTCGAGAGTTGCCCGGTAGTTCAACCAACCCTTTCGCGTCCAAGTCCTCGACGGCCACCAAGTCGTACTCGGTGGCGTAGTAGTTCGACAGCTTGTGCAAGAAATCACGTCGCTTCCGTTTTAGATCGGCATGGCGTTGGGCAACGACTTTCCGTTGTTTCTCCCAGTTGTTCGACCTATGTTCTTTCCGTGAGAGGTCGCGCTGGGCGCGTTCCAACCGTTCGCATTCGTCGGACAGGTCAAGCGACCCGACAGCAGTTCCATCGGTATCGTGGGCGTATTTGAGTATCCCAACGTCGATCCCAACACATCGCTCGGAGTCGGTTGGTTTCTCCGGTGTCTGTTTGCCGTCGACAGCGAATGAGGCGAACCACTCACCAGTCGGCTCTTTCTTGATCGTGACCTCTTTGATCGTCACGTCGTCGGGGATCTCTCGGTGGTTCACGATTGGAATATCCGCGAGTTTCGACAGTGACAGTACAGGCTGGCCGTTCTTACTATCGAACTCGAAACCAGACTGTACGTAAGTGAAACTACGGAAGTCCTGTGGGGCTTTCCAGTTGAGACTACCGACGTTGTAGCCCCGCTCTTTCAGTTCGGAGAGAGCTTTGATACTGTCCTCAACTCGCATGACAGCTGCCTGTGCAACTGTCGAGTACAGATCGTTCAGCTCATTCCACCACTCTTTGAGGTCGGTGAGTTGATCCCGAACCTGCCGCACTCGTTGGTTGAGTGTCCCCGCCGAGTCTGGGATTTGCTCAAATTCGTTGAGTGCGTGGTTGTAGAGTTGCCTACAGGTGTCACGGTGGTAATCCAGTTGCTCACGCTGTTCGGGCGTGGGATTGAGTCGGAACCTATAGGCGTAGTGCATTGGGAGTAGCTATTCGTCGGGGTCAGACGTTCGGACGATTTTCACGTCTGCGCCACGCCACTGTTTCGGAACGAGGACGTGTGCGCCGTTTCCGGTGGCTTTCACCTCGCCTTCGATGACTTCGTGGCCTTCGATTTCGTGTCTATCCATCACCTGTATTTATACATTGTTTCAACATAAATGTGTCGGTGCGTGGGGTGTGGAGTAGTGATAGAGAGCAGTGTATGAGAGACGATGACAGCGGGGACGAATCGCTCCGCGATTCGTTCGCACACCAGAAATCTTCGATTTCTGGGGACGGTGTATCCCCTCCCTACTGCGCTACTCGGCCTCCGGCCTGTGTTGCTCCTTGAGGAAGGGGGCTTACCGCCTGTATTCAGCTAAAAACGCTACAATCGCCGTCTCTCCACAACCAAACAACCCCCGATGTTTTTTTGCCCCGGGTGCGAGGTCACTCCAATGAGTGGACGACCACAGATCCCGGAACAGTGGGAGCGCGGTTTCGTCGAGACGAATGGCATCGAGGTGCATTATTGCCGCACCGGCGGGTCGGGTCCGCCGTTCGTCATCTCCCACGGCTTGACCGATGACGGGTACTGTCGGCTCGACCTCGCCCGTGAACTCGAGGACGAGTTCGATGTCGTACTGTATGACGCTCGAGGCCATGGCCGGTCCGACGCCCCTGACGAGGAATACGGCGCATCTGAACGGGCGGCGGACCTGTTCGGCCTGCTCGAGGCGCTCGCAATTGAAGACCCGATCCTGTTTGGCCACTCCATGGGTGCCGATACGGTCACGGAAGCCGCGACTCGCCGACCAGATCGACCGCGAGCTGTCATCCTCGAGGACCCCGTCTGGATGGTCGAGGGGGTCAACGATGCTGTAATCGAGACTGACCCAGGAGATGGTATCGAGGCACAGATTGCGAACTGGCAGGACCACAGCGTCGAAGACCTCCTTGAGGCCGAGACAATGTTCAGAGACCTCGCCGAGCGCGGACAGGCCGACCTCGCACGGCGAGTGGCCGAAGCGAGACGCCGACTCAGGCCCGAAATCGCTCGCGTGTTCGAGGCCGGACTGCTCGATCCCACCGAGCTGTACGGCGATCTCGAGGCACCGACGCTTATCCTGAAAGCCGACGCGAACGAGGCAGAACGCGAGCGGGAACAAGAGATCGCTGCGTTTCTCCCAGACGGGCGACTCGTACACGTGGACAACGCCGGACACTGTGTCTTCTGGGACGAGCGCGAACGTGCGACCGAGGAACTCCGGGCGTTCCTCGAAATGGTCTGATCGTCGATTCGGACACGGATCAGTTGTCGTCTGTTTTTGAATGAGTCACGTCCTCGCTTGCGGGCGTCACACTCTCGAGTTGCCGTGTTTCGTAGCCGCCCCAATCGAACTGCTGCTGGAAGTAGATCGCCACATTGACTGACGCCAGCAGGTCTGGTACCTCAATTGATCCAGAACGGTCAGGGACGTATTGAGGAAATCATCTGAACTGATAATTTGGCTACCTCACCGTCCGAACCACCGCAAAAGCAAAAGTTGCGTGCCTCACCGAACGCACAGAACAGACCGAATGGCGCACGACCAGTACGACGTAGTCGGTGTCGGGATCGCGGGCTGTTTTGCGGCGGCCGGATTCGAACGGTGGGTAGCCCAACGAAATCGTATCGATCAGGCGTTTTACGACGATCTCGGACTGGCCCCGTCCGAGCACAAGTACTGAGCAGTGCTCGACAATCCGGGCAGAACGCGCGATTGTGGGTGGATACGGTGTGTAACTTCGCTAAGAGTGAGACTGGTGTAGCCAGTGAAACGGAGTTAACGCGCATATTAGAAAGACCGTAGCGCCGGAAGCAGGTTGTATGGACCGTAATATCTCAAGACGACAACTCGTTGGTGCTGTCAGTGCTGCTTCGATCACGGTCGCAGGCTGTCTCAACGTATTCGATAGCGAGGGAGACGGAGAGACAACCCCCGGGACAGAGTCCAAACTCAACGATGGAAACGAATCGTCCACGGACGGTGAGGACGAGTCGGCGGCTGGCGACTACACCTGGCCCGCTATCGAGGCTGGCGAGGTCGTCTCAGACTTCGAGACGACAGCAGCGTGGACGGCAGTGACTGGCGACCTCGAGACGGTCTCCGATGCACCCTCGGGAACGCAGGCAATTGCCGTCGAAAGCAACGAGGAAACGGCTGCAATGCGGATCGAATTCCCACGTGGACTCGATCTCGAGGGCTGGGACCTCTCGATGGCGATCAAGGCAGACGCCGCGGATCGAGTCCACGTCGAGTTCATGGCTCCCGAGCGTGGCGATCACCTGACCAGTATTCGTGACGTCCCCGACGATCACGACGGCTGGTTGCGTCTCGATTTCGGGTATATCCAGAAACACGGCGAGCCGGATCTCTCCAACGTGCGTCAACTAAACATCATCGCAGTTGGCTCCGACAGCGGGACGCGACTCGTGGCTGATGACCTTCGTCGAACCGACGCCGTTGACAACGGGAAGGCAATCCTCGCACTGTACGACGGCGATCCCTCGCACTACGAACTTGCAGCGCCCCGACTCGAGGAGCGCGGGTGGGGTGCTGCAGTGCCAGTCGAACCGAGTCACATCGGTGACGGCGGCCGTATGGATGCCCAACAGTTGCGCGAATTGAACGACCGAGGCTGGGATATCTGTTCGTATCCGACCGTTGATGGCCCGCTGCCAGCCCTGCCGGAAGACCGGACCCAACAGATCGTCGAAACCGCTCGAGGCAGCCTCGAGGATCTCGGCTTCGACGACGGTGCGCGCCACCTGTTCGTTCCGGGCGACCGACTGGACGAGCAAACGCAGGCCATCATCCGCGAGCACCAGGAGTCTGCGTTCCTGTTCGGTGCGTCTCCAACCGGTGCGCCGCCGACTGGACGCTACGCAACGCCGGTGATCTGGGGACCAGACCTCCACGGTGGGGTTCGCCGGGCGATCAACCTCTGTGATCAGTACCAGCAACTCGTCGTGCTTCGCATTCCCCGGATCGTCGAGGAGGAAGCCGGAAGCAACAGCATGTCCCTCGCGGATTTCGAGCACCTGCTCGACCACCTCGAGCACCGCGGCCTCGACGTGGTGACGCCCTCTGACGTGCTCGACGGCCGGTTGGACAGCACTGACACCCGTGACGATGACCAGACCGAGCATCTCGAGGGGACCATTCTCGAAGCGGGCGAACAGCAGACATTCGAGGGCAACGGGTCGACCGAGTCCGAGACGTTCGATCTCGCGGATGGCGTCGTCAGACTGGCTGTCACTCACGACAGTGGGTCGCCCCTCGAGTGTGAGCTGATTTCGGTCGACGACGACAGCGCGCGAGAGATTCAGATACTGGGCACAGCATCGGGTGCGAGTGAGTCACTCGTCCCTGTCGACGCAGGACAGTACCGGCTCGCCGTCGACGCAGACGACTCGTGGGAGATCGATCTCGAGCAGCCGGCAGTGCATGCAGACGATCTCGAGGGGCTCCCAGCCTCGGCCTCGGGCAGTGGCTCTGCAGTCGTTGGCCCACTTCGGACTGAGGGCAACGTTAGCGTCACCGCGACATACGACGGCACCGGACAGTTCATCGTTGACGGCCACGGGGCTGACGGCCACACTGAACAGCTTATCAATCGGGTCGGCGAGTTCGACAGTTCCCGGTCTTACAGCGCCGGCGGCGCAGTCTGGCTCACCGTCGCGGCTGACGGCGAGTGGACGCTCGAGATTGAAGCGTAAGGCTCACCGTTGACATCCTCCACACGGCTGACGCCGTGGGCTTTCGCCTGTACTTTCTGTAATCCGCATGGTTCTGATACCCGCACTTCAAGCACTCGAAGTGCTCGCCATCACGGTTGTCCTCACGAGTACGCCCGCACGTCGAACAGCGTTGGGACGTGTGCTCGACAGCCAGCGTCTGGCTGCAGTCGAATTGGACGACGGTCAAATCCGACCGAAATCTACAGAACAACGCGCCTCGTCTGCGGCATATGGCGAAAACAGTGGCTGAACTCCGAAACGAGATTCGGAAAGCCGTGGGGAGATACGAACGGATCGAATCGACTGGGTTCACCAAAGAAGCGCTCGCTGCAATCTGTACCTCATTGGGTGCCGAGATCGAGACACACAAACTGCCGCCCAAATCAGAGATGCGAGCCACTATTCTCGAGCGAATCGATGCCGAAGACAAAGTCGATCCAGCAACGCTCGAGCGGTCCTTCCGGAAAGCAGAACTGCAATCGATCAACGCGGCGCTGCAGGACGAGTAGCGCGTCCTGCCAGTCGCGTTCAGCGCGGACAGAACTGTTCGACGAGCTGACAACCTCCTCAGTTGCCGGGAACGAGTGTCTGTGGTTCGCCCGCTGCGTGCTCTGGGAGCCGTTCGACTGTGTCTTTCTCGAGAATGTACTCCTCGAGGACGAGCACGTCGAGCCCCATCCCGTAGAAGTCCTTGACGGCCTCGGTCGGCGTGTTGACGATTGGTTCGCCGTGGTCGTTGAACGACGTGTTGAGCAGGACAGGGACGCCGGTCAGCTCCTCGAATTCGGAGAGCAGTCGGTGATAGCGTGGGTGCTGATCCTCGCGAACAGTCTGTGGGCGCGTCGTGCCGTCAGCCGGGTGCACCACGGCAGCGAGGTCCTCGGCTCGTTCCGGGCGGACGTCGAACGTGTCGATCATAAACGGCGCTGGCTGGCCATCGACGAGGTACGTGTCAGCGCCCTCCTCGAGCATCGATGGCGCGAACGGACGCCACTCCTCGCGGTGTTTGACGAATCGGTTGGCACGGTCGCGTGAGGCAGCAGTACGCGGATCGGCGAGGATGCTCCGCGCCCCCAGCGCTCGCGGCCCCAGTTCCGTCCGTCCCTGGAACCAGCCGACAAGCGCCCCCGCTGCGAGACATTCGGCGACGTAGCGCTCGAGGTCGTCCGGTTTCGAATAGGCGATTTTGTTCGTCTCGAGTCGCTGTTCGATTTCGTCGGCATCGTACTCGGGCCCGAAGTAGACTGACTCGAGCGGGTCGACTGCGGTCGGACGCTGTGTTGCCCAGCCAGCACCGAGCGCCAAGCCAGCATCGTGTGCGACGGGTTGAACGAACGTGTCGTCGACGATTGGAAGCTCGCGGATGGCCTTGTTGAGTTTGCAGTTGAGCACGACACCACCGGCGAGCGCGACACGGGTCGAACCGACCTGGGGGACGTACTCGCGAACGAGTTCGCAGACGATCTCCTCGAGCAGGCGCTGGGCGGTGTACGCGAGGTCTTTCTCCCACTGGTCGAACTCGCCGGGCGAGTCCGTTCGGGGACGGTCGAACGCCGCCTCGAGTTGCTCGACGCCGTAGCCGGTCCCCCAGCGCTTGGTCAGGTCCGTCACGTCGTAGTCGGGGCCGACATCGACGAACTCTCGAAGTGTGCGTTCGATCTCGGGGTTGTACTGTCCATAGGGTGCGAGTCCCATGACCTTCCCTTCGCCGTTGAACATCCGATAGCCGAGATACTCCGTGATGATCGCGTAGAACAGTCCGAGACTGTTCGGATGCTCGTGGGTGTGGATACGCGTGAGTCCGTCCTCGCTCCCGCGCCAGACGACCGTCGAGTCGTACTCGCCTTTCGCATCAATCGTCAACACGAGTGCGTCCTCGAAACCGGAGGGATGGAACGCGCTGGCGGCGTGACAGCGATGATGAGAGAGCGTCTCGATTGGCGGCACCGGCGTGTCGATCTCCTCGAGATGGCGCTCGACGCGACTGGTCGGTGCCAGGCGGCTCGTGAGTTCGTCGACAGCAGTCTGCTCGAGTGCCGAGAGTTTTCGTGTCAGACCCGGTGCCCGCAGGGCGTCAGTCACGTAATGCCCTCGAATTTGCGAGCGAAGTGTCGGGTCGTAGGGGAGCAAAATACGGTCGATATCCGCCAACTCGAGGTCGCGATGCTCGAGACAGGCGGCGATTGCGTTCGTCGGGAAGGTCTCCGGGGCGTGTTTTTGTCTCGTCAGCCGTTCCTCCTCGATGCCGAACACTGGCGTTCCGTCTTCGAAGAGAACCGCGCTGGGATCATGTTGCCCGTAGAGCCCAATCGCCGGTTTGAACGCAAGCGTATAGCGGACCATAGCGATGACACGAACGACCCCTACACTACTATACGGCTGTTAAACGCCGTCTCAGTGCTCGAGAGAGTTGGTTCCGACGGACATGCCGACGTACGGTGAGAACGTGAGAGTAGACACTCGAGACGGGACGACCGCGGAAGCCGCCGATCAGAAAGGCCACGTTCGCTCGGCCACCACACCCATACTCCGGCTCGTTCCGGTTCGAAAACCGGTTTAACAACCGTATAGTGAACCACCGGGGAGTGAAACGATTCTCACAATGCAACAACCGCAGTATCACCGGACCGACCGGGTAGAGCGAGTTCTCGAACCGCCGGGACGCCCCACAAACGACCGTCACGACGGCTAACAGCTATCGAACCTAACACACTATGAGCCGACATTCCCGCAGAACGAACGCGAAGACGCGATCACTCCAGAACAGCGTACAGGCCCTGCTGGTCCTCGCCGGTATTGGACTGCTCGTCGCTGGACTGGCGCTTGCTGCAAGCGGTGCCTCCATCAACGGCGCGGTCGGTACCGTCAGCGACGAGTGGGGCGATTCGGGAAGCGACGAACCGGCAGCATCTGAAGACGACGAAGACAGCAACGGTGACGACGCCGATGGTGACAGCGGTAGCGACGACGAACCTGATGGTGACAGCGGATCTGATGACGACGGCGAGAGCGTCGATGATGACGATAGTGGCGCTGATGACGGTGACAACGGCGCGGACGATCAGGACGGAACTGGCGACGATAACGGCACAGACGGGTCGGATGACGAATCCGACGACGAGAACGAGGACGACCACGAAGACGGAAACGAATCCGTTGACGAAACGCACACGCTCACCACCTTCGTTGAGGATGAAGACGGCGATGCACTCGACAATGCCTCCCTCACAGTCGACGGAAGTGACAACGACAGCGTGACCAACGAAACCGAGGTCGACGACGATGGGGAGGCAACCTTCGAACTGCCGGACGGCGACTATGAACTCACTGCCTCCGCTGATGGCTATGAGGACGTCGAGCACGAGGTCGAACTCGACGGCGACGGTGAGTTCGTCGTGCTGACACTCGAGGCAAGCGACGAGGACGACGAGAGCGATGCAGACGAAGACGATGCGAACACACTCACAACGGTCGTCGTCGATGACGATGGCGAGCCAGTCGAGAACGCGACCGTCGAGGTCGACGAAGGCGGACTCTTCGGCGACTCCGACGAGGCTGACGTGAACGACGACGGGGAGGCCGTCTTCGAACTCGCAGACGGTGACTACGAACTCACCGCCTCCGCTGACGGCTACGACGACGCCGAGGACGATATCGAACTCGACGGCGACGACGAGACGGTCCTGCTAACGCTCGAGGGCACAGCGGAATAGAGACAGAGCACCGGAACAAAGTTATACCAATACTATTCCACATTGGCGCCATCATAGTGATGGTTAGCAGATAAGAAGAGGTTTTTTATTGCACCTGTTTTAGCGTTCCTACTATTTCTTTTAAATCTAATAGATACCTACTGTGACTATTAGAATAACTATGAACGAGTAAATAGTGGATCAGTTTGAAGTATACATATCTGTATATTTGGCTCTGGTGAATCACTAGACGGCGTCGAGTTGATCCGTTACAACTAGGGAATTGGAGCGGGAAACGGCGGATGGTCTATGTCCAAAGTTTCCCGCTTCACTGGAAAAGTGGTGACGTTGGCTAAAAGTGCTGTTGGTGGCCTCGTTCACCCGTAACGCTTTGTGCTATCGAAACGCAACGCTCGGTGAAGCGGGAAATTTGCGTCATGAACAACTGAAGTCTCCCGCTTCAACTCCTTTGATTTACTGACCTTCCCGACGCCGTCTAGCGATTCAACACAGCCGTCGAATGTCATTAGTGGTTAGTCATCGTCTGTTTTTGAATGAGTCACGTCCTCGCTTGGAGGCTTCGTACTCTCGAGTTGGCCGGTATCGTACCCAGCCCAGTCGAACTTTTCCTGGAAGTAGATGGCCACGTTGACCAGCGCCAGCAGGACTGGGACCTCGATTAGCGGACCGACCACGGTGGCGAAGGCGACACTGGAACCGACGCCGAAGACGGCGACGGCAACTGCAATCGCGAGTTCGAAGTTGTTTGACGCCGCGGTAAAGCCGATTGCAGTCGTCGTCGAGTAGTCCGCGCCGATACCCCGCCCCATCGCGAAGCTCACGAGGAACATGATAACGAAGTAAATCGTCAGCGGGACCGCAATCCAGACGACATCGGTCGGCTGAGCGAGGATGTTCTCTCCCTGCGTCGCGAACATCACGACGACGGTAAACAGGAGTGCGATCAGCGTGACGGGACTGATCTTCGGGACGAACTGTTCTTCGTACCACTCCTCACCCTTGGATCGGACGCCGCCGAGACGGGTCAGGATCCCACCGGCAAAGGGTATGCCGAGGAAGATCGCAATCGCCCAGAATACCTGTGTGACCGTGATGTCGAATGTGCCGATGCCGGCGACCAGTGCGTCCATCCCCAGCAGCGGCGGCAGGAACAGCGCGAAAAACCAGATGTACACTCCGTAGGTGATGATCTGGAAGACGCTGTTGAACGCGACCAGTCCGGCAGCGTACTCCGAGGAGCCGTCAGCGAGGTCGTTCCAGACGAGTACCATCGCAATACACCGAGCCATGCCGATGAAGATCAACCCGAGGAAATACTCGGGGTGGGCTGGGAATGGTGGCACAAGGCCGCTGAAGAAAACAACTGCAAGCAGGAACATTAACGTCGGCCCGATGAGCCAGTTCTGGATCAGACTCAGACTGAGCACGCGCCACGCGCTGAACACCCGTGGCAACTGGCCGTAGTTGACCTTCGCCAGCGGTGGGTACATCATCGCAATCAGGCCGATTTCGACGAGATGGTACTGCTGAATCGGGTCGACGATCCCTGGAGCGACGTACCCCAGGCCGACACCCAGCCCCATTGCAAGGAAGATCCAGACGGTCAGGTACTTATCAAGGAAGTCCATCGACCGCGGATCACCACAGTCCGGACAGCCACAGTCGGGCCCGTGTTCGTGTTCGAGCCCACTCATCAGTTATCACCACCCCAATACCAAGTCATCCCTGCGTCTTCGTGATATTTCAGCAGTGGTGGGGTGCTCGTGTTCATTTGTCTCCACATTATTCTTCAGCAGCGATGACATCGAACTGCACAGCCGCATCACCCGGAAGCGAACAGACACCAATCGTCGTTCGTGGTGGATAGGTTCCATCAAACCGGTCTTGATACACGTCGTCTATGACAGCTCGGTCGGCGAGATCGGTCAGTTGCATCTCTACTTTCATCACGTTCGTCAGATCGAGTCCTCGTGCAGAGAGAACGGCCTCGAGTCTGTCGAAGCAAGTCGAGGCCTGCTCTTCGATTGAGAGATCGTTCAATACTTCCTCGTCGGATTCGGGGAGGATGCCTTCGAGAAAGACGAGGTCTGAATCACCGGTTCGCGTTCCAAACGCACCCGTATGACTCGGTCCGTCGCGCTGGCGCTTGCTTGTACTACTCAATCGCGCGGTCTGTGATGATTCGGTGTTGATCGAGCGATTCACACATCGTTTGATTAATTGCTCAAATATAAATGTGTCTATCGATCTATCGGATAGGGAACTTCTCCGTCACAGAGAGACGTGAGGAAAGTATCGACGCTGATGTACTCACCGCGACCCGTCGAGAACAGTGAGAAGAGCGCTTGCTCGGCTTGTTGCTCGATACTTCCGCCATCGTCCATCTTTGCGTTTCGTCACGAGACCTGCGTCAGTAAGGGTCGACAGCGCATGGCTCACAGCACTATCACTTACATCAACCAGTGGTGCTATTTCACAGACACAGAGTTCATCATCAGCTTCAACAAGGAGCCGTACGAGTCGATACCGTGTTTCATTGCCAAGTGCAGATAGCGTTTGAACATCTCTCGAAATAACGTTCTCATCAAGCACTGATTCCAGATCGTCGAGTTCGTCAAGACGGTCCTGAAGATCCTTATTTCGGCACTCTCCGAGTTCGTCCTCGAGATAGCGACGGAGCCGATCAGCTGTTTCTGCCATGAGAAGATAGTTGTGGGGACACTCAAATAAGAGTTCTGTCGAGAGAATTCCTTGGTGTGTTGATTCTCAAGTGAGAACCACTGTGCCACATGAACTGACGCCCATAGTTTTACCGCCGCACCCGCGACCTGCCCTGCAGGTGCGGCGGAAATGACTTCCAATGGTCTGTATCAACTGACCCTGCGAGCGAAGCCGGTAACGATACTCAGCGGGACCCAGACCAGCATAAGGAATACCAAAAATCCCGTCAATATGGCTCGTTTTAACCGCGTTTCGTACGCCGTGAGGTCGTTACTATTGGTGGACAGAATCCAGAGTATATAGATCGCGCTTTTAAGTGGGTTGCTGTGTCCTCCCCCGGAGTGTTCTTTACGCATCTGCCGAACCTGCCAGAACGACCAGCCACTGTAACAGAGTAACGACAACCCAGCCCCAAGATACGAACCGATGAGCAACAACACTGGGAGATCAGTTGTCGTTAATTCGTCCGCTTCATCTGGGAATAACAAACTTAGTAAAATAATTATAATTTGTGACAGAACGAACGCAAACACAGAGGCAGCAAAGAGTTTCCCGAGGACCGGTCCAAAATTGTCCGTATCCATGTTTCTCCGATACATTGCCAGATAACCCACTTTCGTCAATGACTAATACATAAAATATGTATACAACATAAGAAACTATCCACTCACTCGACAGTGACACTCTTTGCGAGATTCCGTGGCTTGTCAATCGAGCGCTCGAGTAGCGTCGCCGCGTGATACGACACGAGTTGCAACTGGACGTTCGCGAGCAGGCCCGCCCAGACAGGGTGGGTGTCGGGAACCGACAGATGCGCGTCGGCGACGTCGACGAGCGGATGATCCGCCGGTCCGACGGCGACGATAGGTGCGCCTCGAGACTGAGCCTCGATTGCGTTGGTCTTCGTCTTGTCGTCGGAGCCGTCGGTGTAGACCGCAAACAGGGGCGACTTGTCGGTCACGAGCGCGAGCGGGCCGTGTTTGAGTTCGCCCGAGGCGAAGCCTTCGGCGTGCTCGTAGGTGATCTCCTTGAACTTCAGCGCCCCCTCGAGGGCGACCGAGTGCCCGAAGCCGTTCCCGATGAAGAAATAGGAGGTGCTATTCATGAACTCCCGAGCGAGTACTCTCGCTCGAGACGTCTCGAGGACGGTGTCGACGTGCTGGGGGAGGTCCTGAAGCGTCTCGAGGAGGTCCTCGCGATCCTCGGCGGGGGTTGCCTCGGGGACGTCCGCTGCGAGTCGCTGGGTCAACAGGGTCAGCGTGACGGCCTGTGAGGAGTAGGTCTTCGTCGCGGCGACGCCGACCTCCGGGCCGGCGCGGATGTACAGTGCGTTGTCGGCCTCGCGGGCAGCGGTCGAGCCGACGACGTTCGTGACGGCAAGCGTCTGTGCGCCGTGGCCGGCTGCCGTTCGAACGGCATCGAGCGTGTCTGCAGTCTCGCCACTCTGGGTGACTGCGACGACGAGGGTTCCCTCGTCGACCGGGCCTGCCGCTGTCTCGTACTCGCTCGCACGAATGACGTCGGTTGGGAGTCCCGCGGCCCGCAGCAGTTGGCCGGCGTACATCGCCGCGTGGTAGGAGGTCCCGCAGGCGACGAACTGGACGGCGTCGACGTTCTCGAACGTCCCCGGCTCGAGGCTGTCGAACGAGACCGTGCCGTCCTCGACACGACCCTCGATAGTGTTTGCGAGCGACGTCGGCTGGGAGTGAATCTCCTTTTCCATGTAGTGGTCGTACTCGCCCTTCCCGGCGTCTTCCGGGTCCCAGTCGACGGTGTCAACTGAGCGCTCGAGTGGCTCGCCTTCGAGGTTGGTAATTCGGTAGTTGTCAGGCTCGAGGACAACGATATCGCCGTCCTCGAGGTAGATCACCTGGTCCGTATGATCGAGGAAGGCTGGGACGTCGCTGGCGAGGAACCACTCCTCGTCGTCGAGTCCGAGCACGAGCGGCGAGCCCTTGCGTGCCGCGTAGACACGCTCTTCGCCGTCGACGATGGCGGCGATAGCGTAGCTTCCCTCGAGCGTCTCGACGGCCTTGCGGACCGCCTGCTCGGTGTCGTCGGTCTCCTGACGATACTCGTCGATGAGGTGTGGGATGACCTCGGTGTCAGTGTCGCTGTTGAACTCGTGGCCCTGTGCTTGTAACTGGGTTCTGAGTTCGTCGTAGTTGTCGATGACACCGTTGTGGACGACGGCAACGTCGCCTGCGGTATCCGTATGCGGGTGTGCGTTTTCGTCGGTTGGTGGACCGTGCGTACTCCATCGCGTGTGGCCGATCCCCATATTGCCGTGGGGCTGGCGCTCGAGCGAGGACTTGAGGTCGTCGACCTCGCCCGAACACTTGTGGACTTTGACGCCAGAGCCGTTCTGGACGGCGATTCCCGCCGAGTCATAGCCACGGTACTCGAGGTTCTCCAGTCCCGACAGCAGCGTCTCCGCGGCGTCACCGTGACCGATGCGGGCGATGATGCCACACATTAGCCGGTCACCTCTGTTCGGGAGACGGTTGCAGTGGTCGTACCGGCTCGGTTCGAGATCGATGTCCAGCGGGGGGTACTAGGTCGTGTCATTGCTGTCACCTGCCCGCAACCGTCGTATCCGAGACGGGCGGGTCGCTATCGTCAGCGAGGGCGACAGCGCCCATTACTATATGACTGATAAGCCCGCTGCTACCGACCGCAAAAGACGGTTTCAGCGCGTGCAAGTCTCGAGTAGGTAAGGGTGACGACGAGTCTACGGATGGCGACGGAAGAGACTGGCGAGACGTGTGAGACTGGTCTGGCGGCACCTATGAGAGACCACCAGCAATTAGCACACGAAATCGTCAGTGAGCGGCCGAACATGACCGGTCCTGAGTCGATCCCTCCCCCTTGTTTCGCCGTTGAAAACCGGCATTGGCGTCGATTCTGTCCGCTCAGGGATTCGAGAGACACCCCGCAGTACTCAGTTCAATCCTCGAGCCAGAACGTGCGACTCGAGAGGGGAGATGACTGAGAGTGACGACTGAAAATCGCTCCAGTCTCGAGTGCAACCACGCAGTCTGTGCCTGCTGAGAGGGGGAAGACGGATGTTGCGCTCAGCGAAACGGTCATCGATTGACGAGTTGTGTGTCTCGAGTGTAGAAAGACGCCAGCAGAGAGGGTAAAACTCTCAGGCCGCAGAACGTTCAATACATCCAGAAAAGTAGTTCCTGAGCACATCAAAAACAGATATACTGTGTGAGGGAGTGACAAACAGGCATGGACCGACGAACGGTACTGCTCGGAAGTGGGGTTGCGTTCTCAGCTGTGCTGGCTGGGTGTGCAGGGAGCGAAGACGACGAACCAGCGGCTGTCGACGATGGGGGAGATGAGAGCGGAAATGGAAGCGACGGCGGGAATGACGACAGTGCTGACGAAACCGATGCGGACGAAACAGATGACGCCGACGCCGATGGCGAAGACGTTGACGCCGTCATCGGCGAACTGGTAGAGGGCGATCAGATGCACCTCGTTGTCGAAGGCGTCGAACGAACGACAGTACTCGGCGAGTTCCAGGACGCCGACGCCGGCAGCGAGTTCGTCGTCGTCGATCTCGCGATGAAAAACGTTTCCGACGAATTCCTCTCGGTATCGAACCTGCTCCAGACGAGCGTACGCGATGACGAGGACTACTCCTACGACCAGACAATTGCGACCGGCGGAGGGAACACATTCAATGACGGCCAGTTCGCCCCTGGTGAGGTCGAGCGCGGAATACTCGCCTTCGAAGTGCCCGATAACGCTGGCGGCCTCGAGCTTTGGTTCAACTTCGATGTCAGCCTCTTCGGTGGCGTTGATCGCGCACATATCGACCTCGAGAGCGAGGCGGACGTCTACATACTCGAGCAGGACCTCGGCGTCGACGTATACGATGTCGGCGAGACGGTCGAGTACGGCGACGTACAGGTTGCGGTGCGTGACGTCGAGTACGAATCCGAACTGGGGATGTTTGCCCAGCCCGACGACGGACACGAGTATGCGATTCTCGACCTCGAGATCACAAACGAGAGCGGCGAGGAACAGCGCATTTCGACGATGCTACAGATGCTCATCAAGGACGGCGAGGGATACAGTTATCAGGAGGACTTCGGGGCGAGTTCGGAACTCTCCCGGCCGCTCGATGAGACAGAGCCGCTGGTCGATGGGGAAACGCGTGCTGGCGAGGTTGCCTACGAAGTGCCAGCGGATGCCAGCCCCTTCTACAGGCGGAACAGGCCGAGTGCCTCGGGGTCGTACGGAAGACCTTGTCTTCCGTGATGACGAGACGCTTCGCGTCTCGAACCACTTGACCCCGAGGGTGAAGGCCGTAAGCCCCGTTAAACGTGTTCCGTTCGCTCGATATACTGCTCAATCGTGTCGGTCGAAACATCTCCTGCTGTCCCGACGTAGTACGATTCCTCCCAAAATCCACCGCCCCATAGATACTCCTCCAAGAGCGGTTCGTGCTGTTCCCACATCTCCCGCGCCGTGATGCTCTTGACTGTTCGCACGATTTCGCTCGGTGCGTGTTTCGGATGTGCTGACAGAAACAGGTGTATGTGGTCGGGTGAGATGTGGAGTCGTTCGAGAGACGATGTCTCTCGTGATCCCGAAAATCTCCGATTTTCGGACGACGCCAGTATCTTGTAGTCGTACTCGTCGCACACATTGCGGAAACTCGCTTCCAGCGAGTCCTCGATTGGTTCGAGAATCGCGTGGCGGTATTTGGACACCACACGAAGTGGTAGTTGACGTTGTACACCGTGTGGTTCGACCGCTTCTCACCCATACCTACCAATACAACGACCAATCAGAAGTATTCTTTGGGAAGACTCATAGACTACCACCAGTAGACTTTTAAGCGTGGGAGAACAAGGGGTAGACATGACGAAGCAACTCAAGGTATCCGACGCCGTGTACGACGACCTTGACGAACTCAAGGACGAGGAGGGGCACACGAGTTTCGACAGCGTACTCCGCACGCTCCTCCTCCACTACCGTCACGTCCAACCCAACGACCAAGAATGACCAACGAACAGGTTCTCGTCAAGACGCTGGACTTCCAACTCGACATTCAGAGTGACAACGAGAGCCTGCTGTACGACGCCACCCTTGAATCGCGCTCAGTATATAATGAAACCATCCGCCTCGCCAAACAAGGCGTGGACTGGGACATGATTCCCGACCGTGTGGCCGACGACGCCAACCTCGTGAAAAACACGACACAGCGCGTCGTCGCCAAGGCTCTTGGTGCGATGGAGAACTACTACGAGTACGACGACTTCGCCCAACCGAGTCACACCAAGGACGGCGCATACCCGCTCCGAGCCAACTACGAGGAAGGCTACAACTTGTCGCTCACCGACGACGGTGACGTGACGTTCCGCATCAGCGCGAAGCCGTACAAGCACGTCAAGGGCGTTCTCGAAGGCGACGACGCCCACCTCGACATTCTCAAGACCGCGCTCACGAGCGACGAGTGGAAGATTGGGACAGCAGAAGCCCTGTTCCACAACGAGAACGCCGAATTACACGTCAACGTCACCAACACCAAGCAGACCGTCCGAGACAAGCAGGATTCACGAACGGTCGTCGGTGTGGACGTGAACGAGGATAACGTGGCTCTCACCGCGCTCTCCGAGGATGGCGTCGAGGACACGCTGGTTATTGACTTCCCCGAAATCAAGTTCGAGCGTCATCGCTACTTCACGATGCGAAAGCGCGTGCAGAACGCGGGAAAGGACAGCATCCACGACACGCTTGAAGGGCGCGAGGAACGGTTCGTCCGTGACCGACTCCACAAGGTGTCTCGACACATCGTGGAGTGGAGCCAGCAGTTCGAGAAACCGTGCATCGTCTTTGAAGACCTCAAAGAGATGCGCGACAGTATCGACTACGGCACGCGGATGAACCGACGCTTGCACCACCTCCCGTTCCGCGCCCTTCAGTTCTATACGTCGTACAAAGCGTCGTTCAAGGGGATTCCGACTGCGTGGATTAACCCCGAGTACACGAGTCAGAGGTGTCCGATGTGCGGGCATACAGAGCGTGCGAACCGCAACAAGAAGCGGTTCAAGTGTCGGTCTTGTTCCCATCAAGACCACAGCGACCGAGTTGCAAGCGTCAACATCGCCGTCAAAGGCATCAAGAAGCATCAAGACTGGAATGTGCCTGCTCTCAACAGCCTTCCCGTTGTTCGGAAGGTGCGACGGCAGGCATCGGGGGCCGTGGACGCCCCGACCGTGACCCACGACGCCGTTCGAGGTTATCAGACCGATGGTATCGTGGGAGTGTCCGACTAAACCACGGGAAGCCTCGGGGTCGTACGGAAATCTCTGATTTCCGTGATGACGAGACGCTCCGCGTCTCGAACCACTTGACCCCGAGGCGGTTCACTGGCTCTTCGAGTTCACGTGCTGGAATGACGGCGACAAGACGTTCTGGCAACTGCGCTGAGCGAGCGGGAACCGCTCGCCACGGATGGTGTATCGGACAGTTTGAAAAATAGAACGGCTAGGCGACCGGATTCTCGGGGTCGTCCGACTGCGTCGGCTCGCCCGAGTCATCCGCAGGTGGGTGTGTGTCGGACAGCGCGATAACGTTCTCCCGACCGATTGATCGTTTCTCGATTGTGCCGTCAGCGTGCATCTGCGAGCAGATCCGACTGACTTTCGACTTCGACCATCCAGTCTCGTCCGTGATCTGATGTTGACGGATTCGACCGTGGTTTGCGACTAACAGTGTGACGACTGTGCCTTCATCGCTCAGGAGTTCTGTCGGCGTCTCGGGTGAGAGATAGTGTTCGTACCCCTGATGATCGGTTGGTTCTGAGCGGTGTGTGTGTGGTTGCTCAACACTCTCAGCCGAGTCGCCGGATTCGGTATCGGTGTCCGTCTCTGAGTTGGACTGCAACGGACTGCTCGGACGCGTGTAGCCACGGTCCGATGCCACCGCCAGCAGGCGGAGGACAATGAGTCCGCTGAGTAGCACGAACAGAACCGCCAGCACGGCTAGCTCCCAGGACGACGTGAGGTCAGACAAGTGCAACCAGGACAACGGTCCACTGCGTTGATCGGTGTGGCGTGTGATGATTGCGTGTGCGTCGTACTGGTGAGTCGTCGCCAGAATCGACTCACGGGGTGCTGTGAGTCCGATTCGGGCGCCGGTTGGGACGGTTGATGCCATGTGTGATCGCGGTTCTGTTGCGGTCGAGGTGTGGTGGGTAGGGTGGTGATGGTGGTGGGAACCTCGACCGCAGGAGAGACGACGCGAACAGAGTACTTCATTATAGAGCGCTACAGGTCCGCTTAACAATGGTTTAAACCACTGAGGCGGGACGGTTCCGAATTTTCTCGAGAACTACCAGTAGCGAGACTCGAGCGGCCTGTTTCGCGCCGATGTAGCCGCTGCAACGGTTTATTCGCGCTATAGTAAACCGCCCCCATGGAGTGGGTGTACTCAGCGGCACGCCCCACGGATGCGGGTGTTCCGAGACGACCACTCGCCATCACACGCAGTCGTGTGATGGCCACGAGACAACAGGCAACGTTCACCATGACCACGACACTCACCAATACGGACCCTCGAGCGGACGACGGAGAGCACGAGCAAAACGCCCGCGACTCGACGACGGGTGGAACGACGCTGGAACACACCGGAGAGGTAGTAGCGCGGGATGCGACTGTCTGCGTCGTCGGCCTCGGCTACGTTGGACTCCCGCTTGCGGTCGGGTTCGCACAGTCGAACTACCGCGTCATCGGCTTCGACATTAACGATGAGACCGTCGACAAACTTCAGTCGGGCATCGATACGACCGGCGACCTCTCGAGTGAGGCCATTTCCGACGACGACATCTCGTATACGTCGAATGCAGGCCAGATCAGTGAGGGAGACTACGTCATCATCACTGTCCCAACGCCAATCGACGACGACGACCAGCCGGACCTCAGCTACGTCGAGCAGGCCGGTCGAACCGTCGGCTCGAGAATGGACCCCGGAACGACGGTCATCCTCGAATCGACCGTCTACCCGGGAACGACCGAGGAGGTCCTCGTCCCCGCGCTCGAAGACGCCTCCGACCTGACCGCAGGCGAGGACTTCTTCGTTGGCTACTCGCCCGAGCGGGCGACACCGGGCGATCCCGAGCACGGCCTCGCAGACGTCATCAAAGTCGTCAGTGGCCAGAACGAGAAGGTGCTCGAGGACGTGGCGACGCTGTACGAATCGGTCGTCGACGCGGGCGTCCACCGTGCGCCGTCGATTTCGGTTGCAGAAGCCAGTAAGGTCGTCGAGAACGCCCAGCGTGACGTAAATATCGCGTTCGTCAACGAACTCTCGATGGCCCTCGAGCGAATGGACGTCGACGCACACGCGGTACTCGAGGCCGCGGGCACGAAGTGGAACTTTCACGACTACCGGCCCGGGCTGGTCGGCGGCCACTGTATTCCGGTGGATCCGTACTTCCTGGCCCATCGCTCGGCCCGCGAAGGGTTCGAACCCGATCTCGTGAAAACGGGTCGGGCGGTCAACGAATCCGTCCCCGAACACATCGCAGACCTGACGATCAAGGCACTCAACGACTGCCACAAGACGCTTCGAGACAGTCGCGTACTGGTTCTTGGCCTGTCGTACAAACCGGGCGTTGGCGACATTCGAAGTTCGAAAGTCGCTGATGTCGTCGACGAACTCGCGGAGTACAGCGTCGATGTCGAGGGATTCGACCCCTTCGCTGACACCGACGCGGTCCAAGACGCGTTCAGCCTCGAGACCCAGGAGTCGCTGTCCTTCGAGGGCATCGATGCGGTTCTGCTGGCGACGCCCCATGCCGAGTTCGAACAGCTCGATCTCGAGGTCGTCGCTGCCGAACTCGAGGACTGTCCGGCACTCATCGACGTGACTGGCACGTTCGAGGAAGCAACTGCAGCAGACGCCGGGTTCGTCTATCGGAGGTTGTGAACCGATGTGGGTGCCGAAACTGATGCAGCCGAGGTCGAACTGTGGCGGATGCCAACGAGCGACGCCATCGATCCGGGCTGTCCCGACGGCGGACCCAAGCTCGAGTGCAACACGCACTTATCGAGAGGAGCCGCTGGCTCGAGCGACTGGACGAAACGGCGACGGAGGTGACGTGTAATGCGTATTATCGTCACGATCCAACACCCCGGGCACGTCCACTTCTTTCGGCACCCGATTACGGAGTTAACGGCACGCGGCCACGAGGTCCACGTCTTCGCTCGAGAGAACGACGTGGCAATCGATCTCCTCGAGGCCTACGACATCGACCACGAGGTGCTGGCCGGCGAATCCGGCTCGCTGGTCTCGCTGGCAACAGTCCAGGCCACCTACGAGGCGCGACTGTTGCGGCGAGCACGTCGGATCGATCCGGACGTGATTACGGCAATCGGCGGCGTCGCCGCGGCCCACGTCTCCTCCATACTGCGGGCCCAAAGCATCGTCTTCTACGACACTGAGCACGCGACGCTCATCACGGCGCTTGGCTACCCGTTCGCAGACGTGATCTGCACGCCCGAGTGCTACCGCGAGGAGATCGGGTCGAAACAGGTGACGTATCCGGGCTACCACGAACTCGCCTACCTTCACCCGGACCGCTTCGAGCCCGAGTCGTCGATCCGCGAGTCAGTCGGACTCGAGCCGGACGATTCGTTCGCCGTCGTCCGTCTCAGCAGTTGGAAGGCGTCTCACGACGTCGGTCACGGCGGGTTCGACGACCCACAGGAACTCGTCGACCGACTCGAGGAAGTCGGACTCGAGGTGTTGCTCTCTGCGGAAGGCGAGCCACCGGCCGCACTCGAGGCGTACCAGTTCTCGACGGCCCCAGACCGGATGCACGACCTACTCGCCGAAGCCGACGTCGTCCTGAGCGAGGGGGCAACGACTGCGGCGGAGGCTGCCGTTCTTGGCACGCCAGCAGTCTACGTGAACCCGCTCTCGCTCGGATACACGCGGGAACTCGAGGCGGAGTACGGCCTGCTGTTCGAGTACAACGGCGAAAATCGCCACGTTCGTGGCCTCGAACGAGCCGTTTCGGTCGTCAAGCAACCCGCTGATGAGTGGCGCGACCGACGCGAACGATTGCTCGAGGAACGCCTCGACGTCACGGCGTTCGTCGTCCGCCAGATCGAATCGCTCGCACAGCCACAGATGGCTGCCGGAACGCCAGCGACCAACACAGGGTAACGATGAAGGTACTGCAACTGGTCACGTCGCCGCGACCGTTCTTCGACCAGCAGGTCGACGTCCTCGAGGACCGCGGCGTCGACTGTACAGTGCTCGCCGTTCCCGGTGCGTACGACGGTGACTCCCCGCGCTCGCCGATGGACTACGTGCGATACTATCCAGAGATACTCAACACAGTCCGCGAGACGGAGTACGACCTCGTTCACGCGAACTACGGGCTCGTCGTGCCGTTCGCACTCGCACAGCCGACCCGCCCAGTCGTCACGACACTGTGGGGGACCGACCTGATGAGTGATATCGGCTGGCTCCGTTCCCTCAGTCGGTTCGGCGCACGCCGTTCGGACGCGACGGTCGTGCCGAGTCCGGCGATGTCCCAGCAACTCGAGGCCGACCACGAACTGATTCCGTTCGGCGTCGATACCGACCTGTTCCGCCCGATTCCACAGGACGAGGCGCGCGAGCGCGTCGGCTGGGAGACGGACCGGCCGGTCGCACTGTTTCCGTACGATCAGACCCGGGCAGTAAAGGACTTCTCGCGAGCCACGCGACTCGTCGACCGGGCCGAAACCGACCTCGAGTTGCGGACCGTCTCCGGCGTCGGCCACGCGGAAATTCCCTACTATATGAACGCCAGCGACGTGTTGCTGGTCACTTCGCGTCGCGAAAGCGGGCCGATGGTCGTCAAGGAGGCCGCAGCGTGTACGCTCCCGGTCGTCTCGACCGACGTCGGCTTCGTCCGCGAAACGCTTGCCGGCGTGGACAACTGCGTCGTCAGCGACTCGGATTCCATCCTCATCGATGGGCTCGAGCGAATCGTCGCCGACGGTGGCCGAGCAAATGGCCGCGACGTGATCGATGGACTGGGATTCGAGGCGATGGGCGACCGGCTGC
This sequence comes from Natronolimnobius baerhuensis, assembly GCF_002177135.1. Classification (NCBI taxonomy): domain Archaea; kingdom Methanobacteriati; phylum Methanobacteriota; class Halobacteria; order Halobacteriales; family Natrialbaceae; genus Natronolimnobius; species Natronolimnobius baerhuensis. The sequence continues at coordinate 98,469 of NZ_MWPH01000002.1, forward strand.
TCGAGGTGTACCAGACGGTGTTGGACCGACGCGCTGGCGGAGGCGAACAGTCCGATAGAGACCACAATCCAGAGCAACAGACGGGGGTAGACCATGGTATTTAGCAGACTAACTGACGTGCGTCCGCTTCGTCTCGATACGGTCGCAGCAATCGTCGGACTCGGACTCGCAATCGCACTGCTTCCGCTACAGCTGTTAGCGTCGCAGGTGTATCTCAACACGGTTCCGATTGTCCTCGGGACCGCGTGTGCGTTGTACCTCCTCTCGCTGTATCAGGAGGACGACGCTCGGACGCTGCCGACGCTGCCCTCGAGCGTGACGATGGCGCTGCCGGGTATCGTCCTCGTTGCACTCGCCGGACTCGTCGCGCTTGGTATCGTCCAGGAGACGCGGACGCCGCTCTTTTTCGGAGCAGCGAGCGTCGTCGGGACGCTGGTCGTCGGACAGATTCTCTTTGCGAGCGACGAGGATCTCCATCCGGGAGTGCTGGTGCTCCAGATCGTCCTGTTCGCGTTTATTTTCCGGTTTACGGCGCTGTACGTGACGCCGGGATACATCGGGATCGACATCTGGACGCACGCGGAGCTGACGCGGTCGATCCTGACCGAACAGTCCCTGAGCGGGATTGCAGACGACAAACACTACGCCGCGCCGTTTTACCACCTGCTGGTGGCTGCATCGGCGCTCGTGTACGACGTTCCAATCCGGCTCGCAGTGTATCTCTCCGTCGGCCTCGTGATGCCGCTGTCGATCCTGTTGGTGTATGCAACCACAAACCTGCTCGTCTCCCCACGGTGGGCGACCCTCTCTGCGGCGTTGTATGCCCTCGCCAGCCACGTCTCGATGTGGGGTATCCACCCGATCCCGACGAGTCTGGGGCTGGTCTTCTTCCTCGGCATGCTGTACGCGCTCATCCGCGTGATGCGCATCGAGTACACCATCCGTGACTTCTCGTTGCTGTTGCTGCTGAGCGTCGCCGTCGTCCTCACTCACCAGGTGTCGACGTTCATCATGCTCGTCCTGTTGCTGGCCGCGTTCGTCGCCCAACTCGTCTTCGTTGTCGGCCCGCTCGGACTCACCCGACTCGACGCGAGCGTCTTCCGGGCGAAAAAGCCGGTCAACCTCGTCGGCCTCGTCGTCTTCAACGTCGGGCTGACCATCTTCGCCTGGTCGCTGACACCCTACCGACAGGACTCGTTCTTAGAGACCATCCTGAGTTTCTTCACCCAGACGCTCGAGGAGAGTGCCGGCTTCCTCAACATCGCGAGTGGGTCGACTGCAGGCGATGAGGACGCCGCCGAAGCGGCTGCGTCGCCGACACTACTCGAGCAACTCGTTCCCTACATCGACGTCCTTGGCTTCCTGTTCCTGCTGGGGGCGACGTTCGTCGGCTGTCTGTACGTCGTCCACCGACGCCGTGCCGAGCAGTCGGTGTTTACGCTGTTGCTCGCCTCGGCGTTCATGCTGGTGTTCGTTCTTGGCTTCCCGATGTTCGGCATCCACAACTTCATCCCGACGCGCTGGTTCGCGTTCCTGTATGCGCCGATGGCTATCCTCGGCGCAATCGGGCTGCGAACGCTCAGTGCGAATCTGAACCCAGCGATCATCACCGCAGTCCTCTTACTGTTCGCGCTGGCCTTCCCCGGCGCGATGATCTTTGCGGCCGAGAGCAACATCGACAACCCGGTCTTCGACGGCCAGCACGAGCGACTCGCCTACGACGAACCCGACCTTGCGGCCGCCGAGTCGATTGCCGAGATTACCGGATCACCAAGCGGGAGCGAGATTCGACCAGACCAGCAACTCCACACGGATCATCCGTATCAGACTGTGATCACCAGAACCGGCGCGTATCCGTCGACAACAACCGCGACGGTCCCTGACGGTGGTGTTGCAGACCACGACTACACGGTCTATCGTTCTGCACAATCGTCCGATGCGGTCTACTTCACCGACGAAAACGGTGAGGGACGAATCGAACAGATTGACTCGAGCCAACTGTGTCGCAGCGATCAGGCGACCGTCTACACGAACGGCGACGTGACGCTGTGTACGCCATCGCCGGCCTCGAGCTAACGACGGTCCTCACTCCCGTTCCGCTGACGCACTCCCTCCCGATACGTTCTATCGGCTTCGCTTCCGTTCTGCCCCGACACTCGTCTCGAGATGACGTGACTACGTCACCGGGACGTGCTCACGAAGAAACTCGAGCAGCAGATCGTTGAACACTGTCGGGTTGTCCTGGTTTGCGTTGTGTCCGGCGTTCGGAATCACCTCGTACTGGCAGTTGGGTTCGCGAGCCGCCCACGCGGGCGCGTCACGGGCAATCGTTCCCGTCCGGTCGGACTCGCCGTGGGTGAGCAGCGCCGGTTTCTCGATTCGGTAGGCCGGTTCGTCGTGGAGTGAATCGGCAACGCCCGTCCAGACCGTGATGAACTCTCGCTTGGACAGTTGGCACGTCGCACTGTAGGCATACCGCTGTGCGTCCACTGTCTCGGCGGTATACCTGGCGATGGTCTTGCGAAGATGGCGATCCGGCCACAGCCAGAACAGGTACGGCGAGAATCGAAGGGCCAGTGACTCGAGTAGTGGTGGTGTCGTAGTAATATCGGTCGCGCCAATCACACAGAGTGCGCTCACACGCTCTGGGGACCGAAACAACAGTTCCTGTGAGACGTAGCCGCCGAAGGACTGGCCGACAAGTATCACCTCATCGTACTCGAGGTGATCGAGAATCGCACAGAGGTCCTCGACGACGAGCGGGACACTGAATCCGGTGCCAATCGGTTTGGAGTAGCCGTGCCCGCGAACGTCCCACGCGAGAACGCGATAGCCAGCGTCGACGAGTGGCTGTCGCTGGGCGTCGAACAGGCGGTGATCCATCGTTGCGCCGTGTGTAAGCACAACCAGCGGCCCGGAGTCAGGCCCAACAACCCAGTAGTGAATTCGTGACCCGCCGCGCTCGAGTGTGTTCGGCTCGCCCCAGTACGTCGCGTCGGCGTCTGACATACTGTTTCATCCGGAGCAAGCCACGTAACCGCTTCGTTCAAACGCAAGAACATGAGACGTATATCCCTCGTTGCGCACAACCAGACACCATCTGATCTGGCGCAACGAGGGATAAATCGCAGACCTGGATCTCACGACCCAACCGAACATGATCATGCTGCTCGAGTGGCTTGGCTACGTCACCGAAGCCGAGACCGCACGATTCGCACACAGTCGCTGGCGATGGGTGCGCCGTCGTAAAGCCAGAGTGCAACGACGGCAACGACAACCCAGAGTTGGGCGAGAAGCGCACCCGACAGGCCGCCGCTGAGCAGCTGGTTTGTGTACCGGACGAAGTAGATGACGAAGTGATCGAGAAAGCCGCCGTGGTCATCCGTTGGCGGCGATTCAAGCGGCCAGAGGATCACGCGTAACTCCGGGTCGCGGCCCATTCGCATCGGGTTGAGGACATCGGTCACGAGGTGGGAGCCATACGCCAGTGAGAACGCCCCCGTAAGGAATCGACCGTCCCGAAAACGGGCTGTGATCGCGAAGACGGCGAGACAGACGAACGGAACGACGACAATCGAATGCCCAATCGCATAGCCGGTGTCGGTGATGCCGAATGTCCACGCGAGCGGCTTGTCGATCAGATCGGGCAGTTGCGAGCCAACAGCAACCGCAATCGTCTCACGCGTCGTCGGTGGTCGCCGCCAGGTGACGTGAACCAGCAGCGAGTAACACACGTACGCGACGACGAGATGTTCCCACGGCCACATTATGCTCCCTCCATCGGAAGCTGAATCACGCGGTAGGCGTTCTCAGCCGTGGGGTCTTCCGGCGGCTCATCGTCGTAGAGCAACAGCGTCAACCGAAGCTCCGAATCAGACATCGTTGGCGTCACATCAAGCGTCTGCTGGATCGTCTCCCCGTCGCCAATCGTCGTTGTCTGACGATCCAGCTCATCGGCCTCATGGACCGTGACATCGCGTTCGTCTCCATCGTCGTAGCTCACGTCCTCGAGCATGACGACAGTTGTGTACGTCCGCTCGTCGTGTTCATTGTTCGTGATCGTCGTCTCGAGTTCCTGTGGTCCATCGCCGTCGTAGGCCGACTCATAGATCGTCTCGACATCCCCATCGACAGCGTCGGTTTCAATCGCGAACTCGGTGTAGCCATCGTGCTGTGGTGGGTTGGCAACCGCAAAGCCAACAGCCCCAACCACGAGCACCAGTCCAACGACGATTGCGACGTTGTACGCTCGCGTACTGGACTGGTCGTAAAGCGTCGACCGTGGGGTAAAAAACGGTATCATCGGTCGCACAGCGGGTGTGTATCGACGTTTCGGTGTACATCGGTAGCGTGCCACAATTGCGATGAGGGAACACAGGACAGTCACAGTTGCAATCCCGAAGAGTACCGGTTCGACCGTCACACCCCTGGGGGTCACGGACGCAAGAAGGGTGATCGTCGGAACGAGGGCAACGCTAAAGACGATTGACAGGACAAATCGCTCAATCGACTCGAGGCCACCACTGACGAGCAAGGGATTTCCGAGTCCAGTTTTCCCTTCATCGAACGACTGATACTTGTCGTTTGGTTCGTCAGGAAAGAGCGCTGAAACGAGTGCATACCCGGGAAGAAAGCAAATAAGCGGTATTGCGAGCAGTATTCGTCCAGTACCACTAATACCGGAAATGATCCCAAACGTGAGAGTGCCAGCAATGACAATGACCAGTGCCAGATCTAAGAACCACCAGTTGGTATCGCTCATACGATCAGCAGTTGGAGTCTCATGGGGTTTATTATCGCCCCAGTAAGCGCCGTATTGAGGGGGTCGTCTGACGGCCGTCAGACGGGTATCTATCAGAAAAACTATACAGGTATCATCTATATACTCGACGGCTGTTTTGAACTGTCCCAGTAGCTGCAACAGACCGAAATACAAGATGATCATTTACAATAATACTACATCAGATACCATGCGAATAAACACCCTCACACATAATCTATATGGGAGTTACAGACCCTAATAGGCGAATAAATAGAGTTTTAAAATGGCTGAAAAACATTCATCTGGGCATTAAAATCTGGTAAATTGAACCGTCACGAAATACACTGTATCTATGCTTTATTACCCACCTGTGGATAGGGATGATCGACGCGATGAAACCGACACATATCACCACGGAAGAACAGTCCAGCGCGGAAACGGAGACGGAGAGTGAGTGTTCCGGTGAGGAGGCCGCAGTTTCAAAGGACGAACTCTTCCATCTGCTCCAAAACGAGCGCAGACGGATGGTCATCCGGTATCTTCGCGGGACGGAAGGCCCCGTACGCATGCGTGATGTCGCAGAGCAGGTTGCAGCGTGGGAGCACGAGACGACAGTTGAGAAGCTCACATCGAAACAGCGCCAGCGTGTCTACATCCCGCTCTATCAGTCACACCTCACGAAGCTCGACGACGCAGGTGTCATCGACTACCAGAAAGATCGCGGAATCGTCGAACGGAAACCGTTTGCTGACACAGTCGATGCGTATCTCGATATCGAGCACACCGACGAGTCACCAGCTGAGACAGACGCAACAACAGAGAACTGGGACGACTACTACATCGTCGCGACCGCTGTCTGTTACATGGTCTTGTTCGGCGCAGTGATAGAGTTGCCGTTCATGTCGATCCTCTCAGGGATCGGCCTCAGCGCACTGATCTTGTTCCTGTTCACCGTCCTCACGATTACTCGACTTGTTAACTAACCACCTGGCCCCTCCGAGCTACAACGACTGTCTTACACGAAACTCGGAACGAACCAGACGACTGTTGTCGTAACGACCGTCACCGTAAGCGCAGTTAGTAGCGACACCGACACCAGCGTGAGCAACGCAAACAGCAAGACGAGCGAAATCGTCCCGAAAACAGCTGCCGAGAGTGTTGTCCCCTCCTCGTCCATCTGCGTCATCGAACGCTCGACGACCCCCTGTGTCTCATCGAACTCGATCTCACCTGCCTCCGCGAGTGCTGGCAAACGATCTTGGTGCAAGCGTTCGTGAACGCCAGCCCACGTGTCGAGTGGCGGCTGTGCCGGTGTAATCAACTCATCAGTGATCTCATCGACAGTTGCTGGTAACTGCATCTCCTCGAGGGTGTCACACAGTTCACCGTCGGAGTCAGGAAGAAATGCGTCGACATCGCCACCCCCTGCTGTAGACGTGCCCTGCAGATTGCGGTAAATAGGCACGTCTGGTCCGGAAGATGCCTCAGACCTTTCCTGGCGCTCCTCGGGGGGAGTGTCCGATGAAGAGCGCAACCAAGCCGGCGTCAGACGCATATTCCGGGCTACCCCTTCTTTGCATATAAGTATTTTCACGGTTTAGCCGGCTCAAACGATTTCAAAGCCTCTTAGAGTGGATTTTAGCGGCAATCTACACGTATAGAGAAAACTAGCTCGATTAACAGGTGTATACAGACAGATCAAATAGTCTGACTCGTCGATTTCAGTGGTCGAAACCAGCGCTGGACAGCAGGATCAGCAACGTCCCAGGAATCGAGCCAGCCACGAAGGTCCGTGATTCTGAGTTTATGTCGGGCTGGCAACGAGTGGACGGACTCGAGGTCAGCCAAAAGCCGCTCATCGAAGTCGTGTCGGTCGAAGAGTGCTTCGCGGTTCGGCCACGGCGGCTCGAACGAGGACAAAAACGGCGTCTTCCGACGCACGAAGCCTTCGATCTCATTGAGTAGCGCCGCATCGTGCGGTCGATCCGGCGGCCGATGGCGAAGAATCTCACTGTCGAGTTGCTCGCAGGCCTCGAGGAACGTTGCCGTCGTCCGGTGTTTTGGCGGCGTTCGAAGGTGCCAGTCGATCAACTCGCGATCCGTCGCCAGAAACGACGTGAGGAAGTGATCCGACAGCTGGGTGTGGAACGGTATCGAGGGCTGGTTTGCGATGCCACAGCACGTCAGCGTGTTCTGGACGCCATCAGCCCGCGCTTGGCAGGCGTCGAACTCGTCGCCGACGGCCTCTCTGACGAACGATTCCGGATCGACGTCGAACGTCGTTCGCTCGGTGAGTTCGAGGCTTGCCTCACGACTGTAGCCGAACTTCTCGAGGAGGGTTTCGACGGGGTTCGGATCAGCCTCGAGTCGGCCAACCGGAATGCGTTTGTCGAGAACATCGACGGTCTCACGCGCGGTGAAGTGCCCGCGGAAGAACGTATCACAGAGCAGTCCGTGGTACATTGTCTCGACACCGATTTCGTCGGTATAGCCGGCGTGGTGGATGTGCAAGGACTCCTTGATACCCTGTGAGTAGCGAATCTTCGACTCGTCGGGGCGAAGATAGCGTTCGTCCGGCGGAAACGCGGTGTGGGAAGCGCCGTACTGCGCTGCGAGGTGTTTCGCCCCGGCCACCTCCTGTGCAGCGGGCGACCCCACGGTATAGCCGTGTTCAATCCCCTCGACCTGCGAGAGGATAATCCGTGAGTCATAGCCCGCCGAAAGGAGGACGCCTTTGTGTCCGGGAAGCCGTGAACGACGCTGTAGCGCCCGCTCGAGGCGACTCGCCAGTTCCGAAACGTAATCGAACTCCGTGGGTCGGTACACGAACCGGTCGAGCGACGTGATCGTAGCTGACTCGAGTCGACTATCAATTGGCAGTCGGCGAAGTTCGTCGACCGCCGTCTTCTCGCCGAGGATGACCCCGAGATGCAGGTACTCGAGGATGCCCGCTCGGTTTGGCGTTGGCTCTGGAATTGTCTCTCCGACGGCAGCGGCGTCGGTACCGAAGACTCGAGGCCCGGGGTCGTCGGTGTAGAAACACTCTCTCGAGCGAACGGGATCCGTCGCGACGAACGTTTCGTCGGCTGCCTCGTGGTCGAGGACGACCAGATATGAGCCGTTGAGGTCCCGAAGGACGCCGTGGCCGCGGGTTTCGTACTGCTCGACGAGCCACTGTGCCGTATTCGACGTCGCCTCGACATCGGAGTCGGGGACGTAGGCTTCGCCCCAGACCACACAACAGCCCCTGTCGTCGCTATACTGTGCACTCCAGCCGGGTGCGCCGAGGTCGTCGTCTCTGATCCCGACCGTGAGCTGGGGGCCAGAACAGACGACGTCGAACTCGTCGCTCGATCTGAAGCGGTCGAACTGCTCGCGATCACCGAAAACGCCGAAGAGTTCCCTATGCATTGTCATTGGTTCCACTCACTCCACAAGCGACTCGGCGTCCACGCTCAGCCCTCGGGTACACTCGAGCGGACTGCACTCGCGGACGCGTCACTATCACTCCATCCGGAGTACCAACCAATAACTATGGTATCAATAAGCCTCGAGAACGGTGTTTTCAGCGGTTTCAGTGAACCGCAGCGTCGACAGTGTCGTCACCTATTCGCTCTATAATAATGGGGTCATTGCCAGAACAATCGGGCACGATGTCACAGCACCGTTCGACACGACGACGGTTCCTCGCACTCTCGAGTGCGGCTGGAATCACTGGTATCGCAGGCTGTGCAGACCGACTCAACTCGGTTACCGACCGCTCCGACGATGACGACGAAACCAACGCCGGCAACGAAAGCGACTCGGAAACCGACGCAGATATCGACGATGGCGCAGGCCCGGCCGCGCCCGTAGACGGGGTTCCAGACCTCGAAACCGAGTACAACAGCCGCGAGCAGTACCGCCAGCCGGGCGACCAGCTGGACGACTTCAGCGATCTCGACGCCTGGGAGGTCGTCCAGGGGTCGGGCGAAGCAGACGAGGACATCGTCTTCGACGGCGACCAGAGTTTCCGACTCGAGTCCGATGGCGAAGCAAACATCGTTGCCCAGCGCAGTCTCGAGGGCGAAGACCTGACGGAGATTGACCTGTCGTTTGCCGTTCGAACGACGACACCGCAGAACATTACGATCAATCTGCGACTCGTCGATCAGTTCGGGAGCGCGCGCGTGCACTCGCTGCGCGAGATTACCTATCGCGAACCCGATGTCGGCTGGTTCCGAGCGAGTCCCGGCGTCTTCGAGCAAGACGACTACGAGCCCGCAATGGACCACCTCGACCGCCTCGAGATACAGGTACTACACTCGATGGACGAGGCCGAGGTCTGGGTCGACGACCTGCGGATGCACGACCGGCCCGACCAGGGCTACGTCATGCTGGTCTGGGACGACGGATTCACCGACTACTACGAGACGGCGTCGCCGCTGCACGACGAATTCGGTTTCCGAACGGTCCAGGCACCCGTTCCCCGCTGGACCGAGCAGGGCCGTGACGGAATTATGTCCACCGCCGAACTGCTGGAACGCCAGGATGAAGGCGACCAGATCGTCGTCCACGGAACCCACGACCCGATCCACGAGTACGAAGACGAGGAGGCCGTCGAAACCAGGCTCCGACAGGACAAACGCTGGTTCATCCAGAACGGGTTCGAGGGCGCGAACTACATCGTCTACCCGCACAACAGCTTCGACAAAACCAGCCTCGAGCACACGGCACAGTATCACTACTGCGGCGGGTTCAATCAGGCCGGGGACGTCAACACGACGAGCGTCTACGGCTTCGATCCCCTCGTGCTTCCGCGGACAATCGGCCACGACCTCGATATTTCGAAGCGCTGTGTGGATCTCGCCGCCGAACACAACCAGTGTACCATCCTGAACTTCCACGCTTTCGACCAGGACAACACGATGCCCGCGGACGACTACGAGGAACTCCTCGAGCACATCGACGACGCTGATGTCGAGGTCATCACGTTCGACGACCTCTGGGAGATGCGCACTGAACCGCACTATTGAAAGGCGGTTTGTCCAACAGACTGCTCGACGATCCGACGAGGGCGACCGTTCTACTCGAGTCTTCAAGGTACTCAGCCTGCTTCATCTGTAGAGAACGGGTAGACGAGAGAGGTTGTCTGTTCGATCTACCAATCCCAGCATGAGCGCCGATACGACGGCGCCAAGAATCATACTTGAGAGTATCATACTTTAAAGTACGATATCTGCAGTATCGTGCTATCCAGAGAACGTTGTCCCTCGAGTATCCATCACAGTCGGACAGATGGGGGAACGGAGCACAAAACGGGAAATGCTATGGAGGCGATGTCCGCCGAGAGACGGCAGATCAGTCCGTCGAGAGCGTGATCGACGTGGTTGCAGTCCGGTCAGCATCGTCAACGACCCGCAAGACAATCGTATCGCGGCCATTGGTACCGGCTGTCACCTCGAGTGTCTCACCAGACTCATCGAACACAGCAGTGGCGCCGACGTCCCACTGATAGTAGACGATCTCACCAGCAGGGGCGGTTGAACACGTCGCATCGAGCGTCACGGTCTGACCTGCCTCGAGCGCCAGATCAGCGGCACCGTCGGGGTCGGTTCTGATCTCGGCGACCGGTGTCTCGTCTGGAGCATCCGCAACGTTCTCGTCCGCTTCGTCGTCTTCGTCGTCCTCGGCGTCAGGTGTGTCGTCGCTCTCGTCCGCAGCTGCAGTCTCCCCGTCGACATCGGGCGCGTGTCCATTGTCAGGCTCGGAACCGAACACCGCATCGGCGACCAACTGTTCCGTGATGGCGAGGTGCCACTGGACGCGAGTCTCGAGGGGCACATCAGTCGAGAGCGTCTCGACGAGATAGGAGTCAGCACCCAGGTCTCGAGTCGCCTTGTGGACGAGTAAGCCGCTCGGTTCGGTGCTTGGGCCGCTGAAGGGACCGGTTTCGAACTCGAGGGCGGGATCGTCGACGTACTGGTCCGTCGCGAACTCGGCGGCAGCTGCGGCGGTTTCGACTTCAGTCGGGCTGTCACCGTGGAAGATCGCCTGCCCGACGCCGTCGACGGGGTCGCCGGCGTAGATCCCCGTCGACTCGTGGAGATCGACGACCACATCGGCATCGTACTCGACGAGTACGTCCCAGATCGCCGCCGCGAGGTCGGATTCCGGGGCCTCGCTTTCGGGGAACTGGCGATTGAGATCGCTCCAGTCGTCGCCGCTTCGGGTGCCCTGCTCGACAGCGACCGCGTGGGCCTCCGGAATCACAACGAGTGTTCCAGCGTCAATTTGCCAGCCATTAATGTCACCCGCCGCCTCGTAGCCAGCGACCTCGTTGCCGTGGATCCCCCCGACGACGACGGCGGTCGGGCCATCGACTGGTGCGTCGATGACGTACACCGTCGTCTCGTGTGTCGTTCCTGCCATAATAGAAAACGAGTCTCGAGAGAGGTCCGCCTCGGTTGCCCCAGTGTCGGCGTCATCGCCGTCTTCTGCATCGTCCTCGAGCGTTCCGCCGACCGTCGCCGCACCGAGGCCAGAAGCCATACAGCCGGTTGTAAGCGCCACTACTGATCGTCGCGAAAGCGTCTCGCGTTGCATGCAGGTATCGAGACGCGTGAGAGGGTGTTTACTATCATAGCGATAATGTTGCATGAAATGCTGTTTCGGCACTGAAACAAGCGTTTTCGCACTCGAGAACGGTTCGGGAACGACAACCAGCATACCTCGGTACTCGAGTCGGTCGTTGTACCGCCAACAACGGTTTCGACGATAGAACGGAAAGGAGAGCAACTACCCAAGACGACAAGACGTGGTCTGACGCAGTAACCAGAGCACTGCGGTGTTCAGATCGGAGCGCACAGTGGACCCATCAAATAGAGGGTATTCGATCATCGCCGTGGGGTCCCTCTGTACAAATACAAGAGCTGACCCACGATGTCCACAACAACGCAAAACAAACTCGAAAGCCGATATGCAGGAATTACACTCGAAGGACACCCTCACGCGCTGACTGCATGGTTCGTCGTCGCCCTCCGATTCGTGATGGGCGGCATGATTCTGTTCGCAGGCCTTGGCAAGCTCGCGGTCGTCAGCGGCGAAGCGTTCGACGCCAGCGGCTTCCTGATTCACGGCGTCGACCCGGCCAGCCCCGTCAGCGGCCTCTTCGCTGCGATGGCCGGCAACGCCGCCCTCCTCGAGGTCATTAACGTCGTCGTCCCGGTCACGCAGGTGCTGATCGGCGTCGCACTGATCGCCGGCGCGTTCGTCCGTCTGGCCGCCCTCGGCGGCGCGATGCAGATGGCGATGTTCTACCTCGGCGGCTGGGAAGGACAGTGGCTCGCCCTGTTCGACTCGACGCTGATCTACGCCATCCTGTTCCTGGCGCTGGGCGCGTTCGCCGCCGGTCGGATCGTCGGCCTCGACCGCTACATCGAACAGCTCACCGTCGGCGGCCAACCGCTCCTCGAGCGGTTCCCCACACTCCGGTACATCCTGGGCTGAGAGGACTGTAACTCGCCAATCTCAAAATTGGCTTTCTGGGAGTCTGTTTTTCGAAACGCTCCGCTGGCCCAATACATTCAGATAGTTATCACGATACTCAGCATCTACCGTCTGCCCTTCCATGATTGGGCGGGCGAACTTGCGTTACTCGAGACTGCATCCTGTTCTGTACGTCGCAGTACAGCACTCGGACATTCACATTTATGCCAACTGACGAGAGTACTTCGCCAATGGCCAAAATCACGTTCATCGGTGCCGGCAGTATGGTCTTCGCCAAGAATCTCATTGGAGATATTCTCTCGTTCGAGGCACTCGAGGACAGTACACTCGCGCTCATGGATATCGACGAGCAGCGATTGGCACAGACGACTGCCGTCGCTGAGGCGCTGGTCGAAAACGGCGATGTTGGGGCAACCATCGAATCGACGACAGACCGTCGAGAAGCCCTCGAGGGTGCCGATTACGTCCTCAACATGATCAACGTTGGTGGGACGGAACCGTTCGAGAACGAAATTCGCATTCCCGAGCGCTACGGTGTCGAACAGGCAATCGGCGATACGCTCGGCCCAGGTGGCATTTTCAGGGGCCTGCGCACGATCCCGACAATGCTCGAGATTGCCGCGGATATGGAGGCAGTGTGCCCTGATGCCTTGCTTTTGAACTACACGAACCCAATGGCTATCGTCTGCTGGGTGATGTTCGAAGCGACTGATATCGAGACCGTTGGCCTCTGTCACAGTGTGCCCCACACGGTCGATGCGATTGCGGAGTATATCGACGTCCCCAGCGATGAACTCGAGTACTGGGTCGCTGGCATCAACCACATGGCGTGGTTCCTCGAGTGTACGTGGCAGGGTGAGGACGTGTATCCACAGCTACAGGAGGCACTCAAGGACGAGGGCACCTACGAGAAAGATACCGTTCGCTTCGAACTCTTGGACCACTTCGGCGCGTTTGTCACGGAATCGAGCCATCACAACTCGGAGTATCACCCGTATTTCCGCACGGACAGCGAATCAATCGAGCAGTTGGCGGGGACGAACTACGCCGGGCGGATGCCGACTGCGACGTATCTCGAGGGCTGGCTGGAACGCTCCGAAGAGCGAGACAATGCACATGCCGAATTCGACCCTGAGGACGTTTCAATCGAACGCTCGGAGGAGTATGCCTCGCGATTGATTCACTCACTCGAGACGGGGACACCGCGCCGACTCAATCTGAACGTCGACAACGAGGCAGGCCACATCCAGAATCTCAGATCCGATGCCTGTGTCGAGGTCCCGTGTCTGGTGGATGGAACCGGCGTTCATCCGTGTTCTGTGGGCACCCTCCCACCGCAACTCGCTGCGCTCAACCGAACCAACGTTAACGTCCAGCGTCTTGCCGTAAAAGGCGCACTCGAGGGCAACCGCGATGCCATCCATCAGGCTGTCACACTCGATCCACTGACCGCGGCGACACTCTCACTCGAGGAGATTCACGAGATGACCGAAGAACTTCTCGAGGCGAACGACGCGTATCTGCCCGACTTCTCGTGAGTCGAGGTTGAGTAGGGCAATATTGTACAACGCATGGGACAGTGGAACGTATATCTCTTTTCTCGAGACTGTTGGCTGATGGCCCATATTAAACGAAACCATCATACGAGGGTGTATTTGGGCAGTGCTATTACCGTATTTGTGAGTAGACCGCCTGTTACCCAATCCATTTTGGGACAGGTTCTTTCCGTAGATAGTCACAAGTACTGATGTGAACAATCAAAACTGTGGAGGCTCACAGGCGGACAATTCTGTCGTCATCGAGTCTGAAATCCACCATCCCGAATCGCTAGTCGAGTCGATTGTCCGGGGGGTCTCCATCTGTACGAACACTCCTCAGGCCGAACTCACACCATTATATGAGTATGTTGATCCGGAGCCACTCGCTGCTGTCTTGGAACATGCACGGCAACACGACTCCGACGTGACGTTCGAATTCAAATATGAAGGCTGTCGTATTACGCTGTCTCAGGAGAACGACCTCCGCGTTCGTCACCTGTAAGTAGTTCACGGTGAAGACTGCAAGAACGCGACATGTGAGATGCGCCAACTGGGATTCGAACCTGATGTAAATCCTCGCAGTACTCGGATTTCCGTGATTCGAGTCCAGTGTCGCATTCACAGCTCACCGTTTTGTTCGTCGTAAAATGCTCCGACTGGGATTCGAACCCAGGTCATTGCCGTGAGAGGGCAATATGATTGGCCGGACTACACCATCGGAGCGGGTGTGCGTCTGCATCCGTTTCTAACGCAGTACGATGTTTAAGCATTCCGTTTCGATTCGAGGTTGGGGAGAGATACCACGTTGCTGACCGGTCGTGGTCCCGGTCTTGTGGCTACTCCTGTTCGTCAAAGGGAGATTTGGTCGCCTCGGGTTCAAAACCCTCGAGGCTGATGATATTCTCGCGGCCGACGCGGAGTTTGCTGATTGTGTCGTCGGATTCCATCTCAGACAATAGCATGCTGACTTTGGATTTCGACCAGCCGGTTTCCTCGACGATCTTGACCTGTTTCATTCGACCGCCGTTTTCGCGGATGAGTTTGACGACGCGGTCCTCGTCGGTGAGTAGGTCGTCTTCGGAGAGTGTCGGCTGTGGAGAGACACCAGCTACTGTGTCGGGTTGCTTTGGTGTGTCAGCGCCTGTCGACGGGTCGGTTGCTCCGGGCTGGGGTGGCTGAGAATCGGCTGTGGCAGGGCCGTGCTCGGAATCACCAGAAGACGATGCTGTTGGCTGTGGAGTACCGACGGAGTCACCAGCTGTGTGGCCGCTCCGTCGGTACCAGAACGCACCGGCAGCGACTGCCAGCACGAGAAGACCACCAGCGACGAGCAGCCACGAGGTATCAGCGCGCTCGGTCATCGCCGTCACTGGCGAGTTCGGCCCTCCCTCGGTTACGGTCAGTTCCGCTCGAGGATGGCCATCGAGGAACTGCCGTTCGCCGCTCCAGCGGACGTAATTGGCCTCCGAAAGGGAGGTCCCGACGTACTGGGCGTCTGGCTCGACGTGTTCGAACGCGAGCCCGTCAGCTGTCTGCAGTTCCATCGCCTGGTCCTCGGTGAGGATCAGGTTCTGATTCTGGAAGACGTCGCCAACGACGACGCTGTCGTCGTCAACGGTGGCGAATCCGTGCCAGGTGAATGTCATCTCGACGACGCCAACAGGGTTGAATGCGCCTTCGACCTGTGCAGAGCGGTTGAATCCGGTGGCTTCCATTTCACGTGCTGTCTGGTCGTCACCACTTTCGACCATGGCTTGCGCTTGCTCGGAAAAGAGCGTGTAGAGATCGCTCTCCGACGATTCGAACTCCTCGGCAAACGTTTCGAACTCCGCTCGAGTCGTTTCGTCACCGCTGTCCTCGAGATAGTGTTCGTATCGGAACGTCCAGGTCGCACTGCCGTTTTCGTGGACGGTAATTTCGAACGTTGTACTGTCGAAATCGCCGGAACTAATGTCGTCAGTTGCAGCCGCTGCGGCGGTCGGGTGCTGTGTCTGGACGGACGCAGATGATGGTTCAGCTGTCGTGTCGGCCGGTCCGGTGATAGCGGGCGATACAGTGTCGAACCCAGTCCCACCACTCCCAGCCGCCACTATCGGGCCACCTACGCCAGCGACCAAACCGATGGCGAGAATGGCGACGAGCAGCCCGACTATAACCGGCTGGTTCATTGGTGTGTCCCTACGTGCGGGAACTAAAAATGTTTGTGAATAGATGGGGCCCTATTGGTCGACACCCGTGTCGATACGCACAAACGAATCGATACTGTAGCACAGGTATGATCACGAATCTCGCACGCGGCGTCCAGACCTTTACGAGTAATGCGTTTCTGGTCGAGGGCGACCGACCCGTCCTGATCGATACGGGTTCGAACTTCGACGTCGTTGCAGCCGTTCGCGAGCACGTTGACGACCTCGAGGCCGTTGTCCTCACGCACACCCATCACGATCATATCGGCAATCTCGAGGCCGTTACCGACGAGTTCGGTATCGAAACGTGGGGCTACGATACCGAACTCGACGACGTCAGTGTCGACCACGAAATCGCAGACGAGGCGACGGTCCAACTCGGTGATCACGAGTATACGGCGCTGTACACGCCCGGTCACAAAGACGACCATCTGTGTTTTCACTCGAGTGAGGCAGGCGTTCTCTTTGCGGGCGATCTCGTCTTCCAGAACGGCAGTTTCGGGCGTACCGACCTTCCGGAAGGAGATCGTGCAACGCTGATCGAGAGTATCGACCGCGTTCTCTCGGTTGTCGAGGATGATCTCGAGGCGATGCATACGGGTCACGGGCCGAGTGTGACGCGTAATCCGTACAGGGATATCGAACTTGCGAGTCAGTTGGCACGGCAGGCGTAGTGCGCTCTGAGAGATGATCCAGTTGTGCAGGTCGATTTACCCGATTAGTCAAACAGTTCTGCCTCGTGTTGGCCGGCAGCACGAAACCGACGACTGTCACTGCTGGGCGGCGGCCAACACTGCATCGTACGCAGCCGCGTAGGCAGCAGAAATTTGCTCGAGCGACTTGCGTTCGTTATCACGAAGCGGGGGTAACCGAACACACTCGAGCGGGTCGAGGTGCTCGAGAACGTCACCGACGCGCTTCTCGAGGTAGCCGTCGGTCGGACTCGCAGAGACGAGTTCGCAGGCGCGACAGTACCGATGGCCGGGGTAGATCCGCGCTTGACCTGGCTCGACAGCAGCGACGGCATCGATGTTGGCTGGATCGAGTGCCTGTAACGGCTGTGCGATGTCGCCGTAGGATTCGACGACGGCGACGGGTTCGGATTCGATGTCTGCGGCGAGTTGTTCGAAGGCGGGAACGTATTGGCGCTCGGCGACTGTGTTGAACTCCGCGACGGTCTCGACCGGAATCGCATCCTCGAGTGGGAGTGTCTCGGACACTGCTGCAGGAATCTCTGCAGTCGCGTTGTAGACGAAGCGACACTCCCCGTCAGTTCGGCCCACGCGGTCGACGACGAAGGCGCGGTCACTGCGTCCAAACAGACCGTCGTCGTCGCCCGGCGCAGGCTGCCAGAGCCGATGAACGGGATTGAGCTGTTCGGGTGGACGCGATCTCGTCTCTGCGCGAGCGAGCGTCGCTGCATCCTTGCCGTAGAGTCGGCCGTCAGCAAGGGCTCGTCGGCAGTCGTCGTGATCGAACCAGAAGTCGTTGCCTGCGCGGGGTTTGTAGCCAGCCGCGCCGGTACGCTCGAGCAGGCCAGCTGAGAACGTGGTCTTACCGGCATCGACGCGGTCGGCACCGACGACCAGAACGATCATTCGTCGTCGGTGTCGTCCTCCCTGACGCCGTAGTAGCCGGGTTCGTCATCACTGCGTGGTTCGGCGACGACGAGGTCGTTCGCGTTCGTCATGATCCACGGAATCGCCCAGTCGAGCAAGACATCCTCTGTCTCCGGTTCGATCTCTGCTTCGGCCTCGAGTCCCTGTAGCAGGCGCGCGATTTCGTAGACAGTGTACATCTGGTCGTTCTCGAGCAACTCTGCCGGCGTGTAGAAGTCACACGGTGGCCGGTTCTCGAACTCGGATTTTGGAACGGGCATACGCCGTTGTTTCGGCTTCGAACGCCTAAATCGTTCGTTCCTGACTGCCCATTGCTCTTTGACTCTGTGGGCATCGAACGCTGTCGCTCTCCGATAGTTCCGAAAGAAAATCTGTGTTGACCGGGTCGTCGCGTTACGGCAACTGGATTACTCGAAGTGGTCGAGGCACTTCTGGAACTCCTCGTCGACGCTGTCCCAGTTGATGACGTCGAAGAAGCCATCGATGAACTCGCCGCGGTCTGGGCCGTAGTCGTAGTAGTAGGAGTGTTCCCAGACGTCCAGCGCCAGAATTGGGTGCGAGCCCCAGAGTGCGCCCTGGTCGTGCTTGTCGACCGCGAGGTTACGCAGTTGCTTGGAAACTGGGTCGTAGACGAGCAGTGCCCAGCCACCAGCAGCGCTGGCTGCAGCCTCGAATTCGCCTTTCCAGCCCTCGTAGGAACCGAAGTCCTCTTCGATGCGGTCGGCGATGTCGCCCGCTGGCTCGCCGCCGCCGTTTGGACTCATGTTCTCCCAGAACAGCGTGTGGAGATAGTGTCCACTGCCGTTGTGGGTGACGTTACCGAGCGCACCAGCAGTCGAACCGTAGTCGCCGGACTCACGGTTCTCCTCGAGGGTTTCCTCAGCGGCGTTGAGACCGTTGACGTAGCCCTGATGGTGGGTGTCGTGATGCCAGGTAACGACCTGTTCGGAGATCGATGGTTCCAGTGCGTCGTAATCGTATGGTAGTGGTGGAAGTTCGTGGTCAGCCATGTGTCTCACCTGTTGCTAGGTTACGGTATCTCTCCTGTTAAACGTTGAGGAGAGAAACGCTATCATACTACACGGCCCGCGTTTCGTCACTGACAATCGGGCCTTCAGTTCGTTCCACACCAATGGGTGTGTTAAACCTTTCATACGGTCGATATCCGTCACTGTTGATATGTACGGACACCATGAGGTTGCAACGAAATACGCAGGAGTAGCCACATCGGATGCATCTCCGCCATCGAATGCGTACGCTGTCACGTGTCGAACCAGGCCTGACCGAGACGGCTACAACGGTGTCGTCGACTCTTTGTGGTAGGCGTGCTCGAGCCACTCCTCGAGCGACGGTTGCGTCCAGTATCGGACCGTCTCACTCCGCTGATCTTGCTCGAGAACCCCCGCATCCTCGAGTTTGGGCAGGTGGACGTGCTGTAGTTCCGTCCGAATCGTCGTGATGAGTTCGTCGGTTACCTCCGTTGGCGGCGTCTCATCAGCTGCAACCTCAAGTCTAGCAACGTGATTCGTCAGTTCAGTTGCCGTTGCAACACCGTCATCCTGTTCGTAAAGATGATACAGGGTATACCGGCGTCGACGACTCGAGAGCAGGCGAAAAACCTCATCCAGCGACGGCGTTACGTCTGCCTCGAGCGGTGTCGACGCTTGCTCAGTTTCACGCATCCACGGACCACCTACGATAAGTTACCATTCGAAACCACCAACAGCCCCTTCTACAGCCGACACATTAGATGTTACGTCTCCCTAGAACAATATCTGTCTTTTATACATACTATTCTTTGGCAGTATAATAGGGTACAGTACCTCTGACGGCACTCTAGGAAACAGTGAACGAACGATATTGGACGATCCAACAGTAATCTCCAATACCCATCGTAACAATTGGACGAGTGAGACACTGATCACTGATCCGATTAATGAGCAGGTGTACAGTGACGGTTAGTGGTTACTAAAGTGGGCAGTGGACAAAGAGAAATTTGGTTCGAAGGCGAAGGCGATTACTCGTAGAGCCACTCGGCGTCGTGCTGATCGTAGTCGATCAGCTCATCGTCGTCGAAGTGGATCCCGATTTCACGCTCGTTTGCGCCTTCGTCCTCGTGGTCGGCCGCGTGAACGACGTTGCGACCGAGGTCAAGTGCGAAGTCACCGCGGATCGTTCCAGGCTGGGCCTCGAGTGGGTCGGTTTCGCCGATCATCTGGCGAACCTGACGGGTTGCGTCCTGTCCTTCCCAGACCATCGGGACGACCGGTCCCGAGGTGATGAAGTCCACGAGGTCGTCGTAGAACGGTTTGTCCTCGTGTTCTCCGTAGTGTTCTTCAGCCCGTTCGCGGGGCATGGTCTCGACCTTAATGCCGACGAGTTTGAGTCCGCGTTCCTCGAGTCGGGAGATAACCTCGCCGACGAGGCCGCGACCGAAGGCGTCGGGCTTGATCATCACGAAGGTTCGCTCGTGACCGCCGTCGCTCATTGCTCGGCCTCCGCCTGCTCGTCGTCGTCCGATTCGGTCTCCTCAACCGTTTCGTCATCGGCAGCGACGTCGTCTTCGTCGACCTCGCTTTCTTCCTCGAGATCCTCGTCTTCGTCCGCGTTGACGGCCTCGTCCTGGTCGGCCGTCTCGTCGGTAGCCGTCTCAGTCTGGGCTGGCCCTTTGCCAGCGCGACCTTCCTCGGTCCACTCGAGATCGCGCGGTTCGCGACCGAGTTTGTAGTTCTTCTCGGCTTTCGAGTCGACGAAGTGGAGCACACTGCCGTCGTTTCGGACGTACATGATGCCCGTCCCGGGTTCGATATCTTCGCCCGTGTAGTCACAAGTTCGTTTCTCGACCATTGGTTACTGACCTCCGATGGAGTCGGCCTCACGGGCGGTCTCACGAAGTTGGAGAATATCCCCTTCGCGGACCGGCCCGAGGCAGTTTCGGGTGATGATACGGCCTTGATTCTCGCCCTCCTGAATGCGGCACTTGACCTGCATGGCTTCACCGTGCATGCCGGTCTTGCCGACGATCTCGATGACCTCGGCGGGCGTGGATCCGCTTTCGTCCTCTTCAGCACTCATCTCTGATCACCTACTCGAGGTCCTCGAGCTTGTTGGCGATATCTTCGACGTCGCCGTCGGCCTCGCCGGTGTCGACGATTGCCGCAGCCGCGCTGCCAACCTCGAGGCCGGCAGCGTGGCCGACGTCGTCCTGTGTCTCGATGAAGACGACTGGGATTCCCTTCTCCTCTGCGAGGTCGGGAATGTGCATGACGATCTCCTCGGGGGAGACGTCTTCAGCGACGAAAACGAGGTCTGCGTTACCGCGTTCAATCGCTTTGGTAGATTCGTTGGTTCCTTTCTTTACTCGGCCTGTGTCTCGTGCGACCTCGAGCGCCTCAAGGGCGTCATCTGCGAGGTCAGCTGGGATGTCGGTATTGACGTAGACTGACATAGGTTGTTCACCTCTCCTACACGTGGGCTCGCGCTCCCCTGCCATCCGGGAACGAGGTTCCCGTGCCGGCGTCGTGCCGGCGGAAGTCCTGTAGGGCTAGGAGCATCATCAACCCCGCATAGGGTGTACTACGTCTGTAGCGTTGCCCCCCTTAAAAGCGTGTTCAAACGAACGGCGGCGTGGGATGGTGGCGCATGGGCGTCCCACCAAGGCAGTCTTCCACGCTTGTCGGGGTCGCTCCGCTGTCTATTACTGTTCCGACACCAAGAACGCTGCATGGATGTCGACGCCGTTTCGCTCGCCGAGTCGCTGCTCGAGGAGGCGACCCAGACGAACGAGCGACGCGCCCTCGTCCTCGCGGGCGAGCGCGAACAGGGGTATCGAACGCTCGAGTCCGTCCTCGATGCGCTGCCGGTGGGAATCACGGAGACGACGCTGGTCGGTCCCGAGGATCGACTGCGCTGTGAGCACGTCCAGCAGGTGAACGCAAGCCAACTACTCGGCACGACGCGCACCATCGCGACCCTCGACGCCTCCGATGACCTCCAGCCGAACGCACTCGGCAAGGTTGTGGGCGCAGTTGACGGCGGTGGCCTCCTTATTCTCCTGACGCCGCCCCTCGAGGAGTGGCCCGACCGACAGGGTGCGTTCGCCGAGTCGCTTGCCGTCCCGCCGTTCGCGCTGTCAGATGTGACCGGGCGATTCCAGCGACGACTCGCCGAGACGCTGCGAGCACATCGAGGCATCGGAATCGTCGATCTCGAGACTGACACGGTCGTCGATGACGGTCACACGAATCCCGCGCCGAGCATCGACCGACAGACCGCGGACTGGCTCGAGAGCGCCCCCGGCGACCGCACGGGGGGATTCCCGCCCGAATCCTACGCGGCCTGTCTCACGGGCGATCAGGCTAACGCCGTCGGCGCGCTCGAGTCGCTACACCCGGACTCGGATAACAGCGATTCCCAACAGCGTTCCGTCGTCCTCGAGGCGGACCGCGGCCGCGGGAAATCGAGCGCAGCAGGTGTCGCTGCGGGCGCGTTCGCCGCCGACGGACTCGAGGTGCTCGTCACCGCACCGGCCGCGAGAAATGCGGCCGAAGTCTTCGAACGCGCGACGGCACTCTGTGAGACGCTCTCAGGCAGTACCGTGACCGCGACCGGCCCGCGACAACTCGAGACGGACGCAGGCGGACGCGTTCACTTTCTCGAGCCTGCCGAGGCCCTCGACGGACTCGCAGACGCCGATATCGTCATCGTCGACGAAGCCGCGGCGCTTCCCGTCTCGCGACTCGAGGCATTTCTCGCGGCGGATCGAATCGCTTTCGCGACGACAATCCACGGCTACGAGGGCGCTGGGCGGGGGTTCTCGGTCCGGTTCCGTGACCGACTCGCGGAGAGCGACCACGCGGTGACTGACTGTACGCTCGTCGAACCAATTCGCTACGCCGCGGGCGATCCCCTTGAGGTCTGGGCGTTCCGTGCACTTTTGCTCGATGCGCGCCCGCCGGTCGAACCGCTCGTCGCCGACGCCGGCCCGGAGACCGTCACCTACCGACGACTCGAGCCCGACGATCTACTCGCGGACGAGCAACTGCTTTGCGAGGCGTTCGGCCTGCTCGTCCTCGCACACTACCGGACCGAACCCAACGACCTCGCACGGCTGCTCGATGCGCCCAATCTCGAGGCGCGGGCGCTCTGTCACGACGGCCACGTCGTCAGCGTCGCCTTGCTCGCCCGCGAGGGCGGCCTCGAGCAGGAAACCCGGACGATGATGTACGAGGGCGGGCGCGTCCGCGGGAACATGCTCCCGGACATCCTGACGAGCCAACTTCGCGACGAGGCCGCCGCCGAGCCCGCTGGTGTGCGAATCGTTCGGATCGCGACCCATCATGCCGTTCGCTCCCAGGGACTTGGCTCGCACCTCCTCGAGTGCATTCGCAATGAGTTCAAATCCAAGGTTGACTGGCTCGGCACCGCCTTCGGCGCGACGCCCGGCCTCCTCGAGTTCTGGCGCGAGAGCGGCTCCCGAGCGATTCACCTCTCGACGACGCGAAACGACGCCAGCGGCGAGTACTCGGTGCTGATGCTTGCGCCTCTCAGCGACGCCGGCAGAACGCTCGCAAAGCGCCACGCAACGTGGTTCGCCGACCGCTTCGGGGCGCTCTGTTCGGACAAGTTGGGGGATCTCGAGCCTGACGTCGCCCGTGCGGTCTTGCGAAGCGTCGACGCGGATGCGGCACCGACGCTCCACCTCAGCGACCACGACTGGCGCGTCGTCGCCGGTGCCGCCTACGGTCCCGGCCTGTTCGACGTCAACCCCAGCCCGTTCCGACAACTGGCCGTCCGATACCTGATCGAGCGGCCCGACGGACTCGACCTGACGACCCGTCGGGAACGGCTCCTCATCTTGCGCGTCCTGCAAACACACGACTGGGAACACGTCGCGGATCGCCTCGAGTATCACTCGACGGGCCAGTGCATGCGGGCACTGGGTGATGCGTTCCAGCCGCTGGTCGATCACTACGGCGTGGACGACGGTGTCGAGGTCGCACACGAGGTTCGGGAGCGGTTTCTCGAGGAGTAACCTGTCTCAGATCAGTCCCTATCTTGCTCGTAAGTCATCCGAACGAGTTCCTCGGTACCGCCCTCAGGAATCTCTATTTCGGGGTCGAATAGGTCGAAGCCAACCGACTCGTAGTACGGAACTAGCCCTCGCCGACAGAGCAGCGACAGCCCCACGACATCCTGCAGGTCGGGGTGGTCGACGACCGCCTGCATGAGCCGTTTACCGACTCCCTCGCCACGTCGGTCAGCGGCGACGAGCACGTCGAAAACGGTCGCGTAGTACGTTCCGTCGGTCAGCACTCGAGCAGCGCCGATGAGGTCGTCTGTTGCTGTGTCCTCGAGTCCAACCGCCACATCTGTCTGAGAAAGCGCCCTTCGAACCCCCTCGCGTTCGCGGTCGGCCCACCATTTGTAGTCTTCGTAGAGGTCAGTCAACGCGGCTGCATCGTTCGGCGTGAGATCTCGAACGGTCGTCATCCACTCGAGTCGTCTGCCGCCGCCGGAGTAGCTGTTACGCTGGTGTGGGAGACAATCACACTACGAGAGGAGTCGCCGGGTCACCGACTCCGGGAGCGCTTTCAACAGCCACGCGACCAGCCGCCAGCGCCGGGTGACGTAGGCGTGAGTGCGCTTTTTGCGGATCGCTCGAGCGATCTGTGCCGCTGCAGTCTCTGGCGAACACTGCCAGAACGAGCCGTAGGCCATCTCGGTGTCGACGAAACCGGGTTCGATTGTCGTGATCGTCACGTCCGCGTCGCTGCTCGCTTGCCGAGCGCGAAGCCCCTCGAGATAGCGCGAGACGTACGCTTTCGAGGCGTTGTACGCCTGCGTGCCGCCGTTACCGAAGTGAGCGGCGACCGACGAAATGCCGACGAGGTGGCCATCCGACTCGCTCGCGTGGTCGGGCTGGGTTTCGAAGTACTCGAGCGCAGCCGTCGCAATAGCGGTGAAGCCACGCACGTTGACATCGATTGTTCGGCGTTCGCGCTCCCACTCGAGGTCGTAATTTGCCTCGCCAACGCCAGCGCTGATGACGACGAGATCAACAGCTTCCATTGCCGTAGCCAGTTCGAAAAATCCCTCGCGGGCATCTGCGGTGTCCGTCACGTCGAGCGTCGCGACGTAGGCTTTGGTGGGCAGTTCGGCCCCGATCTGTCGCATGCGGTCCGTTCGGCGGGCGGCCAGTCCGATCTCGTAGCCATCGTCGGCGAGTTCGTGAGCCAGCGCTTTGCCGATGCCCGAGGATGCGCCGACGATGATCGCACCACGCGTCATACTCACCGGTTCGGTGGCCAGTACGTAGTCCTGTCGGAGCAGGTATTGAGACACCGGCCGAGAAGGCAGTAGGTCTTTGCCTGATCCACTCGAGAAGCGAGTATGGTTGACGCGATCACGATTGTCGCGGTTTTGCTGCTCGTCGGTGGCGTGGTTGGCACGCTCGTGCCGCTCGTTCCCGGCGGGTTGCTCTCGCTGTCGGGCGTCTATCTGTACTGGTGGCACTCGGGCTTTACCGCACCGGGAACCATCTCGCTGGCCGTCCTGACGTTCCTGGGACTACTCACGCTGCTCGTCGAATTTTTCGGCGGGTCGATTGCGGCACGGGCTGGCGGTGCCTCCTGGTCGACGACCGCGGCTGCCGCCGCCGTTGGCATCCTGCTCATGCTCGTCACTGGCCCGCTCGGGCTGATCGTCGGCCTGTTCGGGACTGTCTTCGCCCTCGAGTTCGTCCGCGGCGGTGACGTCGATGGCAGTGTTCAGTCGGCACTGTATGCGACCGGCGGCATCCTCGCGTCGACGGCTGTCCAGGCACTGTTGACGATTTCGATACTGTTCGGCTTTGTCATCGCAGTCTTCGTGTTCTGAGCTGTGCAGTGGTCGATTCTCCTGTGACGTCACCACACCACACCAACAGCGCCCCTGTCTGACCGTTCTCGAGGCAGACTGCGTCGGGACTCGAGCGAGTGCACTCGCTCGAGTGAGAAATCACCAGACAGTAGCGTGATTGGGCAGTATATGGCCTGCAGGCGGGGATTAACTCGCTGCATATGAAAGGGATAGGTGTTCGGAGTGTGTCCGCATAGGGGTGTCCATGGAGGACTCCGACGACCTGTCCCGTCGAACGATGCTCAAACTGACTGGTGTTGCCGGTATCACAGCAGCGGCTGCTGGCTGTGCAGACAATGGTAATGGCAACGGTGAGGAGGAAGAAGACCCAGCAGATGACCCCGCCGACGAGGAAGACGACACCGCGCCAGTCGAAGACGAAGACGAGGAAGAAGACGACGAAATGGAGGATGAGGAAGAAGACGACCCTGACGAAGAAGAGGAGGAAGAAGACGAAGCTGATGAGGATGAGGCAGACGACGAAAACGGCGACGCCATCGAACCCGGCACGACAATCGAACTTGATGCACAGACTGCCGGCTGGGTTGGTGTCGAACCAGAGGAAATCGCCGACGATGAGAACCCAACGCTGACGCTCGAGGAAGGCGAAGAGTACGAAATCGGCTGGGAAGAAGGCGACGGCTCTAACCACAACATCGAACTGGTCGACGAGGACGACGAGGTCGTCGACGATTACGAAACCGAAGAGGAAAGCGAAGGTGGCGATGATCAGTTCATCGAGTTCGAAGCGACCGATGACATCGCCGAGTACGTCTGTCGTCCACACGAAGCCACGATGCGCGGCACAATCGAAATCGAAGGCAACGGCAACGGTGACGACGAGGAAGACGACAACGGCGACGAAGACGAAAACGGTGACGAGGAGAACGGCGATAACGGCGACGACGAGTAACGCACTCGCCAACTCGGTCCGTTTGCGACCTATTTCTTCACAATCCTCGAGCCAGCGCTGTCGTCGCCACCCGGAGATAGCGCCGAGTCAGTCGTGCGTGTAGTAGGTAACCGTCTCGTCACCGCTCGAGTCGTCGATGCGAGCGAAGCCGACGCGGACGAACTGGACGACTTCGTCGGCTGCGAGGTCGCCGACGCCTGGCTCGGCACGGCCGGTCACGTCGCCGTCCATCGTTCGCATCCGAACGGGGACGCTCTCGCTTGCAGGAACCCAGTGGACGACATCGGCGTTGCCCTCGCGGACGACGTCGATGTCGTCGTCGGTGTACTCCAGCGTCTCCTCGGTAAATCGGAAGCAGCCGAGTCCCTTGAGCCAGAGCCGTTCGCCTGAGTCGGGAAGGTCGTCGGCCTCGAGGAGGACGGAGTCCCCAACTGGGATCTCGCGGACGCCGCGCTCGTCGTGGTCGGGATGGACTGGCGGGGTCCCCTGAGCAGGTGAGTTGCCGGCGAGTGGAACCTGCATGCCGTCGCGGACAAAGAATCGGCGGTCGGCCTCGTCGTCGATCAGGTCGCGGTTGGTCGCGTAGATGGTGCTCATCGCGAGGTCGACGTCGCTGGTCGAAGTGCCGAGGCCAGTCATTGCCTCGACGATGGCCTCGCCACGGATACCTCTGCGACGGAGGCTCTTGAGCGTCGGCGCGCGTGGGTCGTCCCAGCCCTCGAGTTCGCCGGCGTCGATGAGCTCCGAAATGGTCGAGGTGCTCATCTTCACGTCGTAGGCGTCGATCTGGACGTGGCCCCAGTGGACCACTTCGGGGTACTCCCAGCCGAAGTAGTCGTAGACGAACTGTTGGCGCTTGGCCGAATCCTGCAGGTCGATTCCACGGATGATGTGGGTGATGCCGAGCAGGTGGTCGTCGACGCCGGACTGGAAGTCGAGCATCGGCCAGCACCGATATTCGCTGGCCTCCTCGCGTGGGTGGGGCGTGTCGATCATTCGGAACGCAACCCAGTCACGCAGCGCGGGGTTCTTGTGTTCGATATCGGTCTTGACGCGAAGCACCATCTCGCCGCTCTCGTACTCGCTGGCGATCATGTCTGCGAACTCCGATAGCACGGTGTCTGCGTCCTTATCGCGGTGTGGACAGGCCTCGCCGTTGTTTTTGAGTTCCGAGAACTCCTCGCCCGAACACGAACAGGTGTAGGCCCCGCCCATCTCGATCAACTCGCGGGCGTGCTCGTAGTACGTCTCGAGGCGGTCACTCGCGCGATAGGTGTCGTCGGGCTCGAAGCCGAGATAGTCGAGATCCTCGAGAATGCCGTCGTAGGCCTCGAGGTCCGGCCGTTTGGTTTCGGGGTCCGTGTCGTCGAAGCGCACGCAGAACCAGCCGTCGTAGCGGTCGCGGTAGGTGCCGATCACGGCAGGCATGCGGGCGTGGCCGACGTGCCACGGGCCGTTCGGGTTCGGCGCACAGCGCATGCGGATCTCGTCGTAGTCGTCCGCGTTGGGAAGGTCGGGCAGGTCGTGTTCGTCTTCTTCCTCCTCGGCTTCGATTTCGGCGAGTTCCTCGGGCGCGATTTCCTCGAGGCGGTCGCGTTTTTCGTCGTACTCGAGGTCGTTGACTCGGCCGATGACGCCGCCGGCAATGCCCGGAATCTCGTCGCCGTGTGGGCGGAAGTCGGGGTTGTCGCCCATCAATGGCCCCATAATCGCGCCGACGTTGGCATCGCTTTCGTGTTTGACGGCGTTCAACAGCGCGTGTTTCTCGGCTTCACGCTCGATTTGCTCGCGAAGGTCGTCGTCCATTGGCAGAACGTTTACCGCGCCCGTTCAAAATCCTCGCGGTGTTCGCCCGCAAGACCAGCGTGCAGGTACGCAGCGAGAAACAACCGGTACACCTTTTTGTGGCACTAGCCTGTCAACACAGATATGGATCGGTCCGCCCTGGTGACGACGGCCAGGGACACGCTCGAGCAGTGCCAACTCGGTCGTGATGGGGAGCGTCTGGACTCGCCCCCGACGCTCGATGACGTGTATCAGGTCAACACCAACCGGGATGGCGACCCGGTGTACGTCCCAGTCGTCGAACTAACACTCGAAACTGAAGACGACCCGGAGTTGGCCGCCGTCTATCGACTAACCGCAACGATCCTTCGACGCCTTCACCCGCACTTTCGCGACGTCCACGTCCGCCAGTACGATCTCGTCTTCTCCTACGGCACCACCTCGTGGTGGCACTGGGACGTCACCAAACGCCGGATCAGCGCCCGACCACAGGACGTCGACGCCCTCACTCGAGACGCCGGCTTCGACGCTGTCGACCTCCGCGAGCGCCTCGAGGAGGGAGACGACGGCGACGACGAGATCCCGCCGGTCGCATGGGGTGAGACGCTCGGCGAGTGGGAGTACTACCACGACGATAGCGGCGACTGGTCGTGGATGGGCGGCTTTGGCGGGTTCGGATGACCCGTTGTAACACGCTGTTGGCAGGTGCTTGTGCTGCCAAGGGGAGTTACTACCCGTTTCGGAACCGAACAGCACCGATATGGAAACACGTGTTCGCCGCCTCGAGTTAGGGGAACTTCTTACGGGCCTCGCGATTATCATCGGCGTCAACGTCCTCGGTTCGTCGCCGGCGTTTTTCGTCGGCTCCGATACGTCGTGGTTTGCTGAGCCGTGGTTCTTCCCGCCGGGCTACGTCTTCTCGATTGCCTGGACGCTGCTGTTTACGCTCATGGGAATCGCGCTCTTCCTCGTCTGGCAACGCGGGACACACAAACGCACCGTCCGCATCGCTCTCTCGTTGTTCGCGATTCAGTTCGCGTTGAATCTCCTGTGGACGCCGGCCTTTTTCGGCCTCCAGCGGGCAGATCTCGGACTCCTCGTCATCGGAGCGCTCTGGATTGCCATCGTCGCGACCATCGTCGCGTTCGACCGCGTCAGCCGACTGGCGGCTGCGTTGCTCTTGCCCTACCTCGCTTGGGTGAGCTTTGCAACCATCCTCACGTACACGATTTACGCTGGCGGCTGATCGCTGTAGCGACTCTCGAGCGACTACAGCTATCCAAAAAATCGACTCGAGCGAGTCGCGTGAGACGTCAGTAGCCGCGTTCGATCAGGTAATCCGCGAGTTCGAACAGCAACTCACGGGCCTCGTTGTCCGGCACGACCTCGAGTCGCGCTTTGCCCTGTTCGACCAGTTCGCGTGCCGTCTCGTTAGCGTAGCTAATCGAGCCGACTTCCTCGAGTCGGGCGACGGCGTCATCGATTTCGGCTTCGGTGACGGCGTCGACGTCGGTCGTATCGATCAGATCCTCGATAGTGACGCCCTGTTCGCGGGCGTGGACGGTGATCAACGTCTGTTTGTTCTCGACGAGGTCGCTGCCGCGTTGTTTGCCAAGTTTCTCGCTCGGAACGGTCAGATCGAGCACGTCATCTTGGATCTGGAACGCACGGCCGATATCGAGTCCGTAGCCGTAGAGTGCGTCGATTGTCTCGTCATCGGCACCCATCAAGATCGCCGGGAGACACGCCGCTGCAGCGTAGAGAACGGCAGTTTTCTGCTCGACCATCTTGAGGTACTCCTCAGGCGTTACGTCCTCGCGCTCCTCGAAGGTCACGTCGAGTGCCTGTCCCTCACAGATCTTGGTACAGGTCGTCGCGAGCACGTCGAGTGCATCGACGGCGCGGTCGGGATCGGCTCCTGCCTCGAGCATGATTTCGAACGCC
Source organism: Natronolimnobius baerhuensis (assembly GCF_002177135.1). Taxonomy (NCBI): domain Archaea; kingdom Methanobacteriati; phylum Methanobacteriota; class Halobacteria; order Halobacteriales; family Natrialbaceae; genus Natronolimnobius; species Natronolimnobius baerhuensis. The sequence goes on from NZ_MWPH01000002.1 coordinate 128,603, forward strand.
TTCGAGTAGAGCGTATCGCCGGCGAGAATCGCCGTCTCGAGGTCGTATTCGCGGTGGACTGCGGGGACGCCGCGTCGGAGGTCATCGTCGTCCATGATGTCGTCGTGAATCAGGGTAAACGACTGGATGACTTCGACGCTGACGGCGGCGTCCATGATGTCGATCTCTTCGGCTGTCGAGCCGTTCGGTGGACTCCCGTTTGCGTCGCTTCCCGTGAGTGTTGGAAACGCGTGGTAGTCCTCGGTCAGTGTGTCGACATCGGCGAGTGCTTCCGCGACGGTCAACAGAATCGTCGGGCGCAGTCGCTTCCCACCGGCATCCAGCAGGTAGCGGGATGCCTCGTAGAGTCGTTCGGGCTGTTGAACCGGCAGCGACTCGGGGATAGCCTCGTTGACCAGTTCCCGTCGCTTGCGGACCGCCTCGAGTACCGTCTCTTCTCGTGCCTCAGGGGTTGTCATGTGATCAGTCGACGAGCTGGATGAGGTTGCCGTTGCGCGTTACGTGGATGTCCCGTCCCATCTGGTAGCCTTCGCTCTCACAGAGGCTGACGTAGCCGGAGAGGCCTTTCAGGTCCTGATGAGCGGGGATGATGTTCTGTGGCTGGAGCGCGTCGAGCATCTCGTAGTGGCCCTCCTGGTTGAGGTGGCCGGAGACGTGGATGTCGTCGTAGATGCGGGCACCCTGCATGCCGAGCAGTTTCTCGGCCTGGTAGCGCTGGCCCTCGTTGGTTGGCTCCGGAATCACGCGTGCGGAGAAGACGACCTTGTCGCCGTCATCCAGTTCGTACGGTGTCTCGCCGCGGGCCATGCGGGTTAACATTGCGCGTGGCTCGCCCTGGTGACCGGTGACGACGGGCAGGAAGTTCTCCTTGCCCTCGTTCATGATCCGTTTGAACGTACGGTCGACGGACTTGCGGTGGCCGAACATGCCCAGATCGTCCGGGAAGTCGACGAAGTCGAGTCGCTCTGCGGTGCCCGAGTACTTCTCCATCGAGCGACCCAGCAGAACTGGCTGTCGGCCGATATCCTTCGCGAACTCGACCAGCGAGGTCACACGCGAGATGTGACTCGAGAACGTCGTGGCGACGATCCCGCCGTCGTAGTCCTCCATGCTGTAGAGGACGTCCCGGAGGTGTTCTCGAGCGACGTTTTCAGAGGGTGTCCGGCCCTTCTTGTTCGCGTTGGTACAGTCCTCGATGTAACAGAGGACACCTTCGCCTTCGCGGCCGATCTCACGGAAGCGCTCCATGTCGATGGGGTCGCCGATGACGGGCGTGTGGTCCATCCGTTTGTCGAGGCCGTAGACGATTGCGCCCTCGGGCGTGTGAAGCACTGGGTTGATCGCGTCGATGATCGAGTGGGTGACGTTGACGAACTCGAGGTCGACGTTACCGGAGTCGCCAATCGACATCGTCTCGCCGGCCTCCATCTTGATGAGGTCGTTTTCGACGCCGAACTTCTGCTCGCCTTCGATCTGCTGTTTGACGAGTTCGATTGTAAACGGCGACGCAACGATTGGTGCGTCGTATCGGTGCGCGAGTTTCGAGATGGCACCGATGTGGTCGAGGTGGCCGTGCGTTGGCACGATTGCCTGCACGTCGCCCTCAAGGTCACTCATGACCCGGTCGTCTGGGATTGCGCCCATATCGATCAGGTCGAGACTGTGCATGCGCTCGGTTTCGACGTTGTCGTGGATAAGAACCTGCGAGAGGTTCAGACCCATGTCGAAGATAACGACGTCGTCACCAGCGCGGACAGCAGTCATCTGCCGTCCAACTTCTTCGTAGCCGCCAATGGTTGCGATTTCGATTTCCATGGTTCGTTGTACTGAAAGCCGCGTTCGTGGACTCTCATCGAAACGGTCCGCGGACTCCTGGTTATGCGGCCCCGGCGTCTTGCAGCTCGTCGGCCACGTCAATCCCGCTATACGTCCGGGAGAGGGTGAATCCCTCGGTTCTCACGCCTGTGAGCTCCGAACGCACTTGCCCGCGGGTCTCGGTACTTGCTCCTACACGCCCAGGTGTTAAAAACACAGTGGGTTGTCTCGGATCCGTCAGACGCACCTCGAGCCAGCACTCGAGTCGTCGTTTCTGGACTGCTTCCCACTGTACGTGTAACTCACTGGTGACGTGTCGATTGCTGTGGGCGCCCACAGACGGGTCTTGCCTGTTCGATGTGGTCAAATGGCCTGAAAAAACCGAGATTTTATTTTGGATTTCAATTCAGTACCGGCAAAAGACACACTCGGTTCCGAAATGGGAAGGCTTCTTACCTTCCGTTCGAAAGTCGTGTGCAATGACGAAGGATCTCGAGCGTGACCTCGGGTTAGGTGCCGTCATCGCGATCAGTATGGGGGCGATGATCGGCAGCGGTATTTTCATCTTGCCTGGTGTCGCGATGGCAGAGGCCGGGCCAGCCGTCATCCTCGCGTTCGTGATCGCAGCGATACTGGTCGTTCCAGCGGCGCTTTCCATCGCTGAACTGGGGACAGCAATGCCCGAAGCGGGCGGCGATTACGTCTTCATCGAGCGGGGGCTTGGCCCCTCGTTCGGGACGATTGCAGGGCTTGGAACGTGGCTCATGCTGATGCTGAAAGGCTCGCTCGCACTGTATGGCGGCATGTTCTACATCAATTTCATCTATCAGTTGCCGACGTGGGAACTCGCGATTCCCCTTCTCGAGGCGACGCTACCGATCCCCGGCGTTCGCGCGCTTGGAATCACGTTCGCCCTCATTTTCATCGGGATCAACCTCATCGGCGTCAAACAGACTGGCGGCATCCAGTCGATTATGGTCGTCATCATGCTCGTGATCCTCGGCGTGTTCGTCGCTGCGACAATCGTACAGGTCGACGGCGCGAACTACGACGGCTTCTTCGATGAGGGAATCGACGGCATCCTCGGGGCGACAGCCCTCGTACTCGTCTCATACGCCGGGGTGACGAAGGTCGCTGCCGTCGCCGAGGAGATTGAGAATCCCGGGCGAAATCTCCCACTCGGGCTTTCGATCTCACTCGGCGTCACTGCGTTCTTGTACGCTCTCATCGTGTTCGTTCTCGTCGGCGTCATGGAAGCCGACGATTTGGAGGGCCACAACGAACCAATGGCAGAAGCGACACGACTGCTATTCGGTGAAACGGTGATCGGCGGTGTCCCGATTGGGGGACTCGCGGTCGGTGGGATTATTATTGCTGCCGTTCTCGCACTCGTCAGTACCGCAAACGCCGGCATCCTAACCGCCTCGAGATATCCACTCGCGCTCAGTCGGGACAAGCTCTTTCTCGAGCGCTTCGAGTACATCCATCCGCGCTTTAACACGCCGACAGTCGCCATCCTGACGACGGGTGCGGTGATCATCTTCATCGTCGCCACCCAGAACGTCGACGAAATCGCGAAGATGGCCGGCGCGTTCCAGATTCTCGTCTACATCCTCGTCTGTGGCGCGCTCATTGCGTTCCGCGAGCGCGACCTCGAGTGGTATGACCCCGACTTCCACACGCCGGGCTATCCCTGGGTGCAACTGTTCGGCATCCTCTCGGGGATCTTCATCATCACGCAGATGGAAGCCCGCGAGATTCTTGGCTCGATTGGAATCGTTATTCTGGGCTTCCTCTGGTTCAAACTCTACGCCGCGGACAAGGTCGACCGCGAGGGCGTCGCCAAGGGGCTTGCCCGCCGCGAAGCCGGTCGTCAGTTCGTCCAAGATACGGAAGAACAACTCGAGCGCGCCGACGAGTTCGAGATCCTCATCCCGATTCGCCAAGACGTGACTCGGGAGCAAGAAGACGCGCTGATCCACATGGCCGCACCGATTGTCAGACAGCGCGGCGGGCACATTCGCGTCGTGCGTTTCGACGAAGTGCCGGATCAGGTGCCACTGGATACCGCCGCGGCGGAACTCTCCGAAGCCGACGTGGAGTTCGAACAGCGAACCGACGAACTCGTGTGCGACCTCGAGGTGCCCGTCGAAGTCGGCGAAATTGTTAGCCACGACACGCGCCACGCGGTCGTGAACTTCGCCGAGCGCTCGAGTGCGGATCTCATCCTCGCTCGCCAGGAGGCGACCAGCCGACTCGGGACGCTGTTTGGCCGGGATACGGACTGGATCATGGAACACGCGCCGTGTGACGTGGTCTTCGTCCAGCACGAGCAACGAACCGACATCAACGAAATCGCCGTCGTCACCGACCGTAGCCCGTTCAACGACCCGCTAAAGGTCGAACTCGCGAACGCGATGGCTGACGTGCTTGGTGCCCGCATTCGGTTCCTCTTTGCCGTCGACGAGAGCGCACCCGAGGAACTACTCGAGACAATCGAGGACTACCACGACGAACTGGACGACCTCTGTACCGTCCCCGTCGACTCAGCCATCGTTCGAACCGACGACGTCGTGTCCAGCCTCTCGAGCGAACTCGAGTCGTCCGATCTGGTGATGTTGAGTACGGTCACACACCGTCGGCTTCCGGATCTGGTCGTCGAACAGCGCTCGGATCGCCTCGCAGCGGCGATTGAACAGCCAGTCTTGCTGGTTCACTCGAAGCAGACGCGCCGTGGATCGTTCCTGCGACCGATCCTCGACCGCCTCCTGTTCAACTGAGATGAATCAATAAATTTCGTCGAGGTCGGCTTCCTCGTGACTGTGCTCCTCAGCAGGAAATTCGCCGGACTCGACCGCGTCAACATAACCGTCGACGGCTGATTCCATCTCCTCGCGGACGTTCCCGAACTGTTTTGCAAAGGATGGCGACCACTCGCTTAGCCCGAGTGCGTCGTCGACGACGAGCACCTGCCCGTCACAGTCCGGCCCGGCACCGATCCCAATCGTTGCCATCTCGACGGCGTCAGTGATCTGTGCCGCGAGATTCGAGGGGACGTGCTCGAGAACGAGCGCGAACGCGCCTGCCTCGTCGTGGGCCTGTGCAAGCTCGAGGATGCGTTCGGCTTCTTTCGTCTCAGTTCCCTGCCGCGGATAGCCGCCGTACTGATTGACGTGCTGGGGCGTCAGTCCGAGATGTGCCATCACCGGAATCCCGAGTTGGACCATTTTTTCAGTCAACTCGACAGTGTGGGGGCCGCTCTCGAGTTTGACCGCGTGAGCACCCTCTTCTTTGAGCATTCGTCCGGCATTCTCGAGGCTGTCTTTCTCGTCGACACCGACAGAGAGAAACGGCATATCAGCGACGACGAGGGCGTCATCCGTGGCTCTCGAGACGGCGCCGACGTGGCGAGCCATGTCGTCGACGGTCACCGGCAGTGTCGTTTCGTGGCCGAGCGAGGTGTTCGCAACGCTGTCGCCGACGAGAATCACGTCGACGCCCGCCTCATCGACAATTGTCGCTGTCGGGGCGTCGTAGGCCGTCAGCATCGTGATCGGTTCCTCGCCCGTCTTCGCTGTGAGATCCCGAACGGTAGACATACCCACAGATTCACGCCCGCCGAGTAAACAGCATCGTTCTGTGCGTGCATGTCGCAAGGGGGTCGACATGGGAAACAGACACCACCGAACAGCGAACCCGCGAGGCTTAAGATGGCTCCCTCGGGAGTGTCAACCGTGCCAGAACCCGTCGAAACGAGTTCACCCGACGGCGTCGACTACGGCTGGGTGATGCAGACGACGTTCGTCATCACGATCCTCGTGGGCGCGCCCATCGTCGCAATGCTCTCGATCAACGTCGACCTGCCGACGTGGGCCTCCCGCGCCGAGTTCGCTATCCGCGTCGGTGCCGTCGTCTGGATTGTCGTTGCACTCGCGGTGTTCGCCTACGCCAAGCGCCATCAGGAAGAGTAACTACTCAACGTACTCGAAGGCCGTTCCCGCCCGCTCGGCCGTCAGTTCGTCCCGCCTCGAGTCGCCGACGAACACCGTCTGGGCAGGCTCGGCCTCGAGTTCGCGAACAGCGGTTAACAGCGGCTCTGGATCCGGTTTCTGCGTTGCGACGCTATCCCGGCCGACAACAGACTCGACTGCTGAATCGAGGTCGTGAGTCTCGAGTGCGATCCGACACGCAGCCTCGCAGTTGAGCGAGCAGACGCCGACGGGAACCGTCCGGTCAAGCAGTTCATCGGCGTGTGCCAGACGTGGCGCGGCGCGTGCGCCCTCGCGTTCGTGGGCCGCAATAGCGGACTCGACGGCAGCCTCGAGGCCGACATCGGTCGCAGCCTCAAGCATTCCCCAGAGGCCGTCGCCGGGTGGCGTTTTCCCGGCTTCCTCGTAGACCGCGGAGACGTCGGTTGCAACGGCTCCCCAGTCTACCTCGAGGTCGACTAACGTCCCGTCCAGATCGTAGACGACGGCGTCGTATGTGCTCACAGCTACGACAGTATAGGAGCGGCAAGAGAATATATGTACTGCCAGCCCGCGGTCCCGCGGGTGGTGACAGTCATCAGGGCACTCCGAGCCGCTCAGTTGAGTCGCGCCAGCCGATTGAGCGCGTACACCGTCCGCAACACGTCGACGCTCTGGCCCTGATCGAAGACGAGTTCGTCCGTCTCGAGGACGTGTTCCAGGGTCTCTCTCGAGGCGTGTTCGGGCGCAGCCGAGATACCTGCGTTGGTGTCGTCGACCCACTCCATGACGCGCAGGTCGCTTTTCGAGTCGCCCATCACGAGCGCGAACGGATCGTCGATTCCTAACACGTCGAGTGCGCGCTCGACGCCAACGACCTTGTTCAACTCGAGGCTGCCGATTTCGGCGGCATCAGCTTCGTAGTAGGCGACGTCGATTCGCTCGAGTGTGTCTGCAATTCGGTCGGGAACTTCCTCGGCATCGCGGTCTGGATAGACGCCTTCGCTCTCGAGGACGGCCCGGATTTCGGGGTCCTGTGCGGCGTAGAAGGCGCGGGTCCAGTCGACGATGGTCTCGTCGCTGATCTCGGTTGGACCGTCGTCACCGGCGGTTTCGGTTTCAGTTTCGCCGTCCAACTCGAGGGCTGCCCTGACGGCGTCGGCGAGCAGGTCGATGAGGTAGACCAGCGCCTCGTCGATGACGGCGCGAGCGTCCGACGACCCGGTCTCGTAGTTGGGTTTCATCGTGACGTTGAACTCGTTGCCCTGCAGGTGACAGCCACGCCGAAGCGTCTCGGGTGCTTCGGGAAGGATACGCGAGCGAACGTCGTCGAAGACCGTCCGAATCTCGTCGTCTAAGTCCTCGTAGAGCAACTGCTTCGTCTCTGCGCCGTGGCCCGGCGTGAAGACGCCAGTGCCCGCCTCGTAGACGATGGAGAGCTCTCCCGAGTGGACGATTTCGCTGCCAAGCCCCTGGATTGCAAAGCCCTTGACGTTCTCTAAGGTCTGGCCCGTACAGATGACAATCGGCACGCCAGCCTCGTGAAACTCCGTCAGGACGTGTAGCGTCTCGCGGGGGATTTCGTTGTCCGTTCCACCGGCCGACCGCAGCGTCTCATCGACGTCGAGGACGAGCACGTTCACCGCGCGGCCGTACTTGGCCTCGAGATCGAGCGCGGTAAAGGCCTGATCGCGGTCGGCCCACGAGGCGACTTCCGCGAAGGTTTCGCCGGCCGCAAACCCCGACCGAATCTCGTCTTTGCGCGCCTCGAGTTCGTCCGTCGCTTCCTGCCAGTGATCGAGGGCGACACGGGAGTCGACGGCCGGGAAGACGTCGACAAACTCCTGATACTCGCGTAGCGTCTTCGTGTCGTACTCGTCGTAGAGCCGGTAGACGAGGTCGTATCGCTCCATGATAGCACCAGACGCTGGCAGAGGGATAATCGTTTGCAGTTCACTCGAGTGTGTTCGCTGGCACGGAAGGCTGTGACTGTCAGCGCAGGCGAACAATTGGCCGACGACGACACGACTATAAAAATGGCGCTCGAAGCGTCGTTTATGAAAAACGTCGACGACCTCATCGAGAGTGCGGCGGAACTCGCAGACCGCGGGCTTTCGAAGGGCGAGATTGCAGACGAACTGAACGTCTCCCGTGAGACGGCAAGTTGGCTCGTCGAACGCAGCGGCTCGACCACCCAGCTGTCGGGCAATGGAACGACTACCACTGACGCATCAGCGAGCGGGCCACAGGATATCCACGTCGACTGGTCCGCCATCGGTCGCGACAGCAAGCGACTGGGTCACATCGCGACGGCGATGGCCGACCTGCTCGCCAAACACGGCGAAGACGTCGACCTGACAGTCGGCATCGAGAAAGCCGGCGGCCCGATTGCAACGCTCATCGCCCGCGAACTCGAGAGCGATATGGCGTCGTACACGCCCGCAAAACATCAGTGGGAAGAAGGCGATATCGAGGATCTGGGCGGGACGTTCTCGCGGAATTTTGCGACGATTCGGGACCGCGAGTGCTACGTCGTTGACGATACGATTACGAGCGGAACGACGATGCGCGAGACAATCGAAGCAATTCGCACAGAGGGTGGCGAACCGCTTGCCTGCGTCGTCCTCGCGGACAAACAGGGCGTCGAGGAGATCGACGGTGTTCCCGTCTACTCGCTGTTTCAGGTTATCAGCGTCGGCAAAGACGACTGATCGGCTCCGTTGGATCGTCTTCGCGACCACAGACGGACTTGTTTGTAGTCATCGCCGGATGCGTTTGGCTGCTCGCAATTGTCAAGCCCGGTTCCGCACGTGAGGTCCAGTCAGAACGTAGTATTTAAAATCGCCGGCGACTCGAGACAGTTTCATCGCGTTTCAGTCGCTGTCGACACCGGTGGTGCGGTAACACAGATTTTCGCCGCTGAAACAGTCCACACAGGAGCCTCAGGGGCCGTGATTTCGAGGCCTCGTCGCGTCTCTCCCGGCTGGCCCCCTCGAAGATGGCAGTCTCGAGCGTAAGAGTTGGTTGGTCGAACACTCACTCGAGTCAGTCTATTATAGGTCGCTCATTCTCTTGATGACCGGCGTCCCGTTTCCGGTGGTACATGACTGACCGACTCCGACGCCGACGACTGATTGCACTGAGTGGTGCCGTCGCCGCCACCGCACTCGCAGGCTGTGGCGACGAGGGACCGGGCGAAGAAGAGCCGACAGAGGGTGAAGACCCCGTCGATGAAGACGACCCTGCTGCCGAAGACGAAGAAGAGGACCCTGCCGCCGAAGACGAAGAAGACGAAAGCGACGACGACCTGTAGGCCGGTCACTCGAACGCACCCTATTGCCGACGTTCACGGCCTCTTTTTACAGCGACACGCAGTGCTTGCAGCGGATAGTGCCATAAAAAACAGTGAGAACGGCCTCGAGTGACTCTCGGCGAGTCAGCGGCGAGGGGGGGGTATACTACCGGACAACAGTCAGTGACGATGTTCGACCAAACGGGAGGTCGAAAATCTGTCACTCGTTTTGTCCAGCGGTATTAGGCGATGGCGGTTTCGGGATCCTCGCCGTTGGTGTCGTTGTCGTCGTCTGGGTCGTCCTCAGCCATTGCATCGTCGTCCTCGTAGTCCTCGTCTTCTCCGTCTATCGGTTCGTCCTCGGCCTCTGGGTCGTCTTCCTCATCTTCGTACTCGTCTTCTGCAACGTCGTCCTCGGGCTCATCCATCTCGTCGTCTGCGTCGACGAGTCGGTAGACGTACCCCTCGCCCTCGACGGTGGAGGTGTCCGAAGTAAGGACGTATACTTCACCGTTGTGGTCGCGGCCGAAGGCGTAGACGAGTTGCGTGAGCAGCCCGTTCTCGACCACGTCGCTGTTGCCCTCGAAGGTGACCTCTTCCATCGACCAGAGATCGACCTCGTCGGGTGGGTAGTAGGGACTCTCCTCATCAACGACATCGTCGTCCATCTCGTCGTCAGCATCGACGTCGTCGCCGTTGTCGTCCATCGCCTCCTCGTCCGTCTCGTCGTTTTCGTAGTCGTCGTCGGCGTCGTCTACTGCCCCATCGTCGTCGGCGTCGTCCGCTTCGCCGCGGTCGACGTCTTCGTCGTCGCCGTTTTCGTAGTCGTCATCCTCATCGGCGTACTCGTCGTCTTCGTAGTCATCGCCGTTTTCGTAGTCATCCTCATCATCGGCGTACTCGTCGTCTTCGTACTCCTCGTCTTCAGCATCGTCCTCGTACTCTTCATCCTCATCGTCGACCAGTTCCTCGTCCTCGCCGTTGGGCCAGTCTTCGGGCGGTTCCGCGATGAACACGCGGCCGCCGCCTTCGCCGTTCCAGCTCCAGTCGCCGAAGACGTATGATCCCTCGAGGCCGGGGACCTCACTCCCTTCGTACATACGCCCGCCGACGATGGCGACGCCGATGCGGTCGCGGTCATCGCCCTGCGTGCCGGCATCTCCGTACTCGTCGGCGTAGCGACCTATGTCGGCTTCCTGTGGATACTCGATAACGGGGCCGAGTAACGGTTCGCCGTCGCGGCCAGGGCCGGCATCGCCCTCGACCGTATCTGGGCAGTCTTCCGGTGGGTCTTCCGGAGTGGCGGGGTCGAAGCAGTGGGTTCCTTCCCAGACGTTCCAGCCGTAGTTGCCGCCGGCCTCAACGTGGTTGATGGTTTCGAACAGCGCCTGGCCGACGTCGGCCGCGAGCAGTTCGCCGTTCTCGAAGGACATTCCCCACGGGTTGCGGTGACCCCAGGACCAGTATTCGTCGAGCTGGCCCTCCTCATCTACCAGCGGGTTGTCGTCCGGAATGCCGTAGTTGCGCTCGTCGTCCTCGCCGTCGACATCGAGACGCAAGATTCCGCCCAGCAGGTTGTGTTCGGTGTCCTGTCCGTTGCCGCCCGCAATCTCGCCGTACCAGTCGTCGACGTGTCCCTCATCATCGTCGCCGCCACCGCCACCGTCGCCCGTTGCCATATAGAGATAGCCGTCCGGCCCGAACGCAATCGGCCCCGCGTTGTGGTTGAACTGTGGCTGTGGCACCTCGAGGAGGATTTCCTCTGAATCGGGGTCGGCCGTCTCGTTGTCGTCGTCGGCGTGGAACTCCGAGAGACGCTCGAGGTGGTTGACCTCCTCCGGCACCTCTGCACCGGGTGCGCCGTACTCAGGCTCCTCGCCCTCGGCACTATACCGAACGAAGAAGCGGCCGTTTTCCTCGAAATCCGGGTGGAACGCGAGTCCAAGGAGTCCGCGCTCGTCGAAGGCTTCCTCGATGTCGGCCATCCGTTCTTCGATGTCGAGGAACGGCTCATCCTCGAGGCCGTCGTCCGTGAGGACGTAAACCTGGCCAGTCTGGTCGACAACGAATCGACGGTCAGTCTCCTCCTCGGCCGTTACAAAGTCAGTCGGCGCGGTCAGTCCCGACGCAACTTGCTCGAGGCCGACAGTTGGCCCCTCGGCGAAAATCGAGCCCTCCTGCACGCCCGCTGCCTCGAGTGCTGCGGAGGACTGGCTCGAGCCGGCCGCAGACGTTGCTGCGACGCCGACAAGCGACGATGCTGCGGCCGCTCGAAGTACTGTTCGTCTTGCTACTGATCGGTTATCATTGTTGCTCATGGTGTGGCTTGTCTGAGTTGGTGTCTCTACAGTCACTCTTCACCCGTTCGTGACCGAGACAACACGCGTTCCGTGGTATTCGCCACCAATAAACAACTGAGATCGTTCCTCTTGTAACACTGACTTGTCTTCCCACTAGCCGTGATTGGCCGCGACAAATCTGTGACTGACTAACGAAAGTCGAGACTTCCAGCGAGAAATACCCGATTCGACGGGACCGTCCCGTCTCCGCCTGTGCGTCACGGCGACTACGTGTCAGTCTCCGTTTCTGCGTCCTCGTCCCCTGTAACCTCGATTTCCCCTTCAGCACCCGTCTCCTCGTCGCGGTAGGTCACGAGTTCAGGTGGGGCAGCAAACGTAATCGCGCCTGTCTCCCCCACCTCGAGCGCCTCCGAGCGAAGGAACTCCTCGCCGTCGTCCGTCTCGAGGACGAGTTCGGTTGCCTGCTCCTCAAGGTCGTCGTCCGCATTGTCTGTCGCTGTCTCCTCTGCATCGTCTTCGTCCGTCTCCTCCGCATCGGTGTCCGTCTCCTCGCTCGCCTCGAGGTCGTTCGTCCAGGTGAGAACGTAGGCACTGCCTGCCTCGAGTTCGAGGGTTGGATTCACGTCGTCTGTCTGCTCGTTCTCGTCGTCTGCCTCCAAATCCTCATCATCAGCGTCTATCTCGTCCGATTCCTCGAGAATCCAGCCATCGTCCTCGAGCGTAAACTCGAAGTGTTCCTCGACGACAGCGGCGAATTCCAGTACGGTCTCGTCTGGGTCGTCAGCAGTGTCCTCGTCCTCGTCTTCGCCTGCGTCACCGAGTTCGACGTCACCACGCATCGACTGAGGATGTGGTGCACAGTAGTACTCTGCCATCCCCTCTTCGGCGGTGAATTCGACGGTCTGTGTTTCGCCCGATCCGGAGATGATCTCCGTCTCGACCAGATTCTCACCGTCGTCGTCCTCGATCACGAAGTTGTGACCGACGCCGTCTTCGTTCTCCCAGACGAGGACGTACTCCGTGCCAGCCTCGAGTTCGAGCGTCGGATTTCGCTCGCCGTCGATGTCGTCCGGTTCGACGCCAACCCAGCCGGTTGTCCGCCCCTCGAGAACGATATCTGCGTCGTCCTGCAGCCGTGCCTGTGTTGTTGCGCTCCCAATGCCGACTGCGAGACCCGTTGCAGCGGCTGCTCGGAGGAGTGTCCGCCGAAGTGTGCCCGTGTGTGCGTGTGAAGTTGTCATTGCTATCAGTCACCCCATAACCCCAGAGAATGGGTTCTGAGACCATCCACAGACAGGGCCGAGCCAGCAATAAACCGCGCCGACTGTTTTCGCCTTTCACGACATCTATCAGCCCTTACTGGACAGTAACTCCGAATTAGTACGCTAAGATGGCGTCTCCCTTGAGACAACAGCGGTGCACTCCTCCACCAGAGACACGAAAGCACTGCCGTCGGCTGGTATTCAGTGAGTTTCCCGCCGATTCGAGACACTCGAGCGAATCAGATGGACCGTTAAACGGCAGTTCCGAGCACCCGCGACCGTTCTACGGGTGCACCGGCAAACCGGTACAACAGACGGTATTAGTAGATGAGTTCGTCGTCGTTTTCGACCATATAGAGCGTCCGCGCCGCGATATTGACCGCGTGGTCACCGACCCGTTCGAGATCACGAATCGTCAACAACAGTCGGGAGACATCTTGGAGCAGGCGTTCGACTTCGTCGGCTTCCTCCAGTTCACGCTCGATCAGGTCCCGAACGACGATCCCGCTTGCACGCTCAGCGAACTGATCGATATCGTCGTCGCGATTGGCCAGTTCACGACAGGTGTCGGTATCTTCCGTATCGTAGGCCACCATCGCCGTTTCGACCATCTCGAGGGTCATATCGCCCATCGCCTGGACGTCGACGTCGGGAAACAGTTCCTGTTCCGACTCGAACGTATACTCGCCGAGATTGACCGCGAGATCGCCGATCCGCTCGAGGTCAGTGATGATCTTGAACGATGCAGCGATAAATCGCAGATCGCTTGCAACAGGCTGTTGCAGCGCGAGCAAGTCGATACAGTCTTGCTCGAGATCGAGATACATCCGATTGATCTCACCGTCGCCTTGCATCACCTGTTCGGCGAGCGCTTCGTCTTTCTGCTCGAGTGCGTCGAGCCCCATGCGAAGCCGTTCCATTACGACCTCGCTCATGTAGAGGATATCCTCTCGGAGTTCCTCGAGTTTTTCTTGATATGATTTCCGAGCCATAGTCCACCGACCTTTCCGGGCGGCAATATAGCTTGTGCTCGCTGTAGCTCGGCGAAACACGCCGTGGAGACGGGCACTGGCCCACTCGCGTCGGGTACGTACGAAAAACTGCACCAGCAGCAACGACTATACGAGCGTCTTCGTAACTACTCGAGTAGAATACAAACAATGGGAAATACGATTATTATCCCGACGGATGGGAGCGAATACGCTGAAAATGCAGCTGAAGTCGGATTCGACATTGCTGGAAAGATGGACGCGACGATTCACGCACTCGCCGTCGGCGACCTAAATCTCACCCAAATTTCCTCAGTCGGCGGCCCACCGCCGAAAACGAAAGACGACGTCACCGAACTTGCCGCCGGCTGGGCGACAGACCTCGTCGAACTGGCCGAAGACGCCGCGCTCGAGGCTGAAGCAGTTGTCCGCGTCGGAAAACCAGCCGACGAAATCGCCACCTACGCGGGCGAGATCGACGCCGACATGGTCGTCATCGGAACCGCTGGCCGCAGCGGCCTCGAGCGTCGCCTTATTGGTAGTGTGACGAACGAAGTCGTTCAGACGGCTCCCGTTCCAGTTGTGACGGTTCGTCCAGACGGTTCGGTCGACGCAGCCTGAGACGGCTGACAGTCGCCTCCCAAAACGCTCAAAATCGGGCCTTCAGCGCTGTCTCTCGGTTCGTCAGCGAGAACCGATGAACGCCGACGATATCCCCTCTGAGTGTCCCTATCCCTTGATATTGCAGACGGGGAACGTCCGCGCGACCTTGTCACCAATGCCGAGCGCATCCGAGACCCGGACAACCTCGTCGACGTCTTTGTAGACGCCCGGGGCCTCCTCGGCGACCGTTGCACCGGACTGTGCTTTGACGTAGATCTGATCCTGTTCCTCGAGTTCGTCCTGGACGTCGCCGCCCCAGAACTCGTTTTTCGCTTGCGTGCGACTCATTAGCCGGCCAGCACCGTGGGCCGTCGATCCGAACGTGAGGTCCATCGAGTTCTCGCCGCCACGCAGGACGTAGCTGCCCGCGCCCATGCTGCCGGGGATGATCACCGGCTGGCCGACATCGCGGTAGGCGCTTGGAACCTCGGGATGACCGGCGGGGAACGCCCGCGTGGCACCCTTCCGGTGGACGTAGAGTTCACGTTCCTCGCCCTCGACAGTGTGTGTCTCCTTCTTTGCGATATTGTGAGCCACATCGTACAACAGGTCCATCTCCATCTCCTCCCACGAGCGGTCGAAGACGCGCTCGAAGACCTTGCGCGTGCGGTGCATAATGAGTTGGCGGTTGACCCACGCGAAGTTGATCGCCGCGTTCATCGCCCCGTAGTAGTCTTCTGCGAGTTGGGAGCCCGCCGGAGCCGCTGCGAGTTCCTTGTCCGGCAACTCCTCCAGGAGGCCCTGATGTTGCTGTTCGATCTTGCGCAGGTAGTCGTTACACGTCTGGTGACCCAGCCCGCGCGACCCACAGTGAATGAGGACGACGATCTGGTCTTCCTCGAGGCCGAACGCCTCGCCTACCCCGTCGTCGAAGACGTCCGTGACGCGCTGGACCTCGAGGAAGTGATTCCCCGATCCGAGCGAGCCGATCTGGTTCTTCCCGCGGTCTTTGGCTTTCTGGGTCACTTTGTCGGGATCGGCGCTCTCTCGCCTCCCTTCGTCCTCGCAGTGCAAGAGATCGTCTTCGACTGCGTGGCCGTTCTCGAGTGCCCAGTCGACGCCGCGCTCAAGAATCTCCTCGACGGCGTCAATGCCGGACTCGACGATGCCGCCCCCGCCGAGACCTGACGGAACATTGGCAAACAGGGAGTCAACGAGTTCCTCCTCGTTCCCCTGGACCTCCTCGTACGTGAGGTTCGTCCGCATCATTCTGACGCCGCAATTGATGTCATAGCCGACCGCTCCCGGCGAAATGCAGCCGTCCTCGGCGTCCATTGCGCCGACCCCGCCCACGGGGAAGCCATAGCCCTGATGGCCATCTGGCATACAGATCGCGTGGTTCGTGATCCCCGGCAAGTGGGTCGTATTTTGGAGTTGCTCGAGCGTTTTGTCATCCGAAATCTCCTCGAGCAGTGCTTCGCTGGCGAGGACGCGTGCGGGGACGCGCATGTCTCCCTCCTGTGGAACCTCCCAGACGAATTCACGCACCTGCTCGAGCGTGATGCCGTCGGCGTCGAACGTGTTGCTCATACGCGATACTCACACTGCAACGGTGAAAGATGTTCGTCTCTCGGTCGCTGTCCTGTGATTCGCAGTTCGTTCGCAGACGTATCTATGGAATGGTACAACTCGTGTTTGACCCGTCGGTGGCTTGGTGACATCCTCCTCGCCGTAAACGGCGAGGCTTCCCGTACCGCAGGTGGGATATTTGCCGGTCTACGACACGGCCTGTTCTCTCGTGTTGAACGTCCCGCTCTCGCGGTCGAACAGGTATGTCGATGGCTGTGCCACACAGCCGTTACTCCTATCCTCACCGTGAGGACTCGGAGTTATCTTCTGCCGCATATTCTCTGCCCCATTACAATCCGCGTTCCCGACCAACTCGCACGACGAGCAAACGTACAGGCCGCGTTCGACACGGTTCGACTTCGTGTCGTCACCACACCGTGAACAGGTCTTACTGGTGTCCCACTCGTTCTCCTTCAGCACCTCGACACCACGTATCTCGCCTTTGTATTCGAGGTACTGGTAGATGCGGTCGAACGCCCACGAGTGCAACTTCTTGTTGCCGGTCTTGCCCCAGTCGGACTCTCGTACGTCTTCGGGCCAACTCACTGCGAGCGTCCCAACACCGCGCTCGACACACTCGGTAATAATCGTGTCCGTGAGGACGTGGTAGAAGTGTGTCTCTCGGTCAGCGAGTTTTCGACGTGCCCACATTGACTTCTCTGATGGGCCGTTCTCACCCTCAGTATCGTACTCGGCTCGCGTAAAGTAGTGCTTGTCTTCTTTGAGCGAGTTGCCGGGGTAGAGAACGTATTCGTCGGGGAATGCGACCGTGGCGAGGTTTTTGATGCCGAGATCGATTCCCGCCACTTCGCCGTCTGCGGAGTCGGTGGTTTCGAGTTCGACTTTGCAGACGAAGTGCAGTTCCCACCCGCCCCCATTCCAGACAGCACGAACGTTCTGCACTTTGTTGACTTCTGCGAGGTCAACGTCTGGTCGGGTCTGATACTCACAGAGGATGAAGTCCGAAAAGTGTTCTTTGAGGTTCTTCCCCTTTGAGAGTCGGACGCGGTTGTTTTCGGGGTCGTGTTTGAACCCGTCTGCTTTGAATGTGACCGTGCTTCGTGGCCGGGTGTCGCCGTGTTTGCGGTAGCCGGGTGGATTCGCCTCTGGTTCTTTGTGTCGCAGGTCGAACCACGACTGGAAAGCGTCAGAAAGTTCTTCGATGACTTTCTGACTGGATTGTGCGTTCAGGTCTTTCCAGCACGACTGGTTCTTCATGTACGATTTCAGCACGCCTTCGTCTGGGATCTCGCCGGTCGCATCCCAGATACGGTCGGCTGTCCAGCGTGCAACATTCCAGATTTTTGAGGCGGAGCCTCCGAGCGAATCGAGGCCATCGCAGACCTGTCGGTGGTTCTGGATGGAACCAACGTAAGTGCGAGTGACCTCAATCGCCATACATAGTCTATGTAGCTGAAACGATAAAATAGTTTGGGTTAGCGTTGAATATCCAGTCTGCTATCGAGCGGTGGTTTGCGTAGTTGAGTGACGCGATTCACGCCCGGCGTAAACGCCGGGATTCTCTCGCTGTCAGAAGATAGTAATTTCGTCCCTCGGAGACGATATGCACAGACGTCGATTCCTCGCAGCGGCCTCGAGTGCTTCCGTGGGCGCAACAGCGGGCTGTCTCGAGCGCCTGCCAGTCATTGGATCGGGCGTCAGCACGGACTTCGAACTCGAGTCCACCGGGTACGATATCGACGACGAGCCAGCGGTGACTATCGACGGCGAGACAGTTGTCGCCGAGGGAACGGTTCAATACGGCTCGAGCAAGTGCGGGACGGTCGAGTTGGCCCACGCTGCATACGAAGACTCACAGGATCGACTCGATGTGCTCGTCGTCGCGGCCGACGATTCGGGGTTCACCATGGCCTGTACGGACGATCTCGTCGCATCCGGCTATCGACTCGAGGCCACAGTCTCTGGCCGACTCCGGCGGGTTTCGGTGACGGAACATCACGTGTTCGGTGAGACGTACTCGACGACGGCGTCGGAAAACGGGTGATACTACTGGATAACAGTCAGTGACGATTTTTGACGGCCGAAAATCTGTCACTCGTTTTGTCCGGCAGTATGAGTTACTCCGTAGTTGCCTCGGTTGGTGTCGCATCCGCCCGCTCGGCATCAGTTGCGAGGCGCTCGAGTGTGCCGTCGATGGCGTAGGGACCGCCACCAGTAATCAACAGCGCGGAGGCCATCCCGAACAACGCGACGTGAGCGAGGACGGGGTCGTCAGGGAGCGCAAAGAGCGTTAGCGTGAACATCGTAATCGCGGTCGCCGCGCTCGCGCGGGTGAAAAAGCCGAGAATGAGCGCGATGCCGAGTGCTGTTTCGGCGAGGCCGGCCCCCATCACCCACAGTTCCGGCGCGACGGGGATGACTGCAGTCAGGTCGTATCGGTCGACAACCGCGAGTGCGAGTGCTGGCTGGAGGAGTTTCTGGGTCACCCCGAGGAAGATGAACGTGGTACCGAGGCCGAGTCGTACGACTGTCGGGAACAACCGCTCGTAGGGGTCGATCCGGGACTGAAATGCGTCTGCCCAGTCGTGAACCGGGTCCAGTTTCCGGTAGACCGTGCCCCGCGTGCCTGCGATGCGTTGCAGGACGTGATCTGCGCTCGGCCGGCCGCTGCCGATGAGGGCAAGTGCGGCGAATCCACCGATGAACTCGAGTTGGAGCAAAAGCGTCGGCCAGATGGCGACGCCGACGAGATACGTCGCAAGTCCGACCAGCGCGACGAGTCGCGTCGCGAAGCCAAAGAGCAGCAGAAAGCCGAGTCCGACCTGCAAGAGTCGAAGGTCCACCTCGAGTGCGGGGCTGATGAAGTAGCCACTAAAGCCCGCGCCGATCAGCGGAATGCCAAGCGAGATGCGAAGCAGCCAGGGGACGTAGTCACTGTACTCTCGCATGGCAAAGCGAAACACGCCGATATCCTGCTGGAGCGGGCGGATGGCGAGATAGCCGCCGAGAACGGCGAGAGTCGCGACTGCGCCGCCGAGCAGCGGCCCGACGACGAACGGATCAGTCAGCGCCTCGGTAAGAAACTCCACGAGGCCGACGTCCTGTTCCTCATCGACAACGTACTCCTCGTGTGCGCTTACGGACGATGTCGCGACGAGCAGACTCGAGAGGGCGATGAGGGTCACGATCCAGGCGCGGTACAGCCGTGTGTACTCGCGGGGCTGCGAGCCGCGGGAACGGGACTGAAAGCGAGTGGATGCGATCACTGTCGAGCGTACATCAAGTGGCGCCAATAAGCTTCGTACGGCGACAAGCTCTTTCGCCGTGACGAAGCACCTAGACGTCAAAAACAACGTAGGCGGACCAGCCATCGCCGTCATCGATGCGCTCGAGTGTCATTTCGGAGTAGGTGACGGCCTTGATCTCGCGGGCATCGATGGCAGACAGTGGGACGCCGCGAGCGCTGGCCTCGAGCGTCCACTCGTCGGCACCAGTGGCGTTGTCGTCCGCCGAAGCGTGCTGTATCGACTCGACGCAGTGGTCAACCGGCAGTTCGACGCGCACGTCTCGCAGGTAGATCAGTTCGTCGAGGTAATCGAACAATAGCGCCTCGCGACTCTCTGCGGAGACAGTTAGAGAGAAGCGCTCGCCCGTGTCGGCCGGAACGTCATCGCACGACGCGGCGGCCAGCCCGTCCGCGACAGCCGAAACGACCGCCTCGAGTGTGTCACCGGTTGCGGCGACTGCGATATCTGCTGTGTGATCACGGAGTTCGTACGCCATTGGAGAGGCTTCGGGAAGCGGTCTGGTATGTTCGTCGGTTCCGCTGTTGCAGTCTCTTCTCGCGCCGAATATATCGCTCAATGTAGATGTTCCGATCTATAGGCGGTGGAATTATATTGGCAACAGTGTTAGGAAGGGGTAGTGAGCGTCAATATCGACAGTCGCGTCGTCGCGCCGGGCAGCGACGACTTCGTCGAGGATGCCTGGGACCTCAAAGAGCAGATCAACAGGCAGGAAGGCGTCCTCAAGCAGCGACGCGACTTCTTTACCGATGCCTATCGACGCTCGACGGTATACTGTTACGTACAGGACAGCGATTTCGTCGGCTTTGCGGCCGTTCGACGCGACGGCTACATTCTCTTTCTCGCGGTCGATCCCGACTACCGTGGCAACGGAATCGGCAAACGCCTCGTTGCCCGCGTCGCCGACGACCACGATACCATCACCTGTCACGCACGCACGAGCAACGAAAACGCACTCCAGTTCTACGAACACCTCGGCTTCGAAATCAAACGCCGGATCGACAACTACTACGAGGACAGCGGCGACGCCTACTACCTGAAACTCGGCTCCGACGTCGGGATTACGGATCGACTGTCGGATCTCATCCGGCGCTAATCGGCCCCTGGCCCACTGCCAGAGAGATCGTCACGAGCACCAACATTCGGCAGGATTATACGGACCCACCCCCGACCACTCGAGTCGTATGGAGGAGCGAACGCGAGCGTATCTGCGGGGGCGATTTCGTGACCATTACCGCCGGACGGAGATTACACCGCCACCTGCAGCCAACGAACGCGAGTGGGGCTTTATCCCCTGGACTGAGGGGCCAGATACAACCATGGTCCGTCACCGTTCGCTACTCGAGTTAGGCGATCTCTCCGAATTTCTCGTCCGAAAGCGCCCGCGCCACGTTTACTTCTCCGCGGGACACTTTCGGGATCCGGGCGCGAGTTCGATGCACGCCAAAGACTGGCAATCTGCCGATCTCGTCTTCGATCTCGACGCTGACCACCTCCCGAACGTCACACTCGGCGAGGATTCCTACGCGGAGATGCTTGCAACGTGTAAAGATGCCCTCATCCGATTGCTCGAGTTCCTCGAAGACGACTTCGCATTCGAAGATATGCAGATCGTCTTCTCGGGTGGCCGGGGCTACCACGTCCACGTTCGCGATACGAACATCCTCGAACTCGACCGCGAGCACCGCCGTGAAATCGTCGACTACGTTCGCGGCATCGGCCTCGAGTACGAGGAACTGATTGAGACTGAAACCGTCGCCGGACTCGGGCGAAAGACGCCCACCGAGCGCCGAACATTGCAGATCGAGGGCGGCTGGGGCAAACGAACCCACGAACACTTCATGGCCTTCGTCGACGAGTTGCTCGCGATGGACGAAGACGACGCCCTCGAGCGCTTGCAGGCGTTCGACGGCATCGGCGAGGGGAAAGCCACGGCGACGCTCAATGCCGCCCGGAACAACCGCGAGGGCCTCGAGTCGGGCAACGTCACCGTCCACACGGCCGTCTCCCAACTTGCCGAACGCTTCGCACAGACGGCTGTCGAACGGGACAACGCGCCGATTGACGAGCCGGTCACGACTGATACGAACCGGCTTATCCGCCTGCCCGGCAGTCTCCACGGCGGCAGCGGCCTGAAGACGGTTCGACTCGAGCGTGACGAGATTGCGGATTTCGACCCGCTTACCGACGCAGTCCCCAAGACGTTCACAGGCCAAGAGATCGCTGTCGACGTGACTCAGGGTGGGGAGGTCGACCTCGGAGGAGATAGTTTTACAATCGCGGCGGGTGACCAGTCACTCCCAGAGTACGTTGCCGTCTTCTTGATGGCTCGTGGCAGGGCAGAAAAGGAAACAGAATGAATTTAGACGAACTACGCTCGGTCCAGAGCAAGGAGCGCCAGAAAGACAGTCTCCAGAACTTGCGCCCCTCGTTCTATCAGGAGGTCGGCCAGTATATTTCCGATCTCGAGGACGAGCGAGATCAGGCCGCCGAGCGTGCGACGAACCCGTTTTCTTCGCCGGAAGTCAGTCACCTGACCGACGAAATCGAGACGGCCAAAGACGTCGTCGAAGCGATCTACGAGCGCCGCATGGGCAAACTCGTCAAACAGGCCAGTCTGGCAGCAGCTGGGATGGCGGCCGACGACGAGGGGCTGACGGCCGAGGAAGCCGATCTCTTTGATGACCTCGTCGAGCGCATCGAATCGAACAAAACGCGCGTCCTCGACGTGCTCGAGGGTGTCGAGCCAGCGGTGGCCGACCCGGAACTCGACGACGACGTACCACCAGCTTCACAGTCGGACACAGTCCCCGACAGCGGACTCGAGAACGCACCAGCGCGCACTCCCGGTGACGGTGACGCACCGCCAGTGCCACCTCGAGAGCAAGAGTCATCGGATGGAGAGACACCGGAACCGCCGGTCGACACGCCCTCGGAGGAGTCCTCGAGTGGCGTCTCACCGGCTGATGTCATGGGTGGCGACTCCGGCACATCTCCGGGAGCCGAGACGGACACCGACGCTGGTGAGCCAGCGCCGCCAACGCCACCGACCGACGAGTCTGCTCCGGAACCGTCGCCACCGGCGAGCGAAGAGCCGCGAACGACTGACTCGAGTGGCGAATCGACATCCGAATCGGCACTTGAGCGCGTCACAGTCCGGATCACGCAGGATATCGGCCCGATTCTCGGGATCGACGACCGAGAGTACACACTCTCGAGCGACGACATTGTCACGCTCCCCGAGCAAAACGCGACACCGCTGCTCGAGCAGGATGCAGCCGAATCGCTCGAGGAGAACTGACGACAACGCTCGCCTCAGCCGTTGCTGGAACGAGTCGTGAAGACGAGGCCGATGGCACTCACAAACAGCACAATCCCCAGCAACAGGTGAAACCAGCCGTCGGGCAGAGACGCAGAGATGTCGAACAGGACGTCGAGAAACAGGATGACGGCAATTGAGGCGAATATCGTCGCCTCGAGCGTGCGTGAGTCGCGATCCATGGAAACAGTAGTGGAGTCGGTGCACATAGTGGTTCTGTTGAGTGAATGACAAACCGCAACGATTACGCGTCGTCTCGCGAAGAATGAGGCATGCTCGAGATTGGCGCAGACGCACCCGAGTTCGAACTATCCAACCAGCACGGCGAGACGATTCGCCGGTCCGATTTTGACGGCCAGCGACTCGTCGTCTACTTCTATCCGCGGGCAAATACTGAGGGCTGTACCACCGAAGCCTGCGAGTTCGACGACACGCTGGCACAGTTCGACGCCCACGACGTCGCTGTCGTCGGAATCAGTGATGATCCCGTCTCGGACCTCGAGTCGTTCGCAGACGAGTACGACCTGTCGTTCGATTTGCTGTCGGACGAGGACGGTACGGTTTCGGCGGCGTATGACTCCTACGGCGAAAAACAAATGTTCGGGAACACCTTCGATGGCGTCTTTCGTAACACCTACGTCGTCGATTCCGACGGCCAGATCGACGCCGTCTACGAGAACGTCTCCCCTGACGGTCATGCAGCGGCAGTTTTCGAGGACCTCGAGTCGAAATAAGACTCCTCGAGACGGCCACACAGCGAAGCGACACTGGCTCTGCGGCGCCCGTCAGTTACACGTCGCGAGAAACAGAGTGAAAGAGACATACCGCGCCACGGAATACCCGACATATGACAGTTGATCTCGACCGGACCGACAAGGCCATCCTCCACGTTTTGCAAGACGATGCCCGGAACGTGACGACTGAAGCGATTGGCGAGCGAGTCGGACTTGCCGCAAGCACCGTTGCGAATCGTCTCTCAGCACTCGAGGAACAGGGCGTAATCGAGGGCTATACACCCGTAATCGACTACGAAACGGCGGGCTACGAACAGCACATGTTACTCGTCGGGACGATTCTCGAGGATGACCCCGAAGAACTCCTCGAGCGTGTCAGTACCGTCACCAACGTTATCTCTGTCACGCAACTGCTGGCCGACGAAGACAATATCCACATCGAACTGATTACGAAAACGCAGGAACGTGCCGAGGACGTCGTCAGCGAATTGAACGAACTCGGGATAGAGATCTCAAAAACCGGTGTTGTCACCCACGAAACCGAGCAGCAGTTCAATCACCTCGGTGAAGAATTTACGGACGAGTAGCCTCGAGTCGAATATATTACACTGTCTGTTGCGTTGAGACACGAACGACGCACACCGGAGCCAGTAACCAAATAATCTATTATATCCGACACATTTACACTGTAGTCGGCCATAGCGATATCGATGGCAACACAGCGTCCGGTAACTGATGGTACTGAGTCAGTCGTCCACCGAATCATCGATGGTGTCGCTGCGGTTCAGGACACACAGCCACCGAATCTCACTCGTCCCCTGTACGAAAGCGTCGATCCAGATGCCCTCAAGCGACTTATCGGGCGCTCAACTGACGCCGACCTCGAGATCCAGTTCGAGTACCAGGACTGTCTCATCACGGTCGATGGTGACGAGTCAGTAACGGTGTCACCGCTGCAGAATCGCGAAAACGACGAATGAGGACGTAACAGCGGTTTCTGGACGCTTTCTCCTCCTCAGATACAGACTGGTCCGTTCCAAAGTGAGTTAGCCGACGCAGACTCGAGACGGTGACCGAAAACCGGCCACCGTGGATTGGTGCGTTGGACGCGAATGTGATATCGCGAGTACGCACCACAGCAGATTACTGGAACGTTCGTCCGAGTTGGTCCTGCTGTTGTGGTTCGGCCGTATCGAACTCCGCTTCGATCTCTTCGTACTGCTCACGCGTTTCGGGGGTCACACTGGCGGTGACCTCCTCGAGTGCGTGCTCGAAGTGGTCCGTGCTGATGCGGACATTGCCAATCGTGTCGGTCATCTCCTCGGGATCAACCGAGTTGATGAACTCACGGCTGGCGGCCATCGACGCCTCACGACAGACCGCTTCGATGTCGGCACCGACGTAGCCTTCCGTCTCGCTGGCAAGCCACTCGAGGTCGACTGCATCGGCCAGGGGCTTGTCGCGGGTGTGGACCTCGAAGATGCGCTTGCGGCCCTCCTCGTCCGGCACAGGAACGTGGACGTGGCGGTCCAGTCGGCCGGGGCGGAGCAAGGCGCTGTCGATCAGGTCGGGGCGGTTGGTCGTCGCGATGACGACGACATCCTCGAGTTCCTCGAGTCCGTCGAGTTCGGTCAGCAGCTGGGAGACGACCCGCTCGCCGACGCCGGAGTCGGTCTGTCCCTGGCCGCGTTCGCCCGCGATAGAGTCGATCTCGTCGAAGAAGATCACGGTCGGGGCGTTCGACCGCGCCTTCTCGAAGACCTCGCGGACACCCTTCTCGGACTCGCCGACGTACTTGTTCAGCAGTTCGGGCCCCTTGATGGAGATGAAGTTCGACTCAGCTTCGTTCGCGACTGCTTTCGCGAGGAGCGTCTTCCCGGTTCCGGGTGGCCCGTACATGAGCACACCCTTTGCGGCCTGCATGTCCATCTGCTGGAAGACCTCGGGGTAATCGAGTGGCCACTGGATCGTCTCGCGGAGGCGCTCTTTGGTATCTCCGAGACCGCCAACATCGTTCCAGGTGATATCGGGGACTTCGACGAAGACCTCGCGCATTGCCGAGGGCTGGATGCCCTTGAGAGCCTCTTTGAAGTCGCCCTCGGTCACGCGCAGCGTCTCGAGGACTTCCGCGTCGATCTCGTCTTCCTCGAGATCGAGGTCGGGACGAATCCGACGCAGTGCGTTCATCGCGCCCTCGCGGGCGAGGCTCTCGAGGTCAGCACCGACGAAGCCATGGGTGTTCTCGGCGTAGCGCTCGAGGTCAATCGAGTCGGTCAGGGGCATCCCGCGGGTGTGGACCTGCAGGATTTCCTTGCGGCCGTCCTTGTCGGGGACGCCGATCTCGATTTCGCGGTCGAAGCGACCGCCACGGCGGAGTGCGGGGTCGATGTCGTCGACGCGGTTCGTCGCCGCGATGACGGTGACACGGCCCCGTTCCTCTAAGCCATCCATCAGCGAGAGCAGTTGGGCAACGACGCGTCGTTCGACGTCGCCACCTGCGTCCTCGCGTTTGGCGGCGATGGAGTCGAGTTCGTCGATGAAGATGATCGCGGGGGCGTTCTCCTCTGCGTCCTCGAAGACTTCCCGCAATTTCTCTTCTGACTCACCGTAGTACTTCGACATGATCTCCGGGCCGGAGATGGTCTCGAAGTGGGCGTCGATTTCGTTGGCGACGGCTTTCGCCATCAGCGTCTTTCCGGTACCCGGTGGGCCGTGCAGCAGGACGCCTTTTGGCGGTTCAATCCCCAACTGCTGGAACAGTTCGGGGTGGCGCATCGGCAACTCGATCATCTCGCGAACCTGATCGAGTTCGTTGTCCAAGCCCCCAATATCTTCGTACGTCACATCCGGGACGCCCTCGGGCGACGTGCCAGCGCCGCCGGAACTGACCTGTTCGGCTGGCGTCTCCGAAATATCGATGTTCGTCGAATCGGTGATAACGACGGTCCCACTTGGCGAGGTGCTCGCTATCTTCAGCGGCACAGATTGGCCGGAACTCGCCATCGGTCCAAACGAAAGCGAGAACGGCACCGTTTGGCCCTCGGTGACGGCCTGTCCGCTCAGCTTATCGCGAACGAGCGGGCCGATATCGCCCCGAATTCGGAGATTCTGTGGCAATGCGACAGTGACCGACTTTGCAGGGTTGACGTCCGCGGGCTCGATGTCGACACGGTCGTCGATCCCGACGTCGGCTTCCTGTCGCAGTCGTCCATCGATTCGGACGATCCCGCGACCCTCGTCTTCGGGGTAGCCCGGCCAGACTCGCGCAACGGCCTGGCTCTCGCCACCGCCGCTGATGACGATATAGTCCCCGTTCTCGAGATCGAGTTCCCGCATAGAGACGCGGTCGATTGCGGCCAGTCCGCGGCCAGCGTCTTTCTGTTTCAGTGGTTTGACGGTGAGTTTCATAGATCGTCCTCCAGTTCGATAGTGAGGACCCCGTTTTTGATAAACGTGTGCGCGTCGCTTGCACCGTCGGGGAGATCGAACTCGTACTGTTCGTCGTCAGCGATAACGATAACGGTGCCATCGGCTACATCGGCCGAGGCATCCACAGCCTCCGTTCCGAAATCGACCGCCAGTACCGTCGCGTCGTCGTACTCGTAGCGCCGGGCAACCTGCCCGCCGTCCGAAGTGAATTGCTCGAGAGTCATGGTTCAACTAACTCAAGGTAATCTATGCTACTATAAAAACATTTCGCCAGTGAATCGCATGACGTGAGTGGGGTACCGTAGAAACCCGCTGTTTGCGGTTCACAGCACGTACCGGTGGAAAGCGAGCGACTGTGCTGGCCGATGGCCAGAGACTGCAACCAAGACGGTGGCTTTTCACCCCGCGCGCACCACGTCCGCGTATGCTCGAGGCCGACACGCCAGTCCTGGACAATCACCTGCATCTCGACCCCGACAACCACCGCGGCATCGACGCCGTCGAGGACTTCGCCCATCTTGGCGGCACCCACCTGCTCGTCGTCAACAAACCCTCCTGGCACCTCGACTGTGAAGTTGACTCCGGCGAGGACTTTCGCCCCGTCTTCGAACGTACCCTCGAGATCGTCGCCGAGGCGTCGGACGCACTCGAGGGGCGCGCCTGGCCCGTCCTCGGCGTCCATCCCGGACTGATCTCGCGACTGGTCGACGAACGCGGCTACAGTCCGGACGAAGCCCGCGAGATCATGCAGGGTGGACTCGATCTCGCCGCGGAGTACGTCGCCGACGGCGACGCGCTGGCGTTGAAATCCGGTCGGCCACACTACGAGGTCTCTGACGCGGTCTGGGACGCCTCAAACGCCGTCATGCGCCATACCTTCGAGCACGGCGGCGACCTCGAGTGTGCCGTTCAACTCCATACGGAAGCCAGCGAAGACCTCACCGAGGTCGCCGACTGGGCCGAAGACGCTGGCATGGCGCGCCACCAAGTCGTCAAACACTACGCCGAAGGCCGACTCGAGGGCCCCACACCGAGCGTCATGAGCGAGAAAGACCGCCTCGAGCGCGCGGCCGAGCGCGGCGAGCCATTCCTGATGGAAACCGACTACGTCGACGACCCCGGCCGACCGGGTGCCGTTCTCGGGCCAAAGACCGTCCCGCGGCGCGTCCGCTGGCTGCTCGAGGCAGGATACGACGACGCCGTCCGAAACGCCCACGTCGAAACGCCCAAGCGCGTATACGGTATCGACACCAAGGCAACACTCGAGCGCCCGTAAGCGGCCCCATCGAAACGAATCACGATGGAAATTCGGTGCCTCGAGGGTCGAGACGGACACTCAGGCCGTCCACTCGAGTTCGATCACTGTTCGCGACTGTCTGTCGAGGCGGCTAGTGTAGAGAAAGGCATTTCAAGCGGCCGGTGTAGGTGTCTGTATGAGCAATCCCCCGACCGAGTTCTACTCGGAGGAACGCTGGCAGAACTGGATCGGCCGCATCAAAGACGAAGAGATCGATCCAGAAGACGAGTCATCGGCGCGGCTCCTGCTGAACCTACAAGACGATACCGCGATTGCAATCGCCAAGATCGTCGCCGCCTACGACGATGGGGACATCGACCAGGAGGACGCACTCGCCGAGATCGAAGATGTCCGTGAGATCGTTCTCAGCGAAGTCGATATCGAAGACGAAGAGAAACTGATCCTCGTCGACGGCGTTCAGACCAGCCTCGTCTGTGTCTTCTTCGCCGCAGAAGAGTTCATCGCCAACGGTCCCGCCGAAGAGGGCAGCGTCGGTGACTACCTCGGCGCTGCCGCAGACGCCGAAGCCGAAGAAGATCTCGATGCTGCACTCGGCTACGCCGCCCAGGCTGGCACACTCATTGTCGACGGCGAAAAACTCGATATGCAGGTCGCCGAAGACCTCGAGTACGGCCTGGTCACTGAGTGGATCAATGGTCTCGACAGCCTCCAGAGCGCAATGAGCGATCCGGAAGTTGTCGAAGAAGACGACGAGTAACGCCCGCAGTATCGTATCGGACCTACGACTGTTTTTCAATTCATTGTCTTCGAAGGCGAACATATCCATATGCCGACAGACATATACGTGATGACGACTATCCTGTTTTAGAATGCGTCGTGGGGACGACCGGGCCGTTACGGTCCAGATTGGGGCAGTGTTACTGCTTGCTATCCTTTTTTCTGCGCTCGCGTTGTATCAGATTAATGTTGTCCCCGAGCAGAATGCTGAGGTCGAGTTCAATCATAACCACGAAGTTCACAACGAAATGCAAGAACTTCGGAATGGGATTCTCAATACCGGAACCGGAGCCGAATCTCACTCGAGTTCGGTAACACTAGGAACGCAGTATCCGACTCGAACAGTCGCAGTAAATCCCCCAAATCCACAGGGGACGCTCGAGACAACTGGGGAGGACAACATCGAAATCGATGCTTCAGTCACGGGTGACTACGTGGTTGATGACGGGGACAATGATGAGGTGCCGATCGACGTCGAATCAGAGATTTTTGATGATGGTATTACAACCACTGGACTGGTGTACGAACCCGATTATAACGAATATAGGAATGCCCCAACAACCCGTATTGAACACGGGTTCGCTTTCAATGATTTCGGTGGTAATAGTGTTGACCTTACGTCTCAACCCGTTGTTGACGGCACCGACCTGACAATCATACAGGTCGACGGTGATCTATCCGAAACCTCAAGCAGTGCCGTCAGCATGGATGTGCGACTCAAGAGTGGGCCGACTGATCCGATAACAATTGTCCCGGACAATGATGATGAGGAGATCAAGATTCCGACGCAAACACCGGATGCGTGGAACAACAATATCGACGAGTCGAACGTGACGATTGATGAAGACTCGGACGCCGAGGGGACTGTGAGCATCGAACTCGAGGCAGACGAGGAGTACGAACTCCGGATAGCGTGTGTTGTCGTTGGCGACGGCACCGGTGACGGTTGTGGAGATTTCGATATTACCGAAGAGACGAGTGACTCTCAGATGGAAGGGGACGCAAGCAGACTCTCTGGTCCCGAAGTAACTGCTCTCACGATTAATCCTGACACGATAACTAAAGGCGAGGAAGAATCCGTTGAGGTGAATGCCATGTTCAACAATACGGAGTTTACTCAAACAGGTAATACTGAAGGCGAACGTGGCGGCGTACCGATCATTGACACTAACTGGACCATTACAGAGGAAAATGGTGAGGTAGTAGATGAAGGGGTGCTCCAACTTGAAGAGCCTGATTATCAGCCAGAAGACCTCGTCGATTTGAAACTTATTCAAAATGGGACTGACAATATTAATGTTGGGGACTTGGAATCCGGCGACTACGAGTTGGAGGTAAAATCGATGGATGCTCGAGGGGTCTGGACAAGTGAAGACGAAAGTAAGACAGCACCGTTGACCATCGAAGAATCCGACGAAAACGGAGAAGAACAGAACGCCCCAACCATTAATCAGTTTGATGTTACTGATGAAACGGAACAACGGGGTAATAGCCCGAACTTTGACGTCGAGTATCAGGTTGAGTGGACTGTTTCAGATCCTGACGGCAACCTAGACCAAGTTGATATTCGATTGTATGATCAGGATGGTATTACTGTCGATTCCGAAGTGATCAGTGAACCTAACAGCGATTCTGAGACAGGTATAACTAGTTTAGAAGATGACTGTAGTACAAATGAGGGAACATGTTCCGGCTACCAAATCGAGATTGAAGCGACCGACTCAACCGGCCTAAGAGCCATTTCGTCGATAACTGACGATGCCAACGGAGAGGGATCGTTTGACGTCAGCGATGGAAATACTGGTCAGGTTTCGTATGTGACTAGCTATAATGATGGGAGTGGTTCAGGTGACTCCTACTATGACGAAACGATTCCTCCTGGTTCCTCTGCACGGGGAATGGTGTCGGACTTCGAAGACATGACTCAACCAGAGCGAGAGGACCCGTGGAATGAATTTGCTATCCTCGAGACAGAGAGCATACCCAATACACAAAATCATGACATGGAGATTGGAATGAGAACAGAAGGAGTATCGACAACGGCTGATGAGTACCTCATTCAAATGGAATACAGTTTCTATGAACCTGATGATTCGGATGATGGGGATATTGACATTGTTGTCGTTAACGAAGATGGCTCCGAACTCCAGCGAGAGTCCGCAGACGCAGATATTTCAAGACCTGACACGGAACAGCTTGCGTTTGAGTTGAACAGTGCTGCGAGGGAAGAAGTTCAAGACACAGGAGAGTTGAACGTAGTCTACGAACGGGAACCCGGCAACTATCAACAGGTCCTCATATATTACCAGCGTACAATAAACTAAGCAGGAACACCTTTGTTTATGATTTGTCTCTGCTGATCTCGACAGTCGAGTCAAACCGACACAACCCACTGGTTTCACCTATTTATTTGGGTTTTCGACATGTGTCGAAGAAAAACCATAAGTGAAATTCTGATCTATCTCTGGTTTTGATCTTGTTCAACAATCGTCGAAACCACGAACGACACTACCATATGGCTTCCCCACTATTGGGTTGGTATGACTGCAGTCGGTATCGACGCGATTGAAATCTGGACTGGGAACCTCAAGATGGATCTTCCCGGCACGTTCGCCCCGGAGAAAGGCGAAGACCCCGAGAAGTACACCAAGGGCCTCGGTCTCAACGCGAGTTCGTTCCCCGACAGCTACGAGGACATCGTCACGATGGGGGCCAACGCCGCCCATCGATTGATGGAACGCAAGGGCCTCGAGCCCGACGACATCGGTCGCATCGACGTTGCGACTGAGAGTTCCTTCGACAACTCGAAGCCGGTTTCGACGTACGTCGCAGGCTGCCTCGAGTCGGTGTACGACGGCGACTTCCACCACGCGAACAAGGGCGAGCGCAAGTTCGCCTGCATTGCGGGGACCCAGAGTCTGGACGACGCGTACAACTGGATTCGCGCGGGTCGCAACCGCGGTCGCGGCGCGCTCGTGATCGCAACTGACACCGCACTGTACGCCCGCGGTGACGCCGGCGAGGCAACTCAGGGTGCGGGTGCCGTCGCAATGTATATCGACGAGGACCCGGATCTGGTCGAACTTTCGACGCATCAGGGCTATGGTTCGGCGGACGAGACGGACTTCCTCAAGCCGAATCAGCAGTTCCCATCCGTCGACGGCAAGCGGTCGGTGCAGGTGTATCTCGCTCGCATGCGCGAGGCGCTCGAGGATTACGAGAGCGTCGCCGGCGACGTGCACCCAACGGATGTCTCGTTCGCGCCGTTCCACACGCCGTTCCCCGGTATGGTTCGGAAGGCAGCGATGCTCGCCTATCGCCACATCACACGCGACACTGCCATCGAGGAGACACTCGCCGAGGAAATCGGCCGTCAGCCTCGTCGAGAGGCGTTCGACGACGAGGAGGCGTTCCACGATGCCGTCCGCGATTACATGGACTCGCTCAAAGAGACCGACCGCTACCAGGAGTGGTACGCGGAGACGATTGATCCGACGCTGTCGATTGCCCGCGAAGTCGGCAACTGGTACACTGGCTCGGTACACATCGCCAGAGTCAGCGCGCTCAAGACTGCCTTTGAGCAGGGCCGCGATATGGCCGGCGAGCAGTTACTCGTGGGCTCCTACGGCAGTGGCGCACAGGCTGAGATCCATGCCGAAATCGTTCAGGACGGCTGGGAAGCCGAACTCGAGGCGTTGAACATCGACGAGCAACTCGCCGAGCGATACGACATGTCGTGGGCGGATTACGAGGAGATTCACGACGCGCATAACCACGAGATGGACGTCGATGTCGAGGAGTTCACGACGCCCGACTCGGAGTTT
This sequence comes from Natronolimnobius baerhuensis, assembly GCF_002177135.1. Classification (NCBI taxonomy): domain Archaea; kingdom Methanobacteriati; phylum Methanobacteriota; class Halobacteria; order Halobacteriales; family Natrialbaceae; genus Natronolimnobius; species Natronolimnobius baerhuensis. Next base: position 161,068 of record NZ_MWPH01000002.1, read on the forward strand.
GTCTTCGATGGGTGGGGGCGTATGGGCGAGCGGAAGTACCGCTACGTCGAGTAACGATCACGGTGTGGGCGGTTTTGTAGCGTCGAGTTGTGGGAGCGAGACAGTATTGGAACGTCTCTTGAGAGTCGCCTCACTCAATCGTCCGAGACGAAACCGATTATGTGCTCGAGCGGCTAGCGCGAGTACGCACGGGGTGCGGTCGGGATTCGAGAGGCGAACCCGAACGTCGAACTACCCGGAATCACTACTCGAGAGATAGATGGACCCACTTACATTCCTCGGCATCGACGTGACGTTGTTTTTCGTCATCGGACTCCTCGGTGGCGCACACTGTATTGGAATGTGTGGACCGCTCGTGACGGTGTATGCACAGCGGATGGACGCTGGAGGGAGCGAACGGGCAACCGACGGCGGCACGGAAACCGTTCGCTCGAGTGGGCGCGGGAGTCATCTGACGACGTACGAGGTCCGCCAGCATGTGCTGTTCAATCTCGGGCGAACGGCAAGCTACACGCTTCTGGGGGCCGCCTTTGGCGCACTCGGCGGCGTGTTGTTCGTGACGACGGCGGAACTCACGTCGGTTGCTGACCTCGTCCGTGGTGGTGCTGGACTTCTGATTGGGGGGTTCATCATCGTCACTGGCGTGTACTACCTGCTCGGGCGGACGACCGGCGGCGTATCTATTCCCGGCCTCGAGCGCGTCGTCGGCGTGTTGACGACCCATGTCGACCGCTTTGCGAACGGCCCGGGAATCATCGGCCTCGGCGCACTCCATGGTCTGTTGCCGTGTCCGATCCTGTACCCCGCGTTTTTGTACGCGTTCACAACCGGCTCGCCGACGAGTGGCGCGCTTGCACTGGCCGCACTCGGCGTTGGGACGATTCCAGCGGTGTTCGCCTACGGGACGCTGATCGAGAGCGTCGATATCACCCACCGGCGGCGAGTTCACCGGCTGCTTGGAGTGGCGTTTATCGTCCTTGGCTACGTGCTACTCGCACACGGGCTGATGAGTCTCGGCATCCACTGGCTCCCACATCCTGAACTGCCGTTCTACGACGGCATCGACGTTCCCGGTATGGACGCAGGCGGCCACGATCAACACTGAACTATGCGCGCTACCGCACACGCACACCGATGACTGCCGATCACGCTGATGAACAGTGTACGCTCTGTGCCCTCCCAGTCGACGGCAGCGACGTCACCGCAGACGGCAACCGCTTTTGCTGTGTCGGCTGTCGAGACGTCTACGACGTACTCGGTGACATCGAGGCTGATGTCGACGTGGACGACGTTCGTCGCGCCCGTGAGAACGACGTCGACGACTCCAATATCCCATCTGATCACGAGACGACCTATCTCGAGGTCGACGGAATGTACTGTGCGAGCTGCGAGGCCTTTATCGAGTCAGTCGCGACCGAAACTGACGGCGTCAGCGCGGCGAGTGCAAGCTACGTGACGGAAACGGCTCGGATCGACCACGACCCCGATGCGGTTTCGCAGGCCGACCTCGAGGAGACGATCAGTCAACTCGGCTACAGCGCCTACGACCGCGACGATGCGTTCAGTCGTCGACAGGCGGACAACTGGGAGATGGCCCGTATCGCGGTCGGTGTCCTGATGGGAATGATGGTGATGTTGCAGTACGTCGTCATCATCTATCCGACGTACTTCGGGGCGTGGTTCTACGACGAGCGAACGCTCGAGTTCTTCGAGGCAACGCTGGCGAGCGAACTGGCGACGCCGTTTTACCTGATGATCGGGGCGTTGACGACGATCATCCTCGCCGTCACCGGCAAGCCGATTCTGCAGGGAGCGTACGTCGGGATCAAGACGCGCTCGCCGAATATGGACTTGCTCGTCGCGATTGCCGCGGTCAGCGCGTGGGTTTACAGCACGCTCTCGATTGCGGTCGACGGCCCGCACATCTACTACGACGTGACCGTCGCGATCATCGTCATCGTCTCGGTCGGGGGCTACTACGAGTCCTCGCTCAAACGCGAGGCGACCGAACGCCTCTCGGATCTGACGAGCGTCCAGGTTGACAGTGCCCGCCGACTCAGCGAGGGAGGCGACCAGGAAGACGTCTCGCTCGAGGAACTCGCGGCTGGCGACCGAGTGCTCGTTCGAACCGGCGAGCGAATCCCAGTCGACGGGACGGTCGTCGACGGCGAGGCCGCAGTCGACGAGGCGGTCATCACTGGCGAATCACTCCCTGTGACGAAAGACGCGGGCGATGTCGTTGTCGGTGGCTCGATGGTCGCAGATGGCGCGGTGACGGTTCGCGTCGGCGAGGACGCGACGAGCAGTCTCGACCGCATTACGGAACTCGTCTGGGACCTCCAGAGCGGGACACACGGCATCCAGAAGCTCGCGGACAAACTCGCGACGATCTTCGTCCCGGTTGTGCTCGTCCTCGCGGTCGTCGTCACGGCGCTCAACCTCGTTCTCGGCACGAGCATCGACGATGCACTGCTGATCGGACTCACCGTCCTGATCGTCTCCTGTCCCTGCGCGCTCGGGCTTGCGACCCCGCTCGCCGTCGCCGCCGGCATCCGCGACGCCCTCGAGCAGTCGATTGTCGTCTTCGACGACACCGTCTTCGAGCGCATTCGGAACGCGGACACGGTCGTCTTCGATAAGACCGGGACGCTGACAACCGGCGATATGACCGTCCTCGAGACCGACTGCGACGACGAGTTGCTCGAGCAGGCAGCAGTGCTCGAGGGGCGGTCTGCACACCCGGTCGGCGAGGCGATTGCGGCCGTGGGTGGCGCCGAACAGACTGCCACGGACGGCGGCGCGGTCGAACCGTCGGCCGCGCACGTGGGGGATGACGAGAGTGACAGCGACGGCGACGGCCTCGAAGACGACCGCCTCGAGGCCTTCGAGAGCCACCGACACGGCGTGTCGGGTGTCGTCGACGGAGAGGAAATCGTCGTTGGACACCCCGATCTGTTCCGCTCGCGGGGCTGGGAGATTTCCGAGGGACTCGAGGCGAAAATCGACGGCCATCGCGAGACTGGACGCGTTCCGGTCGCGGTTGGTCGAAACGGACGTGCAACGGGCGTGATCGTCGTCGGCGACGAACTACGCGAGGGCTGGGGCGAGACGCTGTCTGCAATCCCCGACGACACCGACATCGTCGTCCTGACCGGTGACGATGCGAGCGCAGCGCAGCGCTTCCGCGAGCACGCGGCCATCGATCAGGTGTTCGCAGGTGTGCCACCGGAAGGGAAAGCCGAAACTGTCGACCGCCTCAAGCAGACCGGCCAGACGGTGATGGTCGGCGACGGAACGAACGACGCGCCGGCGCTTGCGGCTGCGGATCTCGGTATCTCGCTTGGCGGTGGGACTGCAATGGCCGCTGATGCGGCCGATGTCGCGCTTGTCGATGACGATCTCTCGTCGGTCGAAACAGTCTTCGAACTCGCGCGGGCGACGGATCGCCGCGTCAAAGGAAACATCGGCTGGGCGTTCTGTTACAACGCCATCGCGATCCCACTTGCAGTGACCGGCCTGCTCAACCCGCTCTTGGCCGCCATCGCGATGGGCCTGAGCAGCCTGCTCGTCGTGACGAACTCCTCGCGGTCGTTGCTCGAGGACTGAGACGAACTGCTGTTGAGTCCGTCCGTGCTCTCCTTGGCCGTGATGTTTCACTGGGCTAATATGTGATGCCGTTGTAGCTCCGCTATGGGCGGGCCCGACGCCGATTCTGGACGCGACGATGGAGCCGATGCTGGCGAACATGCAGACGCTGATTTCGACGCCACTGCGATATCGCCGGTTCCGTCCCGTCGCGCTACTGGATCCGATTCGACAGAGTCGACGCCCGCACGCGGACCGACACAGTGGCTCTCAGATCGGACCGGGTTAACCATTGTCGCCATCGTGAGCGCCCTGCTCGGTATCGCCGTCATCCTGCCGTATCTTCAGTACGTTCTGCTTGGACTCGTCCTCGCGTACATCCTCATGCCGGCCCAGCGACGCCTCGAGCGGTATGTTAGCTCGATGACTGCTGCGCTCGCCCTCGTCGCTGTTGCAATCCTCACAATTTTACTGCCACTCACATACGTCCTCGCGATTGCACTCGACGAAGCACTCCAGATTGCGACGGCCATTCAGGAGGATGGACTCGGCATTGCTGAAATCGAAGGCCAACTCGAGTCGACAGGCTACTCGGTCGATCTGCACGAGATGTGGGAGACGTATCAGGAGCCGATTGGATCGGCCCTGCAGGGACTTGCAACGAGCAGCCTCGAACTCGTGACGCGACTGCCAAACGTATTAATCGGGTTGACGGTGACGGTGTTCGTTCTCTTTGCGCTGCTGCGCGATGGGGGCGCACTCGTTGCGTGGTTCCGACGCGTGTTGCCGGTTCGAGATGAGCTACAGGAAGAACTGTGTACTGGCCTCGACCAACTCATGTGGGCTTCTGTCGTCGGGAACGTCGCTGTCGCGGCGATTCAGGCCGTTCTCCTCGGGATCGGGCTGGCCATCCTCGGCGTTCCCGCCGTGATCTTCTTGACGGTGGCGACGTTCGTCCTCGCGTTGCTCCCACTCGTCGGAGCGTTCGGGGTCTGGGTTCCCGTTTCGATCTACCTGTTCGCGACCGGTCAGTACGTCGCGGCCGCCGTACTCGTCGTCTACGGTTCGCTGGTCAGCGCCTCCGATACCTACCTCCGTCCGGCACTGATCGGCCGCACGAGCGCCTTTAACTCCGCAATCGTCGTCGTCGGTATCTTCGGCGGCCTGCTGGTCTTCGGCGCAGTCGGACTGTTCATCGGTCCCGTCGTCCTCGGCGGCGCAAAGATCACGCTCGACGTGTTCGCCCGCGAACGCGCTGGCAACGGGGAACCGATCTCGGCCGACGAACGCGCGGCAGACCCCGCAGTCAATACGTCTGCCGTGGGCGTGATGACTGTCCTCGAGCGTGCGGCTGACCCGGAGACTGACATCCTGGGAGACGAGCGTGATGGCGACCGCGATGAGTCCTAACTGGTTCGGCCATCGCTGGCGTCGGTCACAGAAAGAATGTGTTCATTACCCCCTGGCCGCTAGCAACAGCTATCGTGGCCGAAACGGGCTTTCACGACGGATACGGGCGGAGACTGACGGCTAGGTGGCTGTCGGCGGTACCCCGACGGCTGCATCTGCACCTGCAACGAACCCTATCGACGAGTCAGGGGACTCGAGAGGCACGCTAATATGCATGGATCACACGAAACGGGGAGTCCATACGCTCCCCATACGGACGATGGACGGACTGCGATGCTCGAGGCGGTCGGCGTCGAAACGGCTGCGGACCTCTTTGACATTCCGGCGGCCGTCGCATTCGACGACGAGTTCGGAATCGACGCACGAACGGAACGAGAGACCAGACGCCTCGTTCGCTCGGTCCTCGAGCGCAACGACGAGCTGACGGAACTACTCGGGCGGGGACACTACGGCTACTACATCCCCTCGCTGGTCGACCACCTCGCGGATCGCTCGGAGTTTCTGACCTCCTATACGCAGTACCAGCCGGAAGTCTCACAGGGCTTTCTGCAGGCACTGTTCGAGTACCAGTCGCTGCTTGTCGAACTCACGGGACTTGAAATCGCCAACTGCTCGATGTACGATGCGGCGACGGCACTCGGTGAAGCGGCGACGCTCGCCGACCGCGTCCGCGATACCAGCGGCCACCGCGTGCTCGTCCCCGACATACTGCGCGAGGGACGACGGAGCACTCTCGAGAACTACGTCGCTGGCACCGACCTCGAAGTCGAGACGTACCCCACAGCTGACGGGAACGCCGATCTCGAGGCGCTCGAGGAGATCGTCGACGAAGAAACAGTCATGATCTACGCCGAGAACCCGACGATTCGCGGGACAATCGAGGAAAATCTGTCGGCTATTGGCGAGTCCGCCGCAGACGCCGAGGCACTGTTCGTCCTCGGGTCCGATCCGGTTGCGCTGTCCGTCCTGCAGCGTCCCGCGGATGTCGGTGCGGACGTCGTGATCGGCGACGCGAGCGTGCTCGGGTTGCCGACGAGTTACGGGATGGGCCTCGGGCTCTTTGCCTGTCGCGACGACTATCTTCGGCAGGTCCCTGGCCGACTCGTCGGTGCGAGCGAGGACGCGACCGACCGACGCGCGTTCACGCTCACGTTGCAGACGCGCGAACAGCATATCCGCCGCGAGCGCGCGACGAGCAACATCTGTACGAATCAGGCCTGGGTCGCACTCCGAACGGCGATGCACGCGGCCACACTCGGCCCGACCGGCATGGTCGAACTCGCCAACCGCGGCGTCCGACGCGCTGACGAGGTCGCACAGCGTCTCGACGACCTCGAGGGCGTTACAGCGGCGGTTCACGACCGCCACCACCTTCGAGAGTTCGTCGCCCACGTCGACCAGCCTGCACAGGAGGTTGCAGACGCCCTCGAGGAGCGCGGCTTTGCGGTCCACGTCGTCGGCGAGCACGAACTCCAGCTCTGCGTTGCGGGCGTCACTGACGAGCAACTCGATGCGTTCGTCACGGCAGTCTCGGAGGTGGTTCGATGAGCGACGAACGGACAACTGCGGAGACACCGATAGACGCCAGCCAGGTTCGCTACGATCAGGCTCGTTACGTCGAGAACGGCCAGTACGAACCGCTGCTCTCGGAAAAGGACCTCACGCGAGTCGCGATTGGCGACGCCGACGCTGGCGAGGAAGGAGAGGCGACACGCGTCGACTCCCCGCTTCCCGACGACCTGACGCGTGACTCACTCGAGTTGCCGGAACTCTCCGAACCCGAACTCGCACGCCACTACACGCGCCTCTCGCAGATGATCTACGGCATCGACAGCGGTCCCTATCCGCTTGGCTCGTGTACGATGAAGTACAATCCGAAGTTCACCGAGGACGTGGCCGCGCTGCCTTCGGCGGCCGTCCACCCCGACCGCTCCGAACGGTCGATCCAGGGCACCCTCGAGTTACTCGCTCGACTGCAGGACTACCTCGGCCGAATCGGCGGCATGGACGCCGTGACGCTCCAGCCACCTGCGGGCGCGGCCGGCGAGTTCGTCGGGATCCGCGTCGCCGCAGCCTACCACGAGCACAACGGCGAGGGCCACCGCGACGAGGTCATTATCCCTGAAAGCGCCCACGGAACGAACTTCGCGACCGCCGCGCTCGGTGGCTACGACGTCGTCTCGCTGCCGAGTAACGAGGAGGGACGGGTCGAACTCGAGGCGCTCGAGGCCGCCCTCTCCGAGAACACGGCGGCGCTCATGCTCACGAACCCGAACACGCTCGGCCTCTTCGAGCGCGACATCGAGGAAATTGCCGAGATGGTCCACGACGTGGGCGGCCTGCTCTACTACGACGGCGCGAACCTGAACGCGCTACTCGGCCGTGCACGGCCCGGCGATATGGGCTTCGACGTCATGCACTACAACGTCCACAAGACGTTCGCGACGCCCCACGGCGGCGGCGGCCCCGGCGCGGGACCGGTCGGCGTTGTGGAGGACCTCGAGCCCTTCCTGCCCGCGCCTCGAGTGCGGGAGGCCAACGGTGGCGACGTCGACTACGAGCTGTTCGACCCTGACCACACCATCGGCCACGTCCACGGCTATCAGGGCAACTGGCTCGTACTCATCAAGGCCTTCGCCTACATCGCGCGACTCGGCGACGACGGACTCGCGGACGCAAGCGCCAAAGCCGTCCTCAACGCGAACTACCTCGCGAGCCAACTCGAGTACGACGTGCCCTACGAGCCGTTCCATCACGAGTTTGTCGCCAGCGCGGGCGAGCAGGACGCGGCCGACGTCGCCAAGCGGATGCTCGATTACGGCGTCCACCCGCCGACGACGAAGTGGCCCGAAATCGTCCCCGAGGCGCTGATGACCGAGCCGACCGAAATCGAGAGCAAGGAGACGCTTGACCGCCTCGCCGCCGCCTTCAACGCTGTCGCTGAGGAAGGCGACGAGGTGCTCGAGGACGCGCCCGACCGAACCACCGCCCGACGGATCGACCAGACGAGCGCGGCGCGGAACCCGCGACTATCCTGGCAAGCACTCACCGACGACGAGTAGCGGTTCCGTCTCGCGTTGGGTGTGTTCGTACCAACCGGAAAACATTTATCGTCGAGTGAGACATGATTGCAGAGTGAACTCTCGGCTCGTCGTGGTGATTTCGCTGCTCGTTGCGCTCGTACTCGTCGGTTTTGTTGCGTACCCGGCAGCGCTCACGTATCCGTACTCACAGAGTCCGTCGTCGTATTCCATCGCCCACGAATCAACCGAGGCCTTCGAAGAGACCGTCGGACAGGACGACGTGACGCCGGGCGATCCCGTCCAGGTGAGCAGCTTCGACTCGTCGACGCAACAAGCGCTCGAGGAGGCAAAAACACTCCCTCGATCACAAGACGACAATCGGGGCGACGGCTGGCAACGGCTCGGTATCGTCCTGGTCTGTGACGACCGACTGCTCATGTGTGACGAATACGAGGAGCGACCAGCGTTCCCGGATAACGTCGAGGCCTACGAAATGTACGGGATCGTCGAAGACGACGACGGTGCGGTCTATCTCACGCACTACGATAGTGGCATCTGGCTGAATTTCCGGCCGATCTTCGAGTTCGTCGTCAAACTCGTCTCGTTCGTCCCCTACGCCGCGTTTCTCACGTACAGTTCGGTGTTTCGAGACCAGCTTCGCGCGACTGAAATGATGGCGTTCGCCGGCTACGGGCTCGCGCTCGCACTGCTGGCATTTCTGTTTCCATACCTCTACATGTTCGATCTGCTTCCGACTTCTGGATACATCCTCGGGGCCATCGTTCCAGTAACGTGGATCGTAATTGGCGTTGGCCTATTCTGTCTTGGCTGGCAGTCACAACAGCACTCAGAACCCACGGATACTCAGCATGCCGACGATCACTGACGTATCCCTGTCCCGTCTGGACGGTTGTGTACCCTGATCAGCTGTCCTGTTCGTCGGCCGTTGGGAACGTGACCGAAAACGTCGAGCCCTCTCCGACCGTCGACTCAACCCCAATGTCGCCACCGTGGCGTTCGACGATCCGCTGACAAATCGCGAGTCCGATTCCGGTGCCAGGGTACTTGTCGCGGCTATGGAGGCGTTCGAATACCTCGAAAATCCGGCCATGCAGATCCGGATCGATACCGATTCCCTCGTCACTGATCGAAATGACCCATTCGGGTCCCCGTTGCTCGGCCGAAACGGTGACGACTGGCGGCTCGTCACTGTACTGGATCGCGTTCTCGAGCAGGTTATAGAACAGGTGCGAGAGTTGCTGTGGATCGCCCTGAATCGTCGGTAACGCTTCGACTGTAATATCGGCGTCCGTCGCCGTAATGTCGCCCTCGAGATCGGACAGGACGCCCTCGAGGACGACCTCGAGATTGACCGACTCGAACGGGTCACCGTGCGTTTTGATCCGAGAGTACGCAAGGAGTCCATCGATCATGTTACGCATGCGATCTGCACCGTCTCTTGCAAACGAAAGGAACTCCATGCCGTCTTCGTCGAGCGCATCCGCGTTTCGCTGCTCGAGCAACTGGAGATAGCTCGAGACCATCCGCAGCGGTTCCTGCAGGTCATGACTGGCAGCGTAGGCGAACTGCTCGAGGCGTCGTGTCTCGAGTTGTAACTCGTCGATGTACTCGCGGCGCTCGAAGTGAAACGTGATGAGCGTGAGGAGCGTATCGATCAACTCCTGTTCTTCAGTGAGAAACGGCATCTCTTCGGTCTCTGTGAGTGGGTCTGTGAGACAGACAGTGACCGTAATCGGTGTCCCGTTCGCTGTCGCCGTCTGTGCACCAATCGATGGATCGACTGCGAGATAGCCATCCGTCGTCGCCTCCGCATCCCCCATCGTGAGACGCGCCTCGGTCTTCTCAGGGAACCGAAACGCCTGTGGAAGCGTCTGGACGAGTTCATCGAGTAATTTGTCGGTCGGTTTGTCGCCAGGCTCCAGCAGGCTCGTCGTGAGTTGCACCGCAGTATACTCTTTTTCGCGCTCCTCGAGTTTCCGTTTGTGTTGCTCCGCCATCGTTTTGAGGTCGGTGATGTCTGTCGCGGTCATGACGACCTGGTCGGGCGCTCCCGACTCATCTGTGAGTGGCGTCGCAGTGATCGAGAGCCAGCGCGTTCGACCATCTGGCTCCGTAACGCGGACCTCCCTGTCGGTCACTGGCTCACCGGTCTCGAAGACACGCCTCGCTGGTCGCTCCTCAATCGGGATGACCGAGCCCGTTGAATCGTAGAGTTTGCGCTGGGTTGGATCGAGCGTCGGTTCGTCATCGACAGGAACTGAAAGCAACTCAGCCATCCGTTCGTTGGCCTGGTTCGTCGTACCATCCGGATTGATAACGGCAATTCCGACGGGGCTGGTCTGGAGAATCCGTTCGACCAGATCCCGTTCCCGCTGCAACCGTTGTTCCCGTTCCCGACGGTCGGTCATGTCTCGCGTCACCTTTGCAAACCCCTCGAGGGTGCCATCTGCGTCTCGAATCGCCGTGATCGTGACGCTCGCCCAGAACCGTGAGCCATCCGACCGACACCGCCAGCCTTCGTCTTTGGCAACGCCGTTTTCCCGTGCACGCTCGAGGTTCGCTTGCGGAACGTGTTCGTCCCGATCAGCAGCCGTATAAAACAGCGAAAAGTGCTTCCCGAGAATCTCTCGCGGTTCGTAGCCCTTGATCCGGGTTGCGCCAGCGTTCCAACTGACGACGTGGCCGTCCGGGTCGAGTCTAAAAATTGCGTACTCCTCGACTGCATCCACAAGTGAGCGGAACTGCTTTTCACTCTCGACGCGTGCGTTCTCGGCCTGTTTGCGGGACGTAACGTCGTAGTACAACTCGATACGACCGCCGTCGTACGGCCCGGATTTGATTGGCTTGCTTCGATGCTCGATCCAGCGGTCCTCTCGGTCTGGTCCCGGACGCACGTGACATTCGAACTGTTCAGGACCCGTATTCGAATCGTAGGTCGCAAACACAGTCTCTGTGAACGTCGCGGGATCCTCGAGGCGGCTTGCAATCGTATTCTGAATGAGCGTGCGTTTGTCCCGTCCGATCACGTCGTCCCGGTTAACCCCGAAATAGGTCTCAATACTCTTGTCAATCCAGACGACATCGAACGACTCATCGAGGACGAACACACCGACGTCGGCTTCGTCGATTACTGACTGCAGCGATTCCACTGGGGGTGTCGACCGTGAGTGTGTCGGCTCCTGGTCGGCTGGTTCAGTGTCACGGATGACCATCGCGACTCGCGCATCACCAGCCGAGTCGTGGACGACACAGAGAGCCAGGTGACAGACAATGTGGCCACCGTCTGCAGTACGCATCGTCACCTCGAGCGTCCGTTCGGCTGTGTCCCCCTCGAGAAGTGACGCGAGTGCGTTCTCGAGGCGGTCACCGTCCTTACGTGCGAAGATCGCTGAGAGATGGGTTCCAACAGCTGCATCACGGCTCGTGCCAAGCAACTCGAGGAAACTCTCATTGACGGAGACGAGACAGCCGGTGGCATCAAACTGTGCGATGCGTTCGTCGAGGACATCGAATAGGTGGTGGTAGCCGCCGGGTGTCGCGTCCGGGGGCACAGCATCACCCTCATCGGAGGTGTGTCCTCGGTTGCCCATACAGACCCATACTTTGTCGAGCGGATAAACCCACCGCAGGCATCGTCTGTCGGGTCAAAACCGAAATCAGTACGCTCAGTTACCAATCGAATATCGCCGACAGTGCCGTGGCGACACTACCCGCGTGGGTCGTACTTGTTCCGGATGTAGATCGCGACGGCGTTCATCAGCAACAACAGCGTCAACAGGACGACGATCCCGGCTGCAGCGACGTGCTGGAAGTTCTCCTCGGGCAACTTCGCCCACTCGAAGATCTGCATCGGCATCGCGCCGAAGGGGCCGGTCGGGTCGGTCAGCGACGGCGGCGCAAACAACGTCGTTGCCGCCCCGACCATCAGGATTGGCGCAGTTTCTCCGATTGCTCGAGAAAGCGAGAGGATAATCCCGGTCATAATCCCCGGCACTGCCTCGGGCAGGATAACATTTCGAATCGTCTGCCATTTCGTTGCCCCTGTGCCATAGGAAGCCTGACGCATCGAGTCTGGCACCGCGCGCAGTGATTCCTGTGATTGGACGATGACGATTGGCAAGATGAGCAGCGTCAGCGTCAAGGCACCAGCAATGAGGCTCGCTCCGGTTTGCATCGCTCGGACGAACACCGCAAGCCCGAGCAGACCGTACACAATCGAGGGCACACCCGCGAGATTCGAGATGTTCGCCTCGATGAACCGCGTAAGCAGATTCTCAGGGGCATACTCCTCGAGATAGATCGCTGCGCCGACACCCAGAAAGAGGGTGAAGATGGCAGTGAGCGTAATCAGGTAGATCGACCCGATAATCATCGGGTACATGCCGCCGGGACCAGTTGGGAGATTGCCGTAGTTCGCCGGGTTGTAGTGCTCGACGATCTGCGACGGTGGATACGTCAGAAACTCCCAGGTGAGCCAGCCCCAGGCCTCGCTGACGACGTCGTAGAGCAACGCAATGAGGGCAACGACGCCGACCATGGTCGCAGCGAAACACAGCCCGAGGAAGACCTTCCCGAGCTGGCGTTTGCGCTTGACTGCTGACTCGTCGAACTCGAACTCATCCGTCTCGTCTGCTGTCTGTGTGCTCATTGATACTCCTCCCGGTAGCGCGACCGAATCCACATACTGAAGACGTTCATCAGAAACGTCATCACGAACAACGTCAATCCGATGGCGAACAGGCTCTGATAGCCAATCGACCCGACAGAAGCGTCACCAGTCCCGATTTCGACCATGTACGCCGTCATCGTCTGAATCTCCTCGAACGGATTGCGGGTCATCTGGGGCAGTGCGCCCGCAGCGAGCGTTACGGCCATCGTTTCGCCGATTGCACGCGAAATCGCGAGAACGTACGCTGCCAGAATCCCCGACAGCGATGCCGGCAGGACGACTTGTGTCGAAACCTCGAATTTCGTCGCACCAAGCCCGTAGGCTGCGTTTCGCAACGAGTCGGGAACGGACGACATCGCGTCTTCGGAAATCGACGACACCATCGGGATAATCATGATGCCAACAACGATTGCACCCGCAACAGCGTTGAACGTCCCCGGAACTGGCATGAACGCAACGTTCTCTCCAAGCACCTGAAGATACGGCGTGATGAACGAGACCGCGAAGAACCCATACACAATCGTCGGAATTCCCGCGAGGATCTCGAGCGTCGGCTTTGCAACTTTTCGAACGCGCGGATCCGCATACTCCGAGAGGTAAATCGCCGTCAGCGTCCCGACTGGAACCGCAATCAGGGCGGCCCCGACGGTGATCATGAGGGTTCCCCAGACCAGTGGCAACACGCCGAAGCTCGGATTATCCGCTGCGCGTGGCGACCAGTTCGTCTCCGTAAAGAACTCGAGGAATGAAACCTGCGCAAAGAAATCAATTGCACCATCGACCAAGACAACGATGATCGCAAGCGTCGTTGCAACCGTGACGAACGCACACGCGAAGAAGATGTAGCGTGCGAGACGGTCGCCAATCGTCCCCACGTCGTTTCCATCCCGACTCAGATCCATCGGCTCAGTGTCCGTACTCATGCATGCTCCTCGATTGCCGCCTCGAGTTTGTCCTGTTGCTCATCGATTGTCTCATCAGGAACGGCGTAGAATCCGACATCGCGCGCCGTTTCCTGCGTGTTTCGAAGATAGAATCGTGCGAACTCACGGAACGCCGGACGCTCGAGTGCCGGGAGATTCACGTAGAGATACATCGGCCGCGAGAGCGGCTGATACGCCTCAGATTCGATTGTGTCTGGCGTCGGGACGACGTACTCCTCACCGTTGTAAATGCTGATCAGGTCGAGGTCGTCTTCGTTTTCGTAGAAGTAGCCAGCACCACCAAACCCGATGGCGTGCTCGTTCCCACGGACGCCACGGATGATGTTGTTCGTGTCCGGTGACCCGCTGTAGTCGTTGCGGATATTCCCGACGGCACCGTTGATCTGCTCGGTGAAGTAGTCGTACGTTCCCGAGGCAGCATCTCGGCCGTAAAAGGAGATCTCTTCGTCGGGCCAGTCGTCGTCGAGGTCGGACCACGTTTCGATATCCGATCCTCGCTCCCACAGCTGTCTGAGTTCCTCGACAGTGAGTTCGTCACACCAGGTGTTGTCCGGATGCTTCATAACCGCAAGCCCGTCCATCACGACCTCGAGTTCGAGCCAGTCAACATCGTTGTCCGTACACTGGCGTTCCTCATCATCGCTGATCGCACGACTCGCGTTTTGTAAGTCCGTTTCGTCTCGGCAAAATTGCTGAAATCCGGCCCCAGTCCCCGACCCACTGACTGAAATCCGAACTTGGTTATTGTCCCACATGAACAGTTCGGCGACGAGCGCGCTGTTCGGTAACAACGTATTCGAACCGTCGATCCGAATCTCGCCCTCGAGGCCACTGTCCTCGCCGCGGGTGATACATCCCGCCAGTCCCGCCAGTGCGGTTCCGGCGACGCCGAGTAATGCCCGCCGACCAGTGGTCGTTTGCCCACCGTCAGCGCTGCCAGTTATCGGCTCGTTTCCCATCACTCACCTAGAGAGGATATTGTCTCTAAATACCCTACTATGTTTACTATATATTGCTATGTAGGTGTACGGTTACCAACCCAGCTCTCGAGAGAGATTCAGAGAGAGAACGGCCGTTGTAGCCGTTTCACCCAACGTATCCGACGCTGCCAATCTATAGATACGACGGGATTTATAGTGGTTGGCCAGCAATCGGGGGCTATGGAGACGCGGAAAGTCCAAGTAACGGGTGGGTCGACGTATACCGTCTCGCTGCCAAAAGGCTGGGCAACAGCGAACGACGTGAGTTCTGGAACGACAGTCGAGTTGTACCCCGAAGACGACGCGCTGTTGGTCACCCCGCGTAACGAAACGGGTCGTCAAGAGGGAACGCTCGACGTCTCGGATCTCGAGGACGAGCGACTCACGCGCGCGGTCATGACGATGTACGTCAGCGGCTTCGACATCATCCGACTCGAGGCCAGTCGGATCACGACGGATCAACGCCGCGCGATTCGAGACGCCACCCAGAGTCTCGTCGGCGTCGAAGTCCTCGAGGAAACGACTGACAGCGTCGTCATTCAGGATCTGCTCGATTCGTCGGAGTTGTCGATTGTCAACGCTGTTTCACGGATGCGTCTCATCGCAACGTCGATGCTCGAGGACGCGATCACCGCTCTGGTCGAAAACGACGACGACATCGCACGCGACGTCATCGAACGCGACGACGACGTCGACCGGCTCTGGCTCGTCGTCTCCCGAATCTTCCGTGCGACGCTGCGCTCACCGCGAGCCGCCGAAGAACTCGGCCTCCCGCGCGAGGACTGTTTCGACTATCACTCGAGTGCGCGCCAACTCGAGCGCGTCGCTGATCACGCTGCCAAAATCAGCAATCTTGCGCTCAAACTCGAGGATATCCCGGAGTCGGTGGCCGACGCACTCGCTGCACTTCGTACTGATGCCTCTGACGTGCTTGCGAAAGCCATGGACGCACTCGTTGCCGACGAGACCGACGAAGCGAATCGACTCGGCCACGCCGCCCGCGAAGCCGTCCTCGAGATCGACGAACACACCAGAACGATTGACGATATGCTGCGTGACCTCGAACCAGTCCAAGCCCAGTCGCTCGGACTAATCGTCGACTCCCTCTCTCGAAGTGCTGACTACGGTGGAAATATCGCTGAAACAGCGTTACAGAAGGCTGCACCGCGGCCGTAGCCGAACTACTTGAGGACGCGCTCGAGGAACGGACTTTGATCGAGCCCCATTCGGTCGTGCAGCCGTGACTGGATCACGGAGGAAGCAGCAGCGAGAATCCCGATAACGCCGAGCAACAGCCACTCCCAGCCGGTTGTCATGATCGTAAGCGCAAGACCACCGATTCCGGCGACGAACATCAGTGCCGTAATGCCGAGGTAGACGGACAACAGTCCCGGCGCTCGAGCTTTTTCGTCGGCGGTGTAGAGCGTGTACTCGTACCAACACAGGACGCCCGCGAGGATAATCGCGATTGAGACGAATCCGGCGAAGATGGTCGGCATAGTCGGGTGCTGACCCTGTAGACTAATAATGCTATCCCGTTACCGCCACAGTTAGGCCTCGTCGTCCTCGTAGGGCACGGCGACAACGGGCCGGTTCGCGTTCAACAGCAGCGCCTGTGTGACACTGCCGAACAACGCCTGTCCGAGCGGTCGTCGGTGCCGACCGCAGACGACGATGTACTCGGCGTCGTGTTCCGTGGCATACGACCGGATAACCTCCGCTGGATCGCCGACCAGTCCAACCGCCTTGTAATCGGTGTTCTCGAGGCCGTCAACCATCGTCGCAATGTCGTATGCGACTGCAGTTGCCGCGTTCTGCGTTTTCTCGATTGTCGTTTTCGCTGTGACCTCGTGTTGTTCACGCATGGCATCCGCGGAAACCTCGGTGAAATCACTGGTCGGGTGTCCAACGTGGAGGACGTGGAGTTCAGTATCGTATTTCTCGGCGAGATCCGCGGCCCGTTCGACGACGACGGCCGCTCGGTCGGACTGGTCAACGGCTGCAACGATTGGCATACCTCGACTAACGGACGCATCCGATATGAGCGCTATGGCGACACGGCTCACAGACTCGGATGTCAACACCGGCAGACCGCTGGCTCTCCGTCACTGTCAGCGCACCCGCAGAAATCGCGGATGCAGCAGATTCTGTTACCGATCACTCGGTCCGACAATCCGTCTTACTCGAGCGAAACAGCGTTGACCTGACCGGTCTGGCCGGGACGCGACTTGACGCGGGCGCGGCCTTCGGAGGTTTCGATGACGGCACCCTTCGTGATGATGTTTCGGCGGACGTAGTTCGGGTTGGCGTCGTTCTCAACGACGTCTTCGATATCGGCTGCGACCGTCTCGTCGCCTTTGTTGACGCTTGCAACGTTCGTTGCAAGTGCACGCGTTTTCGTGCCGTTGCCGTGGACGGCAATCGTTCGGAAGCGGGGTTCGCCAACCTGCGTCTCGGTGGGCAGACGCCCGATTTCGTCTTTTCGCGTGTTTCGAACGTTCTTCAGTCGACCGCCGGTACGCTTGCGCGTAGAGCGTCCCTGATCTTGCATACCCGAAATCAGTCGGGGCGAATACTTGAATGCACGCTTTCGTGCTGACGGGTTCAGATCAACCGTCGCGTTGTGTCTCCACACTCGAGACCGCTGAAAACCAGTCACTCGTCTGCAACCAGACAGTACGCGTGACCCGGTTCCTCGAATACCGTCTCTGCATCGTCATCGTAGTAGTTCGAAAAGACACCCCGTTCGGCGTAGTAAATCTGCCCGTTTCGAGGAATTGCCCCACTCGTCACGTGGCCGCGATTCTCGACGCGCCAACGGCGCTCGCCGGTGGCTTTCTCGAGTGCGTAGAGATGGCTGTCGTAGGAGCCGACCAGAATCGTTTCGGCAGTTGCGGTGAGCGAGCCGATCACGCTGCCGCCGACATTCGCTGACCACAGCTCCTCGCCCGTCTCGGCCTCGAGCGCGTAGACGTGGTTGTCGTCGCCGCCGACGTAGACGACGCCTTCCTCAGGGTCGACCGCCGGATTCGACATGATTACTCGGCCGGTGTCGAAGGCCCACTCCTCGGTGCCGTCCTCGAGGTCGAGCCGGTAGAAATTCCCATCCCACGAGCCGACGAAGGCCGCGCCGTCGTAGACCGGTGTCGTGCCCTTGATCTCCGCGCCGAGATGGAACTGCCCGCCGGCCATCTCGTCCCCGTCGGGGCCGTCCTCGCCGCCCGCCTGAAACGTCCAGGCGCGCTCGAGTGAGGGAAATTCCCAGCAGTAGACGACGCCGTCGTTCGAGCCCGAAACGAGTCGCCCGGCCTCGCAGTTGATTGCCGGCGAGGGATGGGGCATCCCCCAGATGTCGTCGTCGCTCCAGGTCGTCGCGCCCGTTTCGGCGTCGAGTTCCCAGAGCGCACCACTCGCCGGATTGGAGTACTCCGCGAGCAAGTAAAGGGTGCCGTCGATGTAGGCCGGACTCGAGCCGATGGCAATCGAGCCGCCGAACTCGCGGGCGCTGGTTCGCCAGAGCAGTTCGCCGGTGGGAATATCGACCGCGTAGCACGCGCCGTCGTAGCCGCCGATGTAGGCCGTTTCGCCGACGATTGCAGGCGTCCCGTGAAAGCCGAGACTGTTTCCAGCGCCGGTCTCGAGCGTCCACAGTCGCTCGCCCTCTGGCGTCACGGCGTGAATAGCTCCGGTGTCGCTCGCAATGAGAACAGTCTCGCCGTCGGGCGTCGGTCTCGGCGTCGATTTCGCCGCCGTGTGCCCGATACGGTTCACCGGAAACGACCAGTCGACGCGAACCTCGTCTGGAACGGTCTCGTCGGGGTAGTAGCCGTATCGACGAAGGCCACGTCGGAACATCGAAATGTCGTCGTCGACCGGCTGTGGCGTCGCCTGAGGCACGTCCGTGTCTGCAACATTTTCGAGGACTCGAGTGCAGTCCGGAGGCGACCGCGCTGAAACTGCTGTGTGGCCCCCGATGCCAATGAGTCCGACGGCACCGACCGTGGCGAGGACGCGCCGTCTCGTCGTTCGAGCCGTGCGATGCCGACGGGACGTGGAGGCCTGCTCACGCATTTCGTCCGACCGTTCGCAGTCCCGTTTCTTACGCTTGTCTACTCATCCTGTGCGTCGACGACAGCCACGCCCGCGAGGTTCACAATGTCTTTGACCTCGTCGCCTCGCTGGAGGACGTGAACCGGCTTGTCCATCCCGACCAGCATCGGGCCGATGGCATCTGCGCCGCCGAGGCGCTGGAGCAGTTTGTAGCCGATGTTGCCCGACTCGAGGTTCGGGAAGACGAGTACGTTCGCGGGCTCCTCGAGTTCCGAGAAGCCGTAGGTGCCCTCGAGAATGTCCTCGACGACGGCGGTGTCGGCCTGCATTTCGCCGTCGACGGGGAAGTCGACATCTGGGTCGTTCTGAAGTTGCTGCGCAGCACGGCGGGGTTTGCGCGTGGCTTCGTTGTCGACGCTGCCGAAGTTCGAGTACGACAACAGGGCCGCGCGCGGTTCGATGTTGAACCGCCGGGCGAGGTCACCGGTCTGTCTGGTGACTTCGGCGAGGACGTCCTCGTCGGGGTTCTGATTGACCGTCGCGTCGGCAATGAAGATGACGCGGTTCTTGAACGTCAGCATGTAGACCCCGGCCGCGTAGTCGACGTCGTCTGCGGTGCCGATGACCTGCAGCGGCGGACGCAGCGCGGAGGGATAGTGATGGGAGAGGCCAGTCAACATCGCGTCGGCATCGCCCTGTTCGACCATCACGCTGCCGAAGTAATTCGAGTCGCCACGGATCAGTTCGCCGGCTTCGCTTCGCGTAATTCCCTTGCGGGAGCGAAGTTCGTGGAGGCGCTCGGCGTAGGCCTCGTAGTCGCCAGCCGACGGGTCAGCGACCTGTGGCTCGTAGTCCAGTCCGAGGTTCGCCGCACTCTGGCGAATCTCGCTCTCGTCGCCGATCAAAATCGGGGCAGCGATGCCCTGTTCCTGGATCTGGTAGGCCGCGCGGATCATCTTCTCGTTCTCGCCTTCGGCCAGCGCGACCGTCTTGGGGTCGCTCTTTGCCTTGTTGAGGACGACACGCATCATCTCACGGGACTTGCCGAGGCGGGCCTCGAGTTCCTCCTCGTACTCCTCGAGGTCCATGTCGACGCGTGCGGCACCGGATTCCATCGCGGCTTCGGCGACGGCCGGTGCAACACGGAAGAGGACGCGCGGGTCGACGGGTTTCGGGATGATGTAGTCAGGGCCGAACTGGAGTGGGTCGTCGCCGTAGGCTTTGACGACTGCGTCGGGCACGTCTTCGCGAGAGAGTTCCGCGAGTGCTTCGGCGCAGGCAACTTTCATCGCCTCGTTGATCTCGGTTGCGCGAACGTCGAGTGCGCCACGGAAGATGAAGGGGAAGCCGAGGACGTTGTTGACCTGATTCGGGTAATCCGAGCGGCCGGTCGCCATGATGACGGTGTCGTCGCGGGCGTCTTTGGCGTCCTCGTAGCCGATCTCCGGATCGGGATTTGCCATCGCGAAGATGATCGGATCGTCGCCCATCAAGCGCACCATCTCCTGGGAGACGATGCCACCGGCAGAGAGGCCGACGAAGACGTCCGCGCCCTCCATTGCGTCGGCGAGGTCGCCCTCGGGCAGGTCTCGAGCGAACTGCTCTTTGTACTCGTTGACGTCGCCATTTGCAGCGCGCTCGTCGGTGATAATCCCCGTCGAGTCACACATCGTGATGTTTTCTTTCTTGACGCCAAGCGAGACGTAGAATCGGGCCGAGGCAATTGCACTCGCACCAGCACCGGAGAAGACGACCTCGAGATCCGCAAGGTCCTTGTCAGCGATGTCGGCAGCGTTGATGAGCGCCGCACCGGAGATGATCGCGGTTCCGTGCTGGTCGTCATGGAAGACCGGAATATCCGCTTCCTCACGCAGACGCTCTTCGATGGTGAAACACTCCGGCGCTTTGATATCCTCGAGATTGATGCCGCCGAAGGTTGGCTCCATCATTTTGACGGCGTCGACGATTTTGTGTGGGTCTTCCTCGTCGAGTTCCACGTCGAAAACGTCAATGTCAGCAAACCGCTTGAACAGGACGCCTTTCCCCTCCATGACGGGTTTGGATGCCTGTGCGCCGATATCACCGAGGCCGAGCACTGCAGAGCCGTTCGAGACGACGCCGACGAGATTGCCCTTTGCCGTGTACGTGTAGGCGTCGCGTTCGTCTGCGTCGATCTCGAGACACGGTGCGGCGACACCGGGCGAGTACGCAAGCGAGAGGTCGCGCTGCGTGTTCGTCGGTTTCGTCGTCGAAATCTCGAGTTTCCCCGGTGGATCGGTGCGATGATAGTCGAGTGAATCCTCGTCGAGTCCCATACCCGTGACACTGTATCCGACCACTAAAAACAATGCGAAAGGGGCATTCGACAGCTGTCGAAATAAATTGGGTGCGTATGGCGGTGGCCAGCGTGGACTGTCCGGCGAGGCGACCCTTTTATACGCACCGCGCCAGTCAGCACGGGTATGGACGTCGCGCTTGGTGGGACGTTCGACCCTGTTCACGACGGCCATCGACGGCTGTTCGAGCGGGCGTTCGAACTCGGAGACGTAACTGTCGGATTGACGAGTGACGACCTCGCACCGAAGACGCGCCACGTCGAACGCCACGTTCGGTCGTACGACACGCGCAAGGCCGCCCTCGCCGACGAACTCGAGGCGCTCGCCGCCAGTCAGAACCGCGAGTTCGAGATCCGGCCGCTCGAGGAGCCAACGGGCATCGCGACCGAACCGCAGTTCGACTATCTGGTGGTCTCGCCGGAAACTCGTGATGGCGGCGAGCGAATCAACGAGATCCGTCGCGAACGCGGCCACGACCCGCTCGAGGTCATTGTCGTCCCCCACGTCGAAGCCGACGATGGCGATATCATCTCGAGTACGCGGATCGTCAACGACGAAATCGACGAGCACGGAAACGTTCTCGAGAGTAACACGGATAGTCGAGACTGATCGGTGCCCCATCGTCTCGCCAGAGCTATCGAATCAGTTCCTTTTTACGGGCAGACGGGGAATCTCACGCTATGAGCTTCGAGAAAGACGACCAGGTCGTTCTGAACGACGAGCACAGCGAGTTCGACGGCGAAATCGGTACCATCACCCAGACGATGGAGTCGATGTTCGGCGACACCACCTACACCGTTAGCTTTGAGGACGGCCAAGAGACCGGCGTTCCCGAAAGCGACCTCGAGGAAGCCGACGAGGACGCAGACGCTGACGAAGACGACGAATAACCGCCAGAGCACGGCCACTGTGGCCACCGGATACTACAGACCAGCAGATGCCCCAGATTCCGCTTCACTACGTCGATTTACGAACGTTCTGCTACGCCACCGAGGATGAAAAGCGCGTCGAGGAGGCGCTTCGAACCTTCCTTCCCGGGAGCGATGACGACGAACGCGACCCATTCGAAATCGAACGCGTCGAAAGCGACGGCCACTACGGTGACCGGATTCTCGTCCTTTCTGCACGCGTTGAGAACGCCAACGACATTCGGCACGTCCTCTCGAGACTGGCCGATCTCGAGTCGTTCGACACGCTGATCGACGAACTCGACGAGCGCGTCACCGAAAACACCGAACTCTTTTTGCGCCTCGACAAGCAGGCTGCCTTCGGCGGCGACGTCAAACTGGGCGACGGCATCACCTTCCGCGGCAAGGTCGAAGCCTACCCCGCCAAAAAGGAGAAAGCAGTCGACAACGCCGAGGAAGTCTTAGAGCGCTTGCGCAACGACGAGTGAGACGGGTTCCTGTCCGTCAGTACCGGCGCACCCGCGACCCGGGCGGCGGGTACGCCAGTCAATCGGTACAGCAATCTGTCTGAGCAAGCGCTGTCGAGCCAGTTAGGGATTATCGTAGCCAACCGGAGGGTTCGAAGTATGGTCAGTAGCGACGTTTCTCGGTTTGTCGTTAGGAAACTATGAACTCCTACGATAATCCCTAAGTGTTGAGACTCGAATCGTCACAGTCTCGTTTCTGCCCGTTCCCTACGTCGTTTCGGCCAAGAGTTATTCGGCTAGAACCCATAGTTTGCATAATGGTATCATATTTCGATGCACTCACGCCGTTGCAACTCCAACTCGAGGACCCACTCCTCCTCGTGGGGGCGCTCGCACTCGTTCTCGTCGTCGTCACCGTCTGGTCGATGGTGGAAATCGTCGACGCCTACGAGCGAAGCGCACTCACGGTCTTCGGTGAGTACCGAAAACTGCTCGAGCCCGGCCTCAACATCGTCCCGCCGTTCGTCTCGCGGATTTACGCATTCGACATGCGAACACAGACGATTGACGTGCCGAGTCAGGAAGCGATTACGCGCGACAACTCGCCCGTCACCGCCGACGCTGTCGTCTACATCCGCGTGATGAACGCCAAACGGGCGTTTCTCGAGGTCGACGACTACGAACGCGCTGTCTCGAATCTCTCACAGACGACGCTGCGGGCAGTTATCGGTGACATGGAACTTGATGACACCCTCAGCCGGCGAGAGATGATCAACGAGCGGATCCGCCAAGAACTCGACGAACCCACCGACGAGTGGGGGATCCGCGTCGAAAGCGTCGAAGTTCGGGAGGTCACGCCCTCGCGCGACGTCAAAGGCGCAATGGAGCAACAGACCTCCGCAGAGCGCAAACGCCGTGCCATGATTCTCGAGGCACAGGGTGAACGCCGCAGTGCCGTCGAGAAGGCAGAAGGTAACAAGCAGTCCGAGATCATTCGTGCACAAGGTGAAAAGCAGAGTCAGATCCTCGAAGCACAGGGTGACTCGATTTCGACCGTGCTACGAGCAAAATCCGCCGAGTCGATGGGCGAACGCGCGATCATCGATCAGGGGATGGAAACGCTCGAAGAGATCGGCCAGAGCGACTCGACGACGTTCGTCATGCCCCAGGAACTCACCTCGATGGTCGGCCGCTACGGGAAGCACCTCTCCGGCAGTGACGTCAAAGACGACGGCGACTCCCTCGAGAGTCTGGACTTTGACGACGAAACGCGCGAACTGATCGGTCTCGACGACATCGCGGAGATCATCGGCGAAATCGAGGACGCCGAGATGGACATCGAGGCGATGGAACAGGAAGCCCAGGCAATCAAGGAAGGCGAGGACATGCCCGCAGAGGAAACGGGTGAGACGATTGACGTTGCGGAGACGAGACAGGGAGCGACGGATACCGACGGCGGAACGGACCAGAACTGAGACGGTCTGTGTACCGATGGACCGGTGCAACCACGACCGTTCTGCAGTTGCACCGGCATGACGTACACGAGTCTGTTTGACGCCCGACTCGAGGGCGCTGTTCGCCACTGCGAACATGGCGTTTTTACTCACAGACAGTAACAGTCAGGTATGGACGTACATCTTGTCGGCGACGATCCAGTGTATGAAACCGTCGCCACTGCGCTCGAGGATGTCGATATCGGTGTCGTTGATGCCGAACCCGCAGAGTTGACCGACGCGCGATTTGGTGTTGTCAGCGACGTAGCCGGTTCGGAGACATTCCTACGGGCAAATGAGGCCGCTCGAGCGGGCGGAACACCATGGGTCGCCGTCGAAATCGGTGGTGTTGGGGGCCACCCCCTTCCAGGCGTCGACGCCGCCATCTCAGGTTTTGCCGCCGGTGCTGGCGCGGGCTGTTTCGAGTGTCTTCGCACGCGCGTTGGGTCGACGACTGACGAGACTGCTGCAAAACCAAGCGCAGACCGCAGCACGGCCCGACTCGCCGGCGCGCTTGCAGGCCGAGAGTGCGTTCGCGTCTTCGAAGGTGCCGACGACTCGATTATCGGCCGTGTCGTCGAACTACCACATAATCGCCGCCGGTTTCTGCCCGTCCCCGGTTGTGACTGCGATGGGGACGAACGGGACCGCAGACTTGAGCGTGATGACGAGTCGCTTGCCCTCGATGCCGCGGTTGAACACGCCGAAGCGGCAATCGACGACCGGGTTGGAATCGTCACAAGCATCGGCGAAATCCACTCGTTTCCGGTGCCGTACTATCTGGCCCGGAGTGCGAACACGAGCGGGTTCAGCGACGCGACCGCGCCGACAGAGGCCGCCGGCGTCGCCGATGACTGGAACGCCGCACTGATGAAAGGCGTCGGCGAGAGTCTCGAGCGCTACTGTGCCGGTGTCTACCGCGAGTCGGAGTTTGTTCACGCACGCGAAGGTGACCTCGAGAATCCGGTCTCACCCGCTGACTTCGTCCGACCTGCCGATGCCGAGTACGATCCGAAAAGCGAGTATCCCTGGGTCCCTGGCGAGAATCTCGCCACCGGAGAAGCGGTTCACCTTCCTGCCGCGGCCGTCCAGTTTCCCCAGCCCGGCCCGTCGCTGGTGCCCGCGATTACGACCGGCCTCGGCCTCGGTTCGTCGACCGTCGACGCGCTCATCTCAGGGCTAACAGAAGTCATCGAACGCGATGCGACGATGCTCGCCTGGTACTCGTCTTTTGAGCCGCTCGAATTGACAGTCGAGAACGAGCGATTCGACGTTCTCGAGCGCCGGGCGCGAAGCGAAGGGCTGTCGGTGACGCCGCTGCTGGTCACCCAGGACGTAGACGTCCCGGTCGTCGCCGTCGCCGTCCATCGTGACCCTGCAGGGGGGGCTGTCGACCCTGACAGCTCGGAGTGGCCCGCGTTTGCAGCCGGCTCCGCAGCAGGGCTGGATGCCACGGAGGCCGCGAGTTCGGCGCTCGAGGAGGCACTCCAGAACTGGATGGAACTGCGTGATATCGGTGCGGCAAACGCAGCCAACCAATCGGGTTCGATTGGAGAGTATGCAATGTTCCCGGACACCGTTCAGGAATTCGTCGATGTCGATGGAACGGTTCCCGCAGCGAGTGTCGGCCCGGATGGTGAGGTGACAGGTCAGGACGCACTCGAGGCACTTCTCGAGCGGGTAACGGACGCAGGACTGACGCCGTCTGCAGCGCGGATAACGACGCGGGACGTCTCTGCTATCGGGTTCGAAGCGGTTCGCGTCGTCATCCCCGAGGCACAGCCGCTGTTTACCGGCGAGCCGTTCTTCGGCGAACGAGCTGAGACCGTCCCGGACGAGTTAGGCTTCGAGCCGCGACTCGAGCGTGCGTTCCATCCGTATCCGTAACTGATCACCGGCAATCAATTGAGTTGGGCTAGTCGGACTCGCTGTGTTCGTCCTCGGTGTCCGTCTCGCCGTTCTCGTCGAGATCCGTCGCGTTAGCCTCGATTTCGCCGTCGTCGCCATCGTATACCTCGACGTCGTCGCTCTGTCGGACCTCGACGACGAGATCGTCATCGCGGATATACACCACTATGAGTTCCGTTTCGTCGGTGATAGACACGGCTCGAGCAATCGAATTGTCGGTGTCTCGCTCGTATTTGACAACCTGTAGATTCTGGTTCGTCCGTTCGAGATTCGGGGCCACAATACTCTCTTCTGGCGTGACCGCATAGCTCTCGTCGTACGTTTCGCGTCCAGTCTCGTCTTCTCGAGCCTGCAGTTGGAGGTTGTACGCGTCCTCGGCCTCGCTGTAGATCTCGAGTGGGACGATTCCTTGCAGACCGAAATGTTCCTGGACCCCCTCGAGACAGCCTGCAAGTCCAGCCATTCCGAGTGCACCTGCGGACTGCAGTACGCTGCGGCGATTCACACTGGTGAGTCGGCACTGAACAACTGTATGCGTTTCTCTTTGCTGCGTTCACACCGGAGTGCCCATCGATGCGATGGTCTTCCCACCTCATGGCTGGAGTCGGATTGCTTTTCAGATCTCCTGTTGTTGGATACATATGGCTTCATTCGAGACATCGACAGCGGAGATCGAAACGAGTCTGTTTATTACCGTTTCCGGGCCACCTGGCTGTGGCGCGACGACGCTGTGTGAACGCCTCGCTGACGCGATTGGCTGTCCGTACGTCTCCGGCGGCGACATCTTCCGTGAACTCGCCGAAGACCGCGAGATGAGTCTCAACCAACTAACGGCTAAAGCCGAGGAATCCGACGAGATCGACCGCGCACTCGATCAACGGCTCCAGCAAATCGCCGAGAAATGGGGCACGGCAAACAAACCCTTCATCCTCGAGTCACGACTCGCTGGCTGGCTCGCCGGCGAACGTGCCGACCTGCGAATCTGGCTCGATGCCCCCGAATCCGTCCGCCTCGAGCGCATCGAGGGCCGACTCGAGACCGAAGCAGAGATGCGTGTTCGAGAAGTCAGTGAGGCGGGTCGGTATCAGTCCTATTACGACATCGATCTCAACGACCGCGAGTTCTACGACCTGCACATCAACACGGCTCGCTGGGGGAAAGACAGCGTATTCGCCCTCGTCCGCGCGGCGCTCGAGGAGTACGAACCGGAACTCGACGAAGGAGCATTTGCAACGCCCGCGATGGACGTCTGACAGACGAATTTATCAGCTATCCGGTGAGTAGTTCGGCGCTTCGTCCGTAATCACGACATCGTGAGCGTGGCTCTCAGCCTGCCCGGCCGAGGAGACGCGGACGAACTCACTGCGCTCTTTGAACTCGGGGATCGTCGGCGCGCCGACATAGCCCATCCCCGACTGCATACCGCCAGCGAGTTGGTGGAGTTCGGACTTGAGTGTCCCTTTGTACGGCGTCGCGGCTTCGACACCCTCGGGGACATAGTCTTCTTCCTCGTCCGGTTCTTCTTTGAGGTATCGGTCGCTGTCACCGGATTTCATCGCACCGACACTGCCCATCCCGCGGTACTGCTTGTACTTCTTGCCGTTCATCGTGACGACGCGGCCCGGTGCCTCCTCGGTGCCTGCGAAGTACGAGCCGAGCATGACTGCGTCCGCACCGGCTGCGATTGCCTTGATCGCATCACCGGAGTATCGAATGCCACCGTCTGCAATGACGGGAACGTCGTGTTCGCTCGCGACATCTGCGACCTGCGCGACGGCCGTGATCTGGGGCATCCCCGCCCCGGAGACGACTCGAGTCGTACAAATCGAGCCCGGCCCGATGCCGACTTTGATGCCGTCTGCAAAGTCGACCAGTTCGGCGGCCGCTTCGCGAGTGCCGACGTTGCCGACGACGACGTCCGCATCGACAGCCTCCTTGATCTCTCGAGCGCCGTCGATGACGTTTCGGTTGTGTGCGTGAGCGGTGTCGATAAAGAGGATATCCGCGTCCGCCTCGTCTGCGGCCTCGGCACGGTCCATCTCGAAGGGACTGACGGCGACGCCACAGCGGAGTTTGCCGTCGTCGTCGCGGACAGCTTCCTCGTACTCACGACGCTGGAGAATGCCCTGCATCGTGACGAGACCCACGAGGAGGTTCTCGTCGTCGACCACCGGCACGCGTTCGATCTTGTGCTCGTACATCAACTCGAACGCATCGCGTGGCTCGATCTTGTCCCCGGCCGTGATGACTTCGTCCGTCATCGCCTCCGTGACCGGGTCGTCCTCGTTGACCTCGAGATGTGGGCGGATGTCCGTACTCGAGATGATACCAAGGACTTCACCGCGAGTGTTGACGACGGGTGCACCGCCGACGCCTTCGCGGGCCATCAGGCTGTCGACTTCGCGGACGGACATCTCGGGGTCAGCGGTGACGACTGAATCCTGTGGGATGATGAGCTCGTCGGCGCTTTTAACGCGGCCGATTTCCTCGACCATCTCGTCGATGTTCATGTTGCGATGAAGGACACCGAGTCCACCGTGGCGAGCCATTGCGATAGCCATGCGGCTCTCGGTGACGGTATCCATCGCTGCTGAAAGAATCGGCACTGATACCTCGACGTCTTTCGAGACCTGCGAGGTGAGGTCTGCATCGTCTGGTTCGACACGGCTCTCTTTGGGTCGCAAGAGGACGTCGTCGAACGTTAGCGCTTCCGGTACCTGTAGCTTCGACAAATAAGGCTCGTGCTCGGGAACGTCGTTCGCCATGTAAACCGTCCGAAGCCGTCAGCAAAAAGGGTTGCGAGATAGAACCGTTTGTCAGGAAGATACACGTTCACATGGGTCCTACGATCAGCACGCACTATCTGTGTGTGCCAAAAAACAGTCATCGGCCCCAACCAGTGAACAGTTTATCATCTGTCAGGCCGTCTAGTCACTGAATGTCGGAGACGAACACTGCAATCGATCACCACCTGCCAGCGACCGACGAAACCATACACAGCGTCTGGAACAATGCCCTCGAGCCAGTGCTGACGATTGATCCCGGCGACGTCGTCCAGTTTGAGTGTCGAGATGCCACGAACGGCCAACTCACGCGAGCGTCGACGGTCGCGGACCTTCCGTCGCTGGATATCGACCAGATCCACCCGCTGACGGGGCCAGTCGCAGTCGAGGGTGCCCAGCCCGGTGACGTCCTCTCCGTCGAAATTCTGGCACTCGAACATCAGGGCTGGGGATACACGCTCGTCCTGCCGGGTGAGATGGGTCTCGGATTGCTTCCGGAGGAGTTTCCGGAGCCTGCGATACACGTCTGGGACCTCGAGGACGGCGTTGCGCACTTTACGAACGGCATCGAGGTGCCGATCAAGCCGTTCCCTGGAACGATTGGCGTTGCACCTGCTGCGGACGGAGAACACAGCACGAACCCGCCACGATCCGTCGGTGGCAATCTCGATATTAAGCACTTAACTGCGGGGTCGACGCTGCACCTGCCTGTCGCCGTCGAAAACGCCCTGTTCAGTATCGGCGACTGCCATGCTGCTCAGGGCGACGGCGAGGTCTGTATCAACGGCCTCGAGGCACCGATGTCCGTCACTTGTCGCTTCAGCCTGCAGTCAGATCGCTCGCTCGAGCGACCCCAGTTTGAAACGGCCGTCGCAAGTGGCCGCGACGAACCCATGTACGGCACGACGGGAGTCGATTCGGATCTCTATGAAGCGACGAAACAGGCCGTTCGAGGGATGGTCGATCATCTCCACAGCGAGCGCGGCCTCGCGCGCGAAGAAGCATATATCCTGTGCTCAGTCGCTGTCGATCTGAAAATCAATCAGGTCGTCAACGCGCCGAACTGGGTCGTTTCGGCGTACCTTCCGGAACAACTCTTTCCGGACGAGACCGCTGGCCACCAGTGATTCTTTCGGAGCAGTGACGTCTCGAATCGGATGCGAAGAAAGCAGACCTACTCATGCCAAAGAAGATATTCGATTGTCAGTTTCCTCGCGCAACTCATATTCGCTGACAACGAAGTAGGCGTATGGTGTGTACAGGGCATGAAACAACTAGAAACCGGACGTTCGTCGACGGAACCCCTCGAGCGAATAGACAGTCACTCCGACTCAATCCTGCGTTCTATCAGTTCCCAGTGGTGGTTCGATGACGGATCCTGCCGACTGGGGTCGAACGGAGACACACGAGGCTGCTGAGTCCGATGCGGACAGCGATGCTCGGCACCTCCCAGCCGATCTCGCCCGGCGCATTTTCACTGTCGGGCCGATCAGCACCCTCGTCATCGACTCGAGCGGGGCAATCGCGTTTGCAAACGAACGGGCAACCGAGACGCTTGGTATCTCGATGGCGGAACTGACGAGTCAGACGGCGGGTCCGGCGACGTGGCCGCTGACGGACGACAATGGCGCGCCGATTCCGCCGGCTGACCATCCCGTTACGTGTGTGTTCGAAACTGGCGACCCCGTTTTCGGCTTCGAACACTGGATCGAACTTCCGGATGGCACCAAACGGTGGCTCACAACCAACTCCTGTCCCGTTGTGGCCGACGGCGGCACTGTCGAGTACGTTGTCCTCGCGTTCGAGGACGTCACAGCGCTCAAACAGCGCGAGGACCGCTTGACCAGCGACCACATGCGCCACCTCGAGTTTCGTGTCGACCAGTCTGCCGTGCCGCCGTCGCTCCGTGGCGCTCCCGATGCAATCGACGACAGCGACGAGTCCGATGTCGATACCGGTGACGACAGTGACGGTGACAGCGATACCAACAGTTCCAACGAGACGCCCACCGAACGACGCATTGATATCGAATCCGTCGTCTCCGTCCCCGACAACGGCACTGTCCAGTACATGGGCACGGCCGACCTCTCCGCGAGCGAGTTTCTCGCTGCCATCGACGAGGTTCCCCACTACACGGACGTCCGACTGCTCAGCACGACGGAGGGATACAGCCGTCTCGAGGCGCGTGCGGAGTCAGCGACGGTCTCGGAACTGTTCCAGACGCTCGGTGGACAGCCCTGTGCGATCATCGTTGCCGACGACGAGGTTCGATTTCTCGGCGAACTGCCGGGTGATGTCGAGTATCGCCGTGTTGCGGATGGCATTCGACAGTTCCACACCGGGGTCGAACTGGTCGACGATGACCTCGTCTACTCGCCGCAGTTGCTGGCCGATGTCGTGCGGGATGCGCTGACTGACCGCCAACTGGCAACGCTCGATGCGGCCTACTACAGTGGCTACTTCGAGACTCCCCGGACCAGTACCGGCGACGAACTCGCGGCGAGTTTCGGTGTGACACGCCAGACGTTCAACCAGCACCTCCGCAAAGCCCAACAGATCGTCTTCAGACACTTGTTCGAAAAATCCGGTGCAGACGCACGCTGACTAGTCAGCGCGGCCGCTTACCACTCCGCTATCCGTATGTGGAGTAATGAATAATAACACGACTCGTGCTGAATCGGTGGCTGCTGCCGACGCGTTTTTCGAGACAGATCCCGAATCAGTCATCCGCACCGAATTCGACACTGACGAATCTGATGCAGTCGTCGTCACAGTCGTCACAACCGTTGCAACCATCGTCGACGAGGCTGTCGACGCGATGCCGCCACTGTTTAACTCCATCGACACCGAGGCAATGACCGAACTCATGGCCCATGGCCGACATCGTCCACACCCCACACTCGTTTCCTTTTCCTACCACGGGTGTTATGTAACCGTCTCGAGTCGCGGCGAGATTATCGTTGTTGCGCCGCCAGAGTAACGCGTTTTCCGTTTCGTCACCGGTTGAGGTTGCAGATCAGTACACCGACGCCCGGACCTGCACGTTAGTGTCGGGAACGCGACTGATCGTGAAAACCGGTCTCACACAACGCTTATTGACAATCCCATCGTTTCATCAAATATGTACGCTGTGAGTACAATCGATTCCCGAATCGGTGGCAAGGTGAGCAGTGACTCCGCCTTCACGTTTACATTCGGGAATCGCAAACGCAAACTCACAGCACGGGGCCACACCTGGACGAACTGGACGCCGACGTCCCAGTTACGGCATCGTCCACCCTATTACCCACCGGCCTCGGGTCATGGCCACTGTCCCTGACCGATGAGTACCTCTCAACACCCGATTGCCCTTCGCCTCGAGCGATTAGTCGGCGGTGACACGCGGCTGCTGGCGCTGGTAATGATGCTCCCGCTGATCGACGGCGTCTTCCCGGCGCTGATCCTCGCGGGCGCACTCGACAGTCCGATGGGGGCAGTTCAGGTCGGACTGCTCATCTTCGGTGGCAGTGCAACCGTCGCCGTCATCCTCGCGGAGATGAGCGGCACGCCCCGCGAGCAGGCGACGATAGTCCTGTTAGTCGGGATTCCGCTCATACTACTTGCGGCCATTCAGGCCGCGCTCGCGCCGGCAATCGAGAGCGTCCTCGATATCGTTATCTTCGAGCGCTTCGCCGCCCTGGTAATCCTCGCAATCGCCGCAAAAACCGCGAGTGCGACTATCGGCGAGTATCTCCCCAGCCCCGCCGTCATCATCGGCCTCGGACTGGTTGCGAGTCTCGATCTGAACGGCATGGCGTTCGTCCTCATGGACGACCCCGCGCTCGTGATGAACGCGACGCTCTCCGCGACGGTTGGCGTCGCCTTCGCGCTCGCCATTGCACTCACCGGCCCGTACCTGCGTGAGTACATGGACCTCGACCGCTTCCGATTCGGGAGCGCCGTTGCGCTGGGCTTGCTCCCAATCGCGCTGGTCGCCGATACGTTCGGCCAGGCCCCACTCGCCGCGCTCATCGTCGCCGGCCTGTTCGCCCTCGATCTCCCACTCGAGCGCGGCGGCGACTCGGACGATGATGACGACGACTCGTTCGCCCCCGCAGTCGGAACCGGCCCGCTCACCGACGGCGGGAGTCTGGGAGAGAGTTCGACTGACTCGAGTGACGCTGGTGACGGCGACGACAGCACCGGCGGTGACACAAAGTCGTCTCCCGGCGACGACTCGACCGACACCGAGGAACGCGCCCCCTGGTTGTAACGGTTCGAATCGAAACCACTTTAGGGCGGATCCCCCAACGTATGCTCGAGGGGTCGTGGCCAAGCCAGGGATGGCGACTGACTCCAGAGGCACCGCGCCCGGGACGACACTCCAGACTGATATACTGATCGGACACCTGATCAGTGTCCGTGTGATGACCCTCTGGAGTTCCGAGGCGCACCGGAGATATCAGTCGATCGGGGGTTCAAATCCCTCCGACCCCATTTCCTCACCGCGAACAACGTCGTGAGCGGTGCATACTGCTCGAGAGAACAGAAACTCCTCACTCGAGTCGTCGACGATCCGTTCGAACTGATACCAGAGGCCGAGCAGAATAGCAAAGAAGACGACACCTAATCCGACGCGGAGGCCGATCTCCTTGAGCCCGGTCGCTTCTGCGTGGACGAGTCCACCGGCCCAGTCGCCGATGAGGACCGCGAACCCGGTCGCGACGATCACCATAATGAGGTGCCGATCAGTCGGGATATCCATGCGACAGGTATCGTCATAGGACGGGTAAACAGCCCTCCCTGAAGTGGCCACGTCAATGCTTGCAGTGAGAGTGTCGTCGAAATCTATTGGCGACAAGACCGAGTGACTCGAGACGGGTGAGACTGCCTCGATTCGAAAAGCGACGGGGGCGTTGGCCAGTGCAGTGTATTCGTCACCGACAGTAGTGCCAGCGTAATTGGTTACTCAAACCGACCGTTTGGTTACACTGACTCTCACCCGAATTGGGTGGCGGGAAAGGCTACCGGAAACCCAACGCGTCTATACGTCTCTGTGGTGGATTCCGGTGATGACTACGGTCGTCGAACTCGAGATTCCGGCTGAACGGCTTGGACTCGCACGGACGTTTGATCGCGTCCCGACGTTCGAATGTGAGGTTGGCGGATTGATTGGTGATACAGCACCGCTGGTTCACGTCTCGGGTCCAGACCGACACACGGTCGAACGCGCACTCGAGGACGATCCATCGGTTTCGGTCGTCGCCTGCCTGAGTGGCGAGACACAGTCGACTGGGGCAAGCGCCACTCGCTGGCTGTTCCGACTCGAGTTTGGATCGGAGATCAAACTGTTTCAGGAGATCGTCTCGAGCAACAACGGGGCGATGCTGTCGGCGCGCAGCCACGACAACACGTGGTCGCTTCGGTTGCTGTATCACGACCGCAAGTCGGTGTCTGCCTCGCACGCGCTGTTCGAGCAGTACGACTATCACGTCAACGTCACACGGATCACGGAAACCGATTCGGCGGACCTCGATCTCGACCGACTCGAGACGCCGCTGACGGAGACCCAGTACGAGACGATCACGATGGCACATGAACTGGGCTACTTCGATGTCCCGCGACAGGTCACACTCGAGGAACTGGCCTCCGAATTAGATATTTCTCATCAGGCGCTGTCGGAGCGGCTTCGGCGCAGTCACGATGCACTGATCAGCTCAGAATTGACTGACCGACGAGCGCCGACGAAGGCCGATCCCTAAACTGGGGACCAGCGAGCAACCGATCACGGAGTCGGAGCGACGTGTACAAACGGAGAGTTGCCGGCAGCTACTCATTCAAGAATACAACAGTTTCGACCAAGGACAGGTCCAAGAAATACGTTCAGGCACTAAATCCAACCTTTTGGTCGTATTCGCGCTAAGAGATAGGTTTATTGCTGAACAAACAGTAATACAACTGTCGGCGTGATGCCGACCCCGACGTATCGGCACCAGATCGCCTGTGAGCGCCGGTGGATCACTCGTGCTCATGCAGTATCGGCCATTCGTGGCTGTGTGGCCGACGCTGCGGACAGATCTACTTGCGGGCGCAGATACCTGTCGCCCGCCACAGTTTTTCGCAGTTCGTCCCCATCAAGAGCAACAGATTGGAGAGCGAAGACGCAACCGTACTCGAGGACGCAACACACTACACGGTGATACCCGGCGACCGTCAGTCAGCGCGGGAACACGTTACCACCGCACTCGTGTCCGTCGCTTCCTCGAGCAGTTGCTCGGCGTGAAAGGCAACGGAGAAGTCCTGTGGGCTTGGAATCGAGCAGGCGAGCCAGCCAATCGCCGCTGCCGTGACAGCCGGCGTCGCGGCGGTCAGATACCCCGCAGCACCAAGTGCGAGGACGGGAGCGGCAAGCAACAGTGGCATGAGCGCCGCGATTCGAAGCACCCAGGCAGAATCGCGGCCGGTAGGCTGGGGTTCCACGACAGCCCACGGACAACTCGCAAGGAGTCCAAGCGGTCCGCTCGAGCGATCTGGGAGATACTCGAGGGTAAAATCGATTCCTGCAGATCGGAGTACGAGTGCATGCGACCACTCGTGAGCACACAATCCAATTCCAACCGCGAGTGCGAGCGCGACGCCAGCACCCACCACATCTATTCCGATCATGCAACGCGCGGACCAGTGCTCGAGTCAACTGTGTCGAACGGGAGCAACCGCGCATTCGGTTGGTGGGACGCTTGGTGCAAGTGCCATCGGATGCACGGATTTGTGTTTTAAAGCAGAACTGGCCTCGGCGGCTGACTTGGTCGTCCCACCGAGAGCTGCGAGCGGCTGTCGACGCCAGCGCGAGACACACAATCGAAAGACAGTTTGAACCCACGATGCTACGAGGACGCATGCTCTCGATTGCACTTGCCGGAAAACCAAACGCCGGCAAGTCCACGTTCTACACCGCGGCGACCATGGCCGAGGTTGACGTCGCCAACTACCCGTTCACGACAATCGACGCTAATCGGGGCGTCAGCTACGTCCGAACGGAGTGTCCGTGCCTCGAGCGCGACGAGCGCTGTAACGCTGACGACTGCGAGGACGGCAAACGCTACGTCCCAATCGAACTGATCGACGTCGCCGGACTCGTCCCCGGTGCACACGAGGGGAAAGGCCTGGGGAACCAGTTCCTCGATGAACTCACGAACGCCGACGTCATCGTCAACGTGATCGACGCCTCCGGTGGCACGAACGAGAAGGGCGAACCCGTCGACATCGGCGAACATGACCCACTCGAGGACATCGATTTCGTCGAGGAGGAGATGGACCTCTGGCTTGCAGGTATCGTCGAAAACAACTGGGAATCCGTCGAGCGAAAGTCTCGTTCGCCCGATTTCGATATCGACGACGTGCTGGCGGACATGCTCTCAGGCTTTGGCGCTTCACCGACCCAGATCGCAAAAGTCCTGCGCGAACTCGACTACCCGGCCGACCCGATCCAGTGGGAGGATAGCCACCGCGAGGAACTCGCCCGTCTTGTTCGCGAGCGCACCAAGCCAATTGTCGTCGCCGCGAACAAAATCGACGTCGCTCCCGAGGAGAACGTCGAAAAGCTACTCGAACTCGATAAACCCGTCATCCCGACGACTGCGGAGGGCGAACTCGCGCTCCGGCGGGCAGCAGAGAACGGTCTCGTCGACTACGACCCTGGCGACAAGTCACTCGCAATCGGCGACGACGTCACCGACGCCCAGCGCGAGGCACTCGAGGGACTCCGCGAGACGATGACCAACTGGGACGGCACCGGTGTCCAGGGCGCGCTCAACTACGCCGTCTACGACCTACTCGAGCACATCACAGCGTATCCAGTTGAAGACGCCGCGAAGTGGTCCGACGGCAGCGGGAATATTCTACCCGATGCCTTTCTCTTGTCCGACGGTTCGACGCCCGTCGACCTCGCCTACGCCGTCCACTCCGATATCGGCGACGGCTACCTGCACGCCGTCAACGCGAAATCGAGTCGGGAAGTGAGCGACGAGTACGAACTCGAGGAGGGCGACGTGATCAAGATCGTGAGTACGAATTAGCACATTCTCACAGTTCGCTACGGAGGGCGGCGGCAACCTCTTGATTTGACTTCTCGGTAGAGTCGCCGGAAGCCCAGTGAAGGGTCACATCGTCGTCCTCGTACCGCGGTACGACGTGGACGTGTGCATGGAAAATCTCTTGACCAGCAGCAGTCCCGTTCGACTGGACGATGTTTATTCCGTCCGGATTACAGGCCGACTCGATGGCGTCCGCTATACGCCAAGCGGTCTGGAACACGCTACCCACGAATGTCTCTTCCATATCCGTCAGCGTTTCGTAGTGAGCCGTCGGAACAACCAGCACGTGTCCGGGGTTGGTCGGCTCGATGTCGAGGAAGGCGAGGCTTTCCTCGTCCTCGTAAATTCGGTGGGTAGATTCCTCTTCGTCGACAATGTCACAAAAGATACAGTCGGACATACGCTACTCTGAGAGTTGATCGTCCAAAGACTCTTTTGCTAGAGTATGTCCACAGCAGTAGTAATCACGAAACAGACGAGAATAGATCGCATTTTATCTGTTGTGTACGCTGTGTGGACTCAGTATCTGTGATCAAGATCGTGAGTACGAACTGATGATTGGCGAACGCTCCCGTATTCTGCTTTTTTTATCTGTGCTGCAGTTGCACGCAGTGATCAGTGAGGGAAGTAAATTGGGTACCATAGATCGCACTCCCCGGTGTAACTGACCACTCTCTGCGAACATTTTTGTGGACGTGTCGTTACTTAGTTCCCATGGGTAGTGTCATTGAAGAACAAAATATCCGTTTCAAACAAACCCCTGAACGCGACCTTCTTGCGAACGTGTTTCTTCCGTCTACCGAGGAGTGGAGAGACACGGTCGTCATCTGTCTTCACGGCGGCGTTTGGAATCGCGGCAACCGGTCGTTCTTTGACGACCGATGTCGAGCGTTCGCCGAGCAACGTATCCCTGCGCTGACGACCGATTATCGGCGTTCCGGCGAAGCGACGTATCCGGCTGCAGTACAGGACGTAAAGAGTGCGGTTCGCTGGATTCGACACGAGGAGCCGTTCGGAATCACGCCACACCAAATTGTACTCTGCGGGCACTCAGCCGGAGCCCATCTCGCTGCTTTGACCGGGGCAACTGCGGCGAGCGAACCGACACCCGATGACGAATACGAAAACGCTGCGATGACGGTCGATGGACTCGTCTGTTTCGATGGCCCCTACGACCTACTCGGTGCGAAAGAACACGGTGAAACAGCAGACTTCATGGGCGGGTCGCCGACCGAGATCCCCAAACAGTACCAAGAAGCGTCACCACGTGAGCGCGTTACATCTTCGCATCCGCCGACGCTACTGTACCTTGCAGAAGACGATGAGTGGCTCACAATGCGTGAAACGCGTGCGTACCGTGACGCCCTCAACATCGCGGGTGTGGATGTCGAACTGCGTACACCACCGGGAGACCACTTCTTTTTCACCGAGAATCCGTGGTTCGAGCGAACAGTGAACCGAACTGTGACCTTCATAGAGCGAATTCAATCTTGATGAATACGCATCCGTAGTGACCAAGAAATCAGTCTGCACTCACCACAGAATCCAGTCGAGAAGCCCACCGAGCGCAATGAGTGCGACGAACCCGATGTACACCGCTCTGTTGGCACTGACCCACGCCGCTGCGGTCGCCGACACACAGACGATCACGGTTCCGAGGAACAGGGACCCGAATGCGATCACTGCGAGGAGGTTTCCCGCTTCGACGTTTGCGAGACAGAGCAATCCAAACGGAATGCCACCGCCCAGAATATCTGCTCGAGGGCTATTTGTCATAACCATCGGTTCAGACAGTGAGAGAGTACCTGAGTGTTCGCTAAAATATCTCTCGGAGAACGGACGAGACCACTCGAGCACCACGAGTAACTGAGCCAGTACCTGCGCACAACAGCTATAGGGAATCCATCTGTAGTATTTCTATGGACGAACCAGCACGACTCGGAGCCGACTCGATTGCAGACGCGGTGTACTGGCTTGGAAACATCGCGTACTTGCTGGTGACACTCGCCGTTGCAGGCGCGCTCGCGAACGCAATCGGGACCGCCCTCGGTGGTGGGTATCCCGGAACAGGGCTCGGCGTGCTCACGTTCGTCGCGGTATTCCTAGGCGCGATGCGACTGTACTTTGCGTTGTTCATGCAAAATGCGTAACCTCGAGTCAGTGTGAGAGACGCAACCGAACAGTACCTGGTCAAGTAACACGTTACGAGAACGGTTGGCTTCGTTCGAGCGCTGTTCTCTTCTTCAAGGGACCTCTTGTCTATAGGGAAACGCCGTTCTCCATCACAGCATTCTAGTAGGACTGTACAACACAAGATGTGAACGCAGCCGAAAGCGGCTGCTGAGTGGCACAACTAGTCCCTATCTCGAGGAGAAGCATCGATGCGAAGACAACACTGAGTATATGTACAGTCAACATAGTACGAAGAACTTCTGAATCAGGGCTTTCTCGGAAACGCGGCGACTGAGTATTGAGAGAGGCCGCTATTCGAGAGACCAGAATTCGCCCGGTAGGGCATGTGTCGTCGTCTCGAACGAACTGCTCAGGCCCTATTACTCATGCACACCTGTACTGTACTATCTCAGAAAGTAAGCCACTATATAGTGAATCGGCCTGCGAGGGATTTTTAGACCCCCAGCGCAATCGACGTGATATGCAACTCCATAACAGAGACGTTCGCCAGGACGTTCGCGAACTCGGGGAACTCCTTGGAAACGTACTTGAGGGCCAAACCTCTCGAAAGTCGTTCGAGACGGTCGAGTCCTGTCGCCAGACAGCAATCGACTACCGCGCAGGGGATATCGACTCGAGGGAGTCACTCATCTCGGAACTCGAAACGCTCTCACCACACCAACAGCGGGTCGTCGCGCGGGCGTTTACGACCTACTTCGAACTGATTAATCTCGCCGAGGAGCGCGAGCGCGTGCGAACAATCCGCGAGGCATCACAGGAGGGCACGCTCGAGGACAGCCTCGAGACGGCAGCCGAGCAACTCGGTGCGGACGACCTCGAGACCGTCCAGCAGGTACTGGATGACGTACTCATCGAGCCGACGTTTACCGCCCACCCGACTGAAGCCCGGCGTAAAACGGTCAAATCGAAGCTGCGAGCGATTGCGACCGACCTCGAAACGCTGGACGAACGGCTCTTGACAGACAAGGAGTCGGAGCAGGTCTGGCGCGATATCGATTCGGAAGTGACGAGCCTCTGGCAGACGCCGCAGGTTCGGAACCGCCAGCCAGAACCCGAAGACGAGGCACGCAATGTCCAGTGGTATCTCGAGAACACGCTGTTCGACGTCGTTGGCGAGGTGTACGACGAACTTGCGGATGCCATCGACGAGGAAGTCGACGGCGACCTCGAGATTCCCAAACTGTTCGAGTTCCGCTCGTGGGCCGGCAGCGACCGGGACGGGAACCCATACGTCACGCCCGACGTCACGGCCAACACGCTCGAGCGCCAGCGGTCACTCGTCCTCGAGCGCTACCGCGAACAACTCAAACGGCTCTCAGGCGTGCTCAGTCAGGATGGCAGCCGAATCGACGCGGGCTCTGCGTTTCAGGCGACGCTCGAGGCAGATCGGGAGCGGCTTCCGGGAAGCGCCCGCGAAGCCGAGGATCGCTACCCCGGCGAACCGTACCGCCAGAAACTCAAGCTCATGCGCGAGCGCCTCGACCGCGTCGGCGATGTTCGCCCCGGCGGCTACGAAACCGTCGACGAACTGCTCGAGGATCTCGAGGTCATCGCGGAGAGTCTCCAGAACAACGGCGGCGAAAGCGTCGTCACCGCCCATGTCGATCCAATTCGACGGCAGGTCGCAACGTTTGGCTTCTCGCTGGCCAGTCTGGACCTGCGCGAACACCAGCAAAAACACACCGACGCCATCGCTGACGCCCTCGAGGGTGAAGGAATCGACTACCACGCCTTAGACGAAGACGAGCGCGTCGAGTTACTGACGGATGCTATCCTGCAGGACGAGCGTGTGATCGACCTCAGCGACACCGACGGCCTCTCGGACGACTCCGCCCGCGTGCTTCGGCTGTTCGACAGTCTCGGCGACTGGCAGACCGAGTACGGCGTCGAGGCCATCGACACCTACGCCATCTCGATGACCGACGAGCCAAGCCACGTCCTCGAGGTGCTGTTCCTCGCCGATCAGTCCGGTGTCGTCTCCCTGCCCGAACACTGCGGACTCGACATCGTGCCGCTGCTCGAGACCGAATACGCCCTCTCCGGTGCCCGGCGCATCATGGGCACGCTGTTCGAGAACGAAGCCTACAGCCAGGCGCTCGAGGCTCGCGGACAGACCCAGGAGATCATGCTTGGCTACTCCGACTCGAACAAAGAGAACGGCTTCCTCGCGGCGAACTGGTCGCTGTACAAGAACCAGCGCCGACTGGGCGAAATCTGTGACGACTACGACGTAACGATGCGGCTGTTTCACGGCCGCGGCGGCTCGATTTCTCGCGGCGGCGGGCCGATGGGCGAGGCGTTACTCGCGTTGCCAAACAGCACCGTTACGGGGCAGGTCAAGTTCACTGAGCAGGGCGAGGCAATTGCCGAGAAGTACGGCAACCCGCGTATCGCCGAGCGCAACATCGAACAGATGGTAAACGCCCAACTGCGCGCACGTCACAACGCGATCAACAACCCGACAGAAGAGATTCCCGACGAGTGGATGGACGCGATGGAGACGATGGCCAACGCCGCTCGCCAGGAGTACCGTGATCTGCTCGAGAGCGACGGGTTCGTCCAGTACTTCGAGCAGGCGACGCCGATCACCGTCATCGAAAACCTCGATCTTGGCTCGCGGCCAGCCTCCCGGTCGGGCGAACGTACCGTCGAGGATCTGCGAGCGATTCCGTGGGTGTTCTCCTGGACCCAGTCGCGCTGTATCCTCCCGGGCTGGTACGCCATCGCGACGGGTATCGACGCCTACCTCGAGGACGGCGGCTCGGAGAAAATCCTCCAGGAGATGTACGACGAGTGGGACTTCTTCCGGACGACGGTCGACAATGCCGCACTCTCGCTATCACGGACTGAACTCGAGATCGCCGAGCGGTACGCGAATATGGCTGACGAAGACCTGCGAGAGACCTTCTTCCCGCGACTTACCGGCGAGTACGAGCGGGCTACGGAACTTATTCAGACCATTGGCCAGCGCGATCAACTGCACACGCGTGATTGGCTCGGCGAGAACTTAGAGCGCCGGAATCCTTACGTCGATCCACTGAACCTGCTGCAAACCTATCTGCTCGACCGAACGCACCGCACAGACATCGAGGAGCGAACGCTGCGCCTGACGGTGAAAGGAATCGCAGCCGGGATGAAAAACACCGGATAGCGAACTCGAATCGAGGCTCGAGTTGGTGTCTCTCAAGTGCGAAACGTCGCCCTGATCAGTCGACGTTTCTCGAGTGCGGTCGAAGGCCTTAGTCAATCGTCGGCACTGGTACCGACTCGAGGACACTCTCGATCACGCGTGATTTCTGGACTTCGTTGACCGTTGCGTCGGGAGTGAGGACGAGTCGGTGGGCAAGCACCGGCTGGGCGACGCGCTTGATGTCGTCCGGCGTGACGTACTCCTGGCCGCGCATGGCCGCGTAGGCGCGAGCCGCCTCGAACAGTCGCTGGGTCCCACGTGGCGAGACCCCGACATCAACGCGGCCATCAGTCCGCGTCTCGCGGGCGAGTTTGGCGACGTACTCGAGAAGATCCTCGTCGACACGGACGGATTCGGAGACCGTTCGAAGCTGTGCAACCTGTTCAGGCTCGAGAACCGACTCAAGCGACGGGCTCCCGGTTTCGCGACTCGCACGGCGGCGCAGCAGTTCGATCTCGCCGGCCTCGTCGGGATAGCCCATCGAGGTCTTGACGAGGAAGCGATCAACCTGCGCTTCTGGCAGCGGGAAGGTCCCCTCCTGTTCGACGGGATTCTGCGTCGCGATCACGAAGAAGGGATCAGGCAACTGGCGCGTCTCGCCATCGGTCGTGACCTGTCCTTCTTCCATCGCCTCGAGCAGCGCGGCCTGGGTCTTCGGCGGCGCGCGGTTGATCTCGTCGGCGAGCACGATGTTCGCGAAGATGGGGCCTTCGTTGAACTCGAATTGGCGCTCGCGTTCGTTGAACA
Organism: Natronolimnobius baerhuensis; assembly: GCF_002177135.1. Lineage (NCBI taxonomy): Archaea > Methanobacteriati > Methanobacteriota > Halobacteria > Halobacteriales > Natrialbaceae > Natronolimnobius > Natronolimnobius baerhuensis. The sequence continues at coordinate 203,847 of NZ_MWPH01000002.1, forward strand.
CGTGCGTGCCAGTCACGTCCGCGGGCAGGAGGTCGGGCGTGAACTGGATGCGGGAAAAGGAAAGTCCAAGCGCGCTTGCGATACTGTGGGCGGTGAGCGTCTTTCCGGTCCCGGGCACGTCCTCTAAGAGTACGTGGCCGCGGCCGACGACGCCGACCATAATCTCCTCGAGGAACGACCGCTCGCAGATGACTGCCTCACTGATCGTCTCGAGGACGGCCTCGCACTCGCTGCTGGCCTGCGTAACGTCCATGGCAACGCCGTCGGCCCCTCGTATCAAATTAGTTTCGTTCTCGGCACTCGAGGTGGTGTATTGACACAACGGCCAAACGCCGTCACGTGAATCCGTTCCACTCACAGCGAAAAATCGAAACCGGTAAAAACGTCTCCCCGGTATGTACAGGTGAGCCGAGATAGCCTAGCCCGGCCAAGGCGGTAGATTCGAAATCTACTGTCCTCACGGACTCGGGAGTTCAAATCTCCCTCTCGGCGCTTTTACAACACCAATTCCGATGAGCGACGCATAGCGGCGCGAATCACAGACAGGTGCTGTAAACCGATACAGAGGAGATTTGAACGAGGTCAGGCGCGCACAACGGAGCGGGCACGTCTGGACGTTGTTCAAATCTCCCTCTCGGCATTGTTACGCCGCTTAAGCCTTCCTACTACAACTCGAGCGACGAGTCTGACTGCCGACTCTCGAGCAGTCAGACCACCACGTTGACCCAGGCAACGAACCCAGTAACCGCGGTCCATGCCCGTCATTCTCAGGGGCCTTTTTTATTCGTACTGGGCTGGTCGGAGAACCGTGTTCGTGACTATAATCTCGAGGTATCCGCAGTCTGTGATCGCGCCGGAACAGTGGGGTGAGAGGCGATGAGTTCACCTGACTCACCCAGCGATGCACACAGTGACGACGACGGTGGCTTTCACCCCCTCGGCGAGGCCGCCGAGGAGGAGTTCGAAAAGATGCTCGAGGAGACGGAGTACGACGCCGAACTCGGGATGGAGATGGCCAAGGATGCGATGCGGGTGACGAAAGGCGAACTCTCCGACGAGGTGTTCTACGACCGCTACCACGAGGAGGTTGTCGAGGAGTTCGGCGAGGATAGCCGCCCGATGGCCGAGGAGATCGAAGCCGCTCGAGAGGCAGACGACGACGGTGCTGAACTCCTTTCACGGCTTGGACTCGACGAGGACTCCCGCCGTGGCATGATGAAGAAGATGGGAGCCGGGGCTGGCGCTGTCGGATTCGGTGCGTGGACTATGTCAGAAAGCGGTGACGACCCGGAGCGTGCCGTTGCGGCCCAAGACGAGGAGGACGACGAGACGGCAGCCGACGCCGATGGTGAGGGCGATGGCGACGACGTCCAGTGGGGGATGGCGCTCGACCTCGAGGTCTGTGATGGCTGTCTCTCCTGTGTCGTGGCCTGTAACGCTGAGCACAACTGGAACGAAGGGGCGAACTGGATGTACGTGCTGGCCTACGACGATGGGACGGTCGAGTCGCCTGAGCCGGACGAGTTCGAGGATACACGGGACTTCAACTACCTCATCCGGCCGTGCCAGCACTGTACCGATGCGCCCTGTGAGAAGGTCTGTCCAACGACCGCTCGCCACACTCGAGACGAAGGCGGCCTCGTGTTGACCGATTATGACGTCTGTATCGGCTGTCGATACTGTCAGGTCGCTTGCCCCTACGGGGTGAATTACTTCCAGTGGGATGACCCGACCGCGGAAGCCGAGGAGATGGACGCGGAGATGCAGTTCGACGAGCGCGACCGCTGGGTCAGTGGCTCCGGTCCGCGCGGCGTCATGGAAAAGTGCATTTTCGATCCGGCGCGTCAGGACGGCCAGATGGGCGAGGACATGGTCGGGACGACCGCCTGCGAGGATGCCTGTCCGCCCGGCGCGATCCAGTTTGGTGACATGAACGACCCCGAGAGCGATCCCCAGCAGTACGTCGATAACGTCCCACTGGCGCGTGCACTCGAGAACGACCCAGACGAGGAGGATGACGAAGAGTTAGTAGAGGCAATCGAGATACTCGCCGGCGAGCAAGAGCCTGCAGACGAGGACGACGAGGATGCCGACACGCTCACTGAGGCGGAAGCGACGCGGTTAGTCGAAGGCGAGTACGGCAGCCCCGACTCGACGTTCCGACTGCTCGAGGAGTACAACACGAATCCGAACGTGATCTATATCGGTAACGAGCCGGGGCCGAACGCCGAGCAGGTTCCCGGGCCGATTTCGTACGCCGATGTCGGGCAGGTCGACGACCGACAGGACGTCCTCGAGGAGGGGACGGTTGACCCGAGCTGGGTTGCAGATCAGTTGGGACTGTAACGCCACCGGCATACGAACTCGAGAGCTTCATAACGGTTCGTTCGAACACTCGCATATGAATTCACGCGGACGGTTGATCGTCGGGCTGCTCTGGATCGGCGTTGCAGGATTGATGGCGATGAGCCTCGAGTTCGGTATGCCGACGTCGTTCGACGACGCGATTCGGCTGTTCGTCGTCGTGTTAGCCCTGTTTCTCGCGGTCGTCTATCTGTTCGACCCGTGGGGCATTCATGATCGTATGATGCCGGGCACCGACGAGCAGGAATAAAAACGGAGATTAGTCGTCTGCGGGCGTGAGTGGCTGATTCTCGGAGGCAAGAAGTCGATCAAGCGCGTCGACCATCGCCTCGACGCTGGCGCGGGTGATGTCGGCCTCGCTGCGGGCGACGGTCACCGAGCGGTCATCGCGAGCCATCGTCACTTCGACCGTGACGACGGCGTCGGTGCCGCCCGTGACGGCGTTGACGCGATAGGACTCGAGTTCCGCATCGGCCTGCGAGCCGAGCGCTTCGCGCACGGCGGAGACGGCGGCGTCGACGGGTCCGGAGCCGGTGCCGCTAGCGACGCGTTCCTCGCCGTCGACTGCGAGTCGGATGCTCGCGGTCGGGACGGCACCGCCGCTGGTGGCAGTCAGATCGAGCAGTTCGACGACGCGCTCGCGGTCGTCGCCGGTGACGTCCTCGGCGATTGCGAGCAAGTCGGCGTCGGTGACGCGACGACCGCGGTCGCCGAGTTCCGTCACGCGCGTCGCGATTTCGGAAATCTCGTCGTCGCCAGCTTCGACGCCGTGTTCCTCGAGCGTGGCCTTGACGCCCGCGCGGCCGGTGTGCTTGCCGAGTGCGAGCCGGCGTTCCCGGCCGACGGTTTCGGGCGCATAGGGCTCGTACATCTTGTCGTCTTTGAGCGTGCCGTCCGTGTGGATGCCACTTTCGTGCGTGAAGGCGTTCTCGCCGATGACGGCCTTGTTCGGTGGGAGTTGGACGCCCGTTGCTCGCGAGACGAGTTGGGCGAGATCGTACAGCTCCTCGAGTTCGAGCGTTTCCACGTCGTAAACGTGTGAGAGCGCGATTGCAACTTCCTCTAAGGCGACGTTACCGGCGCGTTCGCCGAGGCCGTTGACCGTACAGTGGACGAGATCAGCACCCGCCGAAACGGCCGTGATGGCGTTCGTGACGCCGAGACCCAGATCATCGTGCGTGTGTGCGCTGACGGGGCCGAGATCGGCGAGTCGGGAGACTGCCTCGGCGGTGCGCTCGGGACCCGTGTGGCCGACGGTATCGGCGAAACAGGTTCGATCCGCGCCCGCGTCGAGTGCGGTCGCCATGAGTTCCTCGAGATAGTCCAGATCCGCTCGAGAGCCGTCCTCGCCGATGACTTCGACCCAGAGGTCGTGGTCGGTGGCATACTCGACGAGTTCGGCGGTGGCCTCGAGGTTGTCCTCGCGGGAGGTGCCGACCTTGCCCTCGACGTGGCGGTCGCTCGCGGGGACGACGATGTGGACCCCGTCGACGTCACACTCGAGCGCGAGGTCGATGTCGTGCTCGAGGCCGCGACAGAAACTCGTCACGGTGGCGTCGAGTTCGAGGTCGGTGACTCTCGAGATGGCCTGTCGCTCACCCGCACCGGTACAGGCGCTTCCGGCTTCGATGACGGCGACACCCGCACGCTCTAGGCCGCGGGCGATTTCGACCTTTTCGTCGGGTGAGAGCGACACACCTGGGGCTTGTTCGCCGTCGCGAAGCGTGGTATCGAGAAGGCGGACGGTACGGTCCGATGGAATCGTCTGCTCGGTGGAGTAATTAACAGGCAAATGTGATGAACTGCGACTACGTTCGTCGCTGAATTTCGCATCCAGCCGGGTCGCCCCGACTTCCTCTATCCTCGTGCGGCGGTGAGACGGAATCTCGTGCCATAGTATCTCGTTCTATCGAACGACTGCGACTTAAACTCGCCGGTTTCACACCTCGAGTGCGTTTCGTTACTCCTCGAGAACGAGCCGATCACCGACTTCAACATCGGCCGCAGCGCCTGCCGGGAGTTCGACGATGGTGTCTGCCTCCTCGCGTCTAAAGCCGAGCCAGGGGCGCAAGCGCTCGACACGCTGGACGACCCCATCGACGAGCCAGACCACATCGAGCGGGACGAACACGAACAGCATGTGGATATCGCGCGTCTTCGCGCTCCCGAATTGAAAGACGAGCGCATAGTCGTCTGGAACTGAGCGACGAAACATCAGCCCGCGCGTCTGGCTCACCAGCGAGTCGGCGATATCGACACTCGAGGCGAGTGTCACAGCGTCGGCACCGGAGCGAACGTGTCGGAGTGTCACTGCATCGAATCGACGTGCAGGACGCAAAAAGCTCACGCCCGATGGGTGTCCAGTGTATTATGGGGTGAACAGGCGCAAAACCTCGCCGTTCACGGCGGGGATACGCGCCGTCACTGGATGGCACTCTCCACCGATAACTGCACGGCTGGATATTCCACGTGCCAACCCAAAAATTTACAGTATAAGCCAACATAACCTGTTATGGAGACGTTTCACGAATGCACGTCCACCGAACATACCGGGCGAAAATCCGTAACCACTCCCAAGTGGCGCGGATACTCGACCTGCACGCGTGGAGTGCATCGAAACTGTGGAACGTTGCGAACTATCACTCCCGAGAAGTCTGGGAGGACACGGGCGAGATTCCCGATGACTCGGACTTGAAAAGCGAGTTGAAGACCCACAACAAGTACAAAGGACTCCATTCACAGTCCAGTCAGCGCGTTCTGGAGGAACTCGCTGAAGCCTTCAACTCGTGGTACAGCAAACGCAAGTCGGATAATCGAGCGAATCCGCCCGGCTACCGCAAGAAAAACTCCTACGACAACAAGGGCAATCGCGTCCACGAAGAACACCCACGCAGCACGGTGACGTGGAAGCAGAAAGGCATCCGTCACGACTCGAACCACAACCGCGTTCGGCTCTCGAAAGGTGCGAACCACAAAGACCACCCGCGAGACTGGGACTACATCCTCGTCGAATACGAGACACGCCCCGAGGTCACGGTCGAAAACCTGCAACAAGTCCGCGCCGTCTACAGTAAGTCGAAACAGCGGTGGGAACTACACCTCGTCTGCAAACACGAAGTGGAGACGCCTACCGCACCCGGCACCGAGACGGCGGGTATCGACCTTGGAATCTGTAACTTCGCCGCCGTCGCCTACAGCACCGAGGAGGCCGACCTCTACCCCGGCAACCGAGTGAAGCAAGACGGGTACTACTTCCCGAAAGAAATCGCCAAGTGCGACAACTCAAGCGGTTCTGAAGCCACCCGATTGCACCACAAGTGGTCGGAACGCCGCACCCACTTTTTCCACAGTCTCGCCAAACATATCGTTGAACAGTGTGTCGAGCGAGGCGTGGGTCGTATCAACATCGGGAAACTCAACGGCGTGCGTGAAGACGAAAACGGCGAGTCGAAGAACTGGGGTCGGCATGGAAACCTTGATTTGCACGGATGGGCGTTCGACCGATTCACCAACATTCTCACCTACAAGGCGAAAATCGAGGGCATCGGAGTCGTAGAGGTTTCAGAACGTGGCACGAGCAAGACGTGTTGCGTCTGCGGTAGAGAAGACGATAGTCAGCGCGTTGAACGTGGCTTGTACGTCTGCGAGGAGTGTGACGCGGCGTTCAACGCTGACGTGAACGGGGCGGAGAACATCCGGCTCGACATCAACAACGAAAGTAACTCCGAGTCTTCGGCCAGTTTGGATGAGGATAGGAGTACCGGCTGGTTGGCACAGCCCGGAGTCTACCTTCATGACTTGTCCCACGGATTCTCACCGAGGGAACAAGTGGTGGACTGCAAACCGTAATATCCCAACGCTCGGGAATCCTCGCCCTTCAGGGCGGGGAGGATGTCAATCTGATAAATGGGACTGAGAGAGGGGCGTCTCTACAATATCGTTCTGGAAGGCTGAACACAAGTCGTCGAACAGCAGCCGAAGATTCAAATTCTTGCAGTGAAACTGGCTCCTAACGAGGTATGGAGAAAACGCCACAGGGAACATCGGTCGGCGTCGACGACCCCTACGAGTTCGCCGGGCTGTGTGACTATCTCACAGGCGATGGCCGCTGTCGGTACGCCCTCGAGCAGTACGGACACGATCCCGAGTTCGCCCGCGAGCGCGCACAGAACGACCACGAGTGTCCTGTCGTCGATCCCGAACACGAGTGGTCGTGGGCCGACTGTCCACACTTTCGCTCACGCAACCGCGAACGCGCCTGTATCCGCTGTGGACTCGAGGAAAAGCGCATGGCCCACGACGATGAGCGCCCACTGCTCGAGGAGCACCATCTGTCGTATGCACGCGACGGCGAGACGCTCTCGCACGAAATCACAGTATATCTCTGTCGCTGGTGTCACGCGAAAGTCCACAACTCCTGGGCGCGGATCACGGATGACGCCGCACCCGAACCGGATGCGATTGCGGAACTCGAGGGCCGACGAACACGAGAACACGAGGAGTTGGGGTTCGAATCGGCCGCTGAGCGCTACGGAGACGAGAAAAGCAAGTAGCCGACTGCACAACTGAACGTTGACTCAGTCGAGAATATCGCCAACGCGTCGGGGTTCGCCCTGTAGATTCGGCTGTTTCGCGACGATTTTGAGCACTTCGTGGTCGGTCACGTCGTAGTACGTTTTCTCGATTGCTTCCTCGAGTAACTCTTTCTCGAGGCGGAACTCGGTTCCTTCATACACGACATCGACGCCATCGTCATCGAACGCGAGCGTTGTCATAGCCGGGCGTACGTGATGGGATAGTAAAAACTGGTCGACTGAGCGAGACGACAGCCAACCCTAGCCGATCCGTGTCAGACATCGCGAGAGGTTTATTACTCGGGGGTCACATTGGATGCGAGTGTGGCATTCAGTACGGACCCGCTCGACGAACTCGTCGTCCCCGCCGGCACCGAAGCAAAGGAAGTCGCCTTAGAGACCGATGGTGACGTCCTCGTCGGCAGTCGGTCGACGATTGAGTTCGGCGTACGCGGCCGCAACGTCCTCGCCGGAGAAAACGTCGAGTTCGGCGGCGACATCGAAGCCGGTGGTGACTGTCGACTCGATATGTGGTGTGATGTCGCGGATAACGTACTGGTCGGCCAGGACGCCTATATCGGCGAGCGCGTTCATATCGCAGGAAAGCTCAAAGTCGCTGGCGACCTCGACATTGGCGACGACGTCGACATCGAGGAGGGGTTCGAGGCCAACGGCTGGATCGTCATTCGAAATCCGATGCCGACAATCGTCCTCCTGTTCGTCTATCTCAAACATCTCTTGCTTGTCGGTGATGAAGAGACCGCACAGCGTTTAATCTCCGAAGTCGTCGACGACGGAGACGACGAGCCAACAGCAGAGCCCCTTGTTATCCCACGAAATGCGAGCGTCGGTGATGACGCCTGGCGCGTCTCAACGCCCGCAACGATTGGCGACGACTGCCGACTCCACGGTAACGTCCGCGCAGAAACAATCGATGTCGGTGAAAACTGCAACATCTTCGGCAGTCTCCGCGCTCGCGGCGACGTCACCGTCGGCACCGAAACCCGAATTCACGGCGATCTGACGACCCGCGACGGCGATGTCGTCGTCGGCAACGACGCACGAATCCTCGGCGACGTCTCCTGTCGCGACCTCACGCTCGAGCCCGGAGCCGAAGTCGACGGCACGATTCGCGCCGACGGCGAGATTACGATGGGCACAACTGAACGCGACCTCGAGTAGTCGAACAGACGAGAGCGCTCGAGGATCGCCCCGTCGCTCTCCGTCCGGCTTTTTGTATCTTCCCTGCAAACGACCAGCTATGATGGACGAGGATCGGTTCACGCTGTTCGGTGTCTACGTCTCACCCACGGTTGCCGACGCACTCGAAGAGTACATCTACGAACAGGCAGGCGTCGTCGACCTCGAGTCGTACTTCGAGGAGACGACAGCCCCCATCTCGACGGATGATCCTGGTGCGGACGCGACGAACGATTTCGTCTCGGAACTGGTCAGCGAGTTTGCGACGCTGTACGACGAGGCAGCGTTCGACGCGGTCGAGGCCGTCGACCCGACCGAGTTTAGACTTATTTCGGTGGCTGCGACACCATCACAGGTCACAGCGCTTCGCGAACGATTTGAGGCCGCAGCGACGATTCAGGAGACGGACCTGCGCACGGTTCACACCGCAATCGTCGCAGCGAAACTCGAGACTGACGTCTAATCGGATACCCGCTATCCAGTCTCAAATACATCACTATTTCAACCATAACAGAATTTTTAACTCGATTCTGTATTAGGGTACCTTTACATAGGAGCCGATTGTAGCCATCGTTGATGCCCGAAGTCACGATCTCGGAGCGACTGTACGAAAAGTTGGACGAACAGTGCAATGACACGGTTGAAGACGCGCTGTGGGACCTCATGTACCAGTCGCATCGCGAATAAGACTGACGCTGGTTCCCCGCCCCCCGTCGATCAGACGCCACCTGATTCGAGAGTCCGTCTCACTGCGACACCTCCCGCTGCCATCGTCGATATAGAACCCCACTAATCAGGGCAATTGCAGCCCCACCGAGCAGCGGCCGCAGCGGATCGACGTACGTCGCAAGCCACGACGTCCCAACCGCTGCCACGAGGATCGCGTTACAGTGGGGACAGGCAACTGCAACAAAGCCACCCGCAGCCCCGCCGTAGGCACACGCATCGCCAGAACACTCCTTGAGCGTCGACCGCTGGACGACGTAGACGCCGAGCAAGAGCGATGTCGTCGCGAGCAACCCGTACTCGAGTGCTGTCCGGGGGACCATGCGGTCGAAGACTGGCGTTGGGAGCAGGCCTGTGACGACGCCGGTGAACAGAAAAAAGCCACCAGCGACGAGCACACCGTTTTGAACAGCTGTTCGATCCCTGAACACAGATCGGAGTTTTGACTGCGACTGCAAATCGATTCCGACTGGTGGGCCACCCCTCACAGCCCACTCAGCGCGGCTCGTACTGCACGCTCTCGAGTGAGAACTGCTGGCGCTGTGACGTCAAACACCCGAGTTCGCGCTCGAGATCAGCCGACGGGTCGGTCCAAATCGAAAACGTTCGGCCATCGACAGTCGTCACCTCAATCTGTTTTCGGTACTGCGTCTCGAAGTCAATCCCGTCGTACTCGTTCTCGAGGATTCGGCCGTACTGCGCCATGGCGAGTCCAGCAAGTGCACTGACGACCAGCAGTACTGCAGCGACGTTCCCCGACTGCGCTAGCCAGCCAAACGAGAGCGTCGCGAGCACCGCGCTTACACCGCCTGCAAGCAGTAGCTTCTGTCGCTCCGACTCGAGGTCGCGTTCGGAGCCGCCATCGGGGGTTGCTGTGGTAGCGCGGCCTGGTGGACGGTCCTGGTCCATCCCATCGAACGCGTCGAACAGATCGAACCGGCTCCCGTGATGAAACGCAAGCACTGCGGCACAGGTTCCTGCAATGACTGCGACCGACAATCCGAGCGTGGACAGTCCGCCCATTCCAGCCAGCACAGCACTGAGGACGATTCCACATAGCGATAGTACCGCCATCACTCCGCCACCAGCCATCACAACCCGGTCGTCCACCCCGCGAAACGACGATGTCGCTCGCCGAGTACTCTGAATCGTCGTCAGATAGTCGTGTTTGACGTCCACAAACGTCCCATCCTCGCCACAGCCGACCAGCCGCCGATCAGTTACCCCGAGCGTGACCGGCGTCCGTGACGTCTCCGTCTCGAGTTCTCCCTCGTACACCGCGTTCAACGACTCACTCGGAACGAGATGCTTCCTGAGCGTCTGTGCTGTCGTCATATCACAGGCGCCACCGTACGGGACCAAAGTAAACAACGCCATTACCCGCTGAATTTCACCCTCGTGCCATCCCGATTGTGGACCAATCACTGGTTAGAAAGTCGCTCGAGGGTAATGTTGAACGGCCAGCGTTAGCAGTCGAGTACCACCGGAACTGGACAGTCACTCTCTGAACTCGAGTGTCATCCTCGAGTGTACCCAACAGTCGGTGTAGAGAATGGGTTGCGTGTCGGCTCGAGTTCCGGGTTGGGACAGAGTTGAACCTCGCCGAGACGTGCGCGCTGCGCGCGACTCGTCTGGTTCAAACTGCCCCAACGTGACGATGCTGTCGCTCACGAATTTGTTCGCGACAGAAGTAGTGGGTTGGGACAGATTTGAACTGTCGACTTCCTCCGTGTGAAGGAGGTATCATAACCGGACTAGATCACCAACCCGCACGAAATGATTGCCCTGCGTGCGACTTAAGACTTCCTTTCGTCACCCGTGGTTGAGTCCCTCTCGGGTGCCCCAGCGGCGAACACGTCCCCATGAGTTTCCCCGAGCAGACGCTCCCGGTTAGCAAAGACAGGCGTCCATGTTCGGGTACGGAACTGCGAATTGCGGATGAAGTATCCTTTATACACCATAGACCTAATTGGTTAGGCGTGTTGGTGGCCGAGTACGTTGTTTCGTCGACAATACTCCACAACACGATGAGGGCCAACCCTGCGGCTGAACTGTCTCACGAGGCGCAGTATTGGACGCAGAGTGGGAAGATCAGGTTCTTCTTTTGGATGTCTGGCGTCAAGCACGATCCGTTCGAAACAGCGGTTGCAGTTGACCCAACGGTGACGAATCTACACTGGTTAGATACCGTCGAGTCACAGCACTTGTATCGAGTCGATTTCACGGCTGTCGGTCGCAACATGTCGACGTTTCCGATGTGGGCCGATGACGATGCTATACTACTCGATGCACAGGCCACAGAGGGTGAATGGCGGATTCGGATGCGACTCCCGGATCGAGCGACACTCAGCAAGTACCGAGATACCTACATCAATCACGACTGTTCGTTTGCGCTGTTAGCACTCTACCAAGAAACAGCGGGTAGTGACCTTCTCGAGGCCTCGCTCTCGAGTTCACAGCGAGAGGTGTTACTCACGGCGTACGAGGCTGGCTACTTCGAGATTCCACGGCAGATCTCTCAGCGTGAACTCGGATCCCAGCTGGGAATGGCCTCGCAGTCCGTTTCGGAGCAGTTGCGTCGGGCCATCGTGGCGCTGATCGAATCGACACTCGAGCGGCAGTAATATATAAAGGCCTGCGTTGCAAGGGCAGTTCGACACAGTAGTAGCTGATGGAAATTAGAATCGATGACAGAGGTTGATACTGTTGATATGGTTTTTGAAGCGCTCGCTGATCACCGTCGCCGCGAACTGTGTGCGTACCTCGCTTCCAAATCGGACACGGTTGAGATCACAGCGATCCTCTCTCACTTTGAGCAACGACAATCGACGACTCCGGACGGTGGTCACCCTCGAGCACGGTTCAAAATCGAACTCCATCACGTCCATCTCCCGCTGTTAGATGACGCGGATATCGTCGAGTACACGCCCCAGTCGAAACAAATCTCGCCGGATCGACACTTCGACGTGGCCGAGGCACTCCTCGAGACGACAACAGAACAGGAACTGATTGCCCGATAGGATCGTCTCCAGACTCGAGACGAAACTACTGGCGGCAAACCACCAATTCCCTGTCGAATCCATCCCTTTCGGCACAAACCGTTAGTACTGCGGTGCGTCTTCGGGTTCGCCATCGCGAGCATTGACCACGCGGGCAAACGTGAACAGTCCGTCCGAGAGGCGATTCAGGTACTGGACGGCATCGTTGTTGATCTGTTCTGTCTCCGCGAGGGCAACGCTGCGGCGTTCAGCACGGCGACACACTGCTCGCGCATGATGCAGGCGCGCCCCGGCATCGCTTCCTGTTGGGAGGATAAACGAGGTCAGTGGCTCGAGTTCCTCGTCGAAGTCGTCGATCCACGTCTCGATAGTATCGATGTGATCGGGCCGGATTTCGGGGTCGTCTTCATCGGGTTCGGGTGTTGCAAACTCCGCTTGAATGATGTGGAGGTGATTTTGCACCATCTGCAGACAGTCGTCGATATCGTCGTATCCAGATGGACGAATCGTCCCGATGAGGGCGTTGAGTTCGTCAACAGTGCCGTAGGCTTCGATTCGCGGACTCGCTTTCGAGACACGAGTCATATCGCGGAGGTCCGTCTCCCCGTCATCGCCGCGACCAGTGTAGATCGACATGGTCGAGTCGACGGCAGACGCGCACTTATAGTACCGGACAACAGCAGTATCGATATTCGATCCTCGCGTTCAGTCGAACAGTGTGACTGTCGACGCCCGGAACCAGTACGTTAAACTCGCTCGGCACGCAACGCCCACGTATGACACTGGAACTCGACCACGAATGCCCCGACTGCGAGGCGGACAAAACGTTCTACCGCGCTGCGAGTACGACCCTCCATCTGGGAACCAAGATCAAGTGGCACTGCCCCGACTGTGACTACGGCTTCATCCAGATCAACGGCAACCGCGAGGACCCAATCGACTCGAGCGTTTCTGCCTGAGTCGACTCCTGAGACGGCTGTTCTCGAGATTCTGAAGCGTCGCTCGGTTACTGGTTCGAGTGCCAATTGCTGATCTGATTCATGCCCGGGAGTACGACCGTCGTCGGTCTATATAGTCCTCTATAGATCGCAGTGTCTCAATAGAGTCCTCATAGCATCCCCTTTATTCACCCGTCGCGCTGGTTTGCGTATGTCACGCGAGCGGAGACGACTGGAACAGTCCACGCCGGCCCCGCGGAGAAATCCGGAACTGGTAACTGCTCGAGGCCCAAGATTCACGTATCTCCTATGACCGCGAATAGCGGCGGACAACGAACCGTATCGACGTCCGAGGCGGGTGAGAGTCGGTCGGACCCGATGACTGATGCGCCACTTGGCTCACCACATGTTGCAGATCCGATTATCGAGTCACGCGATCTCGATGTCTACTACGGTGACGATCAGGCCCTCCACAGCATCGACATGGAGATTCCCGAGCAGCAAGTGACGGCCCTGATCGGCCCCTCCGGCTGTGGGAAATCAACGTTCTTGCGCTCGATCAACCGGATGAACGATCTGATCGACATCGCACGCGTCGACGGTGATCTCTCTTTCCGCGGGAAAAACGTCTATGACGAGGACGTCGACCCCGTTGCACTGCGCCGGAAAATCGGAATGGTATTCCAGAAACCGAACCCCTTCCCGAAGAGCATCTTCGACAACGTCGCCTACGGCCTGCGCGTCCAGGGCAAAGACGGTGCCGACGTCGACGTCGAAGCAGAGGTTCGAACGGCTCTCGAGCGCGCTGCCCTCCTTGAGGAGGTCGAGGATCAACTCGACGAGAGTGGCCTCGAACTCTCCGGTGGGCAACAGCAGCGACTCTGTATCGCCCGCGCTATCGCGCCGGACCCGGAAGTGATTCTGATGGACGAGCCAGCGAGCGCGCTCGACCCCGTTGCAACCTCGAAAATCGAGGATCTGGTCGAAGAACTCGCCGAGGAGTATACGGTCGTCATCGTCACCCACAACATGCAGCAGGCGGCCCGCATCTCCGACAAGACGGCGGTCTTCCTCACCGGCGGCCACCTTGTTGAGTTCGACGACACGAACAAAATCTTCGAGAATCCCGAGAGCGACCGCGTCGAGGATTACATTACGGGCAAATTCGGGTAATCGAATTTCGGCTCGAGAAGCCCTCGACACCCGCTCGAGCACACGTCCGCCGATTCGATTGCAGTCTGTTTCGCTTGTTACAGCACAGTTGCAACGACGAAGACCAGCGCCACGTAGCTTATGACGCCAATCGCCAGCCAGCGCCCGCCCTCGTGGTTCCAGACGAACCGAAGCGGCGTATCATCGACTACTCGTTCGCGAAGCGTCCGGGGCGTCCGGCGGACCGCGACCTGCGAGGGTGCAAACACACTCGAGCGAACAGGCGCGTCGAGTCGCCACGCTGAGAGTTCGTGGATGCCAAAGCGATGGTTGGCAGTGAGGTCCTCGCGCCGGATCGGTGAACATTCGCACTCGAGCAGGAAGCCTGCACACGGTTTGCAGAGCGTGAGGTGGTCGGGGGCGCTGGCGCGAGGTGTCCTCGAGTCGGAATCCGGAATGTCGGTCCAGGCGACGAGGTCGTTCGGGTACTGGTCGTGACCGCAGCGACTGCAGTAGCCATCGTCCGGACGCTGCATCCGCGCGACGGGGTCGGGTGCGTCGGGATTGGGAAAGAGCGGGGCGTCGTCGCGCACGTCGTCGAATGACTTGTTCGTCTGATGGATGACGCCGTGGCAGGGCCGACACAGCGTCAACAGGTTCGACAACTCGTCCGGGCCGCCCTGTCCACGCGGGATGATGTGGTGAGCCTGCAGCGTGCGGTCGTCAGCCCCACAGCGGGTACAGGCGTAGCCATCGCGGCGCAGCGTTTGCCGGCGGAGGTCCTCCCAGCCCTCGCCGTAGCCGCGTTGGTCCGACTCGCCGTCACCAGTGCCCATTCACTCAGTGCTGTGCGAGCAGCGCTCAAAATACCATCGGCGCGCCAGTCCAGAGACGCCAGAACTGCTGTCTCAGCGTACTCGAGCAAGGCTATACTCGGCACCCACAAACACGAGCATGACGAAACAGCCGAACACCCATGCGTTTCCGGCTGAGACGCCCGCGGCGGAGGCGACGCCTGCGATGATGGCTGCGCTGGCGACGATGACCCACGACAGTTCCCGCGGATCTTCGGCCCTCCGGAACCGACCGACAAGCCGCTCGCTCCAGGCTTGCGAGTCGGAACCCGTGTGGCTCGTCGCTGACTCACTCATCGGCGAGTCTGGGGAAGTCATGCTGCGTTCTACACGACAACGTCAAAAATAACTATCGGAAATCCTACTCCTGCCGGCGTTCCGCATCGGCCAACCACTCGAGCCGTTCAGGCGTCGGCGGGTGCGTCCGAAACAGTTTGTAGAGGCGTTTTCGAAGCCACCAGTAGGACGGTTCCTGCTGGCCCTCGGGACCGAGCATGATCTTTTCGGGTTCGTCAGGCTCAAGCGAGAGGATCGACAGCGACGACACGGCGGCTGCATCACGGAGGTCTCGCGTCGGCGTCGCCGTAATCTCGTCGTCGAGGCGCTCGAGCGCGGTCGCGAGTGCGGCCGGGGAACCAGTGACGCCGACGGCGGCGCGGTCGGCGGCGCGTTCGCGCTCTCGAGAGAGGTGTGCCGTGAGACAGCGCCCGCAAAAGGAGACGACGAGCGAGAGGAGTCCAAGCGGGACGGTCAGGATGGAGAGAAACGCAGCGTTGTTGTCCTCGTTGTCGTTGATCCGTTCGAATCGCGTGAGTAGGCCATCGGCGAGCACCACAGGGGCAGAGACTGCGGTCATCACCATCGCGTCGCGGTTGGCGACGTGGGCGAGTTCGTGTGCCACCACCGCCTCGAGCTCCGCGGTCGTCTCGAGTGAGTCAAGCGCCCCACTCGAGATGACGAGGTGGATGTTCGATGGGCGAAAGCCGACGGCCATCGCCTCGGGTGCGTGTCGGTCGGCGATTGCAATCGTCGGCTTCGGGACATCGAGTTGAGCGGCGATTCGGGTGGTGATTCGCTCGAGTTCGGACTCTGCGTCGGGATCGATTGGGCGAGCGCCCGCCAGCGCTTCGATTGTGTCCCGTTGCTTGTACTCGGCGTAGCCGATCACGCCCAGCAAGACGACAGTGAGGATAGTCGCGGGCCAGGTTGCCGGCCTAAATCCAACAATCGTAAGCAATCCAAAGAGGGTTGCCCAAATGCCAGCGAGGAAAACGGCGACGACCACGAAAAGCGCAAGGAGCGTACTTGCCATTCGAACGCGGAGGCTGCGTATCGGGGAGGGCATGTATCGTGACGACTGATTGGCGTATAGGTTCTTGATACTACCGGACAGTACTCGAGACGTCACCGATCACGAGAGTCTGTGTGGGCAGTCTACCAGCGTATCCTGTGTAATGTTTATCACCTCAGGCGGGGTGCCACGAGTGCAAATGAACGGCCAATACCACCTCGTGTGTGCCTCTCGAGACGCCACGAACGACGGGTTGAATGGACACTCCAAACAGCGAAAACGGGCGACTCGAGTCGCTCGAACGGAGGGTGCGGACTGATGTGTACGCGACTCACCTATCTCGGTCCCGACGGTCGCGTACTTACCGCTCGGTCGATGGACTGGAAAGAGGATATCGGGACTAACATCTGGGCGCTCCCGCGCGGCCTCGAGCGCGAGGGGAACGTCGGGCCGGCGTCGCTGACCTGGACGGCTGAGTACGGCAGCGTAGTCGCGACGGCGTACGACATCGCCACGACCGATGGGCTAAACGAGGCCGGATTGGCGGCCAATCTGCTGTGGCTGCCCGAATCGGAGTATCCAGACTGGGACGGAGAGACGCCCGCCATTTCGATTTCGCTGTGGGCACAGTACATGCTCGACAACTTCGCCACCGTTGCCGAGGCGGTCGACCACGTCGAGCGCGAGGAATTCGCTGTCGTGACCGAGCAGGTGCCGGGCGAGGATCGACTGGCAGCACTCCATCTCTCGCTGTCGGATGTGACCGGCGACAGCGCGATCATGGAGTACGTCAACGGCGACCTGGTGATCCACCACAGCCGCGAGCATCAGGTGATGACCAACTCGCCGACGTTCGAGAAGCAACGTGCGCTGGTCGAGTACTGGGAAGACATCGGCGGTACGGTCATGCTCCCGGGAACGAACCGCCCGGCAGACCGCTTCGCTCGAGCGCGGTTCTACGTCGATGCGATTCCCCAGACCGATGATCGGCGAGCCGCGACCGCGAGCGTGTTAAGCGTGATCCGGAACGTCTCCGTCCCGTACGGCATCGCCACGCCGGACGAACCACACATTTCCTCGACGCGCTGGCGAACCGTCGCTGACCACACCGATGGCATCTATTACTTCGAATCGGCACTCATGCCGAACGCGTTCTGGGTGTCACTCGAGGAACTCGATTTCGAGGCTGGTGCTGAGGCCCGTGTACTTCGGTTGGGGCCGGACCAGTCAGCGGTTTTCGCTGGCGACGCATCCGACCAGTTAGAAGCAAGCGAGCCGTTTCAGTTTCTCGGGGCGGCGACGGCCTCACAGTGACAGGGCTCACTTCAGTCGGAATGGATTGTCGTCGTCTTCGTCCTCGTCGCCGTCCGCTGATCCGTTGCCGTCGCCCTCGTAGGGCTTTCGCGCCGTGATCGTAATCGTCGCCTCGGGGTCGTCTTCGTCGGACCAGGGACTGTCGTAGGCCGAAATCTCGAGGTCGGTCACGTCCCAGCCCTCGGATTCGATGCGGTCGACGAGTCGGCGCTGATCCGCGAGCATATCCTCGTCCATACTGGCCGATTCGGTCGTCACGGGCGTAGGTCTTGTGCCGAACTCGAGGGCAGTCGCGAGAACGGCCGTGAGCACACCCTGTTCGAAACCAAAATAGGTTACGTGCGGTAGAAATACCCGGCGAGTTTAAGCGGATCCGCCTGCAACTGCGTGACATGCTCACCGACGACTTCGGACGCGAGGTCACCGGCGTCCGCGTTTCTCTCACTGATCGGTGTAATTTCGACTGTGTCTACTGTCACAACGAGGGCCTGGGGGACACCCGCGGACCAATGGACCCACAGGACGACGAGATGTCAGCCGACGACGTCGTCACGTTTCTCGAGGTCGCCGCCGAGTTCGGCGTCGACGCGGTGAAGTTCACCGGCGGCGAGCCGATGCTTCGCCAGGACTTAGCGGAGATCATCCGTCGCACACCCGAGTCGATGGATGTCTCGCTGACAACCAACGGGACCTTCCTGCCCGGCCGCGCTGAGGCCCTCGTCGATGCCGGCCTCGAGCGGGTCAACGTCTCTCAGGATGCACTCGATCCCGAGGATTTTGCCGCAGTCACAAAAAGTGGGGCCTACGAGAAAGTCCTCGAGGGCGTCGACGCCGCACTCGAGGCGGGTCTCGATCCGGTCAAACTCAATATGGTCGTCTTCGAGCACACCGCGGGCTACGTGCCGGAGATGGTCGACCACGTCGCGGAAAACGAGGGGCTGCAACTGCAACTCATCGAGTACATGCCCGAGTTGACGGGCAAGCCGGAGTGGAACATCGATATCGAGCGCGTCCACGATTGGCTCGCCGAGCAGGCCACGGAGATCGAACACCGCGAGATGCACAACCGGAAGCGCTACTGGATCGAAAGCGACGACTGCGACGGCCGCGGCATGGTCGAAATCGTCGACCCCGTCGAGAATCCAACCTTCTGTGCGAACTGCCATCGCGTGCGCGTGACACACGAAGGCTACCTGAAGGGCTGTCTCAACCGCAACGACGACCTCAAATCGATGGGCGAAATGACGAAACCCGAAATTCGTGAGGCCTTCCGCGAGGTCGTCTCGAATCGCGTCCCTTACTACGGCGAATACATGGTCAAAAACGACGCCGGCGAGTGGGAGGTCAACGACAAGTATATCGAGGAATTCGCGGGAGCCTGACGCCTCGCCGAGTCGTTTCTCGTCCAATTTTAGTGGCGGCGTGATCGTTCCGTATGCCGAGAGCGCTGGCGTCCCGACTGCTGTCGGCGCTTGCCCAATCCAATTGTAATGAGCGCTGCTGCCAGCAACAACAGGACAACCATCGCAACCGGCTGCCCGCCAGCACCGGCGATGAACACCGCATAGCCGATTGCCCCCGCGAGCAAGCCCACCAGCAGACTCGAGACGATTGCCACGGCCTCGAGCCGGCGGGTCTGTGTTTCACGACCCAGTTGCTCGCCGATATCGATTGCGGTGTGTGCGAGGTCCCAGGCCAGGACGACCGCAATCGTCCCGAACACTGTCGGCCCGACGACGGTCGCCTCGAGGCCGGCAACGACGACGCCGAAGAAGACTGCGACTGCGCCGACGTCGACAAATGTTCGCCCGCCTGTGGCGAGGCCGGCACCGATGGCGAGTGCGCCGACTGCCCCAAAGCCGAGACCGGTCGTTGAGGCAAGGCCGGCCACGGCAGTCGCGACGACGGCAGCCACGAGTGCAACGCCACTCGAGAGAAGCGTTGGTTTGTGTGTGAGCGCGATACTCCCCTCGTCGGTGACGTCGTCGGGAGCGGTCTCGCTGTCAGCGTCAGTGTTGGTGTCGGGAGCGTGCATTCCGGTTGTGGTGTCGCTTGGTGTCGGTTCTGTGTCTGCGTGTGACCGCTCGCCGGTCGCAGCAGCGTCACTCATTGGCGACCACCCGCGTGGCGCGCGAACACTTCATCGATGGACTCGTCGGCGGGCCAGTCGATCACCGGGATCCCGATTCGCTGCAGGTCGAATCGACGCACCCGGCGGGCAACGGCCGCGAGTTGCTGGCTCGTCGTTTCCTCGCTGGTCGGATCCGGACTGACGACGGTGACGGGGTGGCCCCGGGACTCGAGTTGGCGGGCAATGGTGACCGAGCCGGTATCACACAGCGGCGAGAGGAAGATAATCTGTGTTTCCGCCGAGAGACGTCGGCGAAGCGTCCGCAACTGCGGGAGCCAGCGACTCTCCGATTCGGGTCGGGTGGCATCGAACTGTGGATGCGTCGCGAGCAGGTCCTGCAAGCGAACCTCGTGGTCGCGTCCCGACGCGGGTGCGAGCCAACATGGATCCGCGTCAGCCGCCGCATCACCGGTTCGACTGACTGGGCCGAGTGCAGCGAGGCCGACCGTATCGCCCTCTGCAAGCAGTGACGCAGCGATTCGACCGGCAGCCCCGACCGACCGGTCGACGGCGTGTGTCGCATCGGGTTCGGGCGCGAGGAACGACATCTTCCGGGCGTCGACGAGCACCACGACGCGTGCTGCGCGTTCTTCATGGAACTCGAGTGTGGCGAGTTCGCCCGTTTTGGCGTGACGGTTCCAGTCGATCCTCGAGAGTGGGTCGTTTGGTCGGTACTCACGAACCGAGTGGAACGTCGTTCCGGAGCCACCGTCGCTGGTCATGAGCCGTCCAGAGAATGAGGCAGCAGTCGAGCGCAGCGGGACCGAGGTGCCAACCGGGCGCAACACTGGTTCGCAGACGAGTTCGCTCTCGCTCTCAACAAGATACTCGCGCTCGCGCGAGCGCGAGAGATCACGAACAATCGCCAGCGCCGGATCGAACTCGTGTGTGCCACGCTGGACCAGTACCGTATACTCGAGCGTGACGGACTCCTGTGGTCGAAGCGCCGTTCCGAGGCGACTCGAGCCCTGTGTGACGGCCAGTCCGGGCGGCACACCGTCGATGAATCGCAAGTCGGGAACGAAGCGACCGCTCTCGTTGGTGATCGTAACAGTCACGTCGACTTCGTCGCCCGGTTCGGGATTGTCGACGCTTAGTTCCCGGTCGACTGCAATCTCGAGTTCGGGCGGGTCAAACGCGTGTGCAAAGCCGGCATAGCCAACGCCGATAACGCCGGCGAGTGCAACGGCGGGCGCTTCAGCGACCGCGCCGATGCCGACCGCAAACAGCGCGACGACGCCGATACCAGTCCAGTACTCCGTCGAGCGCTGGTCGCGCGTTTCGATGCCCTCGACGTCGGCCGTCGTCGTTCTCGAGGCAGTCTCTGCGTGCGCGCGTCGACCGCTGTAGGTCGGCAGTGACGACGTGGAGTTGGCATCAGTGTCGCTGTCTCCATCCTCGAGCGTCCCGCTGTTGTAGCCGACGTTTGCAATTGCGTCGGTCGTGTGGCGCACGGCCGATTGGAACGACGATTCCTGGCGACTCAGTCGATTTGGCAGCCAATCCTGAAGTGATCGCTCGCGGTGGCGTTCCGGTGCGAGAAACTTGGCAGCCGTCGTATCGTCCGTCCAGGTTCCGTCGTCGAGCGTCTGCTCGGCTTCCGTGCGGGTGTGGCCCCCAAAGCGGGTGAGTACGGCTGTCGCCGCGATTCGGAGCCCGCTTGCGATTCGGCGACTGCCAACGCTGTACTCCGAAGTCATCGAGCGGAACTCACCGATTGCATCCGAAATTGTCTCGCCGGGCGCTGGGACACCGGCTCGTTGTTCCGGTGTCGGCGTGTCAATGCTGACGCGAGCGCCACGACGTCGAAAGAGCGAGCGAGTCCCGATTGCGAGTGCGACCAGCCCGACGAGGATAATTAGGCCTTCGTTCAACGACATCGTAATCGTGCCGGTCGCGACCGCAATCGCCCCGGCAAACAAGAGTAGTCCGGCGAGCAGTGCGAGCTGTCGGTAGTTCATGACTGGTCACCTCCGAATTCGGCGTCCGATTGTGTCTCGTCGGCTGTTGCCCCAGCGTACGTGTCTTCGATCTGTCGAAGCACCTCGAGGGCACGTTCTTCCATCGCCGGCGTCGTCTCGGCATCGCCGTAGCGGACGTCTTCGAACAGACGTGTGAGTTCATCCACGTGCTCGCGCTCGAGGCCGGCATCGATAGCGGCGTCTGCGAACTCCCGCGGGGTACTCGACTCGGGCCGGCTGACCTCGAGTAACTCGGTCATCTCCTGCCAGGCGCGATAGATTTCGTTGTCGACGTCGTCGCCGCCTGCCGTATCGATCCGGTCTGCGGCACGGCCGGCCGCGCTTGCAACGGCCGCGGCGTCGGTGTGTTCGTCTGGTTCTGGGTCGGCTTCGGCTGGTGCCGGATCATCATCGTCGCCTGCCTCTCGAGTGGCGAACAGGCCGCCGACGAAGATTGCGGTGATAACGCCCAACACGAACAGTATGGGACCCATCGAGAACACCCCGTTGTCGCCGTCACCACTGGTACCACTGCCGCCACCATCCGTTTCGTTCACCTCCTCAGGGGGAGCCGGTGGCTCGACATCCATTCCACCACTTTCCATGAACAGGTAGATGAGCCCAACGCCGACGAGGATGACACCCAACCCGACGGCGATCATCCGGAGCGCATCGCGGCGGTGAGCGAGTAAATACCAGACGAACGCAAGCGCAAGGACGATTGCAAGTGCATACAGCAGATACTCGAGGAAGACAGGGATATCGGCGACGCCTGAGTTCGGTTGTTCAGTCGGCGGTGGCTGCATCGGTGTACCTCCTTCACCGTTTCCAATTCCGCCGTTCCCGCCGCTTTCAAGCGGCGACTCGAGCGTTGCTGCGGCCAGAGCGATGGCGGTGATTGCGCCAATGGCAGCAAGCAGTCGAAGGAAGAGCGTATTTCGTGACACTAGTTACCAGCACTTGTAGGCCGATAGTAATAAGTTAATACTTCGAGGTATCTTTGCCGGGAAAATCGCGTGCCGGAGGCGGTATGAGGCGTCTTTTTCGCTAGTATTCACTCGAAGTTCAGTAAATTGTCAGCATTTTTGTGTGCAGTGGTAACATGGTGAACCGCATCGATCTCACCACCTTTCGTTGCGCTTAAGTACCCGTCGGCGGTAGAATTGGGTGCGATACGTGTAGAGGAGTGATCCTCGAGTCCGCAAGGGCGATGATACAAGACACGGTGTCGTGGTAGCCAAGCGGCCCAAGGCGCATGGTTGCTAACCATGTGGCGTCAAGCCTCCGGGGTTCGAATCCCCGCCACGACGTCGGATACACTACTGTCGAACAATCCGACACGCGTCACTCAGCGGTGAGTGGCCGCGTGTGTTGTTCGCCAGTCGGACTGGCGCTTTCGTCAGTCGTTTGCAACGCACGCAGACCAGACACACATACCCAACTATGAGCGCGGAAGAACCTCAAGAACAAGAAGACGACGAAGACCTTCAGTACTTCGTCCGTATCGGTCAAACCGACCTCGACGGGACGAAGTCGGTCGAGCGCTCGCTTTCGGAGATGAACGGGATTGGTCACCGGACCGCCCGACTCATCGCACAGGAAGCGGGTGTTGATCGAACGGCAACGTTCGGTCGACTCGACGACGACGTCATTGACGAGGTCGTGACCCTGGTAGAGAACTACGCCGACGAAGTTCCAAACTGGCTCAACAACCGCCAGAACGACTTCTACACCGGCGAAACAACCCACGAGATCGGCAACGATCTGCAGCTGACCCGGCAGCACGATATCAACCGGATGAAGATGATTAACTCCTACCGAGGCGTTCGCCACAAGCGCGGCCAGAAGGTCCGTGGCCAGCGAACCAAGTCCACCGGTCGTACGGAGGGCACCATCGGAGTTAACGTCGAAGAAATCCGCGAAGAGCAGGCTGAAGAAGCCGCTGCCGAAGAGGAGGGTGACGAATAATGCCTCTCGGAACGGATACCAAGAACTACGAGACGCCAAATCACCCATATCAGGGTGAGCGGATCGCCTCCGAGCACTCGCTGCTCGACCGCTACGGTCTCTCGAACAAAGAAGAGCTCTGGCGAGCACAGTCCGAACTTCGCTCCTACCGGCGCGAGGCTCGAGACCTGCTCGGCCAGGCACAAGGCGACGAAACCGTCCAGCGACGCTCCGAGGAGTTCCTTGGACGACTCAAGCGCGTCGGCATCCTTGACGAGGAAGACGACCTCGGTGACATTCTGTCCCTCGAGATCGAAGACGTCTTAGAGCGCCGACTGCAGACGGTTGTGTACCGCAAGGGCCTCGCAAACACGCCCCAGCAGGCTCGACAGTTCATTATCCACGGGCACGTCGTCGTCGACGACCAGCGCCACCAGGTGCCATCGTACGTCGTCGACATCGATGAGGAAGACCTCGTCGCGTTCGACGAGACGAGCCCGCTTGCGGACGAGCTTCACCCAGAACGAGCGGAGGGACAATAATCCATGAGCCAGGACGACGACAAGTGGGGAATTGCCCACGTGCACGCATCGTTCAATAACACCATCATGACCGTGACGGATGTCACGGGCGCGGAAACGATTGCCAAGTCCTCCGGCGGGACGGCAGTCAAGCAGAACCGCGACGAAGCATCGCCATACGCGGCGATGCAGATGGCCGAGTCCATCGCTGAGGAGGTCAAAGCAGCCGGCATCACGGGCCTACACGTACACGTCCGTGGCCCCGGTGGAAACCTCCAGAAATCCCCCGGTCCGGGCGCGCAGGCAACGATTCGTGCGCTTGCACGCTCCGGCATCGAAATCGGGCGCATCGAAGACGTCACGCCGGTCCCACACGACGGATCGCGCGCACCCAAAGGCAAGGGCGGCTACTAGACCATGAGTGCAGAGTACGACGTCGAGTTTGTCGAACGCGAGGAACGCGAAGCGCGATTCCTCGTCCGGGGTGTCACCCCCGCCTTCGCCAACGGCATCCGCCGTGCGATGCTCGCCGACGTCCCGACGATGTCAATCGATGAAGTTCGCTTCATCGAGAACTCGTCGGTCATGTTCGACGAGCAACTCGCACTTCGCCTGGGTCTCGTCCCACTGACGACTCCCCCCGAGGGTGAGTTCGGCGACGACGCCACCGTCACGCTTGCAATCGACGTCGAGGGACCGAACACGGCATACTCGGGCGACCTCGAGTCCAGCGACGACCTCGTTCAGCCCGCCGAACAGAACGTGCCGATTATCGATCTCAAAGACGGGCAGCGACTCGAGGCCGAAGCCGACGCCGTACTTGACCACGGAAAATCACACGCGAAACATCAAGGTGCCGCTGCAGTCGGATACAGCCACCTTCAGCGTGTAACGGTCGGGGACGACCTGCCGGAGTTCGAAGCCCAAGAGAGTCAGATCGTACGCGGTGTTGTCGAAGACGACGGTGAACTCGTCTCGACCAGCGAGTTCGATCACGACCTCTCGAATCGCTATCCCGGCAAGCAGGTGACGGTCGAAGACGTCTCGAACGCCTTCGTCTTCCACGTGCAGACGGACGGCTCAATGCCGGTCGACGAACTCGTCACGCGCGCCGCCGACTCAATCGAGTCACGCGCCCGCGACCTCGAAGAAGCCGTACAACTATAGACAAATGACCCACCGCCCCACCCACACGACCCCAGCACCTGACTCGAGTGTGTCCACAGTGCGTCCCGTGAGCCGCAAGGCTGGGACGCCAGCACACTCACACGCAGGGACTGGAATCGAAAGGGGTTTGAAGGGGCGACGGGTAGACGGAAGTGCACGCAGGGATAGCCAAGTCAGGCCAACGGCGCAGCGTTCAGGGCGCTGTCTCGTAGGAGTCCGCAGGTTCAAATCCTGCTCCCTGCACTTTTCCGGTTCGTCTGATAGACGAGCCGTGAAAATGCACCGTGCAGATTTGGGCTACGGGAGTCGGAGCGGTTATGCCGTCTCCCGGCAGTTCAAATCCTGCTCCCTGCATCACTTCCATTTCTGCAGAACCGAAATCGAATCCGTTTCAGCGTCGAGTCCGGTCTCGGCGCATTCATCGACATCCACATCGATACTATTTGGAGGAAACCAATGAGTAGCAAGACTAATCCGAGGCTCAACGATCTTATCGCCGAGCTGAAGTCGACGTCCCGCAGTTCGGACGCCGACGTCTGGCGAGATATTGCGGATCGACTCGAGAAGCCCCGGCGTTCCCACGCTGAGGTTAACCTAGGCCGCATCGAGCGATACGCACGCGAAGAAGAGACTGTCGTCGTTCCCGGCAAGGTGCTGGGTTCAGGCGCACTACAGAAATCGGTCACCGTCGCTGCCGTCGACTTCTCGTCGTCGGCCGAGACGAAGATCGAACAAGTTGGAGAGCTAGTACCGCTCGAGCAACTGCTCGAAGAGAACCCCGACGGCTCTGAGGTACGGG
This sequence comes from Natronolimnobius baerhuensis, assembly GCF_002177135.1. Classification (NCBI taxonomy): domain Archaea; kingdom Methanobacteriati; phylum Methanobacteriota; class Halobacteria; order Halobacteriales; family Natrialbaceae; genus Natronolimnobius; species Natronolimnobius baerhuensis. Next base: position 229,785 of record NZ_MWPH01000002.1, read on the forward strand.
TGATTGCATGAGTGTTAACGCATCCGAGTTCGACGCCGACATCGTCGTCGACGCTCGAGACTGTATTCTCGGTCGTGTCGCAAGCGAAGTCGCCCAGCGCGGCCTCGATGGCGAGACGGTCGCAATCGTCAACGCCGAAGATGCGATCATCACCGGCAACAAAGAAGACATCTTCGACACCTACCGCACGCGGATCCAACTCGGTTCCGACCGCGGGCCGTACTATCCAAAGCGACCGGATACGATCTTCAAGCGCGCAGTCCGTGGCATGCTTCCGTACAAGAAGCCACGCGGCCGCGAAGCGTTCGAGAACATCCGTGTCTACGTCGGCAACCCCTACGAGGGCGAGCAGGACGCGGAGGTCCTCGAGGGCACGTCGCTGGATCGTCTGTCGAACATCCGCTTCGTCCAGCTGGGCGAAGTGTCCGACCAACTCGGTGCTAACGTCACATGGTAACTAACACGAGTGGAAAGAAAAAGACGGCCGTTGCCCGCGCTACCGTTAGCGAGGGCGAGGGTCGCGTGCGAATCAATTCGCAGCCAGTCGAACTGGTCGACCCCGAGATGGCTCGGCTCAAAATGCTCGAGCCGTTCCGTATCGCGGGTGAGCAACTGCGCGACGAGATGGACATCGATATCCGCGTCGAAGGTGGCGGTGTGAGCGGGCAGGCAGACGCTGTCCGAACGGCCATCGCACGCGGGATCGTCCAGCACACGAACGATGCTGAACTCCGCGATGCGTACATGGAGTTCGACCGCTCGCTGCTGGTCAACGACGTTCGCCAGTCCGAACCAAAGAAATGGGGCGGCCCAGGCGCTCGGGCGCGCTACCAGAAGTCCTACCGCTAAGGTGATTCAACAATGATGGTACCGGTTCGGTGTTTCACCTGTGGCAACGTGGTCGGCGAACACTGGGAAGAGTTTGACGAACGAGCGAACGAGGGCGACGAGGATCCACAAGAAGTACTCGACGAACTCGGTGTCGACCGCTACTGCTGTCGGCGGATGCTCGTCAGTCACACTGACCTCGTCGACGTCGTCTCACCGTACCAGTAGCGAGGCGAACCCAAACTATGCAACAGCAACATAACCGCTACGAGAAAGCACGCATCCTCGGCGCACGGGCACTGCAAGTGTCGTATGGCGCGCCGGTACTCGTCGAGACGGATCAGTCCCAACCGATCCTGATCGCCGCCGAAGAGTACGATGCTGGCGTCCTGCCGTTTACCGTCAATCGAGGGAAGGATCGATGACGCTCATCACAGACGTTCGACTCCGCCGCATCCTCGATTCCCGCGGGAACCCAACGGTCGAAGCAGACGTGATCACCGAAAGCGGTGGCTTTGGCCGTGCGGCCGCACCGAGCGGTGCCAGCACTGGCGAGTACGAAGCCATCGAGAAGCCACCAGGCGAAGCCATCGCGGCAGCCCGCGAACACGCTGTTCCCCGACTCGTTGGGGATGCCTACGCCGGCAACCAGCGCGAGGTCGACTCGATTCTGCACGCCGCCGACGGCACCGATGACTTCTCGAAAATTGGCGCAAACAGCGCGGTCGCCATCTCCATGGCCGCCGCAAAAGCTGGTGCCGATGTCCTCGGTGCCCCGCTGTTCCAGCACCTCGGTGGTGCGTTCCGCGGCGAGAACTTCCCGGTCCCACTCGGAAACGTCGTCGGCGGTGGCGAACACGCCGCTGACGCGACGGACATTCAGGAGTTCCTTGCCGTCCCCGTCGGTGCACCAAACGTCGAAGACGCCGTCTTCGCAAACGCCGCCGTCCACGCCGCCGTTGCCGACCTGCTCGAGGAACGTGATGTTCCGTCGGGCAAGGGCGACGAAGGTGCGTGGGCGCCGTCGATTAACGACGAGGACGCGTTCGAACTTGTCGACGAGGCCGTGTCGCTGGTCGAAGACGAGGTTGGCTTCCAGATCGAGTTCGGGCTGGACGTCGCTGCCGCGGAGATGTACGACGCCGACTCGGAAACCTACGAGTACGAGTCTGCTGGCATCAGCCGCGACACTGACGAACAGATCGACTACATCGCTGGACTCGTCAAAGAATACAACCTCGTCTACGTCGAGGACCCACTCGACGAGAACGATTACGAGGCGTTTGCCGAACTCACCGACCGCGTCGGTGACCAGACACTGATCTGTGGCGACGACCTGTTCGTGACGAACACCGAGCGTCTCACGGACGGCATCGCACAGGATGCAGCGAACAGCATCCTGATCAAGCCGAATCAGATCGGCACGCTGACCGACGCCTTCGACGCAATCGAACTCGCGACGGAGAACGGCTATGACTCGGTCATCTCCCACCGCTCGGGTGAGACTGAGGATACGACCATTGCACACCTCGCCGTGGCGACCGATGCACCCTTCATCAAGACGGGTGCCGTCGGCGGCGAGCGAACCGCAAAGCTCAACGAGCTCATCAGAATCGCAGACGACGCGACATGACAGACGATAACGCAACCCAGGAAGGGCTCGACGCCGCCGAAGAGGAGATCGACGAGGAGCCAGCCGAAGGGGCTGGCCCTGCCGCCGATCCCGAGGAGGACGTCGAGCCTGCAGACGAACAGCCCGCTGACGCCGCTGACGCGGCCGATGCTGAAGAAGCCGATGAGGAAGATGCCGGTCCAACCCTCGACGACGACGTGATGTCTGACGAGGAAGCCGACCTGCTCATCCCCGTCGAGGACTACCTTGGTGCCGGTGTTCACATCGGGACCCAGCAAAAGACCAACGACATGGAGCGGTTCATCCACCGCGTCCGAACCGATGGTCTCTACGTTCTCGACGTCTCGAAGACCGACGGCCGCATCCGCACGGCCGCGGACTTCCTCGCAAACTACGATCCAGAGCAGATTCTGGTCACGTCTTCGCGCCAGTACGGTCGCTTCCCAGCAGAGAAGTTCGCCGAAGCCGTGGGCGCTCGCGCCCGCACCGGCCGCTTCATCCCCGGGACGCTGACCAATCCAAAGTACGACGGGTACATCGAACCCGATGTCCTCGTCGTCACTGACCCAATCGGTGACGCCCAGGCAGTCAAAGAGGCGATCACCGTTGGGATCCCAGTTATCGCGATGTGTGACTCGAACAACCAAGTCAGCAACGTCGACCTCGTTGTCCCAACGAACAACAAGGGTCGAAAGGCGCTTTCAGTCGTCTACTGGCTCCTCGCAAACGAAGTCCTCGACCGACGCGGTGCCGAGCCGTCGTACTCGCTCGACGACTTCGAGAGCATGGTCTAAAAGACGCGTTTCGCTTCGATTCGAGCGATCATTTTCACTGGTTCTCAGCGGGAATCTCGTAGTCACATCACTCGAGTCGCTCTCAGTACTGTCCGAAGGAGTTACCTGCAGGCCGTCCGAAACCGGGGTATGGTCGATCTACTGTTCGAATTCGACGAGGGGAAAATGCCGACGCCGGTCTTTCTCGCGACGGCAGCGTTGGTCGCGCTGTTTGCGATTGGGATTCCGGTTCGGATTCTGCTTACACTCTTGTAACCGGCACACGAAGCCAAACACTATTCTGTGCGTTGTCAAGCGCTATCGACAGCGAGCGACGAATCATCTACTAGCAGTGACTCGAGCAAGTCGACTGCGTCGGCGGCCGTTGCCCCGAAAATGAACGTCGTCGGCTCGATGCCGAACGCGCCGCGGTGGTAGGCCACTCGCGGGACGCCATCCGACTCTGTGAATCGCTCGAGGAGATGCGCGTGTCGATCCTCGTAGTCTGCATCGAACTCGAGTGGCTCGAGTCCGGTCTCACGGGCGGCCTCGAGAATGCGTTCATCGGTTGCAACGTTGAGTGCGCCTCGAACATCTGCATCGACAGCATTGGCTGCGAGGACAGCCGTGGCGACGTGTTTTGAGGCTCCAAATTCGGGGTTTGCAGGGATTTCGATGCGCCCGCCCATTGCGTATATTCGGCCGGGAATGGCAGCGACATCGGTTTCGTCTTGCGGTTCAGGGAGACACATCCCCACGTTGGTGCCAACGTTCGGGATGAACGCAGCCATCTCCGGGATCGAAGCGAGCGTTCGCGCAGCGGTTCGGACGGTCGCGAGCACGTCGCGTTCAGCTCGAACGCTGGGGTCGAGTCCACGAACGCACAGATCACAGCCAAGTCCCTGCAGTTCGGGCATCTGCTCTTCGTGGAGTTCACAGATCGGGCCGCGGTCCTCGAGCGAGCGGATGAGCGAGAGCAGTTCGGCGAGGGCGTCGTAGCCGTCCATCTCACCACCTGCGAGGCCATCAGCGATGCGGTCGACGGTCGCGACCGTTTCGGGATGGTCTCGGAATCGGTCGTCACCGCCGCTGTCGCCGCTGACGTACTTGCTGACGGCGGCTTGCGTAACGCCGAGTTCGTCTGCAATTTCCTGTTGGGTCAGTCCGCGATCAGACAGGCGCGTCGCGAGCATCGCCCGTACTGTCGGGAGAAAGTGGTCGACGACGAGTTCGTTCGGCAGGACGAGCGACATGGCTCGGGATTTGGACGACGGTGGCTTAAATCCGACTACACCGGTTCGCTCGAGTGGTCCGCACTCTCGAGGTGCTGGTGAGAGTCAGTGGGATGTCTGACGATCCGCATCGAGCAGATCACGCAGTCGATTCGCGACGAACTCGACACCAACGACGAGCACAAAAATTGCGACGATAGCGGCCATCACCCGCGTGTAGTTGCGCGCGTTGAACGCCATAATGAGCGGGTAGCCGATCCCGCCGGCTCCGACGATGCCGAGCACGGAACTCTTGCGCGCGTTGAGCTCGAGATAAAAGAGCGTCCAGGCGACGTAGGCGGTTGCAACCTGTGGAATCCGGGCGGCGGAGGTCGTCGCGAGGAGTCCCGCACCGCTCGAGGTGACGGCCTCGACTGGCCGGCTGTCGATTTCTTCCATCTCGTCGGCAAAGAGGCGGCCGAGGTCGCCGATGGTTCCCATGGCGATGGCGAGTGCGCCAGCGACGGGGCCAAGGCCGGCGAGAATCACGAATAGGAGTGCGTAGACCATGCTGGGCACGGCACGCACGCCGCCGAGCAGGAGCCGGACGGGTTCGTGGACGACCCGCGGCGTCACGTTACTCGCACCGAGAATCCCAAGACAGAACGCGAGCGGCAAGCCGAGTGCCGTGCCGACGGCTGCAATCGCGAGCGTCTCGAGCGTGGCCGGGACGAGTGTCGAGGCGTCACCCTGGAGTTGCGCCCAGAGTTGGCCGGGCGCGAGCATCTCCTCGAGTAAGACATCTCGGAGGTTGTCTCGGTGAGCCCAGAGATACGCGAGGTCGAATCCGAGCCAGCGCGCGGTTGCGACGACGAGTGCGAGCAGGCCCACGACGGCAGCGACGCGCCCGAGCATGCGTCGTCGCCAGCGTTGTTGAATCTGGTCGAACTCCTCGTCGACGCCCGGTTCATCGGCCCCGTTCGCTGGTCGATCACGCCGTGACATCGGACTCGTACACCTCCTCGAGACACTCGGGATCGACCTCATCTGCTGTCGCATCGAGCGTGAGACGGCCATCTGCAAGGCCGAGATATCGGTCCGTCAGTCCGTCGGCGAGTTGGGGTTGATGCAAGCTCACGAGGCCGATCAGGTTGTGCTCGGAAACGACCGTTGCGAGGCGCTCGAGGACGGCACGCGCGGTTTCCGGATCGAGCGAGGCGACGGGTTCGTCCGCGAGCACTACTCGCGGCTCCTGCTGGAGCGCGCGGGCGATGCCAACGCGCTGGCGCTCGCCGCCGGAGAGGTCCCCAACGCGACGGTCCGCGTACCCAGCCAAATCGACCGCATGCAGGCGCTCGAGTGCGGCGCGTTTTTCGTCGGGGTCGTGCCAGCCGAGCAGTTCCCGCCAGACCGGTTCGCGACCGAGACCGCCATCGAGGACGTTTGCGAGCGCGGATTTCGTCTCGAGAAGAGCACCGTCCTGAAAGACGAGCGCGACGTCGGTTGGGTCGATTGGTTCTCCGTCAAGTCGAATCCGGCCTGCATCTGGCTCCTCGAGGCCGTTGAGACACCGCAGGAGCGTCGTCTTGCCGGCACCCGAGCGTCCGATGAGGATCGTGAGCGTGCCAGGCTCGAGGTCAAGCGAAACGTCGGCGAACGCCTCGTGGTCGCCGTAGCGTTTCGTGAGGTCGGTGACGGAGAGCATTGCGTGTGAGTACGTCGCGGTTAGTAGGCCCGCGTATTAGTCGTCGTCTTCGGCGTCGTCGAGCGTCTCGATATCGAGACCCATCTGTTCGGCGATGTCGCGGACGTGATCGTACAGGTCGGGATCGAACTCGCCGTACTCGTCGACGCGGTGGTCCGCGAGTGCGTCCTCGGGCGTTTCGATCAGTCGGTCGGCGAGTTCGTTCTGCACGTCGTCGGGCGTGTCGGGTTTGGCGACGATCACGTCGAACGGAATCGGGTCGCTCTCGGCGATCTTGACGATGTCATCGTCATCTGGATGCTCGAAATCGCCGTATGCTGCGGCGTCGACGTGGCCCTCCTCAAGTACGCGGAGTGCGGCGTCGTGGCTGCCGGCCCACTGAATGTCGAAGTCTTCGGGTTCGGTCTCGAGGTCGCCCGCGTGGAGGCCAGCCTCGTTCAGCCGGTAGCGAGGGAACATGCCACCGCTTGCGGACATCGGATCGACCATTGCGATTGTCGTGCCCTCGAGGTCGTCGATGGTCTCGATGCCGGTGTCTGCTCGCGTCGCGATGTAGGTGTGATAGGAGTCCGAGCCGTGTGACCAGTTAATCGCCAGCGGGTGAACGTCGTCTTCCTGTGCGAGGACGAAGATAAACGGCGAGAGATTCGCGAGTTCAGTGTGGCCGTTGACGACGCTCTCGACGACGCCGGCGTAGCTCGTCGTTGGAACGCCCTCGACCTCGTCGACGCCGTCGAAGCCGTTGGCGAGCCACTCGAAGGTGCCAGCGTACTGTGTCTCGAGGTCTTCGGCGTCCTGAAACGGCGGGAGACCGAACTCGATGTGACCGTCGGCCCACTCGCCGACTGAGTCGGTACCTGACTCATCTGTCTCGGCCGACTCGTCAGTATCGTCACTCGAGTCGTCAGCAGCCCCATCGTCGCCATCGAGACAGCCAGCCGTGCTGGCGATTGCAGTTCCTGTGACCAGTCCAAGATACGTACGTCGGTCCATATCCCCGTTCGGAACCACCCAGGGATAACACCCTCGAATACTCAATTGTCGTGTGGTGAGTCCACGACTCGCACGCTCGAGAAGATAGCTATTAACCGTCGTCGGCCGAACGGCCGAGTATGACAGTCTCGAGCGCTCCCGGGAAGGTCTATCTGTTCGGGGAGCACGCGGTGGTCTATGGCGAGCCTGCGGTCCCGTGTGCAATCGAGGTACGGGCCCAGGTCACCGCCGAGCAACGAACCGACGGGAAATTACGCGTCCACGCGGACGATCTCAGCCTGGACGGGTTCACCGTGGAGTATGACGGCACGGCCGGCGAGCACCCACACGTCGACGCGCCGGAATCGCTGTTGATGGCGGCGACACAGTACGTCGACGGCGCAATCGAACAGGTATACGACGTAACTGACGAGGACGATATTGGCTTCGACGTCACGATTGAGAGCGACATCCCGCTCGGGGCAGGGCTAGGCTCGTCCGCTGCAGTCGTCGTCTCCGCCATCGACGCCGCAACGCGGGAACTCGGGGTCACGCTCGAGCCTGACGAAATCGCAGAGCGTGCCTACCGAACCGAACACGCGGTCCAGGACGGACAGGCCTCTCGTGCAGATACATTCTGTTCTGCGACCGGCGGCGCGGTTCGCGTGGAGGGCGACGACTGCCGGGCAATCGACGCACCCGACCTCCCGTTGGTCATCGGTTTCGACGGCGGGGCGGGCGACACCGGTGAACTGGTCTCTGGCGTGCGCGACCTGCGCGAGGAGTACGACTTTGCGGCCGACACCGTCGAAACTATCGGCGATATCGTCCGCAACGGCGAAGACGCGCTCGCTGCAGGTGATTTAGAGGAACTTGGCCGGCTGATGAACTTCAATCACGGCCTCCTGTCGGCGCTGGGTGTCTCCTCGAGATCGCTTGATTCGATGGTCTGGGGGGCTCGCGATGCAGGTGCCCACGGCGCGAAGTTGACGGGTGCAGGCGGGGGTGGCTGTATCGTGGCGCTCGATCCGACGCCCGAAACAGAGACAGCGCTCTCGTTTACACCCGGCTGTGAGGACGCCTTCCGCGCCGAACTCGCCGAAACAGGGGTGAAACGGCTCGAATGATCGTCCTGAAACTCGGCGGCAGCGCAATCACGGACAAGGATCGGCCCGAAACGCTCGACGGCGCGGCACTCGAGGAGGCTGCAGCGGCAATTGCTGTGACGCATGCAGCCAAAGAACGCGATGAGGGACTTGTGATCGTCCACGGCGGCGGGAGCTTCGGCCACCACAACGCAAGCGAACACGGCGTGACGACGACCGAGGGAAGCCACGACACGGCTGCCGTCTTCGACATCCACGGCGCGATGACGACGCTCAACCAATTCGTCCTCACCCGACTGGCTGAACACGACGTGCCTGCAGTCCCAGTGCATCCGTTCTCGGCGGCCCACCGCGACACCGACGGCGATCTGACGCTCCCGACCGGCCAGGTCGAAACGCTGCTCGAGGAAGGGTTCGTCCCCGTCCTCCACGGCGACCTCGTCGCTCATGCGGGCGCGGGCGTGACAGTTGTCAGCGGCGACGAACTCGTCACCGCACTGGCGACGGCACTCGAGGCCGACCGCGTCGGACTCTGTTCAACGGTTCCGGGCGTGCTGGACGACGATGATGCCGTCATCGAGCAAATCACAGCGTTCGACGACGTTGCGTCCGTCCTTGGCGAGAGTGAATCGACTGACGTCACCGGCGGTATGGCCGCAAAAGTCCAGACCCTCCTCGAACTCGAGGCGTCAGCGTCTATTTTCGGCCTCGCGGACATCAAGGCGTTTCTCGAGGGTGGAGAGCCGGGAACGACGGTCGACTAGGCGGCCGGAAATTCGGCGGCCGACACGTATGCGATTCTTCTCGAGTGCGAGGAGAGACTCCATCCCGCGAGCGACTCCACTACGGAACGTGTGATTCGACCGATGGTCTCAGAGCGCCGCTATTCGTCTCCCATACCTCGTCTTACCCGCGACTTCAGGCCCTGAAGCTGTGGGGTTTACCTTACGACGCACAAAACGGAGTTCTATATATGAGCGAGGAGTGCGATGTCGAAACAATCGGCAGTGTTCTCGAAGATGCTGTTGCCCGTTCTATCCTCGTTCACGCACAGTCAGACCCCGTCTCGGCGAGCGCGCTTGCAGACCACTGTGACGTGTCGACAGTCACGATCTATCGTCGCCTCGAAACGCTTCGCGAGCACGATTTAGTGGTTGCGTCGACCGTTCCCGAGCGTGATGGTAACCACTACAAGGTGTACAAAACGAACGTGCGCCGACTGTCGGTCACACTTACCGAAGACGGGTTTGAACTGTCGATCGAACGCACAGACACACCGGCGGACCGGTTTACCAGACTCATCGAGGAACTGTGAGCATGATTCCAACCATCAATCTATCGTTCGAAGCCATTGTACAGAGCAGCCTGTTTGTTATCCTAACCGTGCTTGGTCTTGCGATTATCATCATCGCGTTACAGGGCTATCGCCGGAATCAGAGCCGCCCGATGCTGTTTCTCGCGCTCGGGTTTGCCGCGATCATTGTTCCCGAACTCGCGATGACGGTCATTACGAGGGTCGTCGACATCTCTCAGTTCTGGACGATTACTATCTACCAAGTAACGAACGTCTTCGCGTTTTTGAGCATCCTCTATGCGATTACGATGGAGCCCTGACAGCGGTTACCCGGCTATACATAGTCTGCCCCATTTCTGTTATCACCCACAGGTTCTCCGTTTGAAGCTGTGATAGGCGGTATTTGGATGTCTATTTCGTACACCCTCTATGGCTGACTCGACAGTCGACAGCAATACCGATCCCAACCGAACCGCTGCTGGCACACTCCTGTACGCCTCGAGCGAAACACGGTTGCGCGCGACATGGCGGGCACTCATCCCGCTCGTCGTCGCAGTTTCAGTCTATTTCGTTAGTCATCTGCTTCTCGAGAGTGCTATGGGTGCTGTCGCCGGGACGAGTACGACGGGGACGGCAACCGTTATCGCGACCGTAACCGGGCTGGCGACACTGACAGTGCTGATCGCACTGTCGGCGATCACGGGAATCGTGGTCGCTGCGCGTCTCGACCACCGATACGTTCGTAGCTACGGATTTGCGATTTCCAGTCGATGGGTCAGTGATTTCGGCGCAGGCGCACTCATTGGTGCCCTCGCCAGCGTGGGTGCAGTCGGCTATCACGTCTTGCGTGGCTACTCGACTGTCAGCGTAGAGCTGACGGGTATCGGTGTCGGTGGGACGATTCTGGCACCGGCTGTGTTGCTGGTCTTCGTCCTGTTTTATCTCAGCAACACCGCCTTCGAGGAAGTGGTCTTTCGTGCGATTCTTATTCCCACTGCGGCCGAGGGACTCCACGCGCGCACTCTCGAGCGAACGGCGGCCGTTCTCGGTGCAATCGCGGTCAGCCTCCCGCTATTCGGGGCGATACATCTGCTCGGCGGCGGGTTCGCAGCCGTCATTACGAGCGCCGTCGGCGGTGTTCTGTTCGCAACGGCATACGTACTTACTGGACAGCTCGGACTCCCGATCGGCGTCCACTTCGGTGGGGTGGCGATTCTCTCGGTTATGCAGTCACCTGTCTCCGCTGACCCCGAACTGACGCTTCCCTCGATCGTCGTCGCCGAGTGGACCACGACGCCGTCGCTCGCTGTCAGTGTCGAGTTGTGGATTGTTCGACTGGTAGTTGGTGTCGCCCTCATCTGCCTCTGGGTCCGCCTCCGATACGGCGACGTATCGATTGCAGATCAGGTGGTTCCCGACGATGAGACGGACTCGAGGCGGCCGATAGACAGTTAAGTGCAACATCGCTCCGCGGGTCGAAATCGATGCCACCGCGGGTAGATGCTCACTCCAACTCAACACACTCGCTCGAGAAAGTCCACGACGGCGTCGTTGAACGCACCGGGTTGCTCGAGCATCGGTAAGTGTGCTGCATCCTCGAGTTCGGCGTACTCGCCGGCGGGAATCTCGTCTGCGAGGAACTCGTGGAACCATGGCGGTGTCAGTTGATCGTATTCGCCACAGACGGCGAGGACCGGCACTTCGATCTCCTCGAGTTGGTCGCGAACGTCGAAGGTGTGGCAGGTTCGAAAGTCGCGGTTGGTCACGGCCTGCCCGCACTCATAGAAGCGATCTTTCGAATCGGCCTGGAGTTCCGGGGCCGGCTGGTGAAAGAGTCGATCCTCGCCGTGGAGGAACTCGACTGCCCGCTCGAAGTCGTTTGCGAGCCACGCGAGCAGATCCTCAAGGACGCCGAGTCGTGCGCCAGCACCTGTCAAGACGACGGCGTCAGGGCTGTAGGACCGCTCAAGTAGAATGTGCATGGCAACAGCACCGCCGAGAGTGGAGCCAACGAGGACGTCTGCGTCGGTGTCTTCGACGACGGCCAAGGTGTCATCGGCGTAGGCGGAAAGCGTCGAATACCCTGCAGACGCATCGATATCGTCAGAGTCGCCGTGGCCGCTGAGGTCGACTGCTGCGAGTGGGTAGCGGTCCGCCAGACGGTGTTGAAACGACCAGACATCGTGGCGGCCGCCGCTTCCGTGGATACAACAGAGCGTCGGGCCGTTCCCGCCCTGATCGACCCAGTCATAGGCTGTCTCCCGATTGCGGTGTGATACCGTGTCCATAGGTACTCGAACGAGAGGTGTCGGCATAAAGACTCGAGTCGGTTCACACGGTGTGGGCTGTCTCACCAACGCGCAAGACGAGTTACTCCTCGATTGTGACCGCCTTGTCCGCCGCGTTCCGGAGGGCATCCGAGCGACCGTACGATCCCGGTGCAATTGCAATTGTTTCGATTCCTGTGGTACCCGCGTGCTCGAGGACTGGCTTGAAATCCGTATCTCTCGAGACGATTGCGAGGCGGTCGATGGTGCCGGCACTCCCGAGGGCAGTGGCGTCGACCGCGAGTTTGACGTCGACATCGCCGCTCGTGACGATCACTTCGAAGCCGCGGGCTTCAGCGGCCTGGATGAGTCCCGGTGTGGCGTGTTCGTCGAGATAGAGCCGGATAACGCCGACGCGGCCCAGATCCTGGGCGACAGCTCGAAGCTCATCGAGATCAACATCAAACTCTTCTCGGAGGACGTTCGGTCCGTCCACGAAGAGACCGACCGAGGGTGGCGACTGCGTTTCCGCCTCGAGACCGAGACGGGAACGAACCTGATCAAACATGCCGAGAAGTTGCCGGGGCCGAGAGATAGGTGTGACGGAACGGCCGTCACCGTCCCGCTTGAGCCACGGCCCGCGCGCCAGATTCAGTACTCAAAATCGCCAGAGTGAGGCGTTCTATTGACTCCTGAGAATCTGCGTTACAGCGATACAGTCCACTGTGAACATGACACACATGTCGAGGAAACCCTTGCCGGGTTTTGTCGGGGAACTGACGTCGTATAGAGACCGACGTGTACAGAGTCACGCTTTATTACTGATTTATTTCTCATTCTAGACGTCTAGTTCGAATAATACGCCGAATAAATACACTCAAGTTCGATAAACGTTTACTACATTCAGGTTTTGATGACTTTCGTCTCATGGCACAGAACGATCCCCATGATGGGGAGGCTCACGACGACACCGAATACAACCGCCGCTCATTTCTGACGGGTGCCGGGTCGGCTTCGATGGCCGGCTTACTCGCATCGACTGGCCTCGTCAGTGCCGACGACGATGGGCGCGACCCCGGTCCGAAAGAAGACGAACTGCTCATCGGTATCTCCCCGTCTGTCTCAGATATCGAAGCCGAAGTCGGTCCCGAAATTCCCGGCGACGCCTGGATCGAACACACGAACGAGACGATCCACTACGCGGTCATCTCACTTCCCGAATCAACGCCCGAGTCAGCACGCAAAACGATCATCGACACGCTCGAGGGCATCGACCAGATCGAGTACGTCGAAGAAAACGCCACGCTCGAGGCGCTTGCGACGCCAAATGACCCCTACTACGGTCAACAACATGCACCACAGCAGGTCAACTGCGAACAGGCCTGGGAGACGACACTCGGCAGCGACGACGTCGTTATCTCGATTGTCGACCAGGGCATTCAGTACGATCATCCAGTGCTGGCCGACAATATGGACGACAGCGTCTCGAACCACGGCAACGTCTTCGTCGGCCGTGGCAGCGACCCCTACCCGGTCGCTGGCGACGAACAACACGGCACTCACGTCGGCGGGATTGCTGCTGCCGGGACGAACAATGGCACCGGCCACGCCGGAATCAGCAACTGCTCGCTGCTCTCCGCTCGAGCGCTCGACCGAAGCGGTCGCGGGTCGCTCTCGGACATCGCCGATGCGATCCAGTGGTCAGTCGACGCCGGCGCAGACGTAATTAACCTCTCGCTGGGTTCCTCGAGCAGTTTCCGCACGCTCGCATCGGCCTGCCGGTACGCCGCGAACAACGACGTGTTGCTCGTCGGTGCAGCCGGGAATTCGGGTTCTTACGGCGTCATGTACCCAGCAGCCTACGACGAAGTTGTCGCGGTGTCCGCACTGAACAGCAACAACTCGCGCTCGTCGTTCTCGAACTACGGCCCCGATATTGACCTCGCCGCGCCCGGTTCGCGTCTCATCTCTGCGGTTCCCTGGGACAACTACACCAGAATGTCGGGCACGTCGATGGCAGCACCCGTTGTCGCCGGCGTTGCCGGACTGGTCTTATCGGCCTATACCGACCTCTCCGGGACCGAACTGCGCAACCACCTGCAGTCGACAGCGGTCGACGTTGGACTCTCTGCGAACGCACAGGGCGACGGCCGCGTCGATGCTGGGCAAGCCGTCACGACCGTTCCCGAGGGATACGACGGAGAGACACCGGATAGCGGGAACGAAGACGAGGAAGACGAATCCGACGATGACGACGAACAGGACGAACAATCGGGTCGTCTCCTCGCGTTCATCACGGACCCAGACGCCAGAAACGCAGGCTACGAGTTCACGGCGGAGGGTACTGTCGAATTCGCCGAGGCTCCCTACGAGAGCCCATCCGGCGGCTCTATCGAGGGTGGAACGTACTCCGGCGAGGACTTCATCGACGAGGACGGCGACACCGTCCACGCCGGCGGCATTACCGGCGGCGGCCACGGCGATGCCTTCCGCGTCGACGGTGCAGTCATCGATATCGACCTCGAGCAGTCCGATGTCATGTGGATCGAACTCGACGGCGAGGAGATGAGTGTCGAGGAAGTCATCGAGGAAACTGGTGGGAGCGACGACGATGACGATGCTGTCGACCCCATAGAGCGACTCCTTGCGTTTATCACGGATCCAAACGCCAGCAACGCCGGCTACGAGTTCACGGCGGCCGGTCCCGTCGAGTTCACCGACGCGCCGTACGAGAGTCCGTCCGGCGGGTCGATTGAAGGTGGCACCTACACGAGCGAGGACTTCATCGACGACGACAGTGATCCAGTCCACGCCGGCGGAATCACTGGTGGCGGCCACGGTGACTCGTTCACTGTGACCGGGCCGATCCACTCACTTGACCTCGAGCAACCCGACGTGATGTGGGTCGAACTCGATGGCGAGGAACTGACACCGGACGAAATCATCGACGAAACTGGCGGCGACGGTGGCGAAAACGAACCCGAGGACGGAGACGAAGACGAGGACGAGCCAGATGAAGACGATAGCGATGACGAGCCCCGCTGTGGCACCGAAACCGACGGTGCAGCAGCCGAGGGAGAACTCGAGGGCAACTGGTGGGGCGACAGCGACGACTACACGTACGCGCTGCGAACGGCGAACCCCTGTGGCGTGACGATCACGCTCGAGAGTTCCGGCGACGCTGCGGTCACACTCTACGTAAATACTGACGGCAGTGTGCCGGATCGGTGGTCCTACGAGGAGTCGCTATCTGCGGACGGCGAACTCACCCTCGACCTCGAGGGCGACGAGCATCTCGGACTGCGAGTACACGCAAGCAGTGGCAGCGCCACCTACGCGTTCGAAATCGAAGAACGCGGTCGGTAACCGGACTCGAGCGCTCGCGTCACCTATTTATGACAGAGAGTCGACTCGAGAAGCGGCGATAGCAGCACTGGCCGACGAAAAGACATTACTATCCCGGGAGTGTCCACCCGACTATGCCGCTTCAGACGCCGCCGTTACGTGGGATCCACGACGAGCGTGGAGCGAAGTTTACGGAGTTTGGCGGCTGGGATATGCCTGTCGAGTTCGATTCGATCCGAACGGAACACGCAGCCGTTCGTGAGGACGCCGGCATCTTCGATGTCTCGCATATGGGCCAGATTCACGTTACCGGCCCCGACGCGACGGCGTTGATGCAACGGCTCACCACGAACGACGTGAGCGAACTCGCAATTGGGGACTCCCAGTACGCGACGATCACCGACGAGGACGGCACCATCATCGACGATACCGTCATCTATCGGCTGCCAAACGAGGATAACGGGTCTCCCGTCGACACAAGCAGTGTCGCCGAAAGCGACGGCAACGACCTCGAGGGAGAGCCAACGTATCTGTTCGTGCCAAACGCCGGGACCGACGAGGCGACTCACCAGCGCTGGATCGACTACCGCAACGAGTGGGACCTCGAGGCGACCGTCGATAACCGCACCGACGAGTACGCAATGTTCGCGGTCCAGGGCCCGAACGCCGTCGAACTGGTCGCTGACGTCACCGACGATCCGGTCACGGATCTCTCGCGATTCGAGGCGACCAACGCAACCATCGACGGCGTCGACTGCTGGATTGCTCGTACGGGCTACACTGGCGAGGATGGATTCGAGCTGATCGTTCCCGAAACTGAGGCCGAATCGATCTGGGCGCAGTTTGACTGCCAGCCATGCGGACTCGGCGCACGCGATACGCTGCGCATCGAAGCAGGCTTGCTCCTTGCAGGCCAGGACTTCGACCACGAATCCGACCCAAGAACGCCCTACGAAGCCGGCATCGGCTTCACCGTCGACCTCGAGACCGAGTTCATCGGCCGCGACGCCTTAGCGCAAGTCAAGGCGGACGGCCTCGAGGAGCAACTCGTTGGCTTCGAGTTGATCGACCGTGGGGTCCCCCGCCACGGCTACGACATCACGAACACGGAGAGTCGGGTCATCGGCACCGTAACGAGTGGAACAATGAGCCCAACGCTCGAGCAGGCACTCGGGCTTGGGTACGTGCCGGTCGAGTACGCAGAACCGGGGACGACCCTGCAGGTCGTCGTCCGCGGCCAGTCGAAAAAGGCAAGAGTTGAACCACTACCCTTCATCGAAACCCAATAATGAGCTTCGACATCCCTGAGGACCGACAGTATCTTGAATCGCACGAGTGGGCACACGAAACCGACGGCATCGTCCGCGTGGGAATTAGCGACTTCGCACAGGACGAACTCGGCGACGTGGTTTTCGTCGAACTCCCCGACGAGGGCGACAGCGTCACCCAGAACGAGGAGTTCGGCGTCGTCGAATCGATCAAAGCCGTCTCAGACCTCTACGCGCCCGTCAGCGGCGAGGTCGTCGCCGTCAACGAGGACCTGTTCAACGCCCCCGAACTGGTCAACGAAGACCCCTTCGGCGAGGGCTGGATGCTCGAGATCGACCCCGACGACGACCTCGAGGAATTGCTCTCGGCTGGCGAGTACGAAGACCAGATCGCCTAAGACGACACAATCGGTGGTATATCTATATAGATTCGCGCGGAGTCGCCAAAGAGACGAATCGCTTTTCTCGGTTGGGTCGAAACACCGACTATGACCGACGCGTCGTCGGATGGCGTCAGCAGACTCGGAAAGTCCGGCATTGGCGTTATCTGTGGCGGGATTCTGTTGCTCGGCGGCGCATCCGTTCTCTCGTTTCCAGTCGTGTCGGCGCTCATTGTCATCGGTGGACTCGCCGTTCTCTTCTCTCGGTCGGGAGTCGATGCGACACAGGCTGGCATCGGATTAGCTGCTGTCGGTGGAATCGGCCTCCTCGAGTCAACAACAGCACTCGGGTTCGGGGTTGGACCGATGGTACTCGGCGTGTTTGCCATCGTGTTTGGTGTATTCGATATCCTCGCCAGTGTCGTGTTACGGTCGGTTCGTCCTACGTAACACATACGGGGATGGTCCCAAGAGACACACGGTGAGTCTGAAACTGAGAGCGAGCCACAAAGAGAGGTGTGTATTGGGGTCTATTGTGTCGAACATAGCTCTCTATCGGTATACAGCAGACTATTGCTAAATCTATATACTTATGCCATAGACTATATAGATATTAGAATCGCTTTTATGTGCCCTCTGGAAAGGATCGAGTGATGGCACCCAGCCAACACCCAGCGGGGGACAAGATGACGCGAAGATCGGCGATTGCAACGGTCGGGAGCGTCGGTGCGTTGAGTCTGGCCGGCTGTTTTGGAAGTGATGACAGCGGCCTCTCAGGGGAGATTCAGGCATCGGGATCGAACACCGTCGCGCCGATCACGCAGATTGCGGCGGAGGACTTCGAAACCGAGTACGGCGGCGTCGCGGTCAACGTCGAACCCGAAGGAACCGGCGCGGGCTTCCAGGAGTTCTGCCGGGGTAACTCAGCGTTCCAGAGTGCAAGCCGAGAGATCACCGAAGAGGAAATCGACCTCTGTGGCGAGAACGACATCGAGTACACCAGCTACACCGTCGGCCAGGACACGCTCGCGGTCGGGGTCAACGAGGACAACGACTGGTGTGACCAAATCACGCTCGAGGAACTCAACATGATCTGGGAGTTCCAGTCCGACGTCGAACAGTGGAGCGACGTCCGCGACGAGTGGCCCGACGAGGACATCGCACTACACGGACGGGACTCGGCGTCGGGGACGTTCGACTACTTCACCGGAAGCATCAACGGCGAGATGGGCAACATCCGCGACGACTACTCCGCGACGAGCCAGACCGACGAGATCTGGAACGCCGTCGACGACAACGAGTGGGCCCTCGGCTGGGGTGGTGTCGGCCACCTTCGGAGCCTACAGGACGCCGGCGGGACGCTCCAGACCGTCGATGTCGAGAGCAACCACCCCGACTACGAAGGCGAATTCTTCCCGCCCGAGGAACAGTACATCGCAGAAGGGCAGTACTCGCCGCTTGCCCGGCCGCTCTTTTTCTACTTTAATCACGCCTCCCTCGAGGAGGAACCGGACCTTATCGGCTCGTTTGCCCGCTTCTACATCAACAACCAGCATCAGTTCGCCGAGGAGGTCGGCTTCTACCGGGCGCCCGACGAGCACATCGTCGAGAACCACGACCAACTCGAGTCGGTGCTCGAAGAGATCGGCGAAGACCCCGATGACCTCACCGTCGAGCGACAGGATCCCTGACGCGGCCGCTGAACAGTTCACCAATCCATACCCATGAGTACAGAACCACAATCAGGGTCGGGAATTTCCGGCGACGACAGCCTCGAGGCCGCCCACGAGAAAAACAGACGCGTCCGGCGGGCGTTGTTCGGCTGTGCGGCGATTACCGTGGTGACGACGGTCGCCATCTTCCTGGTCCTGTTCGATAACGCAGCACAGTACTTCTTCGGCGCACGAATCAGCGAGGCACTGTTCGATGGTGATTCGTTCATCCGAACGATCACGTTTACCGAGTTCCTCACTGGGACGCGGTGGGCACCTGACCACTCCACGCCGGCCCACGGAGTCCTCCCAATCGTCTGGGGGACGCTGGCGATCACAATCGGTGCCGGCATGGTCTCGATCCCGATTGGCACCGCGACGGCGCTGTACCTCTCCGAGTATGCGACGACAGGAACCCGGAACCGACTCAAACCGATACTCGAGATCCTCGCGGGGATCCCAACCATCGTCTACGGCTACTTTGCCATCTCGTTTCTCACGCCGGTACTCGTCGACGGTATCGCGACGTACCTCGTCAATCCGGTGGGCCAAGGACTCGACTCAGTGAGCCATCTCGCACCGGGGCTGCTCGAGCCGCTGGCCGCGGGTATGATGGGCGCAAGCGTCGGTCGCTACAGCATGCTCGCGGGAATTCTCGTCGTCGGGACGATGACGATCCCGATGGTCTCCTCGATCAGCGAAGACGCCATGCAGGCGGTGCCCGATGAGCTTCGAAACGGCGCGTACGCCCTCGGTGCGACGAAGTATCAGGTTTCACTGCGAATCGTCCTGCCGGCGGCGGTCTCTGGGATATTCGCCTCATACATCCTCGCGCTTTCGCGAGCCATCGGCGAGACGATGGCTGTCACGATGGCCGCAGGGTTCAACGCGAAGTTGACCGCGAACCCGTTCGACGAGATTATGACGATGACGGCCTATCTCGTCTCGATGGCTCGCGGAACGACTGCAGTTGGGACCATCGAGTATCAGAGCCTGTTCGCCGTCGGCTTACTGTTGTTCATACTGACGCTTTCGATGAACGTGCTCAATGACTTGCTGAAACGGCGATTCCAGGAGGAGTACCGATGAGTACGAAACGAGCTGGCGAGTTCCTTTCCGACATCGACCTGCGCCGCGAGAAGTTCCGCAACCGCGTCTTCCACGGGCTGCTCGTCGCGGCGTCGCTGTTCGGACTCGTCATGCTGGTGTTGTTGATCGCGGACGTGATCTGGCAGTCCGCACAGGCATTGCTGAACTACGATATCGACTTGTGGAACTTCCTCACGGCCACGTCGTCCTCCCGGGCCGGACAGGCTGGTTTCGGGGCGTCGATCATCGCCTCGCTCTGGCTGATGGTGCTGACAGCCGGTATGGCGTTCGTCATCGCCGTCGGCTGTGCACTCTACCTCGTCGAGTACGCCCCCGAAAACCGGACGACCAGACTGATCGAGGCGAACCTCGCGAACCTCGCCGGGGTCCCCTCTATTGTCTATGGGCTGCTCGTGCTCGCGCTGATCGTCAACGACGCAGGCATGGGGTCGATCATCCTCGCCGGTGCCATCGCGCTCGCGCTGCTCGTCGTTCCGATCATCATCGTCGCCTCAATCGAATCAATCCGCGCGGTACCCGAAAGTGTCCGCGACGGCTCCTACGCCATGGGCGCAACGAAGTGGCAAACCGTTCGCCAAGTCGTGCTCCCGAAGGCGATGCCCGGCATCCTGACCGGGACGATCCTCGCACTCGCTCGCGCAATCGGCGAAACGGCACCCCTGATCATGGTCGGTACAATGCTTCACGCGACGCGCTATCCCTCGGGCCCGTTCGCATCGTTCAGCGCGATGCCGACCCAGATCTACAACTGGACCTACCAGGCTGACCGGATGTTCAACGGGCTGGCGGCGCTTGGCATCGTTGTCTTGCTCACGTTCCTAGTCGGAATGTACGCTCTCGCGGGCTACCTACGGAAGCGATACGAAACAGACGGCGGCTCAATTAGCAATGTCTAAGCACACCACACACAATCCGACTGACGAATCGACAGCCGAAGCAACGAGCGGATCGAACAGCCCGCCGGAAAACGCACTCATCGAAACGGATGTAACCGTTGGGAGCGACTCGAGTCGCACCACTGGACGCGCCGACACAATCGTCAGCGCGGAGGGGCTAGACGTCTACTACGACGATGACCAGGCGCTCACAGACGTCACAATTGAGATTCCAGAACATCGTGTGACGGCCATGATCGGTCCCTCGGGCTGTGGGAAGTCGACGTTCCTGCGCTCGATCAACCGGATGAACGACCGCATTCCGGCCGCGCGCATCGATGGGGACCTCTACTTCCGCGAGAAGAACGTCTACGATGATGACGTCGATCCCGTCGCGTTGCGCCGGAAGATCGGGCAAGTGTTCCAGTCGCCAAATCCGTTCCCGAAGTCGATCTACGACAACGTCGCGTACGGCCTGCGAATCCAGGGAACAGCCGACGAGGTGGACCTCGACGCTGCAGTCGAGCGCGCACTTCGCGGGGCCGCGCTGTGGGACGAAGTCAAGGACCAACTCGACTCGAGCGGACTTGATCTCTCGGGCGGCCAACAACAGCGCCTCTGTATTGCTCGCGCCATCGCACCAGATCCGGAAGTGCTGTTGATGGACGAACCAACCTCGGCACTCGATCCCGTCGCCGCCTCGAAAATCGAGGATCTCATCGCCGATCTGGCCGAGGAGTACACCGTCATCATTGTCACCCACAACATGCAACAGGCGGCCCGCATCTCCGATAACACGGCCGTCTTTCTCACCGGTGGCACGCTCGTTGAATACGACGACACAGCGACGATCTTCGAAAACCCCGCAGATGACCGCGTCGAAGACTATATCACCGGAAAATTTGGATAACGATGGCCAGAACGGACTACCAACACCAACTCGAGCAACTCTGTGAATCCGTCCTCGAACTGAGCGACCTCGTCTGCCAGCGACTCCGTCGCGCACTCGAGGCGTACGGACGAAACGATACGGCACTGGCCGAACGAGTCATCACGGGCGATCACGCGATCAACCAGTTGTACCTCGAGATCGAGGGCGACTGTATCGATCTGCTGGCGTTACAGCAGCCGGTTGCCAGCGACCTTCGCCTGATCGCTTCCTCGTTCAAAATCATCACCGACCTCGAGCGAGTCGGCGACCTCGCTGTGAACCTCGCCGAGTACACCCAACGGACAACATCGGATCGGTACGCCGAGATCGACATCACGCGGATCGGCGAAAAAACGATTCAGTTGGTCGAAGACGCGATGCAGGCGTATGCGAGGGGCAACAGCGATGCAACACACGATATTGCTGCCCGAGACGACGAAATCGATACCCACTGTGAACAAGCGAGTCGACAGGTCGTCCGTGGCCTCGTCGACGCTGATGGCAGTGACGACACACTCCTCGAGGACGTCTCACAAATGCTGTTGACGATTCGCGACCTCGAGCGCGTCGGCGACCACGCGGTCAATATCGCAGCGCGAACGCTGTATATGGTCGAAAACGACGAGTCATTAATCTACTGACGCAAGTGGACAGTAACGCAGAGACAGCACCTGATACGATGTACTGACGGCTCGGCTTGCTAGACTCGAGCGATCAGTCGCCGTCCATCAGTGGCGCTTTTAGATGTGCAACGTCGATAATCAGCGTGTTTGTCGTGTTGTCGCTGTCGACGATGATCCCGGCGACAACGAGATTCGAAAGCGGCGTTGGGCCGATGATAACCTCGTCGCCCTTGGAGACGTTCTGAATGGATCGCTGGAATCGAACGTGTGCCCGACAGAGATCCGGGTGGTGGACGCTCGTAAAGTCGATTTCGTCGACGGTCGTATCCACGCGCTCATACTGCTGTGCGAAGACGACCGTTTCTGCATCCTCGAGTTGTGACCGATCCAGTACGTCGAAGGCGGCCTCTGTCGGCTTGTAGCCGCCTCGAGGGCCGGGAATCCCTTCGACGAGTTGGAGTGATTTCAGCGATTGCATCTGATTCCGAAGTGTGCCGGAATCACGGTCGAGGGAATTTGCAAGCGTTTCGGCAGTCACTGGCTCCGAGGACTGTTGATACTTGTTGACTAATGTCACAAGCGTCCGTCGTTGCCGATTCGTCAGATCGATCTGGCTCAGAGACATTACTAACGAACACTTGGGTCGTGTTCTCCATAGGTCTATGGATCACCGCATGCAAACCCATGATAAATAATGCAGTTTTGGCGACTATGTGTGTACGAAAGCAGGGATTCGCCATCGAGCCGTAATGGTCGTCAGCTGACGGATAATCTCTCGAGCGGGCCACAGCGAGGCAGTCCAGTCGATCACCGGTTGTACCACATCATGGCGCTCCCGGATAGCGCGACCATCAGAATCGCCCAGACGAGCCAGATCACCACCTCATCGAATGCGTACGCGACGGCAAGCGTCACCAGATAGCCGCCCAGCAACGCGACCGTCCCACGCTCCGTCCGATCCATCGTTACTCGAGTGAGACAAGTCGGTCAAGGAGGTCCTCGAGTGGGACCGTCGTCGTCGCGAGTGCGTAGCCATCGATTCGGGCGAGTTGCTGGGCGTGTTCCCAGAGTTCGTCCTCCTCGAGGCCGTGCAAGATGACGGCGTTCGGCGTCGGGTTGAGCACACGCAGGGCAATCCCAACGCCCTCGCCGCGGGTGACGTTCGTAAAGACGAGCACACGATTCGTACTCTGGCCGTAGAGTCGGAAGAACTCCTCACTCGAGAGGCGCGTGATCGCTTCGATGCTGTCGACGACAGTGTGGCCGCTGACATGGTCGGTATCGCCTGTCGTGACGCTCGTCGCCTCGAGTTCATCGTGCAGGCGCGAAAGCGGGATCGAGGTCGCATACTCGCGCAGATCGAGGACGACATCGCTGTCGAAGCCGGCCGACAGGACGCGTCCGTACTGTCGGATGCGGTCGCCGCCGCGGCGTTCGTCGATGGCGAGCAGACCCTCGACCAGTCGGCCGACGACGCCGATGCCCGGACTCTCTCGGCGGCCGCTCTCGTAGTCGGAGATGACCGACGAGGAGACCTCGAGTTCTGCCGCCAGATCCGTCTGTGAGACGTCGAAATCAGTTCGCCACTTGCGCAACGTGGCTCCAGGGTCGTCACTGAGCGTGATTTCGCCCGCAATCTTCTCCGCGAGTTCGCGCTTTGGCCCACGTCCGCTCATATGCGTCGGTTGCCCGGTCGAGTCAAGTAGCTACCGGATACTGGCCACAGATATGCCGCTGATACCACCGGGTTGACGCTCCGTTTCGCCTCAGTCGTTCGCCTCGCCGGTCGACGCTCCCGGATCGGTCGTCTCGACTCGCTCGAGAATCCACTCGATTGCGTCATCGACGGCCGCTGCCTCGGTTCCGGAGACACGAATCCGACCCGGCCGTGTCTCACCGCGTGGATAGCTTCCAACGTCGACGTCGAACCGCTCGCTCACGCCCTCGAGCACGTCGTGTAAGGCACCTTCCGGCGCTGGCGTGTAGATCGTGCGTGCAGTGGCGGTCCCGTCGAACTCAGCCTCGACCGCGTGAAACATCGCTTTCATCTCGTCCGGAATCCCCGCAAAGACGTAGACGTCGTCGACCACACAGCCCGGTGCCCACGCCTCCTCGACGACGAGTGGTATCGCACCCGCAGGCAGCGAGGCCGCCGCCTCGAGATCGATCTCGAGGTCGTACTCAGCAACCAGTTCCGGGTTCTCCTCGCGGAAGATGGCCGCCTTCTCGAGGAGTCCGTCGTGGATCGAGTCATCGACGACGAGGTCGCGGTTCAGGCCGTCCGCAACGCCTTCGACGGTGACGTCGTCCGGCGTGCCGCCGATGCCGCCGGTGACGATGATGGCGTCGAACGCGTCATCTGCGTGCCAGCGCGCGACGTAGTCGGCAATGAGGTCGCGCTCGTCGGGAATCGTCAGAATCCGCGTGACGGTGCTGCCGCGGTCGGTGAGTTGACTCGCCAGCCAGGCAGCGTTCGTGTTGGTCGTCGTTCCGGCCAGCAGTTCGTCGCCGACGGTGATGATCGCGACGTTCATAGCAGTTGTTGGAAGCGCGGTTAGTTAGCCGTGGTGCTCGTCGCTGCCAGCCTCGAGCCCCTCGCGTTCACGGAGGCGGGCGATTCGCGCTGCAAGCGGCGGGCGTGTCGACAGCCAGTTCCGGTCATCGGGGTCGCCAAGATCGACGCCCGCGGCCGTCGCGCCCCGCTCGAACGCATCAGCGAGTGTTGTGGCTCCAACTCGCTCGGCGGCACGCGTATCGGTATACCAGCGAACGCGCCGAGCAAACGCGAATACAGCAATGACGAGTACGGCAGTCGTCCCTGCCCCGGCGAGCAGCGATATCGAGCCGCCCACGCCAGCGAGCAGCGGTGCGGTCGCGCAAACGAAGAGTGACCCAATGAGTACTGTCCAATAGTGCACCGCCTGCTCGCGAGTGGCTGCAAGCATTCCTACCAGCGTCTCATCCTCGAGCGAGGTGAGTGCGGCCTCGCCGACGAATAGGACGCGGCCGCCGGGAGCGCCGACCAGATCGACAGTCACGTATTGGTCGCCGCCCTCGAGGATGCGGAGAGCACGTGGCTCGAGATTCACACGCTCGAGCAGGGGTGAGAGCCGTTCACGCTCAGCGTCGGTGGGGGCTCGAGTGCTGCCTGTCAGTGTCTGGACGACAGGGGATGCGATCCAGAGTGCAACAACAAACGCGAGCAGAATCGCAACGATGCCACCCGTCCCGGCACGGATCGCCGGGCCGGTGAACGCAACAAACAGAAAGACGATTGCCAATATGACCGCGAGATACCGGCCATACCGTCGACCAGCACGCCACGGTGATTCAATGCCGGGAAATTCAGGATACCGACGTCCGAGACCGGCTATCGTGGTTGCGCCGACAACGCCCGCTGCGAGTCCGCTAACGAGCGCTCCGGTGATGCTCTCGAGTACTCCGTCACCCTCGAGCGTCGTCGTCACTTCCAGCCCCGCGGGAATGAAAACCCAACTCGCGATACCCACAATGGCTGCCAGTGACACGGCGAGGAGGGTTGCGCCTCGAGCGGCGGTCTCGTCGTCGCTGTGGCGAGCGAACAGTCCGTACAACGAGCCGACGACGAAGGAAACGCCTGCAGCGAGTGCCAGCACACCCACAAGAGCGAGCCAGAAGACGGCGGTTGCGAGGAGGGACATACACGCTGTTCTATCAATCACTCCAAACAACATTTCGGTTATAAGACAGGAGCGAATCCTCAGATAAGGAGTTGCACGTCCGACTCGGCCATGTGCTGGAGTGCCGTTGCCGCGCCGACGCCCGTGGTGACGCCGTCGTAGAAGTCATCCTCATCGTAGTCCATCAGTTCGACGGTCATCTGACAGGCCTGGAGTTCGACGCCTTGCTCGAGCGAGAGGTCGATTAGATCCTCAATGGTTGGCGTGCCGTTCTCGTCGATTTTCTTCGCCATCATGCGCGTGGCCATCCGGTCCATGCCAGGGAGTGCCGCGAGGAGGTTCGGCATCGGCATGTTCGGGTTGCCGACAGCACTCAGTTTGAGGTTTGTCGATTTCTCCTCGTGGAGGATGTCCAGCCCCCAGAACGTATGGAAGACGATGACTTCCCAGTCGAACGCCGCCGCGGTACTCGCGAGGATCAACGGCGGGTACGCCATATCGAACGTCCCCTGCGTGGCGACGATGGTCATCTTCTTCCCGTCGTCATCCTCCCCGGCGTCTGCGAGTGACGCCTCGAGTTCGTCGACGCGCTCGCGCAGCGCCTGCAGTTCGGCCGGATCAACCTCGTCGCTCCCGGCCGAGTGTGCGTCCGTGTCGTCGGCTGGCGTATCTGTACTCATCTTAGTCCGTCTTCGTCACGTAGTGGGTGTACAGGTCGTCGGATTCGACCTGCTCGAGCAGGTCGACGCCGTCGGTCCCCTCGGCCCATCCTCGAATGTCGCTCATGCTCCCCGAGTCCGTCGCCACAACCTCGAGGACGTCACCACTCTCGAGGTCGTCGATGGCCTGTTTCGCCTTGACGATTGGCATCGGGCAAGACTGTCCTTTAACGTCGAGCGTCTCCGTGATATCGTAGTCTGCACTCATAGTAAAATCGGCTCTGTATTGGAGCTACTACACAATATACTCTGTACCATCAAAAGGATATCGGTCATTGCACAGTATCCAAACATCCAGAGATACCTTACAGCGTAGTCGGCCAGCGTTCAGACTTTCAAAGAGCTACTAGACGCCGTTATCCCGAAACACGGGCTGTCCAATATTGTCTCTTTCTGACATTCATACACGAACGATCATCGAGGAATAGGGTACCAAGTAACGGCGACCAGCTCGAGACTGGTTAGCTGTGCGTGGCGATCAAGCGCTCGAGCGTTGTCCGGTCCTGTGCACCGACCATGCGTTCGACCGGCTCGCCGTCAGCGTAGAGCACCAGTGTCGGGACGCTGCGTGCGCCGAGTTGTTGGGCCAATCGCTGGTGGGCGTCCACGTCGACTTTCGCGACTGCGGCTTCGGTTTCCGCCGCCAGCGCCTCGAGTGTCGGCTCGAGCATCTGGCAGGGGCCACACCAGTCGGCGTAGCAATCGACGAGGACGACGTCGTCGGTCGAGACAACCTCCTCGAGATGGGCTTGGCCAGTGATCTGGATTGGTTCCGCTGGGGTCTGTCTGTTGCCATCGTTACTGTTGCCGTCATCGAGTGTTCCGTTCTCGAGGCGCGCTCGAAGTTTCCGTTCTTTCTGCTCGCGAATGCGTTGACGTTCGTCCTGTGAATCGCTCATAGACTCTGTTCGACCTCGGAGAGCATAATAGTTGTGTAGTATTGTCGCAATATGGCCGAAGCGATACGTCCAGTCGTGAAGACGGTCAGTTTGGGCGTTCCATCCACTGTCCCGTCGTATTCTGACAACATCCATCTCAAGAAACACCCCGGAAACTGCAGTGTTTCTGGTCGTACTTCTCTCACAGATCACGGAATTGCTTCCTGCAGACCGTCTCAGGCAACGACTTTAAGAATCCACATCCACTTATATTGTCTCTAATGAGCAATAACGACATCGAGCCAGCGACCCTCGCACAGCGTCTCGACGACAAGGATGACCTGTTTCTCCTCGACGTCCGCAACGAAGCCGACTACGAGGAGTGGCAGATCGAGGACAGCACCAACATCCCCATCTACGACGAACTCCTCGAGCACGACTTCTCGACGCTCGAGTCCCGACTCGAGGACCTCCCCTCGAAGCAAGAAATCGTCACGATCTGTGTCGCCGGGATCACGTCCGCGCGTGCCGCCGAGTTCCTTCGCGATCAGGGCTTCGACGCGAAGTCGGTCGATGATGGCATGAATGGGTGGGGGCGCGTCCATCGCCAGTACGACGTCGATGCGACTGACGGCGTCGTTCAGATCGTCCGCCCGGGAACTGGCTGTGTCTCGTATCTCGTCTTCGATGCCGGCGAGGCCGTCGTCGTCGATCCGAGCCAGTACATCGACCAGTACCTGAACGCGGCCGACGAGCGTGACCTCGAGATTACGGGCGTGATCGACACCCACGCCCACGCGGACCACGTCTCAGGCGCGCGACGACTCGCTGGTGAACTCGACGTGCCGTATTACCTCCACGGCGATGACGCTGGCGACCTCGAACACCTTTCCCAACTCGCGGATGGAGACTCGATTTCGGTCGGCGAGCGCTCACTCGAGGTCCAGCATACACCGGGACACACGCCGGGCAGCGTCTCGCTTCAGTTCGGCAATGCACTGCTGTCGGGCGACACCCTCTTTCTGCGTAGCGTCGGCCGACCCGATCTCGAGGACGGCGACGAAGACGCAATCCGAACGGCTGCGAACGACCTCTTCGCCAGCCTCGAGTGGGTGACGGAACTTCCGGACGAGACCGTCGTGCTCCCCGGTCACTTTAGCGACGAGTCGGTCCGACCGGTTACGACCGACCTCGGGGAGTTGCGAGCGGAAACGACCAACGAACTGCTGAGTTATGTCGCAGACGGCGACGAGGAGTCGTTCGTCGAGACCATTGTCGACAGTCTGGCCGACGAACCGGCGAACTACAACGAGATCAAGCAGATCAACTGGGGGAAGACCCAGCCCGGCGGCGACGTCGAAGAACTCGAGTTGGGACCGAACAACTGCGCTGCGAACTGAATCTGCGATCTGCGACCGCGGTTTCGTGTTCCCGAAGACGTATTGGGGTTCCGTCCGTCCCGTCGCCTATGGGTTCGGAGCGTGCCTCACGCCGGTCGTTGCTTGGCCTCGCTGGCGTGGCAAGTCTCTGCTGTCTCGCACCCGGTGCGGCCGCCGTTGCAGGCGGTGGTGTGGCAGCTGGTGCCGGTGCAGGACTCGGGCAGGTGCTCGTGACCGTCGCGACGCTGGCTGGTATCGGACTTGTCGTTCGCTGGCGAACGGGCTGTGCAGGATGCGATGAACGTCGGTAATTCTCGGCGAAAATCGGTGCATGACCGGCCCTCTCACCTGTGCACCGTGATTGCACAATATCCACATAACCCTTATAGCGGTGCGACGAGTAGTGAGAGATAGTAATGGCACAATCGATGGCAGAACTGCTCCAGCAGGACATGGAGTGTGAAGGACTGTTGGAGTGTATCCACGGACTCAAGCAACTCGATAAAGACTGCTTCCGCGTGATGGTCGAGAGTGAGGAGCCACTCACGATTGACGAAGTCGCCGAGCGCGTCGACCGCGAGCGCTCGACGGCCTATCGGTCGATCCAGCGGCTACTCCAGAGTGGCTTCATCCAGAAAGAACAGATCAACTACGATCAGGGCGGGTACTACCACGTCTACTATCCGACCGACCCGAACCAGATCGCAAATCAGATGCAGCGAACGCTCAACGATTGGTACGCGAAGATGGGACAGCTCATCCAAGAGTTCGAAGACAAGTACGACCACGTCGAGGAGTCGCCGGCCGCTGTCGAAAGTTAATTTTCCGCCACGTTTTGAGTCGTCGTCTCGACTCGAGTATCGCCTTCAGTAGTGATCGTTCCGCTAGCTATTGGTTCGTTGGGAGAATCTCTCGCTTGCCCTTCTGACTCATCAGTTAGCGGTTCGGAGCTGTTGAGCTGTCACGACCCACCCCAGAAGTATAAATACACCCCTGATATCATGGGTCGTTTATTGAAATTTCCTGATAAATAGGAAACGCCTCTCGAGTATATATTCCTAATATACCTTATATTAGATAGAGCCCTAATGACTCACTCAGCCACCATTGACCGACGGCGCATGCTACAGGTACTCGGCGCAACGGGCGCCGCTGCGATTGCAGGCTGTATAGCGACTGAGAACACCGCTCCCGACGAGGGTAACGGATCGTCCGCTGACGAGATCGACGACGGACTCCCTGCCGCCGAATCGGTCGACGTCGACAGTGTCCTTGCCGACCCCACTGACATCCCGGCCCCAGTCGATTGGGACGAGCCACGCGAGCACGACATCACCATCGAGTGTACGGAACACATCGCCGAAATCGAGCCAGGTGTCACCTTCCACTTCATGACGTTCGAGGGGCAGGTTCCCGGTCCGATGGTTCGCGTCCGCGAAGGTGACACGGTCAACCTCACGTTCCGCGTCCCTGAGGAATCGAACATGTACGCACATAACATCGACTTCCACGCGGTATACGGCCCTGGTGGTGGCGCCGAACACACCACGCTCCGCCCCGGCGACGAGGAAGCGACCATCAGCGCCAGGATGGACTACGCAGGTTCCCACATCTACCACTGTGCCGTTCCCAACATGGATCACCACATCAGTGCGGGAATGTTCGGAGCCATCCTCGTCGAACCCAAAGACGGACTCCCCGAGGTCGACCGCGAACTCTACCTCGGCCAGCACGAACTCTACACCGACGGCGACACCGGCGAAGAAGGCCACCACTCGTACGATTTCGACGCTGGTGCCGCCGAGGACCCGACGTACGTCCTCTTCAACGGGGAAGCGTACGGCCTCACCGAAGACGGCACGCACGGACCAATGCACGCCGAAGTCGGCGAAACGGTTCGCCTTCACTTCGCCAACGGAGGCCCCAACCTCCTCAGTTCCGTCCACCCCATCGGGAACGTCTTCAGTCGTCTCTACCGCGATGGCGACCTCCTGAGCGATCCCGCACGGAACGTCGAAACGACGCCCGTCGCACCCGGGACAGTTACCATGGCTGAAATGGAGATGAAAGTCCCCGGTCCCGTGAAAATCGTCGATCACGCGCTCTCACGAGCCGGACGGAAAGGCGCTCTCGCCGTCATCGACGTCGACGGCGAAGCAAACCCCGACATCTACAACCCCGATGCCTGAGCGTTGGGCCACTGGCTCGGCGGCCTCGCCGAGTCGGTGTTCCGAGAGCACCGCGACGAGTTATCGACACCGCAGTTCACGCTCATCGAACTCCTGCTGGTCGCCTACCGCGAGGAACGTGATACCGAGCGCGTCGTCACAAACGCCGCCAGCCTCGTCGAGGTACGCGGTGACGTGGAAACAGTTGTTGCGGCGTCGACGTACGTGGAAGACCACGGGTTCACACCGTTCGACGCACTGCGCCTCGTTGAATCGAACGGAGAGACTATCATCTCGAGAGATAACACATACGAGGACGTTACGTCCTGTCTCGACCTGACATCGGTCCTCGAAGAGTAGCGTCCGCAATCACTAAACGCGACTCGCCCCAACCCGTATCCAATGACCGACTGGACCGTGCAGTCGAACAAATACGATATAGATTCAATGAACTGAGAACGTCGGATATCCGTCGTCGGCTGCTCATGAAAGCAGAGACAACTCCGACAAGCGGACGTGGAATGGGTATCCACCTATATCGGGGAACGCTTTTACTTTCGCCCACCGTACACCGAGGTATGTCAGACGTAGCGCTTGACGACCGTGGCCGTCTCACGCTCCCGAAGGAGGTCCGAGAGCGATACGGGGACCGATATCACGTCGTTCAACTTTCCGACGGTGTTAAATTGGTTCCCGTCGCCGACGACCCACTCGAGGCCCTTAGGGACGAATTCGAGGACGTCGAAAAATCGGCAGACGAACTCCGTGAAGAGGCGCGCAATGCAGCGCTCGATGGGGCCGGATGATAGATGTATGCGGAAACCGACTTCCTTCTCGCACTGATTAAGGACGATGACTGGCTCGGCGAGGCTGCCGAGTCGGCATACCGGGAACACCGTGACGAGTTGTGGACATCACAGTTCACGCTCATCGAACTCCTGATGGTCGCCTACCGGGAGGAACGTGATACCGAACGCGTTGTTTCGAACGCCGCCAACCTCGTCGAGGTACGCGGTGACGTGGAGACGGTCGTTACGGCGGCGACGTACGTGGAAGACCACGGGTTTACACCGTTCGACGCACTTCATCTCGTGGAATCGAACGGCGACACCATTGTCTCGAGCGACGACACGTATGCAGATGTTACGTCCCGTCTCGACCTGAAGTCGGTCACCGAGGAGTGACGCTCCGCAATCCCTAAACGCGACTCGAACCAATCACCTCTCAATGAGCGACTGGACCGAGACGTACCGGCCGACGACGCTGTCGGAGGTACGCGGGAACAACAAAGCCCGCGACAAACTCGAGGAGTGGGCACAAACCTGGGACGACCACGAGGATGCGGTGATCGTCCACGGTAGTCCCGGCGTGGGAAAGACCTCGGCGGCCCACGCGCTGGCCAACGACATGGGCTGGCCGGTAATGGAACTCAACGCCAGTGACGACCGGCAGGCGGACGTCATCGAGCGGGTTGCCGGCGAAGCCGCAAAAAGCGGCACGCTCACCGCGGGCGGCGCTGGTCGCCGGCTCGTGATTTTGGACGAGGCAGACAATTTCCACGGCAACGCAGACTACGGCGGCTCTCGAGAGGTCACGCGAGTCGTCAAGGACGCAAACCAGCCAATCGTCCTCGTCGCAAACGAGTTCTACGACATGAGCAAGTCGCTGCGTAATAACTGCGAGACAATCGAGTTCCGAGACGTCTCCAAGCGCTCGATTGTCCCCGTGTTGCGGGATATCTGTCGCCGCGAGGGGATCGAGTACGAGGACGCCGCCCTCGAGAAAATTGCGGACGCGACGAGTGGCGACCTGCGCTCGGCAGTCAACGATCTGCAGGCGGTCGCCGACGACGCCGAGCGCCTGACCGTAGAGGACGTCGTCACGGGCGACCGGGATACGACGGAAGGGATCTTCGAGTTTCTCGATACGGTGATCAAAAACGAGGATGCACAGGGCGCACTCCATGCCTCCTACGACGTCGACGAGAACCCCGACGAGATGTTGAACTGGATCGAAGACAACGTCCCGAAGGATTACCACGGCGCAGAACTGGCCGACGCCTATGGATACCTCGCGAACGCTGACCGTTGGCTCGGTCGCGTGCGCTCGAGTCAGAACTACTCGTACTGGCGGTACGCGACGGACAACATGACCGCCGGTGTCGCGGCCTCGCGTCGCGAACCGAAAGGCGGGTGGACGCGCTACGGTCCGCCGAGTTACTGGTCGAAACTCGGCCGCAGCAAGGGGACTCGGAACACGCGCGATGGGATCGCCGAACGCATCGCCGAACGAGAAGGGACGAGCGTGGCGACGGCTCGCCGCGAGATTCTGCCCTACCTGTCGGCGATGACTCACCACTGCAAGAATCGCGAGCTCACCCTGCAGATGGCCGCCACCTACGACTTAGACGAGTCGGAGGTCTCGTTTATCACCGGCAGCGGCAAAGACACGAACAAAGTCCAATCAATCGTCGCGGACGCCGAGGAGAAACAGGCCGAACTCGCCGTCGAACACTCCGGCTCTGCGTTCTTCAATACCGGCGACACCGAGGACTCGAGCGCGGACGACGGGTCTGCCGACCCCGACGAAACCGATGACGAGGCCGACGGGCAGGCGACGCTTGCAGCCTCGAGTGGGTCAACGGACGACGGAGTCGACGACGACTCGAGTGAGCCAGAACCGGAGCCGGAACCGACTGAACCGGACGAGGATCAGTCGGGCCTGAGCGACTTCATGTAGTCAAGTCGGCTCACGAGGGCCGTAGTACCGGCGAACGTGGCCGCTCGCTTACCGCAGTTTTGGCTGATACTGACCCTGATTGCTGTTCGAATCCCGTTGAAGGTATTGGCGAAGAAGGAATCGCGCGCCGACGTAGAGCGCACCGAGCAGAATCGGTGTGACGATCACGGCGGTGAGAATGAACGGCTCCATCAGTTCAGCCATTTGCTCGTATCCGACGAGCCCGTTCAAAATCGGGGTCGCGGCTTCGATCAGACCTGTAGCCATATTGGTAATTCATAACACACTACTATATGTTTTTGGACTATCTGCTCCAGCCGACCTATCCGGGTAGCAGTCTCAGTCGGAGACACCCGCAACTCGCTCGAGGAACTCACTCGAGAGGGCCTCAACAACCCCGTCCGAAAGCGTTTCTGGATTACCCTCGAGTGGCGGCACCGTCTCAACAGAATAGCCAGTCATGCGCTCGATTTCGGCGGGATTCGTCCGCTCCGCGAGCGTGTCGCCTACGTACTCGTTACAGACGAGGCCGACAACGTCGATGCCGCGGCGCTCGAGCGCGTCGACCGTGAGCGCGGTGTGATTGAGCGTGCCCAGTCCCGAACGAGTGACGACGACGGCGCTGGCCTCGAGGTCGGAAACGAGGTCGATTACCTCGCGGTCGCCGGCGAGTGGAACACGGAGGCCGCCGATTCCTTCGACGAACGCGCGTTCAGCCCGCTCACACTCGTCCCGGCAGGCTGCCAGTATTTCCTCGTAGGAGAGCTGTTCGTCGGCAATCTCAGCTGCGACGCGAGGCGCGAGCGCCGGCTCGAGATACCGTGAACACGTCGCCGCGTCGCTGTCGCCACAGGCCTCGGCGACGAACGCCGCATCGTCGTCAGGCGGGTGACCCGTCTGGGCGGGTTTGATCGCTCGAGCGTCGAGTCCCAGTGCTCGAGCGTGTCGCGTGAGCGCCGCAGTCAGAACGGTTTTGCCGACGCCGGTTCCGGTTCCGACGACGGCGACCGGTGAAATGGCGTCGCTCGAGTGTTCGCCGTTGCTCTCTGCCATCGTTATAGCAGTCCGAGTTCGTCCCCAACCGTTCGAAACGCCTCGAGGCAGGCTACGATATCTGCTTGATCGTGTGTCGCAAGCGGCGTCACGCGAAGGCGACTTGTGCCCTCCGGAACAGATGGCGGGCGAATCGCGGGGGCGACGATACCGCGTTCGCGCAGCCCCGCGGCGAGTGCGAGCGCGCCAGTGCGCTCACCAACGATCACCGGCAGAATCTGGGAATCACCGGGCACGTCGAACCCCATCGTCTCGAGGCCGTCCCGGAGGTGGCTGACGTTCTCCCAGAGACGTTCGCGGGCGTCGGTATGTCGCGCGAGGTGTAACGCCTCGCTGGCTGTCGCGGCGGCCGGCGGCGTGAGCCCGGTCGAAAAGACGAACGAGCGGGCGTCGTTTACCAGACACTCGATCAAGGCGTTACTCCCGGCGACGTAGCCACCCTGACTGGCGAGTGCCTTCGAGAGTGTCCCCATCTGGATCTGGACGCGATCCTCGAGGCCTTCGGCCTGGACGACGCCACCGCCGTCGACGTAGAGCCCGGTCGCGTGGGCCTCGTCGACCATGACCCAGGCACCGAACTCCTCGGCGAGGTCACAGATCGAAACAAGTGGGGCAACGGTGCCATCCATGCTGAAGACGGTATCGGTGACGATGAGCCAGGATTCGTCCGCCTCGGACGCGCTCTCGGAACGCGCCTCGAGTTTTGAGCGAAGGTCGGGAACGTTGCGGTGCTCGTAGACGACCGCTTCTGCGTTCGAGAGTCGACAGCCATCGATCAGACTCGCGTGATTCAGTTCATCCGAGAAGATAACGTCGGGCTCGAGAGCTGTAATCGTTCCCACGTTGGCTGCGTATCCCGAGGGAAACGCCAGCGCGCGCTCGGCCGATTTCGTCTCGGCGAGCAGGCGCTCGAGGTCGCGATGAACCATCGTATCGCCGGTGACGAGACGGCTCGCACCCGCGCCTGTACCGACGGTGGCAGCCGCCTGTCTGGCCGCATCCTGGACGCGCTGGTCGGCCGTCAGCCCCAAATAGTTGTTCGAACCGAACACCAGCGCCTCATCGGCGTCGAGAACCGGTAACTCGCTCCCAGAGGCCGCAGCGAAGTAGCCTCGCTCGGCAACCCGGTCGACGGGCGACAGCGTTCGTTTCAGTTCGCGTTCCTCGAGCGTGGAGCGCCGATTCTCGAGGTCGAACCCGCGATCTTCCATTCGCGTGAAGGAAGTCATTGCCGTGGTATCACTTTCACGGTTCTCGTTCGTCGATGGAGGCATGGACACACGGGTCACTCAGAACCGAGGAAGCAACTCCGCCGGGCCGAAGACGCCGTATTCGCCGTTTCGATTCCGCCGCACACCGGCTTTGAGGTAGCCCAGTGCGGGGCCGTTGACGTTCGCCTCCATGCTCGTCTCATCGCCCAACTCGAACGTGTTCGTCGCCCGCTCGCCGTCGAACGTCCGACCGGTCACCGACACCGTAGTCGTCGTCGGTTTTTCGTCGCTGCGAACGTCGAGGATGCCGCCGACGGTCACATCAGCAGCGTCACAGATCCCCGCGCGCTCGAGGAGCACATCGTCTGCGTGTTCCATGTCCTCGAACTCGAGGACGCCGTCGTGGTCGTCGATGATCGCCTCGATGTCGGCGTCGGCGAGGTCGCGCGCGGTCTCGATGTCGTATCCTGGCAGGTGTGCAATGTCCTCGCGGACGGTCCCCCGGTTATCCTCGTAGCCCGACTTCAGGCCGACGCCCCACCAGATGTCGACGGACTCGACCTCGACGAACGAGTGGGCGGCGAGCGCGGCCGCGCCGGTGAGAAAGCCCGGCGTCGCGCCCGCCCCGCAGATGAACGTGATTCCGGCATCCTCGAGTGCGTCGCGTCGGTCCTCGAGCATGCCGATCACGCGCGAGCGTTTGAGCACGTCGATCAGGACGCCCGAGTAGCCGGCCTCGATGAAGCGATCTGCCGTTCGCGGGATGAAGTCGTGTTCGTAGTTCGGCAGGGCAAGCAACACGGCATCAATCTCTGCGCCCGCATCGATGATCGCCTGAATCGGCTCGTCGGTTGCGACCGCCTGCTCGGAGGCGACGACGCCGCGCTGGGTGCCGTGCTGCTTGACACCAGAACCGCCGCTCGTGGCCGTGTCACCGCCATCCGTGGCCACGTCATCGAGGCCACTATCGATATTCCCCTCCGTCGCCGCCAGCAGTTCCTCGACCGCCAGTCCGTCAGCGTCGAGTGCGACGCCGTGGCGGTCACACGCCGCGACCGGCGTCAACGCCGCCTTGTGCTGGCTGACCTCGAGTGCTCGTCGTCCGATACCACCGGTTCCGAGTACGGCAAATGTAATTTCGTGCATGGTACTCTGTTCTAATGGTTCAGTCGTCACTCGACTCTGCGGTCGCGCTCGTCGCAGCCATCTCGTCCTGTCTCTCGTGGCGTCGTTTCACGGCCTCGGGGTCGAACTCATTGACCGACCGATTCGGCTCGAGGCCCGCGCGCTCGATGATCTCGAGGTCTTCGGCGGGCGATTGGCCCTCTGTCGTGAGATAGTCGCCAGTAAGGAGGCCGTCCGCGCCGGCCTCGAGGGGCAGGTGCTGTTCGTCGGGTGCAAGATTGACCTCGCGGCCGCCGGTGAGTCGGACTCGCGACTCCGGATGAAGGAGTTTGTACACCGCGACTGTTTTGATAATCTCCTCGCGAGTGATCTCGACGCCCTGCTCGGCCAGCGGCGTCCCGGGAACGGGATTGAGGACGTTCACCGGCAGCGACGAGATGCCGATCTCCTGGAGCGCCACGGCGGCCTCGACGCGATCCGTCGGCGTCTCGCCCATCCCGAGGATGACGCCGGCACAGAGGTCCATCCCGGCGTCTTTGGCCACCTCGAGGGTCTTCACTCGGTCGTCGAAACTGTGCGTCTCGACAATTTCCGGGAAGTACCGCGGCGAGGTTTCGATGTTGTGATTGTAGTGTTCGATTCCCTCGGCGGCCAGTATCTCGGCTTCCTCTTCGGTGAGAATCCCCAGCGAGGCGTCGACCTCGAGGTCGCACTCGTCGCGAACGAGGCGAATCGACTCGAGGACTTCTTCCCACTCCTCTGGTCTGTGTTCTTTCGAGACGCCTTTCTCGGCGACGACGATTCCGAAACGCTGTGCGCCGTCGGCTTCGGCGCGTTTTGCGGCCTCGAGAATTGTTTCGGGGCCGAGAAAATCGTAGGTGTCGATGCCGGTGTCGAAATGGACCGACTGCGCACAGAAGCCACAGTCTTCGGCGCAGTTACCCGCTTTCGCGTTGACAATCGAGCACGCATCGACGGTGCCATCGCCGAACTGCTCGCGAACCACACCGCCGGCCTCAGCGAGTGCCTCGACGGGTTGGGCGAGCAGCGCCACCCCATCGGTCCGGTCGAGGCGTTTCCCGGCGAGTACGCGCTCGAGGGCGTCGTCAACTGTCGGATTCCCAGTCTCGTAAACCATAGTTTCTAGGCATGTTGACGAGTGTATAATAGTTACGAAGGCTACGTGTTCGTTCGCGAGTCACTACTCGAACGACTGTCGGACGATCAAAAGTGACGCCAGTAAAGCAGAAACTCGAGTTTTCAAACAGTTGGTCACCATCGGACGACGACCCGGCCGTTACGCTCATATAGAAAACTACTAATGATGCGTGAGTGATAAAATTCCAAAACTTAATTACATGGGATTATGTACCTCCTATGAGTGAGTCCATGACCGATAGTACGATTGGGGAGCATTCGGGCGACAGCGGGTTCGATGTCGGGGCAAGCGCCGACGACCTCTTTGGGGCAATCGCAGACGAACAGCACGCGTCGTCGGCCGTCGACCAGGGCACGGCCCGACCACCGACCAGTGACGCTAAATCGTCGACAGCCAGTGACGCCGACGCCGGTACTGGCGGTGTCGAAGATCAGACCGCAGCAAGCGTCTTCGGCCAACTCAAAGCCGATACCGACACCGTAGAGCAGACGAGTGATGACGTCCTCGAGGGCGAGACACCGGAAGACATCATCGCAAGCGCTGACGAACCGGTCGACGAACCCGACTCGACCATCGACGACGCGTTGCTCGCCGACGAGGACGAACTCGAGGAACTCCTCCTTACAGGGCGGACGAAAGACGAGGAGTTCCTCTGGGTCGATCCAGATGGCGTGGCCGACGCCGAAAGCGAGACGGTCGACTCGGAGACGGACCAGTCAGACGCCGAGAGCGAGACAGTCGGTACGGACGAGGCGGCAACACCCGAAGCGATGACAGCCGAAATCCTCGAAGACGATGGCAAGTCGGCGACTGCGAGCGACTCAGAGACAGACGACAGCGACACGACTAGCAGTACGTCCCCGATTTCCGACTCGGAACCGGATACTCCCGAATCGATCCCCTCACTTGAGGCCACTCGAGCCGACGAACCCGCCTCGAGTGACGCTGACCCAGCCACAGACGCAGACTCCGAAGACGACTCGTCTTCGAAGCCCGGCTTCATCCGGCGCGTCCTCGGTGCCCTCTCTCCGTTTTAGTTGTTCGCCCACGTCTCCGGTCATGGACATCGCGGATTCGTTCGTTTTGAGTGCTCGTCAGAAGGCTCTCTGGAGATGTCTCTATCTCGAGGACGTCTGTAGAACTGAAACACGCGAGCGAAAACGGTGCTTGCTGCGTGTCGGCTCCGTTAGCCGAGGAACTCTTCGATGTGGTCAGCGACTTCTTCCGGCGTGTCGCCGACAGGGACGCCGGCGTCGTTGAGCGCCGAAATCTTGCTTTCGGCGGTGCCGGTTCCGGAGCCGGAGACGATTGCGCCGGCGTGGCCCATGCGCTTTCCTGGCGGCGCCGTTCGGCCGGCGATGAAGCCAGCGACGGGCGTGTCGACGTGTTCGTCGATGAACGCGGCGGCTTCCTCTTCGTCTTCGCCACCGATCTCACCGCACATGACGATAGCGTCGGTTTCGTCGTCGTTCTCGAAGAGTTCGAGGGCGTCGACGAAGTCGGTGCCGATGATCGGGTCGCCACCGATACCGATGGCGGTGGTCTGCCCGATGCCACGGTTGGTCAGGTTATCGACGACCTGGTAGGTCAGCGTCCCGGAACGCGAGACGAGACCGACGTTACCATCCGAGAAGATGTTGCCGGGAAGAATACCGAGTTTGGCCTCGCCGGGCGTGATGAGGCCAGGACAGTTCGGACCGATGAGTCGCGTATCGGTCTCGGAAAGGCGCTTGTTGACGCGCGCCATGTCCTGTGTCGGAATACCTTCCGTAATCGCGACGGCGAGGTCGAGATCCGTATCGAGTGCCTCGAAGACGGCATCGCCCGCGAACGCTGGCGGGACAAAGATGACCGACGTGTCGGCGTTCTCCTCTTCGACGGCCTCGTGGACCGTATCGTAGACGGGAACGCCGGCGGCTTCCTGCCCGCCCTTGCCGGGGACCGCACCGGCGACGACGTTCGTGCCGTACTCCATCATCTGTTCGGCGTGGAACTTTCCTTCCCCACCGGTGATGCCCTGTACCACGACGCGCGTGTCGTCGTCGACTAGTACGCTCATTATTCGTTCACCTCGTCAGCGTATGCAACAGACCGCTGAACCGCATCCTCGAGGGTCTGTTCGACCGTCACGAGGTCCTCGTTGAGAATCTCCATTCCCTCTTCCCAGTTGGTCCCCGCCAGTCGAACGACGACCGGCTTTGGAATCTCGTCGAACTGCTCGAGTGCTTCGTTGATCCCCTTGGCGACCTCGTCGCCGCGGGTGATGCCGCCGAAGATGTTGAAGACGACCGAGTCGACGTTCTCGTCGGAGAACACCATATCGAGCGCGTTCGCGATCCGGTCGGCTTTCGCACCGCCACCGACGTCGAGGA
Source organism: Natronolimnobius baerhuensis (assembly GCF_002177135.1). Lineage (NCBI taxonomy): Archaea > Methanobacteriati > Methanobacteriota > Halobacteria > Halobacteriales > Natrialbaceae > Natronolimnobius > Natronolimnobius baerhuensis. The sequence goes on from NZ_MWPH01000002.1 coordinate 270,280, forward strand.
AGTTCGCTGGCTCGCCGCCGTAGTGGTCGACGAGGTCGAGCGTGGTCATGACGAGACCGGCACCGTTGCCGATGATCCCGACGTTGCCCTCGAGACGGACGTAATCGAAGTTGTATTCGTCAGCCTTTTGCTCGAGATCGTCGCCGGTGCTTGCGGCTTCCGCTTCCATTTCAGCCAGTTCAGGCTGGCGGAAGAGTGCGTCCTCGTCGATGTTCATCACGGCGTCAGCCGCGATGACCTCGTTATCCGAGGTGACCATCAGCGGGTTAATCTCGGTGTCGGAGGCGTCGCGGTTGGCCCAGAGTTCGTAGAGCGTCGTCAGGACACTCGAGACGTCGCGGGCGACCGACTGGTCAACACCAGCGTCGTAGACGGCCTTGCGGGCCTGGTATGGGTGCATCCCGAAGGATGGATCGATGTGTTCCTGTGCGATTGCATCAGGATCTTCCTCGGCGACTTCCTCGATGTTGACGCCACCTTTGGTCGAGACCATCGCGACGGGTTTGCCCTCGCCGCGGTCCATCGTGATCCCGACGTAGAGTTCGTCCACGAAGTCGACTGCTTCCTCGACGAGGACCTGTCCGACGTGGTAGCCCTTGAGGTCCATGCCGAGAATGTCCTCGGCTGCCTCGCGAGCCTCCTCGGCGTCATCGACGAGTTTGATACCGCCGGCCTTGCCCCGGCCGCCGACCTGTACCTGCGCTTTGACTGCGACTGGATACCCGATCTCATCTGCCGCGGCAACGACGCCGTCGACGTCAGAGGCGAGCTGTGATGCCGGCGTCGGAACCCCAGCATCGGCGAAGACCTCCTTCGCCTGATACTCGTGTAATTTCATGCCATTCGAAGGGGCGTTCCGACCTTGCTTAAATCCTGCCAGTTTCCACTCGCGAGCGGAATCCATCGACGTGCATGAACTTCGGTGAGGAAACTGCTGAGACACTACTTCAGCAAGCCAGAGATTTCTGCTGAATCAAAACTATGCAACCGTGGTACGCGCCCAGTCGTCGAAGTTTGTCCACAAGGTACCCAGATGAGGACTCGAATCAACAGTTTTCTTGTGAAGTCACATTCGCCGTTTACCTGTCGGATATCGTCGCTGCGTGCCAAATAAATCACGAAAGACCATCCAATTTATCGCCACCCATGGCCACCGACCGAAGGGTTTGACTCGAGCGCGCGCGTAGGGTCTTCCGACTCGCTCGAGATGGGGACGGGACTACAGACACGCGCCGGTCCCCCAGCATCGCCCGTACACGACCGCGTCGGCACCCACCATCCGATGTCACATTCGTCTCCACCCTACTCGGAGGCTGGCCCGCGGTGACGACCACCCACGCACAGTCGCGAGCGCACCGCTGGCGTTCATCGCTCGAGACGATCTGTCGCGTGCTGGTCCACAGCAACCTCTTTATCTCACTGGCGACGATGAGCGTCGTCGTCACGACAGTCGTGCTGGCGGACCTGCCACTCGAGCCGATTCCGCTGTTTATCGTCTTCGGCGCGACCCTGTTCGTCTACACCGTCAACCGATTTACCGACCTCGAGGAGGACGAAGAAAACGTCCCGGATCGAGCGGCGTTTACGAAACGCTACGGGCGGCTGTTGTTGGGAATCGGCATCTGTTGTTATCTCGGTGCGATTGGCGCTGCGGTCGTCCTGGGGGTGCCGGGTGCGATTTATTTGTTGTTGCCACTCGTCGCCGCGGTGTTGTACTCCGTCGGCGGGATCAAGCGACTCTTGCTCGTCAAGAACCTCTTCGTCGGCGTCGCCTGGGGGTTGCTCCCGCTGGGTGTTGGCTACTACTACAACAGTCTCTGGACGCCAGAAATCCTGTTTCTCGCGGGGTACATGACCGCGATGATCACGATTGCAGCCGTCATCTTCGATATCAAAGACATCGAAGGCGACCGTGCAGAAGGGATTGCAACGGTGCCGAACACGGTCGGCGTTCCGTGGACACGACGGCTGTCACAGGCAGGGAACGTCGTCGTCGTCGCAACGGCGGTTCTCGTCATCGTCACAACGACTGCGCTCTCGAGTGTGTTCCTCGTTGTCCTCGCGATGAACGCCTACGTCGCCTGCTACATTCCCTTCGCGACCGCTGAGCGCGGGCCGCTGTTCTACGGGTTCGTCGTCGACGGCGAACACGTTTTTCTCGCCGCACTCGTTATCGCCCTCGAGTTCGTGCTCTGGTAGGGAGTCGTCGGCTCGAGGCCATCACCTGGCTACTTAGTCACGGTCCGTTTCGCCCCAGTCACACTCCTGGCACTTCCAGCCGGTGACCAGTTCCGTGATCGATGGCATGTACGTCACCTCGAGCACGTCACCGCCGCAGTCGGGACAGTCCCGATCAGCGTCGGTCATCGAGTCGGTTTCCATGACGCTGTCGTCCTCGATCAGTTCCGCGAGTTTCTGCGCTGTGACCATTCGTCCCTGAACGACGCGATTCTCGCTCACACGACTCTGTCCGACCGCAACCCTCCTAAGAGTGCCGGAGGCGAGAGCCGACAGCTGTCTATGGTCTGTCCCGACACCAACATAGTGCGGTGAAAGCGACCGTCTTCAAAACAGATAAATACGGATTCTCAGCACTCGAGAGTCGTCTCTATAGGTGGGGCGGCCTGTAGCTGCGGGCACAATGGTATAGGGTCGCTCCCACGTAGGAGCGGTATGGAAACGCGATGGGTGACGGTCGACGGCGTTCGAATCGAACTGCCAACCGACTGTACGGCAGGCCAGTTGCGGGAGGCGCTGCACAAACCCGACGAGACGGTGCTGGTCGCTGTTGCCGGTGATCTCGTCTCGGTCGTTCACAACGATGATCAGCAACTTGCGGAGATGGTCGCCGGCTGCGCTGAGACGTACTACTTTACACACAGCGACGAACCCAGTCGAAACGAGGTGCTGTCAGCCCCGGATATCGAACGGGCAGTCGCCGATCCAGTTGGCGACGAAACCACGTTCCAGCGGCCAGGGATTGACCACTGAGACGGATTGCCGTACCGATGGACGCGCAGGCGCTGCCTGGTCGAGGGTGTGCCGAAACTGGCGGACAGGAAATCGTCTGAGCGTGCCCTCGAACGAGCCAGACCCCATCGCCGGATATCCTCGTTCGAATTCGAACGCCGCCGCCCGGATTTTCGCGGTTGCGGTTCCCCGAACGGCTCCTCGAACGCGTAGTGCGGAGTTGCCACTCACTGTAACAGGGAGACAGCACTCGAGGGCTATCCTGATCCACGCCCTGGTCCCACCCCCGTCCGCTCGAGACGGACGGACAATCGTGAATCAGTTAACCGAGAGTGTGGTCTCGTCTTCGGTGAAGACAATCTCGATATCGTGGCCCGCATACGGGAACTCGATGCGTCCCGTTCGTGGCGCACCAGTTGTAGTTGGACTAAACACCGCCGTCAATGCATCGGGATCAACGGCGTCAAACAGCGGCGGCAGGTCAGTCGGGTCAGTATCACGCTTTGTGGCGACTGCGGTAACGATCTGTTCGGAGAGATTGGTATTGTCTGTCTCGAGCATCCGCGTCATTGCTACGTAGGGCCACACTCCGCGGTTAATAAGTTACGGAACTCGAGTGGATATAGTAACGGGTAAACACAGAGAATAGATTATTTATGTTTTGGTCGACAAACTCATGTAAGTGCCACTATCGACAATTATTTTTCGATGTGATTTATATGACCGTCCAGAAATATAGCTATCAAGCCATCCATTCTGCCAGTCCATACACTGAATTCGGATTACTTCCCATGTCTTTCAGTTTCCGTGACGTGTCTGTGGAACAAGAGAGTGACGTCACGCACGCGTGTGCATCTCTGCAACCCCAACTGCTTTTCAGGGCCGCGACATTGTCCGTCACATGACGCTCAATGACGTCGACGCAATCGACTCGACACTGTGTCCAACCGCAAATGGCATGCCGATGCTCGGACTCGGTACGTGGCAAGCCAGCGGCGACGACTGTACCAATGCCGTCCGGACAGCCCTCGAGTGTGGCTATCGACACATCGACACCGCACAGGGCTACGACAACGAAGACGCCGTTGGCGCAGGCATCGCACAGTCTGACGTCGACCGCGACGACGTGTTTCTCGCAACGAAAGTCTCGAGTTCGAATCTCTCTCATGAGGACGTCCTCGAGACGACGCGCGACAGTCTCGACCGGCTCGGTGTGGAGTCAATCGACCTGCTGTACGTCCACTGGCCCTCGCGCACGTACGACCCCGAAGGGACGCTCTCGGCGTTCTCCCAGTTGTACGACGAGGGACTGATCGAAAACGTCGGCGTCAGTAACTTCGAACCCGACCAACTCGAGCAAGCGGTCGATCTCTGTGATGCGCCGATTCTGGCAAATCAGGTCGAGTGCCATCCGCTGTTGCCACAGGAGCACATCCGCGAGGCCTGTGCGAACCACGATATCGAGGTCGTTGCCTACAGCCCGCTCGCCCGCGGCTCGATTGTCGATCAGCCCGAAATTCAAGACGTTGCAGCCAAACACGACGTCACCGAAATTCAGGTGAGCCTCGCGTGGCTGCGCGAAAAAGGAATTACCGCGATTCCGAAATCGGTCACGCCAGAGCACATTCGCGACAACTGGCGGTCGCTGACGCTCGACCTCGAGAGCGAGGATGTCGCGCAGATCGATGCAATTGACGAGACCAGCCGCGAAATCGACCCGGACTACGCCCCCTGGAACTAAGAACCCGCCGCTCGAGGCCGGGAAATCTCTGCTTACTCGATTGTGACCGCAATTTCGGTGACGTGTTGTCGGTGCTGAAAGAGAAGGAAAGTTTACGGTACACCGGCAGTTTGGCTTGCGTATGTCTACCCGCACACGGAATCGTGGCGGTGGTGGGATCGTCGGCGCGGTTAAGACCGACTTACAGCGGTTACACGGAGCTTGGATGGAGATCGTCTTCCCCAGGCAACGCGGCCGCGGCCACTCCGTCATGGGCAAGTGGGAGCCAGAAACGCTTCCACAGAAAATCGGCTACCGTCTCTGGAGCATCCTCGGAACGATTGGACTGCTCCTCATGTATCCCCTGACCGTCGTCGGACTGGGGACGCGCTACTACGCATCAAAACTCGACTCAACACGGACGCGACTCGGCATCGCGGGCGTCACCGGTATGGCGCTGGTGGGCTGGGGACTGCTCACGCTCATCTGGGGCGCGATGTCCTACATGGAGCAAGTCGACATTCCGGTCGAATCCGTCATCGCCGTCGCCGCCGCAAGCGGTGTTGCGACGCTGTCGGCCGCAATCGCCTCGCTGTTCGCCAAAGTCGGCGGGCGCATCACGACCGTGGTCTTCGCCTATCCCTTCGGGATGACCGCGCTGTTCCTCCCGCCGGTCGTCGCCGCACTCGTCACGCCCGCCCTCGAGCCCTACGTCCTCGAGCCGAGCTATCAGTTCGCCGCCTGGCTGCTCGCGAACCCGCTTGCGATTGGCGGCATCAACGAGTACCTCTGGGCGAACTTCGAACTCGAGGGGGCGGCCTACGCGGCGATGTGGATCGGTTTCTCGTTCGTCCTCGGATGGTTCCTCGGCATCCTCGTCTCGCTGGCGAATCTGGTTCGCCCGTCGAACTAACCGAAGACGTTCGGCCTCGAGACCGTCTGGTTTCCAAATATAATTACTCGAGGACGCCGAAGCGCCTGGTATGGCACTTGACCTCCCGAAAATGCTCGCGGCGTTCGTTGCAGTACTGGTCGTCGGCGTCGGCGCGCTGTTTGCCTTGCCGGAACTGACGCCGATGGCACCGATGACGACGCAGACGATCATGATGATGGTCCTGCCGTCGATGGCGATCTTCGGTGCGATCATGCTCGCAATCGGCGTCAAACACGGCGAGTACCGCGCGACGAACTGAGCGACTGTGGTTTTTTGCGGCGTGGATTGGCGTTACTGTGGGCTCGCCGCGCTGGATGCGCTGCGTCGTTGCAGCCCGGCAAGCCCGAGCAAGTACGAACTGAAGAGGATGAAAAACCAGGTGTCAGCCCACGTCCCGTAGCCGTACTCGGACATCGTTGCCATCGCCGCGATGAAGACGAGAACACCTGCGCTGGTTAGCAGCCGGGCATTGACGACCTGGTCGCCGTTCATCACGTTGCGAGCAGTCACGCCAGCCATTCCGCCGAGCAAAACGTACAGCCCGAGGAGTACACCGGAAACCAGTGCTCCGACCGGCGTCAGCGTGCTCTCGAGGCCCACACCAATGAGCAGCGCTGAACCGACGCTGTAGCCGACGACTGGCCCGCAGACGAATGCACCGAGAGCGGCGAGTCCGGATCGAGCGTCCCTCTCGAGGCCGATCCGATCCCCAACACAATAGCAGCCGACACCCACGGCGACGACGCCGATCCAGGCGACGGTCCAACTGGCCTCGAGCCAGTTCCAGAACGGGTTCGCCGAGCCGAGCGCAACGGCGGCTTCACCGAGACGCACGACAAACGCGAGCAGCGCCGTCGCCATGAACAGTCTTCGGTACACGCACGAACTGTCTGAACGTAATGTATAGTAGCTGCCGATTCGCGAAAGCGCTGGCGCTGACTGAGAGTATGAACGCAAAAACGCAAACCCGCGTGAATCAATCACTGAGGCGTTGACGCCTCGAGTCTACATGTAACCGAGGTCGCGCAGGCGCTCCATCAGGTCCTCTTTGTCCTGGGCGCGGCCTGCGCGCTCGGTCGTCTCCTCGAGATTCTGCAGCCATGCCGGGTCCTCTTCGGTCTTTTCGGTGCTGATCTCGCTGCCGAGCGAGCGGAAGCCTTCCCAGTACTTCGGCGAGACTGGGGTGTCCGCAGGCTCGAGGTCGTCCGGAAGGTCGTCTTTGCTTTCGGGGACGTAGCCTTCCTCGGGGAACGCATCGACCGTATCGGGAACGACGAAGTCCCAGAAGGCCTCCCAGACCGCGGCCTCGTCGAACTGCAGGATGGGCTGGACGCGGTCGTGGGGCGGGTAGATGTCCGGGTCGTGGCGCTCCGAGAAGAACGTCTCGTCGGCGCGTGCTTCCTGTTCGTCCCAGCGGACGCCCGAGAGGATGCCATCAATGTCGTGCTCCTCGAGTGCGTCGTTGAGCGCGACGGTCTTCAACAGGTGGTTGCCAGCGTAGGTGTCGAGCAGGAACGGGAAGGTGTCTTCGTCGTACTCGAGGATGTTCTCGACGTGGTGCTGGTTGTGGTCGTCGAGGTCCGCGATTGGGATGTCGTCGCCCGGCTCGAGACCGTTTTCATCGACGTACTGGCCGATGTCCTCGTTGCGCGCGTAGACGACCTCGAGATCCCACTCGTCGGCCCAGGAGTCGACGAAATCGTGGATCTCGTCGAAGTGCTGGTAGTGGTCAATGAAGATTGCGGGTGGCACCTCGAGATCGAAGCGCTCGGCGACCTGCGTCACGAAGTACAGCACGAGCGTCGAGTCCTTTCCGCCGGTCCACATCACGGCCGGGTTCTCGTACTGCTCGAGACCCTGTCGCGTGACCTCGATGGCCTTTTCGATCTTGTCGTTGATGTGTGGATAGTCCGCGGGGTCTTCGCCGGTACCATCGTCGTAGTCGACGTCGACGTAGTCGGGGAAGTTCTCCGTCATTTCGTGTAATTACATATAATTACCTCACTTAAACCCTTTGGGGGAGCGGAAACCTCTGACGGAATTCGCGACGAGAAAACAGACACGGCTACTTGCCCGGGAGGACGGCTGTCGGCTGCCGGGCGAAAATCATCGAACGGCCGGTTGCTGTGCCGTGGTGGTGTCTGTGACGTGTCCTCGAGTTCTGCTCTGCCTACGGAGTCCGTGAAACGCCGGCCAGTCGACCATCGATTCGTCGCGAAATCCCCATCACAGCCCGCACAGTGGAAGCGGCAACATTAGGGAGGACCACAACTCGAGATTATCTCGACGAGACGCTGTGTCGTCCTCCAGTGTCAGTCGAGCGACGGCGCTTTGATCCGTTGCTCTGGGTCGACGGCCTCGAGTTCGTCCTGTAGCAGGGCAACGATCCGGTCGCTGGCCGAGCCGTCGCCATAGGGTTGCGGGCGCGGATCCAGTTCCCAGTCGGTGACCAGCGCCTCGCGGATCAAGTCCGTATTCGGCCCGACGAGTTGGTTCCAGCCACAGTCGACCGTCTCCGTCCACTCGGTTTCCTCGCGCATGGTGAGACAGCGCGTCCCGAGGAAGAACGCCTCCTTCTGGACGCCGCCGGAATCCGTTGCGACTCGCTCTGCGCCGTCGAGTAGGCGCACGAAATCGAGATAGCCAAGGGGTTCGACGATCTCGAGTTCCTCGTTCGCGCGCTCCCAGAGCCCGTACGACTCGAGGCAGTCGACCGTCCGCGGGTGCGCAGGGAAGACAACCGGCAGCGGTGCGCTCGCGAGGCCGTCCAGAATCGCCTCGAGATTGTCCCGGTCGTCCGTGTTGCTCGCCCGGTGGACCGTCGTCAGGATGAACTCGTCGTCGGTGAGGCCGAGGTCCTCGAGAATCGTTGTGCTCTCTCGTGCGCGCTCGCGTGCGGCGAGGATTGCATCGTACATCACGTCGCCCGTCCAGTGGACGCCGTCGACGATGCCCTCGTTTGCGAGCGCCTCGACTGCGGCTTTGCTTGGCGCGAAGCACATATCCGAGGCGTGGTCCGTCAGAATCCGGTTGATCTCCTCGGGCATGTCGCGATTGCCACTTCGCAGTCCGGCTTCGACGTGGGCGACGACCACGTCGCGCTTCGAGCCGACGATTGCGCCGGCGAGCGTCGAGTTGGTGTCGCCGTAGAGCAAGATGGCGTCGGGGTCGGTCTCCTCGATAACCGGCTCGAGTTCGGCGATCATCCGCGCTGTCTGGCGGCCGTGGGTGTCGGATTCGACGCCGAGGTTGTACTCGGGTTCGGGGATATCGAGTTCGTCGAAGAAGACGTCGGACATCTCCTTGTCGTAGTGTTGGCCCGTATGAACCAGCACCTCCTCGCCCACGTCGCGGAGCTTTCGAGACACAGTCGCGGCTTTGATGAACTGCGGGCGCGCGCCGACGACCGAACAGACCCGCATCAGTTGACCCCCCGTGGCGAGAGGTTGACTTGAACCGGCTCGGTACTCGTCTCGCTGTACGCCAGTGCAACGTCCGAAATAACGTCCGTGAGATTCACCATGTCTTCGACGTAGTCGTTTCGCCGCTGCTCCCACCGCTCGGGAGCCGAATCATCCGCAAGCAGTTCCTGTGAGCGTTCTAGCACTGCCTCGAATTCTCCGATGTTCTCGACGAGACCCTCCTTCTCGAGTTCGACGAAGTTACCCATGTCGTCCTCGCCGACGAAGGAGTTCGAACGGAGCGCGGGCGTGCCAAGCAGCGCCGCCTCGGTGATCATCGTCTGCGTGTCCGCGACCAGTAGATCGGCCTCGTTGAGCGCGTCGTGCATTCGCGCCGGGTGGAGATCGAATTTCCGCGCCGGTAGGTCATCGTACTCGAGATCCCCGCCCTCGTCCGAGACGAAAATCGTGGCGTACTCTGCGAGTTCCGAGAGGAGTTGTCGGCGCTGCTCAAGGGAAAAGCCCTGTCGTCCCACGTCGTGGTGGCCGTTGAAGGCGTTGAATCGGACGATGGCATAGGATTCGTCCGGTTCGACGCCGAGGTCGTCACGAACCGACTTGTTGGCCTCGAAGACGTCGGGATGGAGATACGCCGATTCTTTGAAACCCTCAAACTCGTAGTGTTTCGCGCCGAGGTCCTTCTGGAACGCAGCGGGCGTCAGAAACGCCTGGACGAACGGCCGAGAGACGACGTGATCGAGCGACGGCTCGGAGTCAAGCACGGCGATTGCCGGCGTCCGTGTGATCGTCCCCGTATAGGCCGCATAGGGTCCGATCCCGAAGATTACGTCCGGATCGAACTCCCGGGCCTGCCGGCCGATTGTCGCCAGATGCGCCGGCAGTTCCCAGGCCAGCGAGTGCAACGATTCCGAGCGATCACCGTAGGTCTCGTAGGGCACGTCGTGATATGAGAGCAGCGTTTCGGTGAACTCGTCGTTACGCGCGAGAACGAGCACATCGTGTCCATCATCCTCGAGTCGGTTGACCGTGTGTTTGTACAGATGGACGTGTGCCGGCGTGTTATTAAAGAAGAGACAGCGCACGTCGTATCACCTCGTAGCTCATGACACCTACACCTTCCAACACGCGCTATATCGTTATCAGCGTGCTACTGGGAGCAGCGACGATAGTTCGCTCGAGGCGCTGTGACGCCGGTCGGTTTTTCGTCGCGTAACGGTTCGATTGTCGACAGCGTTTGCGCCATCAATACCGTATTGGGCCACCGTACAGTCGAAATGGACTGCTACCTGCCTGTTGTCACTCACTACTGCAGGCGGCGCCTCCATAGGCCAGCCGTACGCCTCGCTTGCACCCGTGGGGACGTCCCATTCTTCTCTACGGACTCCCCGCCGACGCCATCGCTGATCAAAAACAGTGTTCTCACTCGAGAACGAATGAGTGTGGCGTCTGGAGAGACACCAGAACCAGTCGATGCGGTGTTAGTCGCTGATGAACTTGTTATCGCGCCAGTTGACACCGCCGTCGCCGGAGCCGTGGTCGCGTGGCCCCTCGACGACCTCGATGTCGGCCGGGCGTGGTTCGCCGTCGACAATCCGGGTCGCCTCGAGCGTGCCGCCGTGTTCCGAAATGGCGGTTAGCGTGCCCTTTTCGGCGGCTTCTGCGATTGTACAGAGCACGAGGAACATCTCGTACTGGAGCAAGGAGTTCTGGAGCACGGTCTCGCGGTCGCCTTTGAACGCGGCGAACTCGACGAGTTCGGACTCAATCTCCTCTTCTTCCTCTTCGTCCCAGCTAAAGGACTGACGGCGCTCGTCGGGATCTTCCTCGTACACCCGGTTTTCGGTCACGCTGGCTTTCAACTGTGCCGTCGGCGTGTATTTACTGACCGACTGGTCTTCAGCCACGGCTTTCAGGATGAGGGTGTTGTTTCGCCGCGTGATCTCCACATCGTTGATCCCCTCTGGATACTTCGCTTCGTCGATATGCTCTCGAAGGTCTTCGAGGGGCAGTTCGAGCGTCGAATGCAGCCGATAAACGTGTCTGGAATCCTCTGTTGACATAGTGGGAAGGTTGCGGCGACGGTCGCTTGGTTGTGAATACGTGGGCGTGACTTATATGATCTGCTATTAAATGCGTCGCCTTTGACTACGGATAAATTTAAGTCTCCCTTCGTAGTGTGTTTTTCTCTCGAGGGCCAGTACCTGCCACACAAGCGATATTGGGGTCACTGGAATTACGTCTCAAATCGAATATTTGACTGAGAACCGCGAGAATCCGCACAGGTGCGCGCGGACTACTCCGCGTTCAGCGTCTCGCCGAGTTCGTCGCGTTCGTCGAGTTCCTCGAGAATGTCCGACCCACCGACGAACTCGCCATCGACGTAGGTCTGTGGAATCGTCTCCCAGCCGCTGTGTTCGTTGAGTGCCGTTCGATACTCATCGAGCGACTCGAGGACGTCGACCGTTTCGTACTCGTCGCGATGGTGGTCAATCAGGCCGAGTGCCTTGCGGGAGTAACCACACTGGGGCATGAGCGCAGTGCCTTTCATGAACAGCACGATCTCGTTCTCCTCGAGAACCTGTTCGACTTCTTCGGTGACTTCGTCCTGATCGAGACCCTGGTTCGGTGGGAAGTCCATACCCACCTGTATGGACGTCAGAGGGATAGACTTTGCGTCGTCACCATCCGATGTCTCGCCTCGGTATGCGTGACTCACTCAGTAGTCCTTGAGTCGCGCGAGAAATACCGTCCAGTGTGCGTCCTCGTCGGCGAGTTCGTCGCCGACCAGCCACTCGTCGCAGATGTCGAAGCCAGCGTTCCGTAACTGCTCGCGCGTCCGCTCTGCACCAGCGATATGCCACTGCATTTCGACGCCGCTCTCGAGCCAGTCCGGATTCGTCCCCTGCCAGTCGTTGGTCCCCTCGGTCATGAGCACGAATCCGTCCGGACGCAGCACGCGCGCGAACTCGTCGATGACCGCCTGATGATCGTCTTTCGGGACGTGAATCACCGAGTGAAACGCCGTGACGGCATCGAACGCGTTCGTTTCGACTGGCAGCGCCGTCATGTCGCCGCGGGCGAGCGACACGCCGGCTGTGGCCTCACGTGCAAACCGCAGTTGCTCGCGCGACAGATCGATGCCGAGCGTCTCGAGTTGCGGCTCATCGGTCAGACACTCTAGGACCGGCTCTCCCTGCCCACAGCCAACATCGAGCAGCCGTCCGGACTCCGGGAGGCGCTCGAGAAGTCCCTCGAGTAGTTCGCCTTCTCGGTCATCGGGGTCGCGCTCGGTGGCGTAGGTCTCTGCCAGGCCGTCGTAGCCCCGACGAACGACGTTTTTGTCGACCATACGATGTGTTCGGACACCTGCCTGTTAGGCGTTTGTGTCGTGTATGGAGAACTAACATAGAACACGCTAGGACCGGAGCCACCGATACAGCCCAACTGCACCGATACCCGCGATAACGAGCCAGCCCGCAACGGCCAGGGCCGCCAAAACTGGTGCGCCGGCCCCTGGACCCGGTAAACGTGATCCCGTGCCCTCGAGCAGGCCCAGCCAGCGAGCACCGAAGATGGCGACGGCTAGCAGACAGATGAGGAGCACTCGCGTGCGAAGGTGTCGTTTGTACGCCTCGAGGCTCATTTGGTCAGCGATACGACGGTCGTGACAAAAAGCCGCCCGGTCAGTCGGCCGCCGTGGCCGGGGCGTCCTCGTCAGCGCGACTCGAGCGGACGAAGCCCTGGATGTACGCGCCGACGAACATGCCGGCGATGCCGTAGAGGATGAAGATGTTTCCGACGCCGAGGCTCGCGTAGGCTGCGCCGGGACAGATGCCCGACAGCCCCCAGCCGACGCCGAAGATGCCGCCACCGAGGACGACGTTCCTATCGAGGGTCTTCAGCCGACGGGCGTAGACGCTCCCGGTCAGGGGTGCGCGTTCTCGGAACAGTCCGATGCCGAAGAAGGTGATGCCCGTGATGACCGCCGCACCACCCATGACGAACAGCAGGCCGAAGTCATCGAAGTTCAGGAAGTTGATCACGACCTCGGGCTGGGCCATGTGGCTGAACCCGAGTCCGAAGCCGAAGATCAGGCCGCCGACGAACACCAGCGGCATGAACAGCGGGTGCTGTTCGTGTTCGGCACTCATGGACTCACCCCCAGTGCCGCAACCAGTTGTGCCACGCCGATTGCCACCAACAGGAAGGTCGCGACGCCGACGAACGACGCACTCGAGGCCGAGCCAACGCCACAGACGCCGTGGCCGGAGGTACAGCCCTTCCCGACGCGGGTGCCAATCCCGATTAGAATGCCGCCGAGGAACAGCCGCCAGGGCTGGACATCGGTCAGCCAGAGCGTGATCCCGCCGACATCGTACAGTTGGCCGGTCGTGGCGGGCTGGTAGAGCCCGCTCGAGACGAGGCCGGACTGGAAGGTTAGCGCGTAGACGGCCGCGCCCGCGACGATGCCGAGCGTGAAGACGACGCGCCAGTCACGCGAAGGACGATACTGTTGGAAGCGCGAAAGACTCGAGCCGTACGAGAGCGTCGACTCGAGGAAGGTACTCGCGCCAGCGGCGATACCAGTGCCGAAGTAGATCACGGCGGTTCCCAGCCCGACGAGGAGGCCACCGACCGCGTAGTGGCTCACCCCGTTGGGGAACAACTCCGCCGCCAGTCCGACGACCAGCGAGAGCTGCAGTGTTGCAGTCATTATACACGCAAAGGAATCGTCTGCCTATCAATGCTCCCCACGCGGGGAAACTTGTGCATATCTCGGATATCCGTCTACGCTGGCGGCCCGGCCAACTAATCGGCTGCCGTCGGCGTTGTCAGCACCTCGAGTTTCTCGGCGGCGTAGCCGAAGACGTCACGGTAGCCGTTGGACGACATGAGAACCGGGTAAAACGACTCTTTGGCGACCTGTTTCTTACCGTCGGCTGCGGCGAACGGATCGCCGGGTGTGACTTCGGTGAAGTTGTCGACGAACACTTCGTAGGTGTCGGCATCGTCCTTGCGGATCACGTCAGTGAGTCGGTAGACGGGCAGATCGCGGTGCATCGTATCACCGGGCAGAGCACCGACAGCGGTCAGGAACGCTCGAGTGAGCCGGTCGGCGTTCTGGGCAGCCGTTTCCGACCCCTGGAGGCCACACTCGACCTCGAGCGTCCTGACTTCGGTAAAGAGTCGTCCCTCCGCGAAGTCGCTCGTTTCGACCATCGCCGCGACCGGGAGCTGTGGGATGATCGTCTGTGCGGTCTCGCTGACGCCGTTGACGATTGCAAACGGCTCCGCGTGGCTCTGCGTCGAGTGCATCGAAAAGGTGAGACAGCCCTCGAGTTCCTCGACAAGTTGGTGGGCTAACTGTCCTTCGTGCGTCTGTGCATCCGGGTTACCGGGGAACGCGCGATTCAAGTCTTCGTCGACGAACCGAACCTGTCGCTCGAGTGCCTTCTCGTTGACAACGACGAGTTTGACAGGGCGTTCGACGGTCGGGCGCTCGTCTAAGAGCCGTTCGACGGCGCGAACGCCACACGGTTCGTCGCCGTGAACTCCTGCAACGACGGCGATCTCTGGCGTTCCCGACCCGAGCTGTGCAACTTTCATAGACTACGTAACGGCCTGGGACGCAAAAGGCCGTTCGGTTTCTCACACGGTCAGGAAACCTTGTGTGTTATTAGCACACGGATTATCGAACAGCGAGGCGCTCACTCCTCGAGTGCGTGGATGTACTCGTAGTCGACCGCCCGACCAGGCGGGCGCTCGCCATCGAGCAGGATCTGCCAGTCGTCGACGCGCGAGGGGTCCTCGAGTGCATTTGTCAGCATCGTTCGAACCTCGAGGACATCGACGCCGTAGTAGTCCGTGGGCACACCCTGGAAGTACTGGAGCGCGGTCTCGAAAAGCGAGCGCATGCCGTCGTCGTTCTCGAAGTCGATCCGTTTGTACGTGCCGGCGGCGACCTGGACCATCCCGTGGAGGAAGGCGCTTTCCTCGCTGCCGCGGCCGTAATTGTACCACTCGAGTTCGAAGCAGTCGTGGCTCTCGTGGTACGCCCCGTCGTTGAACAGTCGGACGCCGTGGACGATTGCCTGCCGGAGCGTCGCGTGGTTCCAGCGCTCGTCAGCCTCGAGCCACCCCGCGGGCGTCTGTCCCCGCGGCGGCGGGTTGACGCTTGGGTCGCTGGTGTGGTCGTCCATACCGGGATATTGTGGTGCCTGACGGGTATACTGTTCGCTGTCTGGCCGACTCGTGGTGCTCGCCGCTCGAGGCGTATATAATGCGACCACCGGTGCAGGGCAAGCACTACGACAGCGCGCACTCGGTCCTCGAGTGAATGCACCATCCCGACGGCAACTGTCGAACGTGTGGCGAGCGCCTGTACGAACACATCGAGGGCGACTACCAGTGTCTCAACTGCGAGCGTCGTTACGAGCGCACAGGGATCGAGTTTGGTGGGCGCGTTTCGTCGGCGTAAGCACGGAACAGTGACAGCGGAAAATCGCAGAGTATTCAAGCAATTACCTCCAATCACTACTCGCGTGCGAGGGTAGCCAAGCGGCCAACGGCGGCGGACTCAAGATCCGCTCGTGTAGACGTTCGTGGGTTCGATTCCCTCCCCTCGCATCGCATGCGGCGCAACCACGTCGCACGATGCGGAAGATCAGCACGGAGCGATCTTCCCTCGCAACACTTCTGTCCCAATACAAATTCCGAGTAGCGCTGCCGACGGGTTCTGTCCAGTACAGCCGTTGTGGCTCGCGATACGCTACCAGACTCACACGACAGCCGATCAGTATGGTCTCGGGTTTATCTCTATGGGTGTTGTTAGCACACCAATGTCACACTCGCGTTCACCCGAACAGACTGTCGAGCGATTTCTGCAGGCGATGAACGATCACGACCTCGAGGCGTTGCTCTCGTGTTTCCACGAGGACTATCGGAGCGAGACACCGGCCCATCCCGAACGGTCGTTTACCGGACGCGAACAGGTTCGGGAGAACTGGATACAAATGTTCGATACGACACCGGATCTGTCCGTCGAGTTTCCACGAACGACAATCGATGGCGACACGGCCTGGATCGAACTGCGAATGCACGGCAGGCAGACCGACGGCGAGGAGTTAGATGTCCGCGGCGTCGTCATCAAGGGCATTCCGGACGGCCAAATCGAGTGGGGACGGATTTACTTAGAACCCGTTCAACAGACGGCCGACGTGTCCTGGGAAGAGATTTACGCGGGCGAGGATGACACGTGATCGATCTCCGCGATCTCTATTGTGGTCGTTCTTGGAACGAGTGATACACAAATTACAATGCCTTCCTGCGATTTGGGGTGCAGTAATCCCGCTATCGGTAGATCGCTCGAGCATGCAGACGAACACCGACGGACAGAGTCGCCACGAAGCGTAGTGAGCCGTCGTACTCGAGGAGAAAACATATACTGAGACAGTGAGAACGCCGACAGCAACGGCGCGCGTTGTAGACCGAGTAGATGACAGGGGGCCAATCAGAGACTACGAACGACAGATCGACCCGCACTCGAGCGGCGGGACGGGCAATTCGGTCGGCAATGCGGACGCGACTCGGAATCGACCTGCGCGCACTCGCTGCGTTCCGCATCGCACTCGGCGCAATTGTCCTCGCCGATCTACTGTTTATTCGACTGCCGGGACTGCGGACGTTCTACACTGATCAGGGGACACTGCCTCGAGACGTGCTCGCACAGTCGTTTCCGACGTTCGAGACGCTGTCGGTGCACGCGCTGTCGGGGTCGCTCTGGGTGCAGACGCTACTGATCGCGGTGGCCGCGATTGCAGCTGGCTGTCTACTTGTCGGCTATCGCACCCGACTCGCGACGGGCGTGTCCGCGGTGTTGCTCGCGTCGTTGTTCGCGCGCAATCCATACGTGCTCAACGGCGGCGATACGATCATGCTCTCCGTGCTGGCTCTCGGCCTCTTCCTCCCGCTTGGCGCTCGCTGGTCACTCGACGCACACCGTTGTGGCGGCCGACAAACGGAGTGCCGAACGGACCGCGTCTGTACCGTCGCGACCGCAGTTATCCTCGTTCACTTCGTGGGCATCTACGCGGTCAACGGCGTGCTCAAATTTCGAAGCGACTCGTGGATGACCGGCACGGCCGTCCAGCGGATTTTCCACCTCGAGCAGTACGTCGTCCTCGTCGGGCCGTTCCTGACGGAGTTTTCGGCGCTGCTCACCGCGGCGAACTTGGCCTGGGTCGCGCTTTTGACTGTCTCACCACTCCTGATACTTGCGACAGGGCGGCTTCGCCTCGCGCTCGCGGGCGCGTTTATCTGTGCTCAACTCGGGCTGGGCGTGACGATGCGCCTCGGCGCGTTCCCGTTCGTCATGGTCGCCATCCTGCTGTTGTACCTTCCACCGGAGGTTTGGGACCGACTCGAGGACGCCCTCGAGACGTACGTTCCGGCGCGCTACCGTGCGCTCGAGTCGATACCGATGATAGAGAGGCCGACGAGTTCAGCGCGCATACCAGCACCAATCCGTCGCGCCGGGCGCATCGCTGTGGCCGTGGCGCTCATTTGTGGGCTCGTCGCCGTGTTGAGTTGGCAGGCAGTTGCACTTGGCTTTCTCGAGACGCCGGAGCCAGCCTCGGCGGCGCTCGAGGACGATATCGAGGGCGCAAGTTGGGCGTTCTTCGCGCCGAACCCGCCCGAGGGCTACTGGTGGTACGCCTGGGAGGCAGACCTCGAATCCGGCGAGACGGTCGGGACGCTCACCGACGAGTCGGGTGCGATTGATCGACCGCCGGACGCCGCCGACCGCTATCCGTCCGTGCTCTGGAAGCGCTACGGGTCGGAACTGCGGTACGCCCCTGCCTCGCAGTACGAGCCACTGGCTGCGTACTACTGCGAGCAGGTGACGATGAACGCCGATTCGACTCCGGAGATGGTGACCGTCTTCAAACTCGAGCAGCCAGTCGACGCCGACGGGCCGACAGGCGGTCTCGAGGTCGACGACCGCCTCGAGTACGTATGCTAATTGTTCCCATCGTGAATCGCTAGGTCTTTTCACCCCCGAGTCGCAGTGAGGGCATGAGCGAACGCGACGATACCGAGCGACGGGCGACCGTCGCACTCGAGGCGGCCGAAGCGGGTGCCGAGATTGCACTCGAGTCCTTCCGGGGCGAACTGGATATCGACTACAAAGACGGGAAGACGGACGTCGTCACCCAGAGCGACCGAGATGCACAGGAGCGGGTCATCGAGATCCTCGGCGAAACGTTCCCAGACGACCCGGTCGTCGGCGAGGAAGAGGACGCGCTCAAGCAGGTGCCCGCGGAGGGGCCGGCCTGGATCGTCGACCCCATCGACGGCACAAACAACTACGTCGACGGCGTGCGGGCGTTCGGAACGGCCGTCGCAGCCGTCGTCGACGCCGAACCGGTCGCCGCGGCGACGGTCTGTCCCGCGCTGTCGGATACGTATCGAATGGGTCCCGAGGGCGCGTTCCGAAACGGCGAGTCGCTCGCGGTAAGTGACTGTACCGACCCGGAAGCGGGACACGCCTGTCCGACGTTCTGGTGGAACTTCGACGACCGCGACGAGTACGCCGCCGCGACGCGCGCGCTCGTCGACCGATTCGGCGATATCCGTCGCTACGGCTGTGCCCAACTCGAGCTTGGCCTCCTCGCCGCGGGCGCACTCGAGGGCGTCGTCACGAACAAGCAGGCGAACCCGTGGGATACGGTCGCTGGCGTCGCCCTGATTCGGGCGGCAGGCGGGCGCGTAACCGACCTCGAGGGCGAGCGCTGGCGACACGATAGCCACGGGTTAGTGGCCTCGAACGGCGCAATTCACGAGGATGTGCTCGAGGCTGCACGGGAGATCGAAACGGAAACGGAGACAGCGTAGTTTCGGTACCTGCAGAAAACCGGAAACGGTAAGCGGCCACCGTTCGGCCTTTCGATCATGTACGAGTATATCGAACGGTACGGCCCTGAGCGCGTCTGGGCCGCGACCGTCCTCGTCCTCGCTGCGGGGGTAGCGCTTGCAGCGTTCCTGTTCCCCAATCGCGTCTATGTTGATCTCATCTGGCAGTACTATTGGGGTCCCGTTGTCGCAGACGCCCACGGCTGGGGCGAAATCGCCTGGGCCGGCGGCGAACAAATCCACGCTGCCGAGGCCGGCCCCGATGACGGACCGTTCGCCGAACCCGGCTACACGTTCGTCTCCTACGCCGGCTACATCCCGACGCTGATCCTCGGCGTCATCGGGATAATCTTCCTGATTCAGCGCCTCGAGATCGAGCGCTACCGTGCGGGCTTTTACGGGCTGTTCCCGTTCATGCTCTTTGGCGGCGCCCTGCGCGTCGTCGAAGACGTCAACGTCGCGGCCTACCGCGACACCGGCGAACTCGCAATCGAACTCCCCTGGTCGGGCTTTCTGATTAGTCCGCTGATCTACTTCGTCGTCTTCATCATCGCCGCGATTGCCGTCACCGTCTCGGTCTGGCTCGAGCGCGAGGAGTACGTCTCGGGCTATGAGTACCCGCTGTTTGGGATCGGGACGGCCCTGCTCGCAGTGACAGTTGGCTACCTCGGCTACACGGCCGCGGTCCACGAGTACGCAACCTTCTATCCGTATCTGCTGGTGACCACACTTGTCGGCGCGACGCTCTCGACGGCTATCGTCTGGTATCTGATCGTCAAACTCGCACCAGGTCTCAATCGCGGGACGCGGTACATGGGAGTGGTCGTCATCTGGGCACACGCCGTCGACGGCGTCGCAAACGTCATCGGTCTCGACTGGGCGGTCGCCTTCGGCCACGCGAACAACCTCGTGCCGAAACATCCGGTCAACGCGGCGATTGTGGACATCACCGGGTCAGCGCTGCCACCGGAAATCGTCGACATCACCGGTGCAGCCTGGCCGTTCTTGCTGGTGAAACTCCTGGCTGCCGTCGTCGTCATCTGGATCTTCAACGAGGAGGTCTTCGAGGACAGCCCCCGGTATGCGATCTTGCTGATGATCACCGTCGTCGCCGTCGGCCTCGGCCCCGGAACGCGGGATATGCTCCGAGCCACGTTCGGCGTCTAAGCTCGACTCGAGCGATTCGACTCTCTTTTCGGCACTGGTCGGACGATACTCGCGGTGAAACGAGCGACGAGGACGGCACTCAGTCCGTCCAGTAGGCTTTCGTCAGCAACACGAGCACCGGGAAGAGCTCGAGGCGGCCGATCCACATGAAGCCGATCATGAGCAGCTTCGAACTCACCGGGAACTCACCGTAGCCGCCCATCGGGCCGGTGACTTCAGCCAGCCCCGGTCCGATGTTGCCGAGTGTCGCAATTGATGCGCTGATCACATCGAGCAACTCGAGGTCGAGTCCGACCCGTGCTGCATCGAGTGCGAACAGTCCAACGCCAGCGAAGAAGATCACGACGTACAACAACGTAAACGCGTAGATTCCGCGAATCGCATCTTCGTCGAGGGCGCGTCCGTTCATCCGAACCGGTCGAACCGCTTCGGGGTGAATCGTCGTAAACACCTCACGCCGGAGCGATTTGAGGATCACGAGCCAGCGGAGAACCTTGATTCCGCCGCCGGTCGACCCCGTCGAGCCCCCGATAAACATCGCGAACAACAGCAGGCCCTTCGCGGGGCCACTCCAGGCATCGAAGTCCATGTTCGCGTAGCCAGTCGAGTTGATCAGCGACGCGATCTGAAACGCCGCGTATCGCGCAGATTGCTCGAGGTTGCCCCCGATCTGGCCGGTCTGGGGCGTCTCGAGGGCGGAGACGAACAGGACGACGGTCGTGACGACGGTCAGCACGGAGGTCGCCCCGAGGTAGAGTCGGAACTCGTTGTCCCGAAGCAGCGACCGGGCGTTGCCGGAGATGACGTACCACCAGAGGACGAAGTTGACGCCGGCGGCGAACATGAACGGGATAACGAGCCACTGCACGAGTGGTGAGAACGCCTCCATGCTGCGTGCTTCCGGCGAGAAACCGCCTGTTGGAAGGGTTGTAAAGCCGTGGGCAATAGCATTGTAGAGGTCCATATTTGGCGCGTAGCCGAGCAGATGGAGGCTGTACAACAGCGTAATGTACACGACTGTCAGCGCGACGTAGGCAATCCAGAGCACGCGAGCTGTCTCGGCGATATGTGGCGTCAGCTTCGAGACACCCGGGCCGGGTGTTTCAGCTTTCATCAACTGCGCCCCACCGACGGCCATCTGGGACAGAATCGCGACTGCGAGGACGATAATCCCCATTCCGCCGAGCCACTGCGTGAGCTGGCGCCACATCATAATCGACCGCGAGTGGGTATCGAAGGAAATGTCGTCCATAACCGTTGCTCCGGTCGTTGTAAAGCCGCTCATGCTCTCGAACAGCGCGTTGATCGGCTGGGCAACGGCACCGTTGCCTGCCAGTACGTACGGCAGCGCGCCGAACACCGCTGCGAACAGCCAGGTCAGCGCGACGACGAGAAACGCCTCTCGAGCACCCGGCTCCGGCTCTGACTCGAGTTGTCGAAGAAGGACGCCAAAGCCAGCAGTGACCACCATCGCGGTAACGAATACCCACAGATCCGTCCCGCCGTAGACGAGTGCGACGAGAATCGGGACGACGAACGACACTGACAGCAGTACCAGTAACGTCCCGACGAGACTCAATCCGGCCCGCCAGTCGACGTGTACGTGTCGTCGCACTCAGATCGCCTCGATTACCGCCTCGAGAACGGCTGCATCGACGAAGACGACGATGTGGTCGCCTGGCTGAACCACGGTTCCCCCACGAGGTGTGATGAGTTCCCCTCGTCGAGAAATCGCCCCGATGACGACGCCGTCCGGAAGGTCAGTCACGGCCTCAACAATCGGCGTACCAGCAAGCACACTCTCGCTGGTGACCTCGAATTCGATGACCTCTGCCCGGTCGTGTTCGAGCATCGCGACTTTCTCCGTGTGATCAGCGCGGGTAAACCGGACGATCTCTTCGGAAGTTTCCTCACGCGGATTGATCGCCACGTCGACGCCGACGGTTTCGAACAGTTCGGCATACTCGAGGTTCTCGATAACGGCAACGGTTCGACCGACACCGAGTCGGCGCGCAAGCAACGACACCAGCAGGTTCTTCTCGTCGCCGTCGAGCGCCGCAATGACCAGATCGGCCTCATCGATGTGTTCTCGAGCGAGAAACTCGACATCGGTCGCGTCACTCTCGAGAACCATCGTGTTCGGGAGTTTTTCTGCGACCGTTCTGGCGCGGTCGTGGTCCTGTTCGATCAGCCGTGGCTGGTAGCCGTGTTCTTCGAACTCGCGGGCAGCCTGAAAGCCAATCTCACTGGCACCGACGATGACGATTTCGTTGCCGTTGTCCGCCATTGCCGGGACGATATCTCTCGCAAACTCGGTGACGGAACTCGAACTCCCGATGACGACGACGCGGTCTCCAGCCTGGAGGACGGTCTCACCAGTCGCGACGATCAGTTCCTCCTCGCGGAAGACACCAGCGAACGTCAGCGAGTCGTACTGGTCGGCCTCGTGGACGGTCGACCCCGCAACTGGGCTCTCGGCGTCGATTTCAAACTCCGCCATTCGGACGAGTCCGCCGACGAACGTATCCACATCCTGTGTCGCCGGCAGGTCCGTGATTCGCGTGATCGCTCGAGCAGTCAATAGATCCGTACAGACCATGAAATCGACGCCGAATGCGCCCTGTGACCCCTCCCAGGTCTCGAGGAGCGTTCGTTGCCTGACGCGGGCGATTGTGAAGGCGTCACTGACTGTTTTGGCCGTGCCACAGATGACGACGTTTGCCTCGTCGTGGTCCGTACAGGCGATGACGAGATCAGCGCGCTCAACACCGGCTTCCACGAGTGTTGTGCGTTCGGTGCCATCGCCCTGAATGGCGAGTACGTCGTGTGAGTAGGTGACCTCCTCGATGATGGTCGGATCACGGTCGATGACAACGACATCGTGAGACTGCTCGAGATTGTGCGCGATTGTGCGGCCGACTTCGCCAGCACCGACAATGACTACACGCATCGACTGTCACCTACGCTCTGTTGCCTTGTAAGGAGTTGCGTTACGGTCATGCACTTCCCTCCAATCGCTGGATGAGCGCCTGTCGAAGCGTTCGTGGCGAGCGCTGCTCGCCGCGAGCCATCAGGACTGTCCCGTCACTCGCCTCGACAAGTTGCTCGGGAATCGTGCCGTACAGAGCCTGTGCAACCGGACTCGTTCCCGTCGCACCGACACAGACCGTGTCGTAGGACGCGGCGGCTGTGATGAGTCGTTCCCGAACACCATCGGAATCTGCGATGATCACCCGTGGCTCGTACTCGTCCGGCTCGAGACCGACTTCGTCTGCGACAGCTTCGATTGCCTGTTCGCCAACGACCACCGGATCGATCTCGTCGTCGTCCGACGCAGCCTGTACGTTCAACAGTGTGAGCGTACTTTCGGGGAACGCTCGAGACAGTTCGCGAGCACGCTGTGCAGACACGGGTGCGTTCGGACCGCTCCCGGCGAGCGTGACGATCTCGCCCGGCGATTCGCTCGGCTGCTTGACGAGTGTCACGTCACAGGGTGCGCGCTCGAGGAGCGGGTCGATTGTCGACCCAAAGAGCACGTCACGGCGGCGGCGTTCACCAGCCCAGCCGAGCAACGCGTGATCTGCGTCTTCGTCTTCGATAACGGAACGCAACGTCTCGCCTGCGTTACGGCCGACGATTGCACGCGTCCGAACACCGACATCGAGGTCCGACGCAGCGTCGCGAGCGTTCTCGAGGAGGGTTTGCTGGTTTCCGATTCGTTCTTCCTCGAGTTCGATCTGGGCGGGTGAGGTCTGGGGCGGGACCTCCATCACGTTTATCGCGACGATTTCCCCTGGCCGATCCCGACTTGCGGCACTTGCTGCGGCGTATCTGATGAGCGTCCGCTCCGTTTTCGGATTCGAAACGGGAACGACAACGCGATAGACGTCGTCCGCTCTGTCTTCGGATTCGGTTGGTGCAACCGCCTCGCCGATGAGTGTCGTCGAAATCGCCTGTTCTTTCGCGTAGAACTGATACCAACCCATGCCGACGACGATCACGCCAAGGCCGATCAACTGGACTGTTCGTCCCATCTGGGTCATGACTGCGACACAGGCGACGAAGCCGAGGGCCGGGGCGACTGGATAGAGGACCGAAGGGATGCGAAAGTCTGGCTCGTACTCCGCAGGATCAGCACGCCGCAAAACGACGACGGCGATGTGGACGAGTGCGTACGTGATCAGGAACATAAAGCTCGCCACATCAGCGAGTGTGTCGATTGGCAGCGGGCTGGCGATGAGTACGAGGATGACGGCCCCAGTTGCGAGGATCGCTCGGTACGGCGTCTGATATCGGTCGTGGATCTGGTTGAGCCAGTTCGTCAGAACCTGATCTCGTCCCATCGCGAAATTGACGCGGGCAGCAGAGAGAATCGATGCGTTCGCCGAGGAAACCGTCGCCAAGATGGCACCGGCGATCATGACGAGCGAACCCACCGTCGCGAACTCGAGGGTGTAGTCAGCGAGTGTGAGCGAGCCGAACGTGCCGGCAGCCGTTGCGGCAACGTCGGCGACGGGAATGTTCGATGCGGCAAGCTCCGGGACGGGAAGGGTCCCCGTACTCACCAACATGACGAGGACGTAGAGGATCGTCGGCGTGACGACGGCTGCGATCATCGAGAGTGGAAGATTTCGACCGGGGTCTTTGATCTCTTCGGCGCTGGTCGCGATTACCTCGAAGCCGATGAAGGTCACGAAGACGGTGCCGGCAGTCGCGGCGACGACTGTCCAGTTCTCGCCTTCGCGGACGAACGGATCGAGTAGCCCGGTGTCGATGTTCAACAGGCCGACGAGGATGAACGCCAGTATGAGCGCGACCAGAACAGTGACGATGACGTTCTGAAGCGACCCGGTCTCTTTGACGCCGCGGTAATTGATGCCGACGAGCACCGACGCCATCACCAATCCGGCGAGGACGACCGCCAGTGCATCAGATGGCTGCCCCAATAAATACTGGCCGAACCCAAGCATGTAGAACGCCGTTGCAAACATCAGCCCGGCCCACATCCCCCAGCCAACGATTGTGCCGAAAAAGCTCCCAAGCGCGTGATTGATGTAGTAGTAACTTCCGCCCGCTCGAGGCATTCCCGTCGCCAACTCCGAGAGTGAGAGTGCCGCAAGCAACGCGACGACACCCCCAATTACGAACGAGATCATGCTCGCCGGTCCGGCGTCCGCAGCGACGATACCAGGCAGAACGAAGATTCCCGCACCGATCATCGTCCCTAGCCCCAGAGTGTAAGCCTCGAGGAAGCCGAGGTCGCGGGCAAGTTCTGTTTCACCGTCTGTCACGGTAGACCACCGGCGAACGTCGCCAACGACCGTTGGTCATACTGCCGGACAACAGTCAGTACCACTGTTCGACCGAACGAGGGGTCGAAAGTCTGTGACTCGTTCTCTCCGGCAGTAGCAGTCACATCGTCCGTCGCCGTCTCTCGGTTCATCGCCGTCGGCTACTGTATCAGAATATATAAATCCGCCGACTCTATTTTCGATGGAGAAATATATTGCCAATATATTATCGAAAGTGAAACGGAACTCCCATAGGATATTCTTTGGAAAACCATTGTCTGAGAAAGCACAGAGCCGCTCGTCAACGGATATTATTTCATATCAGACATTTCTTTCGAATCCCAAGCGAAACACCCTCGAGCGATAAACAAACCAGTTAAGGGGGAGGTCCCGTTTCGGTTTGGTATACAGACCGGACCGTGAGTCAAGCGTCTACCATATCACTATGAAAGGGACACAAGTGTCAGTAAGAGATAAGCAGACGGGATGGAGGACAGTATGAGTGACGAAGATCTCGCCAAAGACCTTGGGTTGATTTCGGCACTGGCAATCGGTATCGGGACGATGATCGGCGCAGGGATTTTCGTCCTGCCCGGTATCGCGGCCCAGGAGGCCGGACCGGTCGTCGTCATCTCCTTTATTATCGGCGGCGTGATCGCGATGATCAACGCCTTCTCGGTGAGCGAACTCGGGACGGCGATGCCGAAAGCCGGTGGCGCATACTACTACATCAACCGGGCGCTCGGCCCACTGTTCGGATCGATCTCCGGCATGGGTGACTGGATCGGCCTCGCCTTTGCGAGTGCGTTCTACGCCATCGGGTTCGGTGGCTACCTCGCCGACCTGCTCGACGGCGTCGTCGTCCCGGTTCCCGGCCTCGGTGAACTCGCACTCTTGCCAACCATTGCACTCGGGCCGCTCGTACTCACCGACATTCAGATCGGTGCCGTCATCGCCGGCATCGCATTCGTCGGCGTCAACTACATCGGTGCAAAAGAAACCGGTGGCATCCAGACCGCCATCGTCACGATCTTACTCGGCCTGCTGACGATCTTCGCCATCATCGGCTTCTTCTCGTTCGACTGGGGCACCGTCGCCGCCGACGGCAGTTACATGCCCGAAGGAGCCGGCGCGATTCTCCCCGGCGCGGCGCTCGTCTTCGTCTCGTATCTCGGCTACGCGAAAATCGCGACCATCGGCGAGGAACTCAAAAACCCCGGCCGAAATCTCCCAATCGCCATCATCGGCAGCGTCGCCATTGTGATGGTCATCTACGCCATCCTCGTCACGATCCTGCTGGGACTGATTCCCCACGAGGAGTTCTTCCTCGAGACCGTCGAAGATGCACCGATGTCCTACGCCGCTGAAATCGTCTTCGACTACCAGCTTCCGGTCTTTGGCTTCGACATTCCGCTGCTCGGTGCCGGCGTGACCTCGATTACCATCGCAGCGCTCTTAGCAACCGCCTCGAGTGCGAACGCCTCGATCCTGGCCTCGGCCCGGATCAACTTCGCGATGGGCCGAGACAAGATCGTCTCGGACAAACTCAACGAGATTCACCCACGCTTTGCGACGCCGTACCGCTCGATTGCGGTCACCGGTGCCATGATCATCGTCTTCATCATCGGCCTCGGCGAAACCGTCGAAATTCTCTCGAGTGCGGCGAGCGTCCTTCACCTCGTGGTGTATGCGCTGATCAACGCCTCGCTGATCGTCTTCCGCGAGACGAATCCGCCGGAGTACGACCCCGACTTCGAGGTACCGTTCTATCCGTTCTTGCCGATTGCCGGATTCTTCCTCTCGCTCGCGTTGGTGTACTTCATGAACAACAGGGCGACCCTGATCGCCGGCGCGTTCGTCGTCTTCGCGGTCGTCTGGTACTTCGCGTACGCCCGCTCGGAAACCGAACTCGAGGGGATCCTCGGAAACTACATTCTGGACCGCTCCGAGGAGATGCCCGACATTGCAGTGTCGGCGGCAAGCGCCGTCCAGCCGGAGGGCACCGACGAGTACACGGTCGTCGTTCCCGTCTCGAACCCGCGAACTGAGTCGACGCTGCTCTCACTTGCGAGCGTTCTCGCGAAGGCAAACGACGGGCGCGTCAAGGCAGTCCACATCGTCGAGGTGCCGGACCAGACACCACTGCGTGAGGGCTCTGAACACATCCAGCGCATCGACGCGGAGTCACAGAAACTGATGTCGCAGGTGCGTGAGCGGACGGAAACCATGGACGTTCCAGTCGACGTCCGAACGGTCGTCTCCCACCGCTCCGTCGAGGAAGTGTTCGACGTTGCACGCCGTGACAACGCAGACACCGTCGTCATGGGCTGGGGACCAGGCCGTTCGTGGTCCGCCGGCCGCGTCGAAGGGGCATTCGACGAACTCGCACACGACCTGCCGTGTGACTTCCTCGTGTTCAACGACCGCGGCCTCGAGACCGAGCGCGTGCTGGTGCCGACTGCCGGTGGTCCCGACTCCGATCTGAGCGCCGAACTGGCACGCCATCTGCGCGATCAGGTCGGCTCCGAGATCACGCTCTTGCACGTCGTCGACACCGAAGCCGACGGCGAGACTGGGAGGGAATTCCTCGAGACCTGGGCCGACGAGCACGACCTCGAGGATGCGTCGATCCGAATCGACACGTCCGGCGACGTGGAGGGTGCAATCGCCGCCGCAGCCGAGGAGCACACGCTGCTCGTTATCGGCGCGACAGAACGCGGGCTGCTCTCGCGGCTGTTCCGCGGCACGCTCGCCTATGACGTGGTCAACGACGTCGAGAGTTCGGTGATCATGGCCGAGCGTCCGACCTCGCGGTCGCTGTGGGAGCGCCTGTTCGGTCGGTAACACAGCACCAATACGACTCCTTCTCCGTTCGGGAACGCATATACCAGCCCGGTGACTACACTCGAGGTATGACCAAGCAGACGCCCGCCGATGCGGGCTGGTTCGCAGCGATTGACGGCGATCCCTCGAGCGACGACGCCCGAGACGCCGCCGCGACGGCGGTCCGAACTGGCTCGAGTCCCAGTCCCGAGAACTGGCCCGCGAACGCCCTCGAGAGTGGCTTCGTCGAATCGAAAGCGGACTACTACGACCAGTTGAAAGCGGCGACAACGACAGCGACGCGCACTGCTGTTCGCGAGCGCGAAGGGGCGGACGACCGCCAAATTGTCCACGCGATCCGAACGATGGACGACTGTGAGCGAACAGCGAACGAACTCGCCGAGCGCCTCGCCGAGTGGGGTGGCAGCGTTGACAGCGAGGCCGGAACGGGAATCGAGTACGCCCGGGAACTGGCCGCTCGAGACGACGTTCCACCCGAACAGGCGCGACTCGTCTCGCTGGCCGAGAACATTGTCTCGCTCGCGGACGAAGCCGACGACGTTCGCGAGTACGTCGAACAGCAGATGCCAAGCGTCGCGCCGAATCTCACCGCGCTCGCGGATCCAGTGCTTGGCGCGCGACTCCTCTCGCTGGCCGGCGGCCTCGAGGAACTCGCGAAGAAGCCAAGCGGCACGGTGCAGGTCCTCGGCGCGGAAGACGCGCTGTTCGCACATCTCCGAGGGCACGCTCCGTCGCCGAAACACGGGATCATCTACATGCACGACGCAGTCCGGGGTACCCACCCCGACAATCGCGGCTCGGCGGCGCGAGCGGTTGCGGGTAAACTCACTATCGCCGCCCGCGTCGACCACTACTCGGGAGAGTTGAAACCCGAACTCGAGGCGGAACTCGTCGACCGAATCGAGACGATTCAGGCCCGGACCGTGGACGAAAGCGCCGGTGAGGGAGGTGAGTCCGATGAGTGAGCCTGTACTTCCCGAAGGCGTCGAACGCCGCTCTATCGACGGCAACGAGCGACTCGCAACGCGGGGCGAGCCGGTGTACGGCGAGCCGACAGATGGCGAGTGGCGCGCCTGGAATCCGAACCGCTCCAAACTGGGCGCGATGCTCGAGTTGGGGATGGACACCGGCCTCGAAGGTGGCGACGACGAAACCGTCCTCTATCTCGGCGCGGCCAGCGGGACGACAGTCAGCCACGTCGCGGACTTCGCCGGCCCGACCTATGCCGTCGAGTTCGCTGCCCGGCCAGCGCGTGATCTGCTCGAGGCTGCGGACTCGCGCCCGCGACTCTTCCCGCTGCTCAAAGACGCCCGAAAGCCCGAGAGCTACGCCCACGTCGTCGAATCCGACGTAGACGTGCTCATACAGGACGTTGCAACCCGTGGGCAGGCACGCGTCGCCCTCGAGAACAAGCGATTCCTAGCTGAGGATGGCCGACTCCTGCTCGCGGTCAAGGCACGCAGCGAGGACGTAACCCGTGATCCGGGCGAGATTTTCGCTGAGGTACGGGACGCGCTTTCAGTTGCGGACGGCTACGAAATCCTCGAATCGGAGCGCCTCGAGGCCTACCACGCGGACCACCTGGGAATCGTCGCGCGGCCGCGATAGGGTGCAGAGACGGGGTGCCTCGAGTGCACTGGACGCTGATACCGACAGATGCGGATCGGTGTCACGTAATCGTACAGTGACTGCAACCCCACGCTGCCGACTCCAAACCGTATTTACTCCCGGCGACGAAAGCCCGTACTGATGGAACGCGGGTCTCGAGAATCGTTTACGCGCATGGGGACGCTGGGCATCGAAGAGGAGTGTTTTATCGTCGACGAGCGCGGCCGCCCCACGAGCGGCACCGACGACCTGGTCTACGAACACGACCCACCCGAGATCCTCGAGGGCAAACTCGATCACGAACTGTTCACATTCGTCATCGAAACCCAGACGCCCCTGATCGAAGACCCGGGAAACGCCCGCGACGCGCTGCTCGAGATTCGACAGGCGTTGCTCACGCACGCCCACGACCACGGCTACGACATCGCTGCCGCTGGCTTGCACCCACTCGCGAAGTGGCGCGAACTCGAGCACGCCCAGAAGCCCCGTTATCAAGCGCAACTCGACCGAATCCAGTATCCACAGCATCGGAACACGACCGCGGGCGTCCACGTCCACGTCGGCGTCGACGACGCCGATAAGGCGGTCTGGATCGCCAACGAACTGCGGTGGTACGTCCCGATCATGCTCGCGCTGTCGGCTAATTCGCCCTACTGGAACGGGTTCGACACCGGCCTCGAGTCCGCCCGCGCGAAGATTTTCGAGGCCTTACCGAACACCGGCATGCCGACCTATTTCGAGGACTTCGACGCGTTCGACCGATTCGAACGCCGCATGCTCGAGACCGAATCGATCAACGACCGGGGCGAACTCTGGTACGACGTACGTCCGCACACGGCCCACGGAACGGTCGAACTGCGCACGCCTGACGGGCAGGCAGACCCCGACATCGTGATGGCGTTCGTCGAGTACGCCCACGCACTCGTCGAGGCACTCGCCGAAGAGTACGACGACGGCGCGTCGGGCTATGCCCAGACGCACCGCCGGGAACTGCTCGACGAACACAAGTGGCGCGCGATCCGCTACGGTCACGACGCTTCCCTGCTCGAGCGCGACATGGAGGGCACACTCGAGTTGGGCGAACTCGTCGACCGAGAGTGTGACCGTCTCGGTATCGACGGCATCAAAGACGTCTACGAGCGCGACAGCGGCGCCGAGAGACAGCGCCGGCTACTCGAGACGGAGGGACCGGACGCCCTCTGTGAGTCGCTGTTGCTCGAGGGCGAGTAGGACGGTGGCAGGACAGAATGCGTGTATGGCGCAGTGATGATGTGGCGTCCTGCCGCATCTATTCGTAGTGGTGGCTCCTGCATAGCGGTGACGCCAAACCACGTTGGGATGGCCGAATTCGAGTGTCTCTCACGAGAACGTGACCAACGCTTACCCTAACAGGTATCGCAGCCACGGATTCTGCTGTACGATGTCCGACTGCTCGAGCGTCGCGTCGATACCGAGGATTCGACCGGCACCCCAGGCGGCGAGTCCGAACAGCAACAGCATGTAGACGAACGAGCTGTCGATAAAGAAGCCGTTCTCGACCGGGAAGCCGGCCATCAGACCGTCCTGCCAGGCAGCAGTCCAGAAGAACAGCATCTGGACCGCACCCATCAACGCGGCGAATCGGAAGAACAGTCCGAACAGCAGTGCCAGCCCGATCAGGATCTGTCCGAAGATCACCATCGGATCAACGATAGTGGCGAGTTCTCCGAACCAGGCGAACAGCCCGGAAAGCGGGTTTGCATCCGCGACTGCGTTGTTCAGGTAGCCAGCCGACGACCACGCCAGCGGATCGCCCCAGCCGCCTTCGGCTAACTTCTCGAGGCCGGCTTGCAGGAACACCCAGGCCATGACGAGTCGAAGCCCGAAGATCGAGTATGCAAGCCAGGTTTCGGAGTAGTTGAACGAGACGTTGCTACCGAGTAGGTTCGCATCGAGCGTGCGTTCTGCCGGTTGTCGACCGCTTCCAGTTGCCATTGAAATTCCCCTCTAGTATGGCCCACTCACCATCTTCCCCTAAAGTGGGTGGGAATTGTGAGTGAGCCGGACTATCCTCAACAGTTAAGTGTTTGTGGTTAGAATCGAGCCGCTTCTGTCGACCGCTGCTGTGACTGGTCGCAGTCCAGTAGCCACTGGACCTCACAGCCCCCGTGATCACACTGTTGGCCACCCTTGCAACCGCTACGGTGACTTCTATTGACCACCGCCGGTTCGCGCGCTCGCGCGTACACGCGAACCTTTATAGGTCGGTAGCGACTACCCGGATACAGGTTTTGTATGTCCCAGGATAGCGAGTACGGCGCCGGACAAATCCAGGTTCTGGAAGGCCTGGAAGCCGTTCGGAAACGGCCGGCGATGTACATCGGTTCTACCGATTCTCGAGGACTCCACCATCTCGTCTACGAAGTGGTGGACAACTCGATTGACGAGGCACTGGCTGGCTACTGCGACGAAATTACCGTCACGATCCACGAGGACGAGTCGGTAAGCGTCACAGACGATGGCCGTGGGATTCCCGTCGACACCCACGAAGAGTACGACCGCCCGGCACTCGAGGTGATCCTGACGGTCCTCCACGCTGGTGGGAAATTCGACAACAAGTCCTACCAGGTCTCCGGCGGCCTCCACGGCGTCGGCGTGAGTGTTGTCAACGCGCTCTCGGAACGACTCGAGACACAAGTCAAACGCAACGGTTCGGTCTACAATCACGCCTTCGAGGCGGGCGAACCCGTTGGCGACATGGAGCAGGGTGGCTCGCTAGATGCCGACGACGGCACCGGGACCGAGATTCGGTTCTGGCCCGACGACGACATCTTCGAGGCCGATAGCTTCTCGTTCTCGACGCTGTCGAATCGCCTCCGCGAACTGGCCTTCCTCAACTCCGGCGTTCGGATCACGCTTTGTGACGAACGCGAGACGACCGACGAGGGCGAGTTCGTCTCGGAGACCTACGAGTACAACGGCGGCATCCGCGAGTTCGTCGAGTATCTCAACGAGACGCGCTCGGCGATGCACGACGACATCATCTACTTCGAGGGCGAAGATCAGAACATCCAGGTCGAAGTCGCCCTGCAGGCCACTGAGGAACTACAGGGCTCGATCCATGCCTTCGCGAACAACATCAACACACGCGAAGGCGGCACCCACCTTACCGGCTTTAAGACCGCTCTTACGCGAACGATCAACGATTACGCCGGCGAGAACGACTTGCTCTCTGACCTCGAGGACAACCTCAAAGGCGAGGACATTCGCGAGGGACTGACGGCGGTCATCTCGATCAAACATCCGGACCCGCAATTCGAGGGCCAGACGAAGACGAAACTCGGCAACTCGGAGGTCCGCGGCATCGTCGAGAGTACGATGCACGAGGGACTTGGGACGTACTTCGAGGAACACCCAGACACCGCCCAGGCCATCGTCATGAAGGCCGTCGAAGCCGCGAAGGCCCGCATGGCCGCCCAGAAAGCAGAGGAGTTGACACGCCGCAAGTCGGCGCTCGACTCGACCTCGCTGCCGGGCAAACTCGCAGACTGCCAGACCAAAGATCCCGACGAAGCAGAGATTTTCATCGCAGAGGGTGACTCCGCGGGTGGCAGCGCCAAACAGGCCCGCAATCCGGAGTTCCAGGCCGTCCTCCCGATCAAAGGAAAGATCCTGAACGTCGAGAAACACCGACTGGATCGCATCCTCGAGAACGAGGAAATTCGAAACATGATCACCGCAATCGGCGCGGGGATCGGCGACGAGTTCGACGTTGAGGATGTCCGCTACAAGAAGATCGTGATGGCGACCGACGCCGACGTTGATGGGGCACACATCCGAACGCTCCTGCTGACGTTCTTTTATCGGCACATGCGCCCGCTGCTCGAGGGTGGCTACGTCTACGCGACTCAGCCGCCCCTGTATCGCATCCGCTACCGTGGGGAAACCTACGATGCGATGACTGACGCCGAACGCGACGAGATCGTCGAAGAGAAATGCGACGGCAACCCAACACAGGTCCAGCGATTCAAGGGACTTGGCGAGATGAACCCCGAACAGCTCTGGGAGACGACGATGAATCCGGACAACCGCATTCTCAAGCAGATCACAATCGAGGACGCGGCTGCGGCGGACAAGATGTTCTCCGTGTTGATGGGCGACGCTGTCGAACCGCGAAAACAGTTCATCAAAGAGAATGCACCTGAAGCGGAGTGGATTGACATATGAGTGAGGTGAGTACATGAGTTCAGACGTCCCCGATTCAACTGACGTACAGGCTCGAGCGGTCGAAAACGTCCGCATCGAAGACGAGATGGAACAGAGCTACATCGACTACGCGATGTCCGTCATCGCGGGTCGTGCGCTCCCACGCGTCGAAGACGGCCTCAAGCCCGTCCACCGGCGCATCCTCTATGCAATGCACGAGATGGGTGTCTCGAGTGGCTCGAGTCACCGCAAGTCCTCCTCGATTGTTGGGGAGACGATGGGTGATTATCACCCACACGGTGACAGCGCAATCTACGACACGCTCGTGCGGATGGCCCAGGATTTCTCGATGCGCTATCCGCTCGTGGATGGCCAGGGGAACTTCGGGTCGATGGACGGCGATCCAGCAGCCGCCCAACGATACA
This sequence comes from Natronolimnobius baerhuensis, assembly GCF_002177135.1. Lineage (NCBI taxonomy): Archaea > Methanobacteriati > Methanobacteriota > Halobacteria > Halobacteriales > Natrialbaceae > Natronolimnobius > Natronolimnobius baerhuensis. Next base: position 304,758 of record NZ_MWPH01000002.1, read on the forward strand.
CAGAGGCTCGGATGTCGTCCATCTCCGAGGAACTGCTCGAGGATATTGACAAGGACACCGTTGATTTCTCGGCGAACTACGACGACCGCCTACAGGAGCCGGACGTGCTGCCGGCGGCGTTCCCGAACCTGCTGGTCAACGGCTCGTCGGGGATCGCAGTCGGAATGTCGACGAACATCCCGCCGCACAACCTCGGCGAGATTATCGACGCGACAATCGAACTCATTGACAACCCCGACGCAACCGTCGAGGATCTGATGGACCACGTCAAGGGGCCAGACTTCCCCACTGGTGCGAACATCGTCGGCCGCGATGCCATCTACTCGGCGTACAAGACCGGCCGCGGGCGCATCCGCGTCCGCGCCGAGTTCGAGGTCGAAGAGTGGCAAAACGGCCGCGAACGCATCGTCATCACGGAACTGCCCTACCAGTCCAACAAAGCTCGCCTCGTCGAACGCATCGCCGAGGACGTCACCGACGGCGAAATCGAGGGCATCTCCGACCTACGCGACGAGTCTGACCGCGACGGCGTCCGCGTCGTCGTCGAATGTACTCGTGGCGCAAACGTCGAGGTCGTCAAGAACAAACTGCTCGAGAACCATCTCGAGCGAACCTTCGGTGTCATCAACCTCGCGCTGGTCGATGGCCAGCCACAGGTGCTCTCGCTCAAGGAAACGCTCGCAGAGTACGTTTCCCACCGCCGCGAAGTCGTTCGCCGACGCAGTGAGTACGACCTCACCGAAGCACAAGACCGCGCCCACATTCTCGAGGGCCGTCTGAAGGCCGTCGAGAACGCGGATAACGTGGTTGAACTGATTCGCAACAGCGAGACCCGCTCGGACGCAAAAGATGCGCTTCGAGAGGCCTATGACTTCTCGCAGGATCAGGCAGACCACATCGTTCGGATGCAACTGGGCAGTCTCACCTCGATGGAGACCGCCGAGATTGAAGACGAATACGAGGACGTACAGGCCGAAATCGAGCGCCTGAGTGCGATTCTCGACAGCGAGCAGGAACTGCTCTCGGTCATCAAAGACGAACTCCGCGAGATCAAAGCCGAGTACGACGACGACCGTCGGACCTCAATCATCGAAGATCAGGGGACGGTGACCCACGAAGACCTCATCCCAGAAGAGGAAGTCTTCGTCGTCATGACCGAAGACGACTACGTCAAGCGGATGCCGATTGAGGCCTTCGACCCCCAGGGTCGAGGGGGCAAAGGCATCATCGGCGCGGACGTCAAAGAGGGTGATCGTGTCACCACGGTGTTCCGAGCGAACACCCACGACTACCTGCTTTGCTTTACCAATCAGGGCAAAGTCTATCAGCTCAAAACCTACGAAATCCCAGAAATGGGCCGGACCGCCCGCGGAAAATCCGCAGTCAACATCCTCGATCTCGACGCGAACGAGGATATTACTGCCATCGTCGACACTGACGCCCTCGAGTCCGATGAGTTCGTGACGATGGCCACCCGAAATGGCTACGTCAAGCGGACTGCAGGCGAGGAGTTCGAGAACATCCGAACGACTGGGATCATCGCTTCTGACCTCGAGGAGGGAGACGAACTCGTCGACGTCGAAGTGACCGATGGTTCGAACGACCTCGTGATCGGGACCGAACATGGGATGACGATCCGCTTCGACGAAGCCGAGGTGCGGTCGATGGGTCGAACCGCTCGCGGTGTCAACGGCATCAAACTCCAGGATGACGACGCAGTTGCCGGCCTCGTCGCGACCGACGAAGACGACGGCCAGGCGCTGTTGACCGTGACACAGAACGGGTACGGCAAACGGACCCGCCTCACCGAGTATCGAACCCAGTCGCGATACGGCAAGGGACTGATCGACATCAAGACGGGCGAGCGAAACGGCCCCGTCACGGCCGTCAAGGCCGTCGACGACGACGACGAGCTCGTGATGATGAGCGAGAGCGGCCAAATCGTCCGCACTCGAGTCGACGAGATTTCGACGGTCGGGCGCAACACGATGGGCGTAATCGTCATGGACGTCGAAACTGGCGATGCCGTCTCGAGCGTCGATGTGATTCCGGCAGCATCGGTAGTTGCGGACGACGATGCCGACGACGCGACCGACGAGAACTAGCGCGACTCTTTTCAGTGCGGTTTTTTGCTGTGATTGTGTGGTAGTGTTACAGAGTCACTGTTGTGACAGCAGTGTGTCTGGGACCGTCTACTGTCAGTCAGTATCGCCGAACTCCGCAGACGAGTCTCGAGTGTGGTGATACACAGATACAGCAGTCCGATCAGTCAATCAGCGCGCCTGAGACAAAACCGACAACAGATCTGAGAAGAATCTCTGCCTCCGCGACGAGCGGTTGTTTCGAGACGCGATCAGTGGTCAGGGGTTTCGCCTGGGCCTGGTGCAACCATATCCTCGATCCGAAGAATGAGGATATTGTTGGTGTCGTCTTTGCCATCGAGTCGCCCCTCGATGACCAGTTTCGACAGCGGCGTCGGGCCGACGGTGACGGCGTCGTCTTCGGAGATGCCGTCGATTGTGCCCTGAATGTGGATTTCCGCGCGGCAGAGTTCGGGGTGGTGGACGCTCGAGAGGTCGATCTCTTCGACGATAATGTCGTCGACGGATTCGCCTTCGTGCTCGAGTGGGACGGATGCCGGGTCATCCATCTGCTGGATCTCGAGGGCTTCGTAGGCTGCGGCGGTTGGTTTGTACCCACCCTTGGGACCGGGGACGCCCTCGACGAGTTGGAGGGCTTTCAGACTCTGCATCTGATTGCGGATCGTTCCCGGGTTACGGTCGACCTGTGCGGCGATATCCTCACCTTTGATCGCGTCTTCGGACTCCTTGTGTAGATTCGTGAGTGCGCGGAGGATTTTCTTCTGACTCGGCGTCAGTTCAATTGATGACATAGTGAATTATTCGTATTTGGTTTCCTTAAACCCGACGGGTGAAGCCGAGCTACGGTTCGGATTATGATATCAGTAGCGGGAATAGTAAGGTGTTTCTTTTTGTTCTACGGGGGACAGTCACACACGGTCGTGCGGTTAGGCTGGGAAGAGCCAGCCCTCGAGAACGAGTTCGGTGAGGACGTCCTCGAGGATGAACATGAGGGCGAATCCGACCACGAACGTGGCAGCATTGATCCGTGTCAGGACGGCTTCGGCATCGAATCGAATGAGGTCAGCAACCTCGATGAGAACCTGCAAGATTGCACCGATTGCGATTGCAAAGAACAGGGCTGCAAGGAGATCTGACTGGGCGAAACTGCCGATCCAGCCACCGAGGATGACGGGGCCGCCCGCGATGACACCCATTGCGGCGAAGTGTCGAAGCGGCGGGGTTTCACGGTCGCGAGCGACCGCGGCGACGACGGTTGGCCCTTCCATCACGTTGTGCATGATGAACGCGAGCATCAAGAGCAAGACCTGTGTTGGCTCATCGAGGACGAAGTAAGTCCCAATACCAAGCCCCTCCCCGATGCTGTGGAGACCAAGTGCGAGGGCGACGAGATAGGCGACCTCGAGGCCGCTTTTATCCGTTGCGGCCATTTTTCGCTGTCGCCACGTGCTTGCGCCGTACATGACTGCGAAGGTCGCTCCGAAGCCGAGACCGACGAGGGCAATCCCTACCAGCGTGTGCTGGGAATCTGCGACATGCTCGAGGACGTCGCCAGCCATCTCAACGGCGATAAATACGAGGACACCGGCTGCAAGCGCCATGAACGCGTGCAGATATCGTGCCTCGAGATCGCGAATAAATGGGAACCAGAGCATTCCGATAATGACAGGGATAACGCCTGCAATCGCGCCGATCACGGTGAGCATCCAGAGAATTTCGGCTGTGCTTGCATCTCCAGCCGTAAGCGCACCGAACGGTTCGGTGAAATAGAGCAACGCGAAGACGACGGCAAGAATACCCACTGGCCCAACTGCGAGAACCCATCGTGGGACCCGATCTAGCCATCGATCAGCCATTGACTCGATCACCTCGAACTCCGAAACATCGACTACTCATTGAGTCAAGTTTAGATGGGGCTAAACATATATCTTTTCAACCGATTTTCGGTTAGACTGGATCTAAACCTGCAGCTTTCGGAGAAGAACAGACAGTTGTTGTATACCAGTGGTTATTGCTCGAGTTCGGCTGGCCTGGAGACACGGACGTGGTGGGCAACGTCTTCGGGGAGCGAGACTGGCTCATCGTGGCCGGTTGCCCGTGCGGTGAGCATTCCGAACGGCGCAACTTCGATAATCTCGAGTTCGACACCGGGTTCGACGCCGTGGTCTGCGAGATACGAGAGAACGTCCGCATCGTGGTCAGCGACTTCCTCGACGATGACGGTCTCGCCCGCTTCGAACTCCATCATCGACTTCCCGTCCGTTCGTTTGGGCGGTTCGAGGTCGGCGCTCGGAATCGGTGCCCCGTGGGGGTCGACCTCCGTCTGGTCGAGTGCGTCTGCGACACGGGCCTCGAAGTTTTCGCTGATGTGGTGCTCGAGTCGGTCGGCTTCGTCGTGAACTTCCGACCAGTCGTAATCGAGATGTTCGGTGAGGTAGGCCTCGAGCAAGCGATGGTGTCGAACGACCTCGAGTGCAACCGTTTCGCCCTCGTCAGTGAGGGTAACACCACGGTATTTTTCACGGTCGACAAGGCTCCGGTCCTCGAGTTTGTCGAGCATGCTGGTCACGGTGGGCGACGTGACATCCAGTTCCTCGGCGATTTCGGAGGTTTTGATGCGGTCGTCTGTCGACCGCTGGAGCTGATAGATGATTTTGAGATAGTCTTCCATCACGTCGCTCAGCATCATAGACAATATTTAGCCCTGTCTAACCCTAAATCTGTCGTCTATCGGAGCGTGGAACGGTCGTGGGTGTGATCGAGACCACTACGACCAAAGCAACCGGCCTCGTAGACACTAGTATGACCGACCGTCTCCGAATTATCGGCGCGCCAATGGACTACGGTGCAAATCGGCGTGGCGTCGACATGGGACCGTCTGCGATCCGATACGCCGGACTCAGTGACGAACTCGAGGCAGCCGGCGTCGCCACGGATGACGTGGGTGACTTACAAATTTCTCGAGCCGAAGAACTTGATCCCGACGACGACACTGCGGGTGTGGAGAACGCCAAGTTCCTCCCAGCAATCGAAGACGTCAGTACGCGTTTGGCTGACCGCGTTGCACAGACGCTCGCCGATGGGGAGTTCCCGCTCGTGGTCGGTGGCGATCACTCGATTTCGATTGGCTCGATAACTGGGTCCGCGCGGGACGCCGACCTCGGAGCGATCTGGTTCGATGCCCACGCCGACTTGAACACGCCCGCGACCTCGCCAAGTGGGAACGTCCATGGGATGCCACTCGGCGCTGTTCTCGGACGCGGCGTCTTCGGCGACCTCGAGTGGGCACACGCACCCCAACTGCGTGAGGAATCCATCGCTTACGTCGGCCTCCGAAGCATCGACGAGCGCGAACGGGAACTGGTTCAAGACAGCGAAATGACCGCCTTCACGATGTCAGATATCGACGAGCGCGGGATGACTACCGTCGTCGAAGACGCACTCGAGGTCGCGACCGACGGGACGGACGGGGTGCACGTCAGCCTCGATCTCGACTGGATCGATCCCAAAGAAGCCCCCGGCGTCGGCACCCCCGTTCGCGGCGGCGTCACCTACCGAGAAGCTCATATGGCCCTCGAGACACTCTCGAAACATCACGACCGCAATGGCATCCTCCGATCCATGGACGTCGTCGAGGTGAACCCGATTCTCGACGAAGCCAACGAGACGGCGACACTGGCTACTGAACTTACTGCAAGTGTGTTCGGGAAGCGAATTCTCTGAGTTCGAACTGCCAAAAGCGTGTTCAATGGTAACACGAATCGTGCGTGTACCGGTTCCAACACCTTTGTATCGGAGGGTTTCGGAGTATGACGTATGACTGAAAACGTCGTCGTACTCGGTGCCGGATACGCTGGTGCTGGTGCGATATCGAAACTGCAGTCGGAACTCGACGACAACGCCCGACTCACGTGGATTGCCGACGTTGATTATCACCTCGTTCTTCACGAATCCCACCGCGCGATTCGTGATCCCGATGTTCGCTCGGACATTACGTTCCCCGTCAGCGACATCGCTGACCCCTCGACACGATTCATCCAGGACGAGGTCGTCGGAGTCGATGTCGACGAACAGGTCGTCGAACTCGCAGACAGCGACAGTGTTGACTACGACTATGTTCTCGTCGCACTCGGCACCCAGACTGCCTACTACGGTATCCCCGGCCTCGAGGAGCACTCCCTGACGCTCAAGAGTCTCGACGACGCCCTCGAGATTCACGAGGCTATCGCAGACGCCAGCCAAGCAGCCACCCGCGGTGAACCCGCACAGGTCGTCATCGGTGGCGCTGGTCTCTCCGGCATCCAGACAGCAGGCGAAATCGCGGAGTTCCGCGACGAACACCGCGCCCCAATCGACATCCACCTTGTCGAAGCACTCGAAGAAATCTTCCCCGGCAACGACCCCGAGATTCAGCAGGCACTTCGTGACTTGCTCGAGGACGCCGGCGTCCAGATCCACACGGACGACCCGATCACTGAAGCGAACGAAGACGTCATCGAGTTCGACGAGGGCGAACCACTCGATCACGACGTGCTCGTCTGGACCGGCGGCATTACGGGTCGCGACGCGATGGATGAAGTCGACCTCGAGAACGAACACAACCGCGTCACCACGGAAGCGAACTTCCAGACGTCGAACGAGCGCGTTTTTGCGGTGGGTGACTCCGCAATCGTCGATCAGGGTGACCAGCCAGCTCCACCAACCGCGCAGGCTGCCTGGCAGGCCGCCGACGTCGCCGGTGAGAACATCTCCCGTGCAATCGAGAACCGCCCGCTCAAGACCTGGGAGTACGAGGACAAAGGGACCGTCGTCTCCGTCGGTGACAAAGCCGTCGCCCACGAAGTCAAGCCAGCATTCGGCGTTTCGCTGCCTGTGGATACCTTCGGCGGCTTCGCCGCGAAGAACCTGAAAAAGATGATCGCGGCCAAGTGGATCGCCAGCATTACCTCAGCGAATACGGCCCGTAAGTCTTGGTCGTCGCTGTAATCGGCCGGACGGGTTAGTTTTTCTCTCTTTCGTAGCTACTCCTCGTCAGCGTCGGCTGTGTCGTCAGTGGCGTCGCCATCGCTCGAGTCGCCGCCCATCGGCTCGGCCGGCACACCCGCAACTGTCATCCCCGGTTCGACGTCGGTCGTGACCAGCGAGTTCGCCGCGACGCTCGCATCCGCACCGATCTCGACGCCTGGAAGGATAATCGCACCCGCACCGATCATCGCTCGCTCGCCGATCACGACCCCACCCGTTCGATACTCGTCCTGCAGAAACTCGTGGCACAGAATCGTGGCATCGTAGCCGACGATTGCGTGCTCCTCGAGCGTGATTAGTTCCGGCCAGAACACGTCCGGGGTCGCCTCGAGTCCCCACGAGACGCCCGTCCCAACTGTGACGCCGATTCGTCGGAGGAACCAGCGTCTGGCGCGCAGGCTCGGCGAGATGCGGGCGAGCCAGACGAAGATGTAGTTGAGCGCGATCCGAAGCGGGTGTTTCGCGTCCGTCCAAAAGGCAAGCGAGTTGCGAGCGCCCGGAGTCGAATGGCGCGTAATCCGGTCGTGGCGGGCGCGAGGACTATCGTCGGTCACACCTGCCGATTCGACGGATCAGTACAAGAAACCGACCGGTTCCACGTGGGTCTTTCCACCGACCGCAAGACTGCCACTCGCGCTCAGATTGCTCCATCGGTTTCGGTTCGCCCCTCGAGTGGACCAACACGGTCGCGGAACGCGTCGCCCGAGAGACCACAGCGGTAGGCCGGTTTGTACATCATGTTCTTGCCACCCTCGCGAACGTCCCAGGCCTCGTCGATCTCATCGCGCAGATAGTACTGTGCCCGCTCGTTCCCCGACTTCACGTAGTACTCGCTCAGACGAATTGGGTGCCTGTCGAAGAGTCCACCCGGCTCGCGACCGTCGATCATGACGACCGGCTTCTCGAGATACGGACGCCCCTCTCGAGCGCGTTTCGTATGTGCGTTCTCGGGGTGAGCATCGAATATTTCCTCACACGCAGCGAGTGACTGGTCGGGTGTGACCACGTCAACACAATCAACTGTGAAATAGCCGATCAGGTACCGATGGGCGCGGTCGCCGCCGGGGCGACGCAACCCAGCATAGAAGCCGACAACGTCACCGGGCTCAAGCGCTCGAAGCCGAGACACGTAGCCACTGGTGCGGTGCTCGCCATACGTGAGGGCCTCGAAATTCGGATCCCGGTGGAGTGGCCACGACTCGAGGTCGTCGCCGGTGACTGTGTCTTGGCCGCCGCGGATCGGCTGCGGTTGGATGCGAGTGGTTAGATCTGCAGCAGTGCCCTCGCTTGCGCGAAGCGTCCACGAGCCAAGCGTTGCAGACTCCGTTGTCTCGCGAGTCTTCTCAGGAATCGGAATGTACTCGAAGCGCCCGTCATCGTACAGCGACCCGAGCGTACCGAGATTCGTGCTATCCGCGCCGACACCCGCGAGGACGACCGTCATTGAGTGCGGATTTCGGCGGTATCGTCATAACAACCGTGATCCCTGGTGGTGACACCGCATGTCTGTCGGCGTTCTTGAGGCCATAATATAGTAGCTATTGAAAGTCAATGTACACCTGACCGCAGGACAGCGTTGCGATCAGTGTGTAAACAGTTTCAGTTGTTACTATACAGGGAACATGTCTGGACAGATTCAGTACAAACTCCTCGCTGTCGAGTCAGTTGGGTGATCTCAAAAGGAAGAATTTCCGAAACTATGATCCATTGGTAGTGTCGAGTACGGAGTATTGATGACGTTACAGGATGAGCTAACCAAGATTCAGCCGTTTATCGAGGACGACGAAACCTCGATTGACGCATACTCCTCTGATGTGGAAACAGGAATTCTAACAGATCGACGTCTTATCCGATTCAAAACGCTGGGTCGAAACGAAGACAAGACACAGGTCACATCCACCTACTTCAATCAGGTGTGCGAGACGAGAGTCGAACACAAAACAACACCCGATTTCGATCAGGATTCACTCATTTATGGCGTCATTGCGTTGTTCATCGCTCTCGTCTCGATTGCGCTCACAGGGCAATTTGAAGGCGATGCTTCGGCCGTGTTGATACTCGTTGGAATCGGTGTCGGTGTCATGGGAATTATTCTGCTGCTAGAGGCATACAATACACCAGCGGGCTCAGTGACTGTTCATTTGAAAACAGCCGATGGCGAAGTCGCAGTCAGTGTCATACTCCCCGAAGATCACTTAGAATTCGCACAAACGCTCTCAAAGACCGTGAGTAACGCACACACCCCTTCGAGTCGCGTCACACAGACCGTTGGATAGACCAGCTGGAGAGCACTACAGTGACTTCAATGACACGTGGCGGCGGGTCACCGCGACACCGAACAGGTGACGATCACTATCAGCGATGTCTTCTGAGTTAGTCGTCGTCGGTCTCTTCGCTGTCTTCATCGTCACTATCCTCCTCGAGTTCGGCAAGCGCCTCTTCGACGTCTTCTGGCGTGGCTTCATCAATCCCTATCCGTACGTCCGCCATTCTGTTGGTTTATTTAAATTTTCTTGAATCGACGGCCACGGTGCGACCGTCACGCCGACCACCCCTGGAGATACTGTTGACTAAGTAGAAATATCCCAAAAGCGAGAATTGGATTTTCGGGTGTTTCAGGGGGTTGAGAACCCCACGGATGAACACTTAGATAATTTCGAGTGGGACCGCCGAGGTCATCGATACCGGTTTTGCGTACACTGATTTGATCGGTTGTAAAACTCATGCTGAATCCTCCGTCAGAAACTCTCGGCGAGACTGCATTCGCCGAATCGGGTCGGGGTGGTCGTAGTGCTCCCTGATCACGTCAGGGGTAGCGTTCACTCGCTCCGCAACGACTTCCGGCGGCCAGCCACGGTCGCGCATGTGCGTAATCGCACCCGTTCGAAGCGGATGGGGCGATCTGCTCGAGGGACACCGAGCCTCTTTCCCGTGGTCCAGGGCCTCGCAGTTCATCGTGTCACGGTCATGTGGACACCCGCCCCAGCGGCAGGGCTGAGTCAGGATATAGACCTCTCGGCGAATACTCGACTTCGACGCTCTGGCGTTTGCGCCCTTCTCAGTCGTGAACAGCGGCTGCCGTTCAGTCGAATCAGTCCGCTCGACGCGGTTTATGTCGATATACTCCTGTACGCAGTCGGCTACCTCCTGCTCGAGGGCCACCGGCCGTTCACCCTCGCGTTTGTTCTTCAACGGCGTCTCCGACCGGTGTCGAAAGTAGACGAATGGGATTTCAACTGCCTCGAGTGCCGCCTGATCGATATCGTCCTGGTGGCGAAGTCGCTCGAGGTCGGATTCCTCGAAAAAGCAATCCTGTAGATCGAGCGAGCACAGCCCACCGAGTCGGCAACCGGTGTGCCACAGTAGTTCGAACATCGCGTGCTGTCGCGACGCGCGCTGATACCGGCTCAGTTTCTCGCGGATTCTGTCTGCACGCTCGGCTGGCAGCAACTCGTCGTTGACGCGGTCGGACAGGTTGACCGTTGGAACCTCGACCTTCGTCGGCAATCGTTCGGGAACCGCATCGATCCGCTCGCAAAACTGAATGAATTGCTTGAGCGTCCCAATTTGGTTGTTCAACGTCGTCACCTTCAGCCCATCTGCACGCCGCTTCGAGTCGAACTGGAAAACCTGGCGGCTCGTGAGATCGTTCAGATTATCGATTCCTTCCGCATCACACCACTCGAGAAACGGCTTCAGTCGGTACTCGTAGCTCTGAATCGTTTCATCGGCTCGTGTTGACTGCAATCGATCAAGCCACATCTCTGCAGCCTCTCGCGGAGCAATCGGCTCGAGCCCTTGGCTCATACAGCCACCCCGGCCGCCCGAGTTGTAGTTGACAATTCGAACATAACCAGTGGATGGGGTGCCTGTTTCTTATGTCTACACCGGTGATGTCCGGAAAACCGCCAAAACGCTTCTACGGCCGGAAATTCGGCTCGAGAAGCGCTGTAACCCGTGTCCGGAAAATGTCCGGAAGTGGCCGGAACGTGTCCGGAAAACTCGAAACCGCAGTACAGCGCGGTGGTAGCTGAATCTCTTTCCGGACATTCGGCCGGTGTGTCAGTGAGCGAGCGATGCGCCTTTCGAGCGGGAAGTTTAATCCCCCGCGGGTTGCGTGTTTGCATGCTTTCGTGCAGTCTCACGAAGGCCAGGCGGGCCGGTGCCACAAACACCGGGTCCGCGACTTCTACCGAGGACCCGACCGGGCAGCGGCGGGTCCGTCTGGCTTTCGTTGCTCATCCGACTGGAGCGATAGAACTTAAATCTATGCAATAGAACTTGCACAAGTGGATAGAGATATGCATGTAGGAAATTCATCGGTGCGACTAAGAAACGAACCTCAGAACAGAGGGGTATGCGTCCCCGGGTGCCGTGGATGAACGAAGTTGACGACTCCATCCTCGAGTTTCTACACGAACTCGAGATTGACGGCCACCCGGTGGCTCTCAAGCCCGGCGCTGTGCACTACAACGTCGTCACCGAATTCGGGATGCTGGATAAGAGTCTGAGTACGTTTTCCCGTCGAATGTCCACACTCGCCGACCACGGGCTGTTAGAAAAGGCAGGCGACGGGAAAGGCTCGCCGTACAAGATTACCAACAAAGGTCGTGCGTACCTGGCGGGCGATCTCGAGGCAGACGACCTCGAGCAGGACTGACCGACTTAGGGTTCAGGAGCGTAGTAGGTTTTTCCGCGCCCATTGCCCACCGCCTCGAGAATGCCATACTTTTCGACGAGCGTCGACAAATAGCGCCGCCGCGTCCGGGCGGTTTTCGGCTTGCTGGCGCGCTCTTCGTACGTCGCGTGTAGTTCGGTCACGCCGATCTCGCCAGCACTGTCAACAATATCGTACAGCAACCGCTTGTGCGTCCCCAGTGCGTCGATGTGATCTTGGTGTAGATCACGGCGGGCTTCGTCGTGAACCGCATCAATATCCTCGAGTTCGATCTGTGAGCGCTCGGTGCGAGCGACTCGGCGGGTGGCTTTCTCGAGCAGTTTGATTGCCTCGCGTGCGTCCCCAGCAGCGAGATCGGCGATGTATTCGATAACATCCATCGCAATCACGCCGGGTCGAAGGCCGGCGTTGATTCGTGCCAGGAGGATATCGACCAGTTCGATGTGCGTGTACTTGCGCAAGTACAGCGTCTCCGCGCTCGAGAAGCGAGATTTAACGCGGCCGTTTAGCTGGTGATTCGCGAAAAAGTCGTCTTCGTCGATTGTAATCGCAATGATCGTCACGTTCGGCAGGTCACCCAGCCCGAGCAGCAGGGTTTCGTCCTCGAGGACGTCGACCTCATCAAGAATTGCGACGATGTGGTCGTCGGTATGTCGAAACTCGTCGATAAACCGCCCTGCGCCGGTGCCGTCTCTCGAGAGGTGTGTTCCAATTCCTGAGTCTTGGGCGAACCCGTGCAAGACGTCGGTTTTCGCTGATCCTGACATGCAGTTCCAGTACGCACGCCGCACGCCGAAGGACTCCTGGCGAAGCTTCCGCACGACGTACTTCGCGAGCGTGGTCTTCCCTGAGCCCGAGGGGCCGAAAATCAGCGCGTGGTCGCTACTGTGTCCGTTCGTAATCGGGTCGAGCACCGCCGCGAGTTGACTGATTTGCCCGTCTCGGTGCTCGAGGTCCTGGGGGAGATACGTCGTCTCGAGGGCTCGAGCATCGGTTATCATACCTAACCTGCAGTAACAGTCAGGTAATAAAACTAGATGGTCGAGACAGATTCGAGAGGCGTGCTACAGTTCCAGTGCTCGAGCAGCGTCGGCCGAGATCGTTACCGAGGCCTCGCCAGCCCGGACTGGTTCACCTGCAACGGATTCGATGAGGGTCGCAAGCGCTTCCCGGTAGCCGTTCGGTCGCTCTTCGATTATTTGGACTGAATCACTGCTCGAGTCTTTGTACGCACGGTTCGCGAGATAGCTGTGGACGAACAACTCACGCACGTCCACGGGCGCGTCCTCGAGATACCAGGGGAGGGCAAAGTCCTCGAGTTCGCTCTTCTTTCCCAGTGGTGCCCCCAACACGTGCAGTACACGGCCCAAGATAGCGCCGTCGTCACCGGGCCGGACGACAGGCCCGCTCACTTCGTCAGCCTCTTCGTGGACCGTGTGGCCGACACCGGCCAACTCGAGCGCGTCGATCACGTGCGAGTGATACCCGCGTTCGTTCAGTACGAAGGTGGGCTGCCAATTTTTGAGGATTGACCCGCCGGAATAGACGTTCGCGACGAGTGCGTTCAGCGCGGTGAATTGCTCGTCGTCGTATCCGACCTCGAGCCACTCCCGGTCACGTGCAGTTCGGAGTCCGGCGACGACATTCGGTGTCTTGCCGTCGGTCCACGACCGAACGCGCCCTGTCGGTAAGCCGAGCGCGTTCGAGATTGCGGTATAGCCCTTGTCTGGGTTGTCCGCCTGGTACGTTCGGACGCGCCGGTACTGGTCGACCGCAGTGTACGCGTCGTCGTATGCGCCCCCATCGTAGGTCGCCGCAAAGTCCGGTTCGGAGACAAGACTAGTGGCGCGGTCGGACATACTCTCGTGTCGTGAGTGTGGTATCAAGTAGCTGCCGACTCGAGGGCTATTTTCAGAAATCGCAAGACTGAGGCGTCTTCAAGGGGGTGTTGTAGGCCTTCTACAGGTGCCTGATTCTCAGGGTTGAAACCGTTCAGTTCGCTGATTTTCGCTTTTGAGATACACTATGGACAAATTATATATAGTCACTGTTCACTGGTTGTTACCAGCGCCAGAGAAGAACGATGGAAGGGTGCTTGGGATGGGCAGTTTCCCAACCCTTCAACGCGTGTAATGCGTTGGTGGTGTCAGCGATAATCCTTCCGACCGTTCACGGCGTGTGATAATACATGGATTTGAAAATCGTACGCGACAGACTAATTGGTGATGGGGAACAGCGAGCCGTGTCTCCAGTGATCGGGGTCATCCTCATGGTGGCAATAACCGTCATTCTGGCGGCCGTGATTGCCGCGTTTGTGCTGGACCTCGGCGATAGTGTTGGGCAGGAAGCACAGGCTGGTGTGACAATTGACGTTGATAATACCGACGGTGAGGAGAGAATCACTGTCGAGGTAACGTCCCTTGGGAACGCAGATCACGTTAATCTCGGTGGCAACGCTATAGATGACTTTGATTCTGTAGATGGTGATGATGTAGATGGTGACGAAGGGTTAGAAGTGGGAGATGTACATACGATCCACGATGATTCGAGTAGTGGTCTAGATGGCTCAGGTACAATCACTGCAATTGCTGTAATTGAAGAGGATGGTACCGAAACACAGGTAGCTAGTGAAAGCTACGACTTCGACTAAAAATGGATCTGAAACCGCTTCGATCAAAAATAGTCGGTTCGGAGGAAGAGCGAGCTGTCTCACCAGTTATTGGTGTCATCCTCATGGTCGCGATAACTGTCATTCTGGCGGCCGTGATTGCAGCCTTCGTGCTTGATCTGGGAGATAGTGTTGGTCAAGAAGCCCAGGCCGGTGTAACAATTGAGGTTGACGAGAACGACGAGGTGATTCAGGTAGAAATCACATCGATAGGAAACTCTGATCATGTCAACCTCAGCGGCTCTGTAACCAATGCCGACTGGTACGACGGTGTAAGCGAGAATGACTTCTACGACACTGGAAACCCAGGTGATGAGATGACTGAACTCGGAGTCGGTGACGTGGTCACACTTGGTGACGGAGAAGATGTTAATATGGATGATGTTAACAGTCCATCTGGAACGGTTACTGCAATTGCGGTAATTGAAGGGGACGACACAGAAACGCAAGTCGCAAGTGAAGAATTCGACTTTAGTTTCAACACTGCATAACCAACCCTTTTAGAAGGGGTGGTTTCCCTCTCTATTAATCGTAGCAAGTGCAGAAATAATTACATAATATATTGTATTTTATATACATATTTCGTTAACAAGTTCAAGTTTCCATTCCCCATCGTCGATGTGGCGAACATGAAGGTGATACTCATCCTGTAACTCACCGTTTTCGTCGACCAACCCCTCGAGCCGTAGATCATCCTTTGGAATCGTCACGCCCATCGAGTTCCGATCTAGCTGCCGCAATTTGTTCAGTGCCATAGAGGGCGGGCAACTTACCTTGGTATAAAGGTTGCTGACTATCGGTTTTGCCAAGGTATCACCAAGGCCCCACCAAGGTTTTGCGGACCCTTTTTATCCGACGTGTTACAGCCCGTGTCGTTGCACAATGGCAGCAATTAGATCGATTGCGCTCGGCAGTGGCACAGACAATAACGAAGTGGACCTGATCGACATCGGCGCGCTGATCATCCTCCCGATCATGGCCTCGATGATCTTCAAGGTCTTCACCTGGCAGGTCAACGTCTTCGGGAATTACGATTTCACGGACCCGATCTGGACGATTGCGAGCGCGAACATTTCCGTCGCGCTGATCGTCACCGTCTTCTCGAGCGTCTGGGTGCTCGCGACCAACGTCGCGAACCTGCAGACGGATCACAGTTCGTACGAAATCGCCGTAATTGCGGTTGCTATCGCCCTGCCGCTGGGTGTCGTCTTCGTCCCGGCCGTCGAGGCGCTAGTGATGTGGCACGACCTCATGCAGGTCGCGGCGCTCCTGTACGTCTCCGGCGCAACCGTCGCCGTCTCCTACCTCGGGTGATCTCAATGAGTACAACCACTACTGAACCACGAATCGTCCTCGAGAACTTCGGGGACAGTCCGCTGGCGAATCGAATCGTGAGTACGCTCGAGAAGGTCGGCATCCGCCGGGAGGTGATCCATGTCGAGTAGCCCACGCCCACAGCCCACAGCCCATCGTGACAATCTCGAGCGCGGCGACCAGGGCGACCGCGACGACGAGTCGTCGACGTCCACCTGCTCGAGGCGGGGCTACCTGCAGCGAGTCGGCACCGGCGCGGCGGCCGTCGGCGTGATCGGCGCGGGTGGATCGAAGGTCGCTCCCCAGTACGCGCCGGTTGGCCGTGCCGAGGCTGCGCTTCCGGCTCTCGCCGTTGGTGTCGGTCTTGCGGCCAGTTCTGGAATTATTCTGGGTGTCGGATTCGATGACGACGAGTTGCGCGGGTCCGATGAGTTCAGTTCACTGCAGCGGCTCGGACTCTGGGCAGACGCGTACGAGTCGGCGATTCAACACGAGGCGCAGGACCTCAACATGATGGGGTTCGTGTCTGATTTCGTTGATTTCGGCAAATCGAACGCCTACGACGAGGCGGCAGTCGAGGCCGTGCTCGAGGCCGACGAGGGAGCGACCCAAGAGGAGTCCATCGACGCTGCAGCGGATCATCTCGCAGAGATGCTATCGAACGGGATTGAGTCGCTGTTAAGAGTCGCTGCACACGCAGATGGGACGTTCCAGAACCTTCTCAGAGATTTCGAGAATATCACTGATGTGGATATTGAGGAGCCCTTCTATTGGGGGGGAGATCAGATCGAAGACATCGCTGATTGGGGCACGGACGAGTTTACTTATTCGCTATTCGACGGACGCGAGGTAACTCTCGAGTTCACCTGGCTCGAGGATGTTGACTATGATATTGGGACATCAGATGGTAAACGCACTCTGGCTCCACATCTCAATTCGATCGGTCCGGAATTTGAGGATGGAGTTTATCACGTTGGAGATGACATTTCAGTCGAGGGGCCTGAAAGATCCTCTTGTCAGCTTGTTAGTGTTGGTCCATTCCCTTACGATGACTATGACAATCTTGATGAGGAGACGCAAGAGGAGATCAGCCCTCCAGTGACCGCGGATGAGTACGCCAATCTATACGGACATCACGATATAAACGTCGCTTTTAACGACTATGTCAATTTTTACGAGGAGACGATTGCAGAGGTTGAGACCTTCCTCGAGTCGGTTTGGGACGACCTGCAGGACGACGACACGGATCCAGAGGACGTGTTGACTGCCGGCATGCTGGCAGAGATGGCGAGCGATCAAGACACGTTCCCGTACGCTGGCGGTTCGCTGGCCGCGCTCGGGCTTCCGCATTCGGCGCAGACGGTCAGGCTTCGGTTCCCTGAGGAACTGGACGATGACGGCGAACCTGTCGAATCGACCGGAAACTTGTACGCGCATCCGATGCCGAGCGGAGGGTTCGAAGTCGGCCAAACGGTCGACCCGGACACGGTTGAATCCCGGTTCTGGTATGCGTTTCACGTCGTTGACGACGACGGGCAGCAATCGAGCGAACTCGGAGAAATCGAACAACCGTTCGAGATCGTCAACGCGGAACGCGTCGAAGACGGTGAGGTAGTCGAAGACGACGAACTCACATGGTCGCAGACGGAGACTGAGGAACCGCCGGACAACTGGGAGGAAATGCAAGCAGCGCGCGAGGACATCAACCAGTTGGAACAGCAAATAGCCGACCAACAGCACGAGATCGTCGTCGACCTCGAGGGCGACAGCGGTGGCGGTGGCGGCGGCTTCCTGCCCGACTTCGATGGGAGCGTTGGCGACGTCGCCAGCGCAATCGTCGGCGCACTCGTCGTGCTCGCTGGAATCTTCGGTATCGGCTATCTGGCCGGGAATTGACCATGATTCGACTTTTCCATTTTTCAACCGTGCTGGTAGTGCTGACGCTGGTTAGCGCGATGGGCATGGGCGTTATGGGCGCAGCCGCACAGGACAACGCAACTGCACCGGCCAACCAAAGCGACCTCGAGCAGACCGCCGAGACCGTCGACGACGAAACGCTGGCCGACACGCTCGAGCACCAGGAGCGAATCGCACTCACCAACCAGACCCGCATCGTTGCTTGGGAGATCACCGGCGGCACCGCACAGGTCGCTCTCGAGTCGGACATGACCGCCTGGGCGTCGATCTCCGACAACGTCGCCGGCATCGGTCAGGGTGGCGCGGTTCACGTCCCCGAGACGAGTCACCAACTCTCCCGAACGGAAACAACAGTCGCGACAATGGCCGTCGAGTCCTTCCAGGGCGGCGAGTCGGTCACCGTCACGGTCAACGGCGAGTCGGTTCGCCTGTCGACGGAGATGGACGAAAGCAGCGACGAGAACCCGCTACAGTACTTCGGCGGCGAATCCGGGCTGTTCACCGGCATGATCATGGCCGTCAGCATGTCCGGCGCGGCAACGTGGTTCGTGCTCTGGCGTGAGGAAAGCGGGGTGATCCGTGCATGAGCGCGACCACGAGCGCGACGTTCAGCAGTTGGCGCGACCGATTCACGTATCTGGCCGCTGAGGCACAGATCCTACTCTTGGGCGTACTGTTCAGCCTCGGCGCGGCGCTGGTGATTTTCCGGCCGTCGCTCCCAGCTGTGCCACCGATTGCAATCGGGATCTTCGCGTCGGCGCTGTTGTTCGGGCCGGCGCTGTTCGGCTTTTTCGTTTGGCTCGTCAAGAAGATCCGCGAACGCCGTATGGTGACCGTTCACCACATCAACGGCGTCACTGACACCCGCGAGAAGTGGTACGTCGAACCCAAAATCTGGCAGAACAAGACCGTCGAAGGCCCGTCGCCGTATACCGTCAACGACGGCTCGGACTTCGAAGTTCGGGAATTCGAGTGGCACGAGGACACTGAAACCCTGATCGTTCGGGGTTGCTACTTCAGCCAGATGGCCGACTCGAAGCTAATCACGATCAAAGCCATGCTCGAGGACATTCACGGCGACCTCGTCGAAGAGTTTCTGGCAGCGAACCGACTCCGCGGTCGAATCAGCAAGATGGGGCTGCAGATTCAGAAAGACGTCGTCAACGAAGAAGCCGAAGCCGACGAGCGCGGCATGATGAATCCGAAGACCGCTGTGAAGACTCGCTTCGACGACGCTCGAGCAGACGCGGAAGAGAACGCGACGGATGGGATTCAGGACGTGAACGGCTACGTCGAGGACTACGCCGACGAGCACGGCATCGACACCGTCAGCGGGCCACCACAGACGCGCGCACAGGCCGCAGAACAAGCCGCAACCGATGGAGGAACTGAGGAATGACCTACACGCTACGTAAACTCTACACCGTCTGTGACGACGAACGACAGCGACTCGAGGACCGCATCCGCGAGCGCGAGCACGCGAACACACTGACGGCCGCACAACGGCTGGAACTCAGGGAACTACACAAGTCTCACCGAGAAGTCGAACAGCAACGAAACAGCTACCTCGCAACCCTCGTGGCGCTTCGAGCGCGTGGTAAGCGATGAGCACCAGGCGCGAGTACCGCAAGAACGGGCAGCGGTTGATGACCGACGGCGGCACGAACGAACAGGAAGCATATGCGGTCGGTGGCTTTCGCGAATGGCAAGATGGCAACCTCGAGCGCGACCCCGACGAAGTGCTGCCACACTCGGGATTCGTGAGAGACGAGCAGGTCGACCGCCAGCTCACGATGCGAGCGATTCACCACGACGTCGACCGCTGGGACGGCAAGGCCTCGAAAGATTACCTGGCGGTCGGCAAGAACCGCAAAATCCTGAAAGCTGAGGGTAGCGAGACAGCGCGCAACGCCCTCGAGAACGGCGATACGCTCACGCTGAAACACTATATCGGCGACCCCTCCCAAGAGGCTGACCTCGCTGGGATCAAAGCGGTCACCAGGCTGCAGGAGATCGTCGCCGGACCGGCACCCGTGATCGTCCTCCTGGGCGAGATGGGCGCGGGCAAGACCGACTTCGCTGGGCTGTTGGGTCAGCTCCGTGAGCGATGGGTCGACGGTGATCTGCTCGTCGGCAGCAACATCCGCACGCTCGACCGGATCAACCGCTGGGTGCGAGAGGACGGCAGCGTCGAAGACGGCTGGATTCCGCACTACCCGCTCCTCGAGGAGTGGGTCACCCAAGACGGCGACCCGGTACACAACAGCCAGCAACCGAAGCTATTCATCGGCGACGAATTCTCGAGCAATGCCTCTGGAACCGGCGAAGACGGTCACAAAGTCCGCCAGAAGATGGGGCCGCTCGTCTACAAGATCCGCAAGTACGGCGGCGCACTCATTTACATTGCTCACGGCGAGTCGTCGATTCACCCGATGCTCTGGCGCGTCGGCACGATTATCAAAAAGAAGTCGCAGAAACGCGCTATCGTCGCAGACCGCGTTTCCGGTGGAACGCTCCAAGGTATCGATCCGCGACCGCTCGAGGGTATCCCACCGACGGACTGGAACTACAACACCAAGGACGAAGCCGATTGGAACTGGGAAGCGCCGAGCAGCGGCGACAAGGAAGACGACGCAATCGCCGAAACGGACATCAAGAAGGTCGCTGCGTGGACAATGGAGGAATGCCGACGGCAGGGCATGTCCCCACGCGAAACCGCCGAATTCGTCCCGTACAGTCACACTACCGTAGGAAACTGGTGGAAAGACATCGACAACGGCGGCGAGAAGGCAAACTGGGTTTCCACTGTTGAACAGGTGATCGCATGACGGCGTCGGGATGTAACGCTGTAAAGCGCAACCGTCCCCCCTTTAGACATGGGCTGCGTGGCCCGCCAGGGCCTCGCAGGCTCGGCCCATCGCGACGCTCGTCTCACAGCCAGCGGAGGTTTATATATAACGGCGCGCGAGGCGCGTGCGAATGTGAGCCTCGCTGGCCGGTCGACGACGATCTCCCGCCAGCGGTTTGGTGGCTCACTCGCCCTGGTCGAACGCGCTGGGTCTGGTCCGAACCAGTGACCTATGCAGAAGGTCAGAATTAGAAACCGATGAATCGATCAAAACGCGCGAATCACTTCGGAACGATCTGCGAGAAGCGCATGGCGCGGAAACGTCGGTTCGAACTCGCCCGCTGCAGCTGGCACGATGCGACGTTCCAGAACGGCACACCCGTCGAGATTAAGAGCACCATGCTCGAGCACAGTAACGGCCAGCCGGGGAATTTCAAGGTCTATCGGGCCTATCACGACAAGCTACGACGGAACGACGGCTGGTACTGTTTCGTCGTCTACCGGCCACACGGCCGCTCGGGGTTGACTGTCGTCAAAGACAAAATGGTGCGAGCGTGCGATCTCCCGCTGCTTCGGTGGCACGGGGGCGGCGATCACCGTGGAACTCAACAATCAAAGATATCTATCGGCGACATCTTCTAATTTAGTCTTGTTGTGATTCCAAACCAGAGACAGGTTTCAGAATCTATGCTGCACTCCATATCCCTCGATAGTTATCTCCAAATCACTCTTTATTGTCGTTCAAATCATCCAAATCAGGATCCCCAAAACCACCAACACGTCCTCCTGATGATTGACCTACGGTTTGATAAACCGATTTCTGATGTTCAAGGAACTCTTGGAATGTCTGGTCGGGATCTCTGATAATCGGCACAGTATAGTTAATGCCGCCAAGATCGACCGGATTCGGTCCTCCCGGGTAATAGTCCATCCGCCTTCTCACGTCAATGTCTCCATCCAGAATAGCATCAATAGTATCCACTGTAAAGCCATAGTCCTTCATGTATAGGCGCTTGAGATCAGCACCATTCAAGATATTTGAGCCAGTTTCTGACTCAAGATAGTCTAAGTAGAGAGCTGTCCCCATCCATATCTGAGTCAGGTTCTCTAGATCTGACTCGTATAGTTCTTCGAAACCTTCCACCCACCCGTGGCTCGCGTGCTGCCAGTTGAGAAACTGTCTATCAGTTTTGATCTCGTACCTTACGGCCGCAGAGGTTAATTCGGTTATCGATTCGTAGCATGCCCAACTTAGCAAATCGGCTGGGTCAACATCTCCTGTTGATCTATAGAACCATGCGGTAGTCTGGTATTCAGTGAGTCCTTTGTCGGACTGGAGTACATCCCTCAAATATTTCGGGAACCCATTGATCAATAGAGTGGTGTACCGTTCATCTTGTCGCTGGTCGGCATCACGTTTTATCACTGAAGTTGCAGATATCCAACCCAATCTCCTGATTCCGACCGCTGCCGGATACCACAACTCAGCATCGATTGAATCCGAGATCAATCTACGAGACGTGTCGATAGCCTCCCGCCGAACACGTTCCTCATCTGGTGCAAATCCAAGTAAGTCGATTAGATCACTTTGGCCCTCAAGAACGTGCTCAAGGGGCCGTTCTAGTTCCTCCTCAATCGCTGTTTCACCAATCGACTCCGCTGTACTCGTGACTTCTACCGCGGTCTGGGTCAAGTCTTCATCTATGGCATCTTCAACAATGTGAGCTAGTTGATCCACGCAGACGCCCTCCAATGATTCGTCTACGGGAGATTCTTCTTCGAAAATATCCTCTGAGCCCGTTTTCAATAAGTTGTTAATTCGATCAGCGAGTATATCTAATCCGAATTTGGCGCTAACCCGATCAGATTGTTCTATTGAAGAGCGAATGACTGAGATCAGGGTGAGGAAAGGATCTCGGTCAGTCGGATCTCCTGTTGAAGCCTCTGATACAGAGATTATGTGTTCAGAGGTCAAATTATCACTTATTTGATTGAGAATCCCTTCTGGAGTCGTTTTCTCAAGTGTTT
The DNA here is from genome assembly GCF_002177135.1 of Natronolimnobius baerhuensis. Lineage (NCBI taxonomy): Archaea > Methanobacteriati > Methanobacteriota > Halobacteria > Halobacteriales > Natrialbaceae > Natronolimnobius > Natronolimnobius baerhuensis. The sequence goes on from NZ_MWPH01000002.1 coordinate 327,338, forward strand.
CATCAACGAATTCGTACATAGTCCAGAACGCGCCAACGGCTAGGAGAAATGCTGTGAGGACCAAAACGGTCAACTGAAAATTTGAAAAGAGATCAATGAGGAAGAGGACGGCTATGTTGAAGCCAATTGAGATAGCGAATATTCCAACAGCCCATTTGTAGGCTGGATCGGAGCTGAACGAGGAGGCAAGCCGTGGTGAGTAACTGGAAGCAGACAACTGAACACCAAGGATGAGGACAGAGAATACAATAGCGAAAATCGCTGCCTGGGCCCTAGCCAAGGTATTTAGAATCGATACCCCAGTGCCGGAGATTGTGTAATTGAGGCAGTAGGTAGCTCCGGATAACCCGATCAGCAGTAGAGTGAGAGCCCCCCATTTCGGCCAATCGTCCTTCAGCCCCACCATCACTTATCATATCAATAGTGCACTAGGTCTTACATTTGCCGGTTGACCTCTGTATTGGGAATTTACTATCAACAGCCCTCTAGTCCCGATCAACGGTTACGGCCTTCTTGACCTTGAAACTCGTCACTCGAGTACTCAGTGTCTCGGCGATCTCTTGGCGCTGCTCGTGCGTGAGGTCGTCGCGCTCGAGGACCTGGCGTGCGGCTGCGACGAGCAGGGGCACGTCCTCGCAAGCAGAGACGACGGCTTTCGTCTTGTTACAGTCGTAGAAGTCCGCTGCTCGCTCGATTGCGCTGTTCCGGTAGGCGTAGTCGCCGTCAGTTCTGATTCGCATGCTCGTACACACGACCCCCAAAATCCTAGTTTTTTCGACTCACTGAACCAGCCCATTCAGCCCAAAACGGGGGTGTTTCTATCAGTCAACCAGAGTGGTTCGGTAGATCGGCAGCCCGATCACCGACCAATATGCACACGGGGTTCGTCGTCTCGTGTGCATATTCGGGAAACGTGGTTTGCCGACGTGCGACCCCTGGGGATTTACTGGGAGATAATGTAGAGAAAGACACCGATTCGGATATGAACGAGTTAGTTGTCTTTGTGTAGGTCGTATTCTTCAATCTCCTCTTCATCAAGAAGATTAAGCGGTATAGCGTAGATTAGGATTAAAATGAAGATTGACCAGACCACTGGTATATTATATACCTTGTGTGATTCATCAAGAGAAATTATATGATCAGGTATCAATTCAAAAATGGCGATAATTAGGATGGAAGGGAAGATGAATACAACTGCAAATACAATCAAAGATAGGGAAGCTACGAAAGAGTATTTGATAACCATCTGATTATCTGTTCTAAATAGGATTCCTTCCTCCCACTTCACCATAATTGATCTCATGAATAAGACCAGCAATATAATTCCAACTACCATTGTCGGTGTGATTGGTCCATATTGAGCAAATATTCCATACTGCAGGTGGGGATCTAAGTATGTCCAGAATGCCCAGAGGGCCAATCCAAAGAAGAATATATTGACAGACGATGCGACAAAAATGTAATAAAGTATAGATGTCAGATTCAGCAGATGTGTTTTGAAATCGTCAGCAGAACTTCTAAGCCATGCACTTCTAATAATTGTAGTTATTATTGCCCCAATTACAAACAAAAGTGATAAAAATGTCAGTCCTGTGCCTAAGATGACTAAAGGATTATCTAATTGAGAGAGGAGACTGACACCAATCACTATCCCTCCACTAACTATCATCAGCAAGCTTACTGTGAGTAACTCTAATTCTAAAGGAAATCCACTCCTATTGATATCCATAGAATCATGAAAGGACATGAGTGCTTGCATTAAAATAGCTATAGCAGGAGCAACTAATCCTACAAACTGGAGTAGTGATAGTAGTAGCTCTTGGTCAGGCATTATATTGATTGGTCTCTATCAAGTATAAAATACCACTGAATATACAACATCATATCTCTGTTGTATTGATCCTCTGTTTCGTGTGCTTCAACTGGAGATCTGCGTGCGGAAGTGGGGCGGGGGCGGTGTATTTTTTCGGCTCTGTCCCCTTGGGGACACACGCCAAGGGGGTTTTCGCGCTTCGCGCGAAACGACCCCGCACGCGGTGCGGCGGGATCGGCGCGGCGACCCCGCCCTCGAGCAGAAAACTACAACCAGAATTGACTAAGCACCGCTCTTACGCAAGTAAACTTGCTGAAAACAGGTATCAGAACAGCGTTGCCACTCAGGAGGGCGGTTCTACCAGTCGGCGAGCGAACCGACTCGTCGGCTGTCTTGTCCGCCGCCAGGTGTCCGCCAGATCATCGGCACCTGACTGAACAGCACGACGTCGTTCCCTGAGTGCCGCCAGGCGTCGATTGCTTCCTGTGCGACCTCGCGGGCGTTCTCGAGGCTATCGCCTTTCAGCATCGACAGCACGGCGTCAACACGGAGCTTCTTCGGGTTGCCCTGCTCGTCAAAGTCGATTTTAGCGCCGTTCTCGGCAAGCCACTGCTGGAACGGCGACGACTCGGCGACGTGATCGGCCAGGCCCATCACGTGCTGAATTCGGTCGGCGAAACTCTCGATTGCGTACTCGGCCGACTCGACGAGCGCGCGCAGTTCCTCTTGGTACTTGCGCGCTCGGAACGAGATCTCGCCTTGGTCAAGCTCGAGGATGTCTCCAAGATCCTCGATGGCGCGGTAGATCGTCGCCGGGTGCTTGCCCAACTCGTCGGCCAGCCCGTCGACAGTGCCGTGTCCATCCGTCGCGACCGTCTCGGTCACTTCGCGAGCGGTGTCGCTCATATCCCGCAGCGTGGTCATTAGCAGGTGATCGGTCTTCGACTCGAGTCGGGGTGTCGGGTCTTCGTAGAGTTCGACTGGATCGTCACGGGCGACGGCGTCGAAGTGATCGTCAGCGACGTACACGCCGCTGCCATCGGGTGCCAGCGGAATATCCTCCCAATGCAGCGCGTTCAGTAGCGTCTCTTCGATCTGCTCGGTGACTTCGTGTCTGTCAGCCCATGCCCATGCATTCCCGTCGTTGTTCGCCTTGTTCACTAAGACCTCGACTTTCGGGTGATACGACGGGTGGTCTTTCGACACCGCATCGGGGTCTTTCAGCTGGTAGATCTCGAACTTTCGTCCGTAGGTGTGTCCCGGCAGTAGCTCGCTGGCCGACGCAGGGTCGAGAAACAGCCGATTCTGGTGGTTGATCACCTCCTTATTATCCAGATGCAACTCGGCTTTGATTCCCTCCAGGTCGGAGAGATAGTGAACGACCTTCTGCAGCACACCCGCCGAAGACAGTTTCTCAGCCCATTCACGCTGGATACGAACATAGCGTTCGTACGCCCACATTCGGCTGGCTTCGTGCGGCTCTGCCCGCAAGTACTCGGAATTGATTCGCTCGCCGGCGTGCTCGAAGATCTCTTCGAAAAACGCTGGCAACAACTCGAGGCCGCGGTCGGCTTCGATGTTACTCAGGTGGAATTCGACGTCGACACCGTCGACCTCGCCCATTTGGTTTTCCCAGGGGAGGTTGATCGGCTCGCCGGTCTCCCAGTGGCGCATGTCCGGGAATCGGGGCGAGATGTTGAACGACGCTTTTCGCTCGCCGCGCCCGCGCCCAACGATATCCCACTCGTACAGGCGTTCGGCGTTGATTCCGTCGCTCAGCCGCGGCGCGAACCCGGACTGGCTGTACTTGACTTTCAACAGCCACGGCTCGCCGTCGATCTCGACGTTCAACTCGAGGTAGCCTTCGAACGGATCACCGAGCATGACCGACGAGAGCGCGTCGTAGGGACCGCGACCCCAGTCGGGCCACTTCCAGCGACCCTCGATCTCGTGGGGCGTCGTTTCGACCTGGCTCATCGGCGCACCTCCTGATCGTCGCCAGCGCCAGGCGCTGACGAGTCCCGTAGCTCAGAACCGCGGGCAATCAAGCGGTGCATCAGTCCCCTCCAGCCTCCGCAAATTCCTGCAGCGTAGCCGTCTCGTCGCTACTCTCGCCGCTTTCGCTGTCAGTCGCTATCGGAATTGTTGACGGGTCCGGGTGATGAACGACCTCGACGTCCTCGAGGCGACCGGCGACGACGTCCGCGAGCAGTCGCCGGTGACACCAGCGAGCGTCTTTCTCCCAGCACACCAGCCAGATATCACACTCTCGAGCGCGGTCGGCGAGTTCATCGATCACCGCCTGGGGGCCGTCTCGCTCGAGGTACTGCAGATACCGCGGTTCGTAGCTCACCGAATCCCAGGCGATTGCCGCTGGGTTGGGCTCGTCGTTCTTTTCGGCGGCTTCTTCGACCGTCTTGTACGCATCCAGCAGGTCGTTGGGCGGGGCAACGGCCGGGATATTCCGATCAGTCACCCGGTCCACGAAGTCCTTCGGATACCGAACCACGCCGAAGACGTCGACGTCCGCGGCTGGCCCGTACTGCGAGAGACCACCGAAGTAGGTCGTGTGAACCGTCATTGTGGCCCCCGAAGGTCGTCGAAAACGGCTGTCCAAGTGATCTGTCGGTACTGCTCGGCGCTGCGGCCACCGTTGCCGCAGTCCCACCAACTGCCGCCAATGATTCGATCAACTGTCTTCGCTCGAGTAAGCGAAATACGTAGTATCTCGTCGGTGTCGCGCTCGAGGACGACGAGAATGTACCAGCCGTTCGCGTCGACCAGGCGCTCGTGATTCTCGCGGCGAATCCACCAGCGACCGGCGCGGTCGTCGTACGTTTCGTAACACGACTTCGCCTCGGCGACCTCGCCAACCGTTGCGATCACGCCGACCTGCTCGCCGATCACGTCCTGGACGAACTCGAGATCGTGCCATTCGGCACGGTCGTCGTCGACACGCTCGAGGGGCCACCGTTCGCAGGCAGCCGATTCGACGTAGTGGCCGCGTTCGCGGTTCTCGGCGACCGTCATCGGGAACCACCGTTCGATTCGAGCGTCTCACGGTCGGTCAATCGAATCGCCGCAATGCCGTGCTCGACACTACATGCGGTGATCGTCGCTGTGAACTGTATCCCAGGTGTCTCGATGGTAGCACGCTTGCACCGCCAGATACCGGTGAAATCGAATCCCTCACTGACCGCAGACGCGACCTCAACGTGCACGATCACGTCGTCGTCGATCCGATCAATCTGGAACGCAGGGACTCGAGCACCGTCGATTCGAACTGGAACGTGCTGCTCGCTCGAGGCAGTCCCGCCGTCTGCCCGAACTTCCCGTTCCTCGAGCGAACGGCGAACGTCGTCGTCGCTCGCTTGATGGGCTGGATGGGCTATGGGCGTCCGACTCGAGACGTGATACAGGCGGCTGGCCCGGACGAACTCAGACATCGGACTCACCCCCTTGGTGGCCGTTCGCCGTCTCTGGGTCTGGAATCTCGAGCGCTTTCCCAGCTGCAGAGCCTCGAGTCAGTCGCCGGTACGAATCGCAGTTCGAGCAACGGTGAACTCGGTTCTGATTATCGCCATAGACGCGACTGAAGCGGTCAGAAACGTGTCTCTCGCAGTGAAGGCATGTCGATCCGGTGCCGGTCGACGGCCACGGTGCGACCGTCACGCCGACCACCTCCGGCCATACTGTTGACTAAGTAGAAATATCTCAAAAGCGAGAATTGGATTTTCGGGTGTCTCAGGGGGCTGAGAACCCCACGGATGAACACTTAGATAATTTCGAGTGGGACCGCCGAGAATTGAACTCGGGTCCTACGGACCCCATCCGCAGAGGATACCACTACCCCACGGTCCCGTATCGTATTCGATGGCCGTCTGCTGTTTAAGCGTGTCGTTTCGCTGCCGTTCACGCCCCTCATCGTCCCCAAACAGCCCTCAAGCGGACTCGAGGCTACACCAGCACGCGCTCGAGCGACACCGCCACGCCGTCCGTCGCCTCGCCGTCACGGTCACCGACGAACTCGCCGAGACAGATCGCGGCCCCATTCGGCATGTAACACGCAACGAGATCACCAGACTCGAGATCATCACTGACCTCGAGCACGCCCGGTTCGTACACCGGCGCACCGTGTGCGACTTCGCGGGCGGCGTTTTCGGCGATCAGAACGCGTGGCAGGTCCTCGAGAATCCGTTCAGCGGGATCGACGATGTCGAACAGGGGCTCGGGGTCGTCGTCCTCGAGCCAGAACGCGAGTGCATCCAGAAACTCGTAGGGAGTGTGCAGGTCGCGGTCGTCAAACGGCGTCGTCGCCGTTCGTCGCAGATGCCCCATGTGTGCGCCAGTGCCAAGCGCCAGTCCGAGGTCGTGACAGAGTTTCCGGACGTAGGTGCCACTCTCACAGCGAATGCGAAGCAGAAGTTGGCGATCCTCGTCGTTTCGCTCGAGTAAGTCGAGGTCGTAGATTTCACGGACGCGCAGGCGACGCGAAACGGCGCTTTTTCGCGGTGGCTTCTGATAGAGCGGCCCCTCGAACTCGTCGATCACCGACTCGGCATCGGCCGGAATCGATCCGTGGCACTCGAGGACGGAAACGTACTCTTTCGACCCCTCGAGAAAGACCTGTGCAAGCCGGGTTGCATCACCAAGCATGATCGGGAGACAGCCGGTGACTTTCGGATCGAGCGTCCCCGCGTGGGCAGCGCGATCAATCGTTGTATCGACACCGCGGTCGGCGAGCGTGTCGTCGACGGCATCGCGAAGCCAGCCGCTGAGCTGGTGAGAGGACGGCCCTGGTGGTTTATCGAGGTTGACGACGCCGAAGCTGAGGAGTTCGGCGGGCGAGCGGTCGTCGGGTGGACCACGCAGTTCAGTCATCGATCAGAACTCGTACTCGAGGTCAAGGTCAGCTTTCCCTTCGTCGCCGTCATCGTCGTACTCCTCGACGGCAGTCACGAGCATATCGAGCACTGCGTCGGGGTTCCAGCGAGCAGTGTTGACTGAGAGATCATAGATCGTCAGATCGCGAATATCGATCTCGTAATAGTCCTCGTAGCGCTGGGCTTCGCTGGCTTCGCGTGCTTTTGTCTCCTCGGTCGCACGAACGGGATCTTTGTCCTCGCGGTCGGCAATCCGTTCGCCCCGAACCGCTGCCGGCGCATCGAGCCAGAACTTGAAATCGGCTTCGTCGCCTGCGAGCCACCCCGCAAGTCGTGACTCGAGGACGAGATCGTCCTCTGTCACCGCGATGTCGCGCAGACGGCGGTCGAGATCGCGGTCGATCTCGTCGTTTTCCTCGGCCAGTTTATTGAACTCGAGAGGCGTATAGCCGCGTTCATCGGCCAGTTCACGGAAGATATCGCCACCGCTGACGTGGTCGAGATCGAACGCATCAGCAAGCAACTCCGCAGTCGTACTCTTCCCGCTGCCCGGCGGGCCGGAGACGGTTAGTAACATACTGGTTCTGCGACGTGGCCGGTAAAATGGGTTTTGAATCCCTCGAGGTGTTATCTCTGGGTCCACGCACGGCTACATGATCACTACCCGCGAGAAACCGGAGTCGATATCGACGTTAGACGCGCTCGAGATCAGGTCCCCGAGGGCGTCATATCGATGTTGAGCGACTTTCGCAGCAGTTGCGTAAAGCCCATCGAGCAGAGGAAGTACCAGACAATCCAACCCCACATTGGACCGATCAGTCCTCTGTGGAGGTCGACCTCGCCAGCGATTGGCATGACCATCGTCAGTTCGGCTGGGGCGACGTGACCGTCGAGGATTTTCCAGTACATCCAGAGGAACAGTGGGATGGTAAAGAGCATAATCCAGACCATCGGGCGGAACTGCTCTTTGAACATGCCAAGGTTATCGGCCATCGCTTCCATCTGCTCCTCGCGAGCGCGTTCCATCTCGTTGTCGATGCGCTCGATTTCTGCGTCGCTTGCATCGCGCTCTTCGGCTTCCTTTTTGCGTTCGCGGATGTCCTTTTGCTTTTCCTGCATGGCCTTCATCCGCTGTTGGTACTTGCCCATGATCTCCGGATTCATCAGGTTCGCCTGCAACAGCGTCGAATACAGGCCAGTCAGCAGGGCAACGGAGAGAATCACGGCATAGAACGGGAGCGCCGCGTCAAGCGGTGCGAGGGCGACATCGAGCGTGGTTCCAACCGTATCGCGGACGGAATCGAACCAGTAGCCAACCATCAACAGGACGGAGCCAACCGCAGCCAGCTTATCCCACTGAGACCACTTCGACTCCTCTGGGTCAATATCGACGTCTGCACCGGGCAAGTCACCATCGGTGCCATCACCGTCGAGTGCCTCATCGTAGGCCTCGCGGTCGGCGATTTCGAACCCTTCGGTCCCATCGACCAGCACTCCTTTCTCAATCAGCCGACCCCACTGTCCGCTCGTCAGGTCGTCATTGACGTCCTGCCACTGGACCTCCCCGCCGTTCTCGTCGGCCGCCTCGCGGATGGCCTGGAGGGCACCGTCCATCTCAGAATCCTCGCGGACGAGGGCGTTGATTTTCTCGGCTGTACGCGTCATCTGATTTGTGCTAGGGTACGTCCGGTATACAAGTGTTTATCTTCGGGTGGAGCATTGCCGACGAGTTGAACTGAGACGGACTGCTGTCTTGATGTCGTAGGACTACCAGTACTGGCGGACAGCAAGCGTATGGATAGTCTGCCGTAATTATATTCTACTTCTCACACTACTCAAGTCCCTCACCTATTAATATCTATAAGGTAATCTGTCAACAATAGTTATGTTCGACATAGACTGCTTAATTCGTTATTCTCGGATTAGAGCTGACGCGAAAACCAATATTCAGCCACATATTTAATCCCACGAATACAAACAGTAATTAAACATGTATTGGTACCCTACACTTTAATATCAATGAGAATTAACAGACACTCAATGAATTGGGAAGGAAGCAGTGGAAACAACATTGGGATTCCAAAGAGTTGGACAAATTCTAGAGGGGGTGCGGAACTTGTCGGCGTTGTACTGCTGATAGGGTTCGTTCTTGTGAGTGCAACTGCTGTTGTCGCCGTTGGTTCGACGGCCCTGAGTGCAGTTGAAGGACAGTCGGAGTCAGAACAGACGCACAACGAGTTTGAGTCGATTTCAGAACGTATCGATACATCGCTCCAGTCCAACGATCCGAATTCGATGGCTAATTTGCAGAGCCAATTCGAATTTTCGGAAGGGGCGGAAATAACGGTGTACGAGGATGGAACCAATGTCTCGGAGACGAACACAGGACAACTGCGCCACAACGAAATCGTCTACGAGGGAGGGTTAGTTGTCGAAGATGGGCAAGTTATCGATTCCCCTCACTTCCAATTCAATGACGGCCATTCGATGGTTCAACTCCCAACTATCATCAATTATGAAGACAGCGGGAGTTTCGACGGCGAAATTCGACCACAGACTGTGAATACACCGACACTTGATCCTGATGACTCTCTCACAATCGAAATTGAGAGTGAGTATTCTGAACAGTGGAAACATCAATTTGATGCTGCAAACGCAACCGTCTCCGAGCATAACGGGGTCGTAACCGTTGAGTATGATATCGAAGACTCAAGAGCGAGTGACATTACGTATGCTTTGAGCGTAGGACTATCTGATGAGTCGTCGTTTGGTTTGAACGACATTCCAGATACGCATGTTGAAAGTTACGACAATAATGAATACGACAAAAACAATCCACGTAATAAGGCAACGGTTGCGGTCGACGCGGATGGCGGAAATGTTGGTGGTGACCTAATGGTACGAGGTGAACTAATTTCCTCTGGAGAACCAGTCAACGACGGGCCACCTCATGTTACGATAACCGAGGGTGCCGACCAAGTCGACGAAATCCCCGAACCTACACCAACGACAGAATTGTTAATCGATGTTAACGATGTTACGAATATCCTTGGGGTAGAAACGTATGCCAGCGGTACTGATCTGACAGGTGGTATCTATTATACTGACGGGTCCGAATCGCTCAAGGGCGATATCGAGGTAACTGACCAATCGATACTGATAGTCGATGGCGACCTCGAAATCGAAGACGGCGACGTCCTGGCTAATGATGCACTCGATATACATGTCCACGGAGAATTGACGCTCACTGACTCAACAATCCGAACAGATGGACCACATCAGGGTGATCAGGTGTCCGTCTTCGTCAAGGATGATGTCAACATCAACGATGAGGTCTCGATGACTGGCTTACTCTACGGGACGGAATCGACCCTCGAAATCGATTCTCCCCAATTTAATCTGTACGGAGGCGTCACAGTTGACGACATCAAGCGCGCGGGTAATCCTGGTCGGGGTAACGTTGATGACTACTTCAATCTGTACTACGATGAGACGCTCAAGGGAGAAGCACCATACGCCACCACGAACGTTCCTGGCAGCCCTCTCGAAACATATTTCGAAAATCACGATGGGGCAGTTCACAATGGAGACCTCCACGTTGACGGCGATCCCGACGGGTTGTTCGATGACGATTTACTCGTGAAAGGCTCTGCTACCATAGAAGATCCTTGGAGCGACCACTCCGGATCGCTACTCGTTGAAGACGGTGCCGATATCCAAAGGACGACCATCGAAGACGATCTCGTCGTCGTAGATGACCTCGACATCGATGGTGGTGTCGTCAAAGGCGATATCTGGGTCGACGGAGACGCGACGATCACAAACGAACTGAATATACACGGCGATTTGTTCGTCAACGGCGATGTGACTGTCAAAGGCGGCACATTAGACGGAGATGTCTACGTTACCGGCAATCTCAATATCAACGGTAATCCTAACTTCAACGGTGGTGATGGTCTGCACGTGCTAGGTGATTTGGAATTTGATGGTGAACCGATCAGTATGACCGCGTATATTAACGGAGACGCAACTATCAGGAATAGCATTAACGACGATCTTCACGTAGCAGGCGACGTAACGTGTGATGGTGGCACCATCACTGGCGAGTTGTACGTTGGGGGAGACTCGGATAATTGTAATTCAGACCCCAAAGAAAATCCAGCTTCACCAGTTCTTCCCGGTATGATCCTCGATACACCAAATATAATGGAATTCCAACTTCATGAAAATGAGATTCATCATTTCGATATCCGTTTTGCGGAAGTCAACCTTGAGTAACAAGATAGATTCGCCAGCACAATAATTTACTGCCACTGATGTCAGCTTATCTCCCAGGTTTCCACGTACGAAGACGGTCAGGGTAATTGACACGGTATTATGGATAACCACTCGAGTATAGACGAGACAGAAATCTGAGTGACAAAGTCGGCGTACTACCGTAGCCCCCATTATATAATAACACCAACAATTTATTCTGTAGTTTTGTGAATTAAACCGTTAAAATGCAGTATTCGGCAGGGGCTTCCCTGATGAAATCTATCTGTGGACGGTAGTAAACGGTCCCAAAGTATTTGATCAGACGAGTCTATTATTAATTGGATATTCCATGGTCTGTGCATGGTTTTCCGTCGTGAGGACGACGTGGCTGATTCAGAAACTCGTGGCCAGTCTACGCTCATCGGCGTCGTCCTATTGATCGGTATGGTGGCTACACTCAGTCTCACTTTCTTCTTCGTCGCTGGAGATGCCGTTGCGTCCCTCGAGCACCAAGCAGAAGACGAGCGAGTCGAAGGAGCATTCGTCGAACTCAGTCAACAACTCCAGACTGCTTCCTCGAGCAACGACATCTCGAGGACGATTGACCTCGACGTTGGACAGGATGGGGCAGTCGTTCGCGAGGAGACTGGTAACATTACCGTGAATTCAGATGCGCTGGACGACGATGCGATAGACGATATGACAATCGGGACGATTGAATACGAGAGTACTGATGGAACGGTACTCGCGTACGAAGCGGGAGCGGTGTTCCGCGAGAAAGGAAACGAGACACAGGTCGTGTCGGCACCGCCGATTCACTACGATCTGGTCACGCAAACACTCACGCTTCCGGTTGTAACGGCAACTGGCGATGACCGCCTCGGTGGCGGTGATGTGACGTTTTCGAAACATGAGACAAAGACGTTTCAGGATGCAAACGTCGTTGAAAACGAGAGCGTCGAGATAACGATTCAGAGTGAGTACTATCGCGGGTGGGAATCGTTCTTCCGGACTGAAGCGGGTGACACCTCCGTTCAATCTGTTGATCACGACAATCAAACACTCGAGGTGCAGGTCGGCTATCTCGATATTGAGGATGCCTACGAAGATGGGTTCCTGCTTGCAGAACGGCCAACGGATGATGATATCCATCAGAATGCAGACATCGACGAGGAGGACATCGAAACCGGAGCGATGCCTGAACTCGACGAAATTATCGACGAAATCGTTGACGACATCATCGACGACGTCGAAAGCGGCGAAGAGGACGCACAGTCACTGTCGGAAACCGATCAAACACTGACTGATACTGGTTCCTATTGGGTTGACGACGACCTCGAGATAGCGAGCGAGGATCGACTGGAATTTGACATTTCCGATGGGAATTCAACAGTCGTCGTCGATGGAAACGTAACTGTCAGTGGCGAACTCATTGCTGATGCTGCTGAGACAGACCACGAGTTGAAACTCTACACGACGGGGAACGTCCACATCGATGCTGGCGAGGTGTCGGTGACTGACGGGAACGCAACGAATCTCCAGTTCTACGGAACGTCAGACGCACATATCGGCTTTGGAACGGGTGGAACTACCTACGAGGGAACGTTGTACGCACCACGAGATTCCCCATGGGACGGACAGGAAAACGAAGTGTATCCGACAGAATGTCAGGCACAGGTCTGTATGCAATCGAACGTAGAGGTCACCGGTGCCATCGTCGCTCGCTCACTTGATGCTCACTCGTCGTCCGTCACGGTCGAACATGATCCAGCGCTTATCGATAACGAAATCAGTCTCTACAGTGAGGAGTACGAACTCCCGCCACAATTGACGTACCTCAATGTCGCACACCATGAAATTGGTGTGAGAAATAACTAAAACAGCAGTATTCTCAGGCTGCGTCCTCGATAGTCGCTTTCACGTCTTCCCAGACGTCCGCAGGCGCTTGCTCACCGTCGACGCGCTCGAGCAGTCCCGCCTCCTCGTAGTGGTCGATGACCGGCTCCGTGTTCTCTCGGTAGACACGCAGCCGTTCCTTGACCGTGTCCTCGGTGTCGTCATCGCGCTGGACGAGTCGCTCTTCGACGTCGGGATCCTCCGCCGGATCGTACTCAACGTGATAGATATCGCCGGTTTCGGGGTCGAGACGGCGGCCAGTCAGGCGGTGGACGAGTTCGTCCTCGCTGACGTCAAGCAAGAGCACGAGGTCGAGGTCAGTCATGTCCTCGAGTTCTTCGGCCTGTTCCTGATTGCGTGGGTAGCCGTCAAGGACGAACCCATTCGCCTGTGAGAGTGCTTCGTCGACGATGGCGTTGACAACTGCGTCGGGGACGAGTTCGCCCTGGTCCATGTACTCGCCGGGCGTGTCGTACTCCATGTCCATATCGGAGATGTCCATCTGCTTGTTCGAGCGGAGTGCGTCGCCGGTCGTGATGTGATCGATGTCGAACTCCTCGGTGATCTTTGCGCTCTGGGTTCCCTTTCCTGCCCCGGGGGCACCCATAATCAGCAGTCGTGGTTGTGCCATACCCCGATGTTCACCGGCGTCGCATAAAGGCTTAAAGAAACGCCCACAAGGATACCGTATGACCAGATTCGACGCCACCGAGCCTGCTGATCGGCAGCAACTGTACGCCGATGCCATTACAGCCCACCGCGAACGGGGCAGTGGCTACCTGACGCTCGAGGTCGATACCGAACTCCTCAAAACTGGCGAGACGGACGCAGACGGAAGCGAGAGTGACGGCGACGATTCGAGTACACACACGTTCGACCCAGAACTTGGCGTCCCCTGGGTACAATTCGGCGACGGAACGATCAATCTCGACTGCACGGCCGACGAACTCGAGGAACTCAAAACGGTTCTCGAGGAGTTTGCAGCGTTTACAATCGATGATATCGTTCGTCCCAATGATATCGACGGCATCAATGTTCGAATCAGCGCAAACGCCGACCAGAACCGAATTGCACAGTTCATTGAGGCGGTGTTCCGTCAGGTATACGGCCTCCCCGAGAACGGCCGCGTCTGGGTGACTGAGATCTAACAGCGAATTACTCGATAGTCAGTCCGCTATCTCCACCCGCAGACCCGTCATCGCCTTCGTCCCACTCGAGTTCGAACTCGATGCTTCGCTCGGCATCGCCACCGCTGCTCGAGGTCTCGCGTTCGGCTTTGATCTCGAACGTTGGACGCGGTGGTGGCGAGACGGTCACGGAGTCACCGCCGGCCTCGAGTGAGATTGGTTCACCGGCCTCGAGGCTGTCGGCGACGGTTCGAAGCGAGTTCGCGATATCACTGCGGTCCATGTCCTGTTCGAACTTGAAGAGTACTTCTTCGGCCATACTGAATAGACGGGAGTTACACTATACAATCTTTCGATCAGTGTCATAGTGTTGCGCGCGAGTGCGGGAGGACACTTTGAGCGGGGTCTTTGATGGGACATATGATGGGTCTTTGAGTACTTGAAAGAGAGAGTCCCGAACAGGTTCGGATTGTGGCCCGTAATACTCCCTTGGAGCGCCATGATGAGTCCAGCCCACCGATAGAAAAAAGAGGACTGACTCCTACTCAACGCCCGAGGCACAGACAACGGGGAATCGAACTGCGCGGACGAAATCGCTGCGGGCCACCCGATGAGTCGGCCGAACACACGGCCGTTTCCAAATAGATAAGTGCCCCGGGCAACCATCGTCCGACATATAAGCGGCTTTCAATAGAGGTGAACACAATTTACAGTGCAATTATGATCCCGATGGAGGTTCGGACGCGTATCGATGTGTTCGAGGATATCTTCCTGGTCTTCCTCGCACTCGGTGCACTCGTCGGTATCGTCGTGGTCTCGTATACGCTCTATAACGCGTATAAGTACCGAGACACTGACGAGCGTCCCGACGACGAGGACCTACCAACCGTCGGGGAGCTACCGACAGGTGGAAAGGGCGGCAAAAAACTGTTTCTCTCGTTCGGGCTGAGTGCCATCATCGTTATCTCGCTCGTCGTCTGGACGTACGGCATGCTGCTGTACGTCGAAGACGGGCCGGACATGGACCCCGAAGACGCAATCGAAATCGAAGTCGAAGGGCAAGCCTTCTCGTGGAACTACGAGTACGAGAACGGCCTCGAGCCCGGACACCTTGTCGTTCCGGCTGATACCCCAGTCTGGCTCGAGGTGACCTCAATCGACGTCTGGCACAGCTACGGGATTACTGACTTACGGGTGAAAGCTGACGCAATCCCCGGTGAGTACGACGAAACCTGGTTCATGGCTGATGAACCGGGCGACTACCGCGCTGAGTGTTTCGAGCTGTGTGGCTTCGGTCACTCCGGCATGGACGATGACGTCGAAGTCATGAGTCAGGACAGCTACGAGGAGTGGCTCGACGAGCAGTTCACACTGACAATCGATCTCGAGGACGCTGCCGAAGAGCCGTTCACCGACGGCTTCGAACTTGAACTCGCACACGTCGAGAACGACGAGTTCGAGGACGACCTGAGTGGCACCTACACCGAGGAGTCCGACGAGTTCGAGAACGGTACCCTCGAGATTACGGAGTTCCGTCAGGGTGGCGACTACGACCTCGTCATTACGCCCGAAGACGGCGACCTCGAACCGGTCGAGGATACGATTGACTTCACGAGCGCAACAAGTGAGAGCTACACGCTCGAGGACCCAGACGCTGCGGAAGAAGAGGAGGATGACGAAGAAGAGAATGACGAAGACGATGAGGAAACGGACGATGAATCGGACACAGAGGAGGGTGACGACGAATGAGTGACCTTCCACCACAGACCACAATCAAACGGTGGCTGGTGACGACGAACCACAAGGATGTCGGGATCATGTATCTCGCCACCTCGCTGTTCTTCCTGCTGTTTGGCGGGGTCATGGCGCTGTTGTTCCGCGTCCACCTCTGGGAGCCGGGCGGAATCGGCCTCCTGACTGGGAACCAGTTCAACCAGGCCGTCACGGCACACGGGTTGTTGATGGTCTTTTGGTTCCTCTCGCCAATCGCAACCGGGTTTGCGAACTATCTCGTGCCGCTCCAGATCGGTGCGAAAGACCTCGCGTTCCCACGACTGAACGCACTGAGCTACTGGTTCTACCTGTTCTCGGGGATTCTCCTCGCGATTTCGTTCTTCCAGGGTGGCGCATACAGCGGTGGCTGGACACTGTACGCCCCGCTGAACGTACCAACGTACACGCCCGCGATGGAAGCAACGGCAGGTGGCACCGCAACAGTGCTTGCGTTGATGCTGTTTGTCTTCTCGATCACGGTCGGGACGGTGAACTTCCTCGTAACGATTCACCGCTCGCGCGCTGAGGGCCTCGGCCTCTGGAACATGCCGATGTTCACCTGGTCGTGGCTGCTGACGGTCTGGATGATGCTGTTTGCGTTCGCAGCACTGCTCGCTGCGTTACTCTTGCTCTCTGCAGACCGACTGCTCATCACGCAGTACTTCGCGACCGAACAGGGCTCGGGCCTGCTGTGGGCACACCTGTTCTGGTTCTTCGGCCATCCGGAGGTGTACATCGTCTTCTTCCCCGCGCTGGGGATCATGTTCGAGACGTTCCAGACCTTCTGTGGTCGGCGTCTCGTCGGTCGGAAGTGGGTCATCATCGCGATGGTTCTCGTGGCCGTCCAGTCGTTCCTCGTCTGGATGCACCACATGTTCCTGACGACGATCAACCTCGAGATCAAGACGCTGATGATGGCGACGACCATCGGGATCTCGCTACCCTTTGACCTGATGGTCTTCGCGCTGATCTACACGATGGTCAAGGGACGCGTCCGGTTTACGACGCCGTTCCTCTTTAGCCTCGGCGCGCTCGTGTTGTTCATCCTTGGCGGCATCACCGGGGTCTTCCTCGGTGCCGTCGTGCTCGACTACGAGTTCCGTGGCACCTACTGGGTCGTTGCCCACTTCCACTACGTGATGGTCTCCGGGGTCACCGCGTTGGTTGGTGGCCTCTACTACTGGTGGCCAAAAATCACCGGAAAGATGTACTCCGAGGCACTCGGGAAACTCAACTTCGCCGTCTACTTCATCGGCTTCAATATGTTGTACTTCCCGCTGTTCCTCGCCTGGGAAACCCCACGACGTGTCTTCCACTTCGACGGCGGCATGCAGACTTACCATCAGGTCGCGACCGTCGGGGCGTTCATCCTCGGCGCGTCCTTCCTGATCATGTTCTACACCTTCGCAAAGAGTTGGGTCTCCGGTCCCGACGCACCGGACAACCCATGGGAGTTCTCCCGCACCGCAGAGTGGGCGATTCCATCCCCACCACCGCTTGACAACTGGTCCGGCCGCCCAAGCTACGCCAGTGGCCGCCTCGAGTTCGTCGAGGACTCGCCGGCCGCAACTGACGGTGGCGTCGCACAGAAACACGACGCGACCGGCGAGGAGATCGCACACGGCGACGGCGAACACGCCGACCACGCCAGCATCTGGCCACTCGGGATCGGCTTCGGGACATTCGTGTTGTTCCTCGGACTCTCCGGTCTGACGCCGTACGTCATCAACTTCGCAGAACAAGCGGCTGCCGATACCGGAACTGAGGACGCACTACAGAACCTCGTCGGCATGTCGAACGAGCCGAACATCATCTACCCAATCCTGATCGGACTGGGTATCGTGATCCTCGCCTACGTGCTGTTCAAGTTCGGTGTTGAGGACTTCAACGCCCCTGAGATGGCCATCGCGGAACGCTGGCCGTTCGAAGGCGTCGGCAACACGAAGCTTGGTGTCTGGGTGTTCCTCGCCTCGGACATCGTCGTCTTCGGTGCCGCAATCGGGGCGTTCGTCTTCATGCGCATCCACATGGGCTGGGACGCCTGGGCGCTCGAGACGATCCAGTGGGCCGGCCTCCTGAACACGTACATCCTGTTGACCTCGAGTTTCACGGTCATCCTGGCGCTGGTGTTCGCTGAACGCAAGAACAAGACAGGCCTGCTTGCGACGATGGGCGCAACGCTGTTGCTCGCAACGACGTTCATGGGCGTCAAAGCCTACGAGTACAGCGCCAAATTCGCCGAAGGCGAGTACTGGTGGTACGGCCTCGAGTACTCGATCTACTACGTGACGACGGGACTGCACGCGCTGCACGTCCTCCTCGGAATGCTCATCGCTGTGTTCATGATCTACCGGATCCTGAGCATCGATGCCTACCTCGAGGATCACCGTCCAGTGGAGTTCTTCGGGCTCTACTGGCACTTCGTCGACATCGTGTGGGTCTTCCTGTTCCCACTGTTCTACCTGTTCTAGCGACCTCGCGTCGCAGTCGTCTTTTTGCTGTTTCCTGTCCGAGACACTAGTGACACCTCTCGATGGCCCACACTCTGAGTGGAATGTGTGCCCAGACAGGCCGTCTCGATGATCCACAACTATGTGTTCTCGGTCGCCGAGCCGACTGATCAGCACCGACTCGGACCGGTTATGAACAACTCGAGAGAAGTACCGTTGTGATGGCACGGAGCGCGAATCGTCCACCCGTACATGTTCAGACAGTCACTGCACCAAAAGCCATGTTTCTGCCCTCGAGCGGAGACATGAGGAAGGTATAAGTGGGCGACACCCACATAGAATAGCAATGGCTGACATTCGAACATACACCCTGATCTACGTTGCATTGCTGGCATTGGGGACGGGCAAGTTCGTCTTCTTCTCGTTCCCCGAGATTTTCTCCTACTGGATGGCATTCGCGGGAACAATCGTCCTTGCAATCATCAAGTCCCTCCTGATTGCCGCGTACTTCCAGCACCTGATCGAAGAGCCTCGAGCAATCACGTACATGGTCAGCGTCGCCGTGTTCATGGTCCTGTTGCTGACCATCGCTGCGGGCTACTCGATCCAGTAAGCCCGTCTCGCAGGGAGACCAGACCAGCGAGCAAACCGAACCGAACACACTGTTTTCGGCTGGAGCTTTCAACTCACTTTGCAGGACGCTACCGAGTCAGTATTACAGCTACGTCGCGATCTCGAGACACTCACACGCAGTTCTGAGCCGAACGGGATATCGCCTCGAGTGACGACCCCCATCACTCTCTGGTACAGATGGCCACTTAGTCACTCTATCTCTCCCCCATCGGTAGCGACGTATGGGCCACGTGCACGGCTAACTGTCTGCGGTGTTGCGTACGGTACTCATCACACAGTCAGTGCTGCACTGCCACCGCACAGTGAGGAACTCCCACTTGGCTAGACGACGACACGGCACACAACAGCGGTCATCGAGGTCACAGTCGACAACCACGACCTGTGCAGTGACCAATGTCTCGAGACAGCCGGCATGTATGTGGTCGGCACACTCGAGACCTCGAGCGAGCGTCACACTACGCTGTCGTCACTGTCCGACTCGAGGCACGCGAGAGCCGTTCGAACCGATCAGAACGGACTGTGTTGCTCTCAGGAGGTGAGTGATTGGTACAACACAACCCCATACAGGTGCCTAGAGACGGGTTGTTCACACGAAGAGAAAGAAACGAACGTGTTCAGCCGGGAGCTGCTCCCAGCGCGGTTACTCCTTGCCGAACATCTGGCGCATCATCGGATGCATTTCCATCATCTGCTCCTCGGCGATCTCCTCGTACAGTTTGTACGTAATGGAGACAGCGAGCAGCAGACCCGTTCCGGTAACAGCTCCGATGGTGCCGAGCATGTTCGCCATGACGGCGAGCAGGCCGACCAGTGCGCCGCCGATGACGGTCACTTGCGGGATGTACCGCTCCATAACCTTCTCGATGACGCCGACGTTCTGTCGGAATCCGGGGATCTGCATCCCGGAGTTCTGGATCTGTCGGGCCGTTGCCTCTGGACCCATGTTCGTCGTCTCGACCCAGAAGATCGCGAAGATCGCGCCGCCGACGATCATGAACGTCAGGTCGACGGAGACGCGGATCATGACCTGCCAGGCATCCTGCGAAACGGCAGCAGTCCACCACATCCAATCATCCGGACTGTAGATCGGTGCGGTGTAGTAGAAGAACCCACTGGCGGGTTGATCGTCAGTGTAGGTTCCAAGCACGGCTGGCATGCTCTCTCCCATCTGGGAGTAGATGATCTGACCCATGAACTGGATGTTCGCCTGCAGGGCGCGAACGAGGATCATTGGCAGGACGCTCGCGTAGATGAGCTTCACTGGGAAGCGTCCACGGGCACCCTTGACGCGGGCGTGGCTGAGTGGAATCTCCACGCGGACGGACTCGGCGTAGACGACGACCGAGAAGATCAGGACCGTCGTAAACAGCGCGACGATCTGTCCACCCTCGTGTGAGAGCAAGAAGAACAGCCCATCACTCGAGAGCACGTCCACGTTCATTTGGCCGGTGATGATCTGATACCAGCTGTAGAAGAATCCCTCTTCGTTCAGCGAGAGGAATCCAGCGACGAGGCGCTGGCTCACACCGGCGATAATGAACAGGCCGATCCCGCTGCCGATCCCCCACTTACTGACGACCTCGTCCATATACAGGATGAGGATCCCGCCAATGAACACCTGGAGGAAGATCAGCAACTGGACCTCGAAGCTTCCCAGCGTCAGCCCACCGATTGATAGGGCTGGTTGTGCTGGAAGGAAGCCGCCGGCAAACACCATCGGCAGTGCTGTCAGGGCCGTCATCACGATGACGAGCAGCTTCTGCAGTCCCTGATAGAGGATCTGATCTCGAGGATCGTCGGTGTTGAGTCCGAGGAGGTTTGCACCGCCAAGTAACTGCATGACGATGCTCGCCGTGACGATTGGGCCGATACCGACCTGCAACAGCGAGCCGTGCTCACCGGCGAGGATCGCACGGAACTCGCCGAAGAGGTCAGTCGCCCCACTTGCCGTCCCCAGGAGGGTGACGTTCGTCAGGAAGAAGTACAACACGAGGATCCCTGCCGTCCAGGCGAGCTTGCGCTTGAACGGCACGTGCCCTTCCGGACGCTGCACTGCGGGCATCCGCGTCAGGACCGGTTCAGCGGCTTCCTTCCATCCCATCTGTTAGTCCTCGCTCTGTTCGTCGTCGTCAGCCTCGGCGTCGGCCGCTGCCTCGGCTGCGTCCTGGGCTCGCTGCGAAAGGACTGCCTCGCCGCCGGCGTCCTCGAGTTTTGCCTCGGCTGCGTCCGAGAAGGCATCTGCCGTGATCTCGAGTGCGTTGCGGACCTGGCCGGAGCCGAGCACTTTCACGGTGTCGACTTCGTGGCCATCTTCGACGACGTCGCGTGCATCGATTGCATAGCCGTCGTCGGTTTCGTCGGCAACGTCTTCAGCGACGTAGAGGATTGCGTCCTCGTCGAGTTTCTGGACGTCGATTTCCGCGACGTTGTCGCGAATGCCGTCCGGTCGCTTGAAGCCGTGTTTGCCCTTCGGTTCGTAGTTGTGGAACTCGTGTTTGCTACGCCCGGCGCGTCCGCGACCACCGCGATGGCCCGCACCACGTCGATTCTTGTGGGAGCCGCCGCTGTGCGTGCGCGATCCGCGCTGGCGTCGTTTTTTGCTCGTCATGGTTATCGCATCGATTCTAAGAGGTCGTTAATCTCGTCCGTTGTATGCTTTCCGAGTTGGCCGCCCTCGACCGTCGGCTTCTTGATGCCGCCGTGGCCACCACGCGGTGGGTGCAGTCGCAGCGTTGGCGACAGTCCCTCATCACGGAGCGTTGTTTCCTCGGCAAGCAGTGCCTCTGCGAGTGCGTCGAAGTCGTCGTAGTCGGTGTTCTCGGCGAGCCACTCAGCATCGACATCGGACTGTCGACCCTCGAGTGGTTCAGCACGCTTTGCAAGCAGCGTCGAGAGCACGTCGGCTTCGGGTTCGCCGTGGGCGACGTAGTCGTTGACCTTGTCGACCATTCCCGTGTACGCGCTCGTCTCGGGGACGAGTGCACAGTGGTTGACGCTGTGGATGTTGAGCATCTCCAGGGTGTCCTGGATGTCCTGATTGCGGTTGACTTCTCCGCGGACTTGCACGATTGCCTTCATCACTCAGACACCTCCGCTTCCTCGGAGCTAATTGTCCCGCGCTCTCGTGGCTGGCGCGACTGCGATGCGTTCTCGAGGGCGTTGAACGTTGCCTTTGCGAGATTCACAGTCGTTCGGGTGTTGCCGTGGCTCTTGGTCCAGGCGTTTTCGATGCCGGCCAGATCGAGGACGGCGTGGACGGTGTCACTCGCGGCGAGTCCAAGCCCTTCAGGGGCTGGGATGACCTCGACCTCGACGGAGCCGGCTTTGCCGGTCGTTCGTCGGGTCAGCGAGTGTGGTCGGTCCGAACGGTCTTCCCACGACCCGGAGCCGCGGGGGACCTTGATCATGTTCAGTTTCGCGATGCCGATTGCCTTTTGGATGGCAGAGCCGACCTGATCGTCTCGTCCTTCCGCATAGCCAACGTAGCCATCGCGGTTGCCGACGGCGACGACGCAACGGAACTTCACGCGTCGTCCGGAGTCGGTCATGCGCTGGACCATGTTGATGTCCAGGACTTCGTCGTCCAGTCCGGGGAGGAGCTGGTCAACGATTTCGGGCTCTTTGAGCGGGAGCCCCGAGTTGAGAGCGACGTCCATCGAATCGATGTCGCCCTCCTGGACTTTGCGGCCGAGACGGGTGACGGGTTCCCATCCACTGTCGTTGTAGTTACTCATTCGAGGATCGCCTCTCGTACGTCGTCAAAGTGCTCTGGAAGGTCCGCTGCGTCGAAGTCACCGCTATACAGCGGCTCATCGAGCTGTTCTGCGTACTCAGCGATGTGCTCGCCACGCGTACGCTCCCAGTCTGCGAGCACACTGTCGCTGTGTGGAATCTCGAGACCGGCGTCGATTGCGCCTTCCTGCACGGCGAACACCTTGTTACCAGGCGTTGCCGTGTTGAGACCGATATCGAGGACTGCTTCCTCGAGTCCGGCCTCGACGGCTTGCTGTCCGGCCAGCAGGCCGGTCAGATATGCCGCGGAAATGTTACTCGTGGGGGCTTCCCAACCGTACTCCTCGAGATCGCTCGAGTGTGCGCTTGCGAGCGTCTCGTCGCCGTTGGGTCCGGGAACGATCAGCTGCGCCGTAGTGTGCTTGTTGCTCTTTCGAGCGACGAGACGGGGCTTACCCGACTTCAGCAGGCGCAACCTCTGGTGGTAGTCCGTCCGGACCTCGCGCCGACGTCGCATCGGCACCTTGTATCGTGGTCCTGTTGCCATTATTGGTCACCGTAGTTGTCGTCAATGTAGTTCAACAGGTACCGGACACTTCGGAACTCGCCACCGCCAGCCTTCTTGTAAAGCTCGCGGTACTGCGTGGGCGTCAGTTCGCCCTTGTCGCGGAGTTCGCGGAGTTTCCGGCGCTGTGCACGAATCTTTGCCTGCCAGTCTTCTTTCTCGTTCTGGCGTGCGCCTTTCTTGCCGCGGCGCTTTCCTGGGCCCTTCTGGTGACCGTAGGAACGCTTTGCGTTGCGTTCGCGAGCACGGCCACGAGAGTTGCCTTTGGCATCTTCGGCCTGAATGCGACCGTCATCGACGAGTTCGCGGATCTCGTCGCGGGTGATCGCTTCGGCGATGTCGCCCTGGGCATCAGGGTCGAGCCAGATGCGGTTCTCGCCAACGTCGAGGACGTCAGCTGCCAGTCGCTTCTGTGCGGAAAGATCAGTCATCTGATTCCACCTCGACTTCCTCGTAGGTTGGGTTCAGGACGCGAACGTCCTGTTCCTCGGCCTGCTCCTCGATCCGTTCGCGCTTGCGTGCACCAACGGCCGAGGCGATGCGGACTGCCTGCGTGTCGCCATCGACACCCTCGAGGTCGTCCGTGTTCTGAACGTAGACCTCTTCGAAACCGCTTGGGTGTTTGCCCCGAACAGCGGTCGGCGTTCGGTAGCCGGCTTCGACCTTCGGGCCTTTGCCTTTGATACCGCGGCGCTGCTTCGAGAGCTGTCCGCGTGGGCGACGCCAGGATTCTGGCGTCCGCTTTTTCATGTGGTAGTCCTGGCGGTTGAACTGCGGCTTGCCCTCGGTTTTGCGGCGCTCGAGCAGACGTGCTTCCTCGTCGGAAAGCTCCGGCGTCTTCTCGGTCAGGCCGCGGGCCTGCAGTTCGGTTTCGACATCTTCGGCAGCCTCATCGGCTTCCTCGTCGCCGCCTTCGTCTTCGATCTCGGCTTCGGTGTCCTCACTTACCTCGAGGTCACCGACGTCAGCCTTGATACGGGCAGCGAGTGCGTTTCCGACGCCCTCGGCTTCGGCCAGGTCGTCCTGGTCGGCCTCTTTGACGTCGTCGATGGACTCGAAGCCAGCCTCTCGCAGTGCGTCGGCTTTGCTCGCGCCGACACCACTGATGTCCTCGAGTTCCTGTGGTTCGTCGTTTGCGTTATCGTCTGCCATCTAGTAGACACCTCCTTTGGCGGGTTTCTCGGTGATGTAGACCCCGTCCTGGAAGACGCGGGTGTCCTTGCCGCTGACGCGTGTCAGCTGCTCGATGTCTGCCGCCGTCTGACCGACGTCCTCTTTGTTCGGGCCGGAGAGGACGAGTCGTTCGTCGTCGACGGAGACGTCGGTGTCACCATGGATAGTCGTACGTCGCGGTGCCTTTTCGCCGAGGAAGTTCTCGATGACGATGTCGTCGCCTTCATTGCGGACCTGCATCGGGAAGTGAGAGTAGTAGACTTCCATCGTGTACTCCCAGCCCTCGGTCACGCCATGGAAAGCGTTGCTCAGGTGGCTCTCGAAGGTTCCGACGGTCGCGTTCGTCTTTGCGTCCTCGGATTCGCTTTCGATTACCACACTGTCGTCTTCCACATCGACGGTCACGTCGGGGTACCAGAGGCGGCGGGTAACGCTGCCTTCTGGACCGTCGACGGTCACATCGAGATGGTCTGTCTCGACGGTTACGTTGTCAGGGATTTCCAGTTCGACTCGCATTGTTAGTAGACGTATGCGATAACCTGACCACCGATTCCCAGCTCACGAGCCTCGTAGTGGCTCATGATGCCGTTACTCGTCGTGACGACGAGCGCACCGAAGTCTCGAGCGGGAAGGAACCGTTTCTCCCATTTCTCGAACTCCTCGGCAGTGGCACTGTAGCGGGGCTTGACGGGGCCACACTCGTTGATCGCTCCAGTTAGTTCAACCTCGAACTGTCCGGCTTTACCGTCATCGACGAAGTCAAAGCCGTCGATGTACCCGCGGTCATAGAAGACCTCGAGTACGCTGCCGATTTCGTTCGAGGCGGGTGATACCTCGTGAGTCAGATGTCCGACACTTTCGGCGTTGTCGAGTCCCGAAAGCGCGTTACTGAGTGGATCATTTCCGGTCATGTTATCGATACTTCTTGAATCCCATATCGCGGGCGATTTCACGGAAGCACTGGCGACAGAGGTTGATGTCGTACTTGCCGACAAGCCCCTGTTTACGGCCACAGCGCTGGCACTGCTCCATCTGGCCAGTTCGCTTTGCCGTGTGCTCACCCGTGCGATCAGCGGCGGTAGTTTCGGTTTCGGTTTCGCTTTCACTCATCCTCAGGGTCCTCCACGGTGACGTCGAATGTCGACTCGAGGAACGAAGCGGCGTCCTCGGGCGTGAGTCGGTGATTCGATGGGATCGAGCGTGTCGCCTTGTCGCGTTTGGCGATACGATAGCCCGGACGCACCAGGTTGACGGTGACGTCCAGCCCGAAGATCCCGACGCTCGGATCGTACTCTTGGCTTGGGAACTCGGTGTGTTCCTCGACGCCGAAACTGAAGTTGCCGGTGTCGTCGAACTGACTGAGCGACAACTCAGCGAGTGGAAGTGCTGTCTCGAGGAAGTCGGCGGCGTCCTCGCCACGGAGGGTGACCTTCGTTCCGATTGGGTCGCCCTGGCGGATACCGAAGTCAGGCTCAGTTCGCTGAGCCTGGGTACGGACGCTTTCTTGGGACGTGATTTCCTCGATGATGTCTTCGGCTTTTCCGAGTTCGCGACCACCCTGACCGACGCCCATGTGGACGACGACCTTTTCGACGGTTGGCTCGCGCATCTCGTGGAAGCCGCTGTCAGCTTCGCTCATTCATCATCACCCGTAAAGTTCTCGTCGATAACAACGACGTACTCTTCGACGGTTTCGAACTCGTCATCGTCAGTCGAGACGGTGACAGTGTTCGAGCCGCTGCCGAGTGTCACGTCAATTGCGTCGACCTCGCCAATCTTGCCACCGTGGTTACCACGGATAGCGGTGACGAGTGCGCCCTCTTCGTACGGGAAGTGAGCAACAATCGACTTGTCGTCGTTGTCGACGACAATCGAATCTTTCGCGGAGTACTCATCGTCGTCGACGATGACGTTCGTGCCATCGTGCAGCGTCAGCTGGGTATCGCCACCCGGAATCTGCTGCTTGCCGTCGATCTTGCCGAGGCGGCTGTCTGCCGCATCAGCATCGATCTCGGTCAGCGACAGCCGACCGCCCTCGTCAGGGAAGACGCGATAGTATTCTTCGCGGCCGGGGAACGCCAGAATGTCGAAGATCCCGATTGGACGCTGCTCGTCGTTGATCGGCTGTCCGTTGACGAGAATTGCGTCCTCCGAGAGCGCATACCGTGCTTCCTTCGTCGAGTCGACGTACTCGAGGACGTCCCGAAGCAGGACGACCAGTGGCACGCCTTCCTCACCGTGCGGGCCAGCTCCGGCCTTGACGGTGAAGGTGTCGGTCTTGCGCTCGACCGGCCAGGTCTTTGGTACTGAGAGTCGTTTCTGGTGTTTCGTCATTCGTTATCACCTTCGGACTCGCCCTCGAGACGGGCCTCTCGGCGCTCGTCCTCGAGCGTGAGTTCCGTAATGCGGACGTTGGACGGATCGACCGGGCGGGGAACTTCCTCGCCGTCGGCCGTCTCGACCGTGACGTCCTCAACGTGAATCGTGCCGTTCTCGAGGATTGCTTTGAGAACCTCGCCGGTGTCGCCGGCGTAGTCCCCACGCATGACCTCGACCGTGTCGCCCGCGTTGACGCGGGTTCGACGGGTGTCGTACTCCTCGCGGAGTTCGTCGGACAGCGTTGCGTGGAGCTGTTTCTGCCGCTTGTGAAGCGGTGCGCGCTCCGTCTGAATCCGCTGTTTGTGTGGTTGCTTGCTCATAGTTAGACGATCATCGTCGCGGTGGAGGCAATTGCACCGAAGCGCTCTGCGACTTCGCGAGCGATTGGCCCTTTGATTTCCGTACCGCGGGGCTCTTCGTTCTCGTCGATGATGACCGCCGCGTTGTCCTCAAACTTGAGGCGGGTGCCATCCGGTCGGCGGACCGATTTCCGCTGACGAACGATGACTGCCTCGAGGACCTGTCGGCGCATCTCCGGGGTACCCTTCGTGACCGAAACGGTCACTTTGTCACCGAGACCCGCCTTTGGCTGGCGGCTCTTGGTGCCGTGGTATCCTGCTACGCTGATGACTTTGAGTTCGCGTGCGCCCGTGTTGTCGGCACACGTGATCAGCGAGCCTTTCTTCAGTCCCTGAGTGACGTCGGCTTTCATTGCCTCCATTACTCTTCACCCTGGGCTGTGTCTGCGTCATCCGCAGCGAGATCATCGGCGGAGAGTTCCGGCTCAGGCTCTGCCTGACCGGTCAACTCGGCGATATCCTCTGCGGTTGCCTCTTCAGTTATTTCGACGACCACATGCGATTTCGTCTTCGACAGTGGTCGGGTCTCTGCGATTTTGACCGAGTCGCCAACCGAGAGCGGCTCGAGCACGCCTGGCACGTGTGCCGGGATGCGCGAGCGTCGTTTCATGTAGCGGTCGTACTTCGGAACCGCGACATCGTACTCTCGTTCGACGACTACGGTCTTGTCCATGCCCGTCGAGACGACGGTCCCCTCGAGGACCTGCCCTCGAACGGAGAGTTCGCCGTAGAACGGACACTTCTCGTAGTCGTATTCCTCCGGATTATCTGGTTCCGGAGGGGTTTCAACGTCTAATCCTATTGCCATGGTGAATCACCACTAGTTTCCGTGCGTCGGGCGGGTCGTGAGAGCAATCGCGAACCATCGACCGTAACGTAGGCTACGCCCTCGCCAGCAGCGTGGTGATGGTCAGATGAACCATCGCCACGACAGCCAACGGCATCGCCGTCGGCTCGGTCTGCGTCAGCGGACGTTTTGTCCGCCGATGCAGGTTGAGTGTCGGCCAGTTTGGACGCAGTCCCCAACTCCTTCGCGGAGTCGGCGGCTTCATCTGTGATCGCGAACTCGAACGTCGAGCCCGACTTTGGCACTGTAACGACCCGAGATTCGCCATCCGTTCGAATCTCTATCGAGAGAGTCTTCGTCGTCTCGATGACGACACGCCCCGAAATGCCGACCCGCGAATCGTCGGTACTCTCGACGACGCGGACCGCCAATCCGTTGAGTTCGTGTCGCGGTAGGGTCTCGGGTGTCAGTGCCATTGTGTGTTATTCGTCGTCGAAGTCGCCTTCTTCCGTCTGGATCGTCTTGATCCGAGCGATGGTGCGGCTAATCTCGCCGATTCGACCCGGGTTCTCCGGAGCACCACCAGCTGCGAGGACGGACTTCTGGTTCAGCAGTTCCGTCTCGAGTTCCTCGAGTTCTTCCTCCCGTTCGGCAGGCGTCATATCGCGGATCTCTGCGACGTGGAGAATTGCCATCAGGCGTCACCTCCCTCGTCTGCGTCTTCGTCGTCTGCGTCGGCATCAGCGTCCTCGTCTTCCATCTCCGCGACGAGTTCTTCTGCTTCCGCTTCGACATCCTCTTCGAGTTCCTCGAGTTCCTCTTCGATTTCGTCGTCTTCCTCAGGGACCTCGACGTCTTCGAAGTCGTCGTCGGCGTCAGCCTCGACTTCTTCTTCGATGACTTCCTCGACGACCTCTTCGTCAAGGTCGCCCTCGTCGTCAGCAGCGGTCTCGACGGCGTCCTCAGCAGGCGCTTCGACACCCTCCGCGGTTGCCTCGGCCTCCTCTGGTTCGCCCTCGAGCAGTTCCTCGACACCCTCGGCCTCGTTGGCCTCGACGGCGTCAGGGACGAGTTCCTCGGGGTCCAGATCTTCGTGAACGCCGAAGTCGTCGGGCAACTCGGCTCCTGGCGGGATGATTTTGACGTCAACCCCGATGGTACCGAGTTTCATCACTGCGACGCCCTGGCCGTGGTCGACGACCTCTTCGGCGGGCTCGCCGTTGTGCTTGATGTAGCCGCGGTTGAACTTCTCAACGCGCGAGCGAGCGCCCGTCACCTTTCCGGAGAGGACGATCTCGGCACCGAGTGCACCGGCTTCCATGATGCGGTCAATCGTCGTGTGACCAGCTTTCCGGAAGTACCAGCCACGCTCGAGTGCGTTAGCCAGTCGGTCTGCGACGATTCGTGCGTTCAGGTCCGGTTCGTCGACTTCCTGAACGTCGACCTGTGGGTCCTCGAGGTTGAACTGCTCTTCGAGGGCCGTCGTGACCTTCCGGATGTTCTCGCCGCCTTTGCCGATGACCATCCCGGGCTTTTCGGCCTTGAGGACGATCTGGGTTCCCATCGGCGTCTTGGCGACGTCCATGCCACCGTAGCCTGCACGACCGAGTTCTTCCTGGAAGAACTCGTCGATCTGTGACCGCTGCAGGCCGTTTTCGATGAATTGGTGTTCGTCAGCCATTAGTTCTCGTCCTCCGTTTCTTCGTCGACTTCCTCGACGATGATCTCGACATCGACCTGTGGCGTGTTCCACGCCGAGGCACGCCCCATTGCACGGGGCTTGCGGCCGACCGATTCGCCGACCTTGTGGGCGGCGACGTGGGTAATCTCCATCGACGAACCGTCAAAGCCCTGCTGGTCCGCGTTGGCCTCGACGTTCTCGAGGAGATCGAGGAATTCACCCGAGACCTTCTCGGGGTACTTGCCGGCGTCCCAGCCCTCGATGTCCGAGCGGTGACCCGCGCCGGAGTTGTGGGACTTGAACGGAACGGACTGTTCCTCGTCGATGACGTCCTGAAGGTACGCCTGTGCGTCCGCAACGGTGCGGCCTTTGATTGCACGGGCGACTTCCTTGCTGTGCTTGTTGCTCATGTGACGCTCCCGAAGCATCGCTTTCGCGGTTGTGTCCGGGTCGGCGTCGACTGAGTAGTTGATTCCCATACGATGATCACTTCAGTGGGACGAACTTCGACGAACGAGTTGCACCGATACCAGCCTGTCCGTGCTCGACGGAGTTACGGGTCAGCTGGAACTCTCCGAGATAATGACCGATCATCTCGGGATCGATGCGGACGCGCTCGAATGACTGTCCGTTGTAGACCTCGAAGGTCAGTCCAACGAACTCCGGCAGCACCGGCATGTCGCGCAGGTGCGTTCGGATCGGCGCGTTCGCCGTCTCCTCTTCGCCTTTGCCGCGGGCCTTCTCGAGAAGCTTTTGCTTCTCAACGGAGAGGCCGCGCTTGACACTTCGCCGCTTGCGTGCGGGCAGCAGTTCTGCGACTTCCTCGAGCTCCAGATCCTGCAGCTCGTCGAGTGTATGACCGCGGTAGGTGAAGTCTTCACCTTCACGGCCGGTTCGGTACTCTTGGCTCATTTGTTTCCACCTCGGCCGGTGCTGCGCGAGGCGATGTCACCGACTTTGCGTCCCGGCGGGGCGTCCCGCGAGACGGATTTTGGTTTTCCGGGGTGCTGGCGGCCACCGCCACCGAATGGGTGGTCGACGGCGTTCATTGCGACACCGCGGACGCGAGGCCACTTGGTCCCGCGCGCTTTCATTTTGTGGTACTTGTTCCCTGCTTTGACCATTGGCTTTTCCGTCCGTCCGCCGCCGGCGACGACGCCGACGGTGGCTCGGCACTGTGGATCGAGGCGCTTGACCTCGCCACTTGGGAGTTGTACGACCGCAGCCGAGCGGTCGTGGGTGATCAGGTCTGCGTTGGTCCCCCCGGCACGGGCGAACTTGCCGCCATCGCCTGGGTTGGACTCGACGTTACAGACCGGAACCCCTTCGGGGATCTCAGCGAGGGGAAGCGTGTTCCCCGGCTTGATCTCCGCAGAGACACCGACCTGAATCTCCTCACCAACGGCGACGCCTTCGGGGACGAGAACGAGACGCTGCTCGCCGTCCTCGAACTCGATGGCCGCAATCGGTGCGGAGCGTGCAGGGTCGTGTTCGATGTCGACGACCGTTCCGCGGACGACATCGTTGTCTTCGGCCTTCTTGTGGTCGAGTTTCGCCTTGTATCGGTGCGACGGGGCACGGAACGTGGACGTACCGCGACCACGACGCTGTCCTTGAATTCGTCGTCCCATCGTCAGAACACCCCGATTCGAGAGGCGACTTCCTGCGCGTCGTCCTCTTCAGCGAGTCTGATGATTGCTTTCTTCTTGCCTTTCATCGTTACCTGCGTGTTGATGTTGTCGACCGTGACATCAAAGCGCTCCTCGACAATATCCCGAATCTCGGGTTTGGAGGCATCCGGGTTGCAAACGAACTGGAGCTTGTTCTCAAAGTCCATGTCGTTCATCGCCTTCTCGGTCACGAGTGGGTGCTCGATGATCGTGCTCATCGGTCTGCCACCTCCTCGAGTGCGCTTTCGGTCCAGACGGTGAGTCGACCTGGCTGTGCGCCAGGTGCGAGGTCCTCAGCGTTGACCTCTGCAGCCGTCGTCACGTCCGCACCAGCGAGGTTCCGTGCCGCACGGGACGGGCCGGACTCGCTCGAGGTGACGAACAGAATCGACGTCGGCGTCTGGTACTTCCGGCCACGGGCTTTCCCCTGTCCGGATCGGACGTTGCGACCGTCGTCTGCACGCTGGATGTCAGCCTCGAGGCCTGCTGCCTCGAGGAAGGAGACGACCTCCTGCGTTTTGACGAGGTCTTCGAACTCATCGGAGACGACGACTGGAATCTCGGCGTCGTCGTCGAACTGGTGACCGCGCTCGGCGACGAGTTCGGCGTCCGTCGTTGCCGCGATGGCGCTGCGGACGGCCAGTTTCTTTGCTTTCGTGTTGATCGATTCGGACTGGTCTTTCTCGGCCTTTGGCGGGTGAGCCTTTCGTCCTTTGATAGCCTGGGGAACGCGTCGTGCGCGTCCGTCCTGTCGTGGGACGTGGGCCATCCCGCGGCCACTACCGAACGATTCGGCTGGCGTTCGCTTGCCAGCGAATTCGTCGGCACCGTAGTCCTGTTTCCGGTTTGCCTGGGCGACGTTGACGGCACGGGTGATCAGGTCCGGGCGGTACTGGGTCTCGAAGACCGCCGGAAGATCGACCGACCCTGCGTCGGAGCCGTCCAGGTCGCGTACTGTTGCTTCCATGTGTTATCCCTGGTTAGATGCGGTGGAGACGTACCGAACCTCGGGATCGAGGCGTGGCTGGTCTCCAGGTCGGATCGCCGGGCGGAAGCGCACGAGGCGCTTGTTTGGCCCGGGGAGCGAGCCCTTGATCAACGCGTGCGGGCCGTCGACTTCGCCGTAGTTGACGAAACCGCCGTCGACCGTCGCGTCTGCGCCATCGCCGATATCGACGAGGCGCTTGTTCAGTTCCGTCCGCTGGTGATACCCGGTCTGTCCCTGCTGTGGGACCGTCGACCGAACACGGGACGGATTCCAGGGGCCAAGGTTCCCGATGCGGCGGCGCCATCCCTGCCGGGCGTGCTTGCCCTTTCGTTTCTGGACGCCCCATCGCTTGACGGGTCCTTGAGTCCCTTTCCCTTTCGTGACGCCGCTTGCGTCGACGTACTCGCCGGCGCGGAACATGTCGTTCATGACGTGTTCGCCACCGTCTTCCTCGAGCAGTTCGAGGCCGTAGTCGACGCGGTCGGAAATCGAGCCACCGCCAACGCGCGTCTCCATCACGTCCGGTTTCTTCTTCGGCATCGAGGGAAGGTCCCCCGGAACCGTATGCGTGATGACGCGGACGTCGTCAACGCGACCTTCCTCGAGAAGGCCACGGAGTTCGTCTGCGGATGCGTCGGTGTTGTAGTCGTCACCGGGAAGGTCGAGAACACGGTCGAGTTCGGAAACGAACTCGTCGGTCCAGACCTCGGTAACCGGCTGTTTTCCGTACGGCGTGTCTTCGTACGCACGCAGAGCAACGGCGCGCATTGGCGGCGTCTCCACGATCGTTACAGGGACGGTCTGTTCCATCCCTTCGGTCGGCGAGTTCGCTTTATCGTCGACCATAACGACGTGGGTCATGCCGGCCTTATAGCCCGCGAAACCCTGGAGCGTCGGCTGTCCATCGTCTTCCGGCCACGAATTGAAGCGTGGGACCTCGCTGGTCGCACGCTTTCGTGGGCCGAAACCGAGTGAGCCTTTGCGTGGTGAATTTGCTTGTGGCATTCTATCACTCTTGCAGTGAGAGGGGAGCGAGGGTGGCGAACAGAGCTTCTTCCGTTCGTACCACCTTGCTGCCCTGGTTCGGAACCGTATTCAGCCAGAGGTCGAACCCTAGATCGGTGGGTTCGACGTCGACTCTGTCATCCACGTCAGCTGCGTCGTACGCAGCCACAACGTCGGATGCCTCGATTCCGAGGATTTCCGGCAGCCCTCTCTCGGGCGCACCGAACGCAACGGTCATTCCGTCACGGTCGACGCGTCCGGCCAGCGTCTCGAGTCGTCCCACGGTAAGTTCCGCACCATGGCGAGACGACGCGATACAAACGCCGGCGTCCTCACGGCCGAGAGCTGTCGAAAGGTCCGTCCGCTCGACGCTGAGCCCCGGAAGGGGGCCGTCGACGAGTTTCGCCCGGACCGGTCGTCGCGAAGAGATCCTGACGGTCACGCGCTCCCCCTCGGCGACCTCCATCGATGGAGGCGTATTGAGGGAGATCGGGTGTTGCAAGCCGCAATTGACCCGGACGCGCCCTTCAGGTCCGACCTCGGTCACGATTCCTTGTCTTGTCGACCCCGAACCGTTCGATTCGGAGCCGGTCTGTGACACCGCGCGCAGCGGTGGCAAGACCCCAACGTACTCTAGTTCGTCTCGCATCCCCCATGCCTCGTTGCGGAGGTATGGTGGGGTTGCGGCGTACCGCAGAACGGTACTGACGAACCCATCATCGAATCGCCCGGTTTCGCCGTCCCGATCTGGGTAGACGATGAGGCGATCCGCCCGGAAGATCGTCGCCGCGCGGGCGACGTATCCAAGTTTGCGAGTTGCCTCGCGTTTGTCCTCGGCTTCACGGGAGAGTGACGACGGCACGAGTACGTTGACGGTCATGCCGAAACGCTTCGGCGCCGCGTCACTAGACTGTAGCGTTTTGTTGCGGACAAGGTCTTAAAAGGATAGCGGATTCGATCCCGGCTGTGACGCTCTCACACCCTCGAATTCGTGTGTTACAGACACACACTCTCGAGCGTTGATCAGAAACGAGTGACAGTCGCTGAATACAGACAGAGTTGCCGGCAGTGTGTATTCGTGATGGGGGCACCCACCGTGGTGCCGTATGGCGATGCCGGAACAATTCGTAGGCCTTATATATCCACCCGGCAGTAGGTATGAATGCAACAGGGCGCTGGTAGTGTAGTGGTATCACGTGACCTTGCCATGGTCACAACCTGGGTTCAAATCCCAGCCAGCGCACTTCTACGACGAACAACTTCGACGAGCACCGCGTAGCGTGTGCTCGTCATCCGTGAGTCGTGAAGTCGCACTGGATTTGAACGAGAGAAGTCACAGCCCGAGAGCGAACGCAGTGAGCGAGCTGGAATGTCTTCGCGTTGTTCAAATCCCAGCCAGCGCGTACTCAACACCCTCGAGCACCCCACAATTAGACTTCCTTCTCGAGGATGTAGCCCCACTGTTCGTATCCACGGGCAGTGTAGTACTGGTGCACCTGCGATTTGGCCAGCGGCGAGGCCAGTCCAATGACGTCGCACTCGTTCGACGACGCCCACTCCTCGACGTATTCCAAGAGTGCTGTTCCGTAGCCCTCGCCTCGATGGGGTTCGTTGACGACGAAATCATAGAGCCAGGCGTGGCGGGTGTGATGCAGAAAGTCATCGATTCTGACGCCGGCGACGGCGACCAGCTCATCCTCGAGGAATCCGCCAATAAGCGTGTACTCCTCCTGAGCTGTCCAGGCCATAATCTCCGCCGGGGACGTGTCGGTCCACAACTGCTGGAGAATCGGGACTGCCAGGCGTCGGTCAGCGTCACTGGAGAGGTGTCGAATATCCATATGAAATACTGTTAGACCAGCTACAAATGTGTGCTGGCGAGCCAGGTGGGAGAGATCAACGCCGGTTTGCGATAGTGGGAGCCGGACAACGACTTTTGGTCCTCGAGCGAGAACACCAGCGTATGTTTCGCCGTTTCCTCGCCCGCGTGCGCGAATGGGTTTCCATTGCGGACCCAGACGAGCGAATCGACGGCTCCGGTGAGGCCATTGTCTCACCGCAGCATCGCCGCTCGCTCGAGGCGGATCGGGAACTCGAGCGACTGAGCGAGCACGCAGAAGATCGCGACCGGGAGCAGAAGAAGTGAGTGCTGAAACAGTGCCTGTGGGTCCCGAGGGAAGGCTCTCGAGGGAGTCTTGTATCCAATTCGTTTGACGACTGGTTCCAGAATCCGTAATTCACGAATGTGAACTAATAGGGGTGGCGGTTTACTTTTATAGCAGGGATTACTATGCGTCAATAGACGATTGACCGACGAGAGATAGCAATGCAAACGGAAACCTCACACGCCACAGAGACGGACGAGCCACAATATGACCAGACCAATGACCGCTATGTCTTCCACCACGACGTCGATGGGACGGCGACGATTACGACCACCATCGTCCACGCGCTAGCGTCGATTGCAGAGACCGACGTCTCCCAGGGCGAGTTCTCGCTCTACGATAGCATCGACCCCGATGCGCTTGACCGACTCTTCCGTCCGAAAGCAGACGGCACCGAGCGAACTGGGGGCCACGTCGCGTTTACCGCCCTCGAGTACGAGGTGTTCGTCTACGCGAACGGCGACGTCATCATTTACCCACCGTCAGAGACTAGTCCGGGTCGCGGTCGCCATCGTCAGTCGAACTGACGGCGAGTCCGTCCGGTATTTTCCGTCGCTGTCTCCTGCGAGGCGTTCACGCTCCAGTACCGACAGCCCTCGAGTTTAGGTAGCTCCCGGCCATCGGTGTCGGTATGACGGTTATCGCACTATTGAGCGTCGCACCGGTTATCGAAGACAGCATGGCGTCGGAAGTCGCGAAGGCAGTCGACGCCCTCGAGGCATACGACGTGACTTACGAGACGAACCCGATGGGGACGGTGATCGAAGCCGACGACACTGACGAGCTGTTCGCGGCCGCCCAGGCAGCCCACGAGGCAGTCGACGGCGACCGCGTGAGTACGGTGTTGAAAATCGACGACAAACGTGGCCAAGAGCAGTCGGCCGACCGGAAAGTCGACGCCGTCGAAGACGCCTTAGGGCGACCTGCCCGAAGCGACGAGTAAGACGGCGAGCACAACGCTCACTTCCCTCGAGCCCAAAGCGCTCGTATGGAACAGACCACACTCGAGGTCACCGGCATGTCCTGTGGCGGCTGCGAGAAAAACGTCACTGAGGCACTCGAGGCGCTATCGGGCGTCTCGGCGGCACGGGCAAGCCACGAGGACGACGAGGTCCGCGTCGAACACGATGGGGAGACCATTGACGAGGAGACGATTGCAACGACGGTCGCGGACGCCGGCTACGAGCCAGCGATCTGATCGACAGTCGGCAGACGCGACTTCGATATCGAAGGTGAAATCACCGAACAGCTGCTCGAGTCAGACGCACGTCTGACACGAACTGACAAACTGTTTTACGCCGGAGGCTGAACTGGGGGTATGGAAAGTCTCAATCGCATGGCTATCGAGTTGGTCGACGAGGCCCTCGACTACGCCGAGGAGCTTAACGTCGGCGGCTACGATCTCGAAAACGAGGCGACGGTGCTTGATTTCGGCCTCGAGTTCGACGGTGGCGTCGAAGCGGGACTGTTGCTGACGGAGATTCAGACGGCGGGATTGGCGACGCCGAGCCATGAACTCGGCGACGTCGATGGGGTTCCGATTCCACACGTCGAACTCACGACCGACCAGCCGGCACTCTCGCTGTTGTGCTCCCAGAAGGCAGGCTGGGAGCTGACGACTGAGGATTTCGAGGGACTGGGAAGCGGCCCCGCACGGGCGCTCGTCGCCGAAGAAGAGGAGTTCCGGCGCGTCGGCTACACGGATGCGTTCGATCTGACTGCGCTGGCGGTCGAAACGGACGTCCATCCGACCGAGGCAGCAGCCGAGCAGGTCGCTGATCTCGCGGAAGTCGAGACGAGCAGCGTTTTCTTGCTCGCGTATCAGACGGCGAGCCTCGTCGGAAGTATCACGAACGCTGCACGCGTCGCCGAACTCGCAACCTTCCGGCTGGTTGAACTCGGCTACGACCCGCTCGATATTGTCTCCGCAACGGGTCGTGCGCCGGTTGCGCCGGTTGCAGACGACGAACAGACTGCGATTGCCCGGACCAACGATGCGATTGCCTACGGAGGCACCGCACATGTGACGGTCCGCGAGGATGCCGACACGGAGGTCTTCGAGTCAGTACCATCGACAGCGGCCGAGGACCACGGCCGGCCGTTCGGCGAGGTCTTCGACGACCTCGAGTGGGACTTTTCGGAAGTTCCGTCGGATCTGTTCGCGCCAGCGACCATCACAATCGACGTCCTCGGTGGGCCAACGTACGTCTACGGCGAGACTGACGAGGAACTGGTCGCAGAGTCGTTCAATCTCTAACCCTCGAGGGTCTGGGTCTCGGATGGTGTGGTTCGTTCAGTGGTTTCGACGTAGTGGGAGACGATGAGCGTACCAGCGCGAACGAGGACGGAGAGACAGGCAGTGAGTGTTGCAACTGAGAACGCGATACGCCATACTCCTCCAGTTGCTTGTAGCAGTTCAAACAGAGGATGTGGCAGTGAGAGAACGGGTCGTAAAAGCGCAAGTGACAGTTGAGAGAGTATACCAACGAGGGCGGTAATCACGGCCCAAGCAGCAAAGATGCCAACGAGGATAAGCGATTCCGACAACGCCCACCGAAAGCGGCCCTGCGGGGATTCAGGGATCATCGAGCAGCAGAAAGTCCCTCTCGAGTAAAATTCTACCGAAGTGACGAATGCACCGAGAGAGCGTTACTCCATCGGGTGGACATCGGTAACCGTGCCGACGCCCTTGGAGTGGCCCTCACGGAAGACGAACTTTTGGCCTTCCTCGACGAGATACGGGCGGAACTTGAACCGAACGGTGGTTTCGCCGGTGTCACCGGGCAGAAGACGACCGTCTTCGGGATGGAAGGCGGCGGCTTCGCCGATGGTCTCTAAGTGGACGACGGGTTCGTAGCCGTCGCCGATTCTGGTGGGATGATTGAGTACCATCACTTCGGCTTCGAACTCGCGGACAGGTTGGGGATCTGCCTCCCGCGGGAGCAAGACCATGCCGCGCTCGATGGCGCTCTCTTTGATTCCTTTCAGGGCGATACCGACGATTCGGCCCGCCTGAGCTTGGTCGACGCGGTGGTAGTGCATCTCAATCGAGCGCACTTCGACCTCCTGAAATCGCCCGTCTGGCATCGGCCCGAGTAGGAGTTCGTCGCCGGCTTCGACTTCTCCGGACATGACGGTCCCCGAGGCAACCGCGCCCACGCCGGTCACGGAGTAGCTGCGGTCGACGTACATCCGGAACTCGCCCATATCCTGGGACGTTTTCGGCAGCCGGTCGAACAGTTCGTCCAGCGTCTCGAGGCCATCCATGGTGATCGCGCTGGTTTCGACGATGGGGACGACGCGCTCGCCGATTTCCTCGATGGCGGCGTCGACGCCGTGGCGGGCGACCCGCAGCGGCGATTTATCGACTTCCCGGAGGAGGGCTTCGACTTCGCGTTCGACTTCTTCGACGCGGTCGTCGCTGACGGCGTCAGTTTTCGTGATCGCAACAATGGTCGGTAGTTCCGTCGCGAGCAAGACGCCGAGGTGTTCGCGCGTGGTCCGCGTGGGGCCGTCATCGGCGGCAACGACGAGCATGCCATAGTCGAGTTTCTGGCCGACGAGGCCGCGGATCGTGGTGCGCAACCAGGGTTCGTGGCCGACGGTGTCGACGAACGAGACGAGTCGGTCGGCTTCCTCGACGACGGCTGCACGGTCTGCTTTCCGGTTCGGATTTCGCACGCGAACGGGACCGTCGTCATCGAAGCCGTAGACGGCATACGAGAGATCCGCTGAAAGCCCGCGTTCGACTTCGTGGGGCTGGACGTCAAGGAACGACCGGGTCGCGCCGTTGCCGTCGTCGGCCTGGCCAGTCACAAGTGAGCCCACGAGCGTACTCTTGCCGTGATCGACGTGGCCTGCCGTCCCGACGACGACGTGTTCATCATCGGTCTCGAGGACGCTGCCTTCGTGGACCAACGCGACACCCACTAACCCGTCGTTGACGCCCCAGGTCTGGACGTCGTCGATGTGGGCGTCGGCTTCCTCAGCGAGCAAGGAAAGAACGTCCATCGTCTCCGAAAAGGTATCAGGGTCGATGCCAGCGAGGCCACCACTGTCAGTGACGCCGACGACGTAGGTCGCTTCACCGTCGCCAGACAGCAAGCGATGTCGAAGTTGGGCTGCCAGACTCTCGCGTCGTCCACCCTCGAGGTGGACATCACGTGACAGCCGCTCTTTGAATTCGACGTTGCCTCCGTCCTGTTCGCCACGGTCCAGGGCTCGCTCGAGGAGAGCCCGGTCACGGCTCATACACATCGATAGCGCCTCACGCAGCAAAAGCTTTCTCGTCACATGATAACTCGGAACACAGTACTGGTGCCAACTACGTGTGCCATGCTACCGTGTGTCTTCCCACCCCGGTTTCAAGACGCTCGAGCGCCTACAACCTGTATGAGCGTCAGTGGCCTCTGTCAGATCTGTGAGTCCCGGCCG
This sequence comes from Natronolimnobius baerhuensis, assembly GCF_002177135.1. NCBI lineage: Archaea > Methanobacteriati > Methanobacteriota > Halobacteria > Halobacteriales > Natrialbaceae > Natronolimnobius > Natronolimnobius baerhuensis. Next base: position 367,108 of record NZ_MWPH01000002.1, read on the forward strand.
GCCGAGGAGCGCTGTGAGAACTGTGGGACGCTCGCCTGTGAACAACACTACGAGCGGGCGATGGGGCTGTGTGCTGACTGCGCGACGCAAGCGCAGCCTGGAATGGGCGACAGTGAATCCGAGCCAAACGTCGATACGAGTCACGACGACGTCGACGTCAATCGGTTCTAATCGTGACCTCACTGCGCGATCTGCTCGCCGAATCGCTGGCAATCGGCGAGACAGTACCGGTCAAACTCGAGCAGACCGACGACGGCGAGGCTCTCGTCGCGGCTCATCCTCGAGAGAGCAGTCCACTGGATATCGTCATTGTCGACGGCGAGGAGTTACTCGAGGAGTGGCCGCCGACCGAACCAGTAGCGGTCGAAATTATCGGGGAAGTGGTCGATGGACGCGTTGCGGGACGCATCGTTGAGTCAGCGTAAATCCGCCGTCATGCGGACTGGTATACGCCATATTCGGTCACTCTGTCTTCTATCAAGTGAGTCGGACCATCAGAACAACAACCGTCTCAGATGGTGGTCTGGTGGTGATTTATCACCTCGGGTCGTCAACTCACCGTATGGGATCACTTGGAACAGTCATCGCCATCGTGGCTCTCTTCGGCGTCGGCTACTCGTATCTCCGCTGGTACTGGGACGATGACACCGGACTCAACAGCGAACTGTTCGACTGAGACGGATTGCTGTACCGCTGTACCGGCATAACCACGACCTGTTGGCGGTTGCGCCGGAACTGACGGACAGGAAACCGTCTGAATGAGAACACGTGTTCGTTATTCCCGATACTGATTGAGTCGTTTCTTGAGCCGTTTGGCTGCCTGTTCGCTTGCCGTTGCGAACTCAGTACCCTGATTTTCGCCAGCGAAGATGATCCCGCGCGAGGAGTTGATAAGCCCGACTTCTCCCGAGAGCCCGTACTCAACTGCAGCCTCCGCGTCGCCACCCTGTGCGCCCACGCCGGGGACAAGGAAGGGGAGGTCCGGTACCTGTTCGCGTAATTCCTCGAGTTCTTCGGCTTTCGTTGCGCCGACGACGAGGCCGACGTTGTCGTTATCGTTCCAGAGGTCCGCCAGTGCGGCAATGCGCTCGTAGACTTGTTCGCCACTCTCGAGTTCGAGATCCTGCAGATCCTCGCCACCAGGGTTCGAGGTTCGACAGAGGATGAAGACACCAGCCTCCTCGTTCGACAGGAACGGCTGCAACGAGTCCCGGCCCATGTAGGGGTTGACCGTGATCGCATCGACGGTCTCGAGAATCTGGGCGTACTGGCGGGTTGTGTTGCCGATATCGGCGCGTTTGGCATCCAAGAGGACGGGAACGTCCTTCCCGTGGGCGTACGCGATGGTTTCCTCGAGGGCGGCCCACCCGTCTGGGTCCTCATAGAAGGCTGCATTGGGTTTGTAGACCGCAGCGTGTTCGTGTGTCGCGTCGATGATCCGCCGATTGAACGCCCATCGCGGCAGGTCGTAGTCCGACAAATGGTTCGGGATACGGGCGGGATCCGGGTCGAGTCCGACGCTAACGACGCTGTTGACCATCCGAATGCGGTCGTGCAACCGATCAAAGAAGTTCATGGACACGAGTGACGCCGCAACTGTCGAAAAGGTTGCTATCGTCACCACTGAAACTCGAACGCACTCACGCACCCGTAACAAGTGCGAGCAGGTCGGACGCTGTGGGAGCGCTCGGACAGCAAATCGGTCGATATCGACCTAATTCTTGTGATACTGACATCCAAATATATTAGAGAGTATCTACTTTTCACGTATCGTTGTTGGCCTGTGTATGAGCATTCGATATCAACTGCGAGAACGATTTGATTTCGGAACGGTCGGACAGCAGGTCCGGTCAGCACTCGGCCTCTCACACGCTCCTCAAGAGGCTCCCAAATCTGTTCGAGACCGCGATGACGCCACCGGGCAAACGGACGCCTCAGGAAATCTCTTTCACTGCTCGAGTTGTGGTGTCGTCTACATCGCCACAGCAAAACAATCCTGTACGACGTGTGAAACCGACGTCGAGCAGGTTCGGTCGACGCTCTCCTGTCGGTAACAACTCGAGGTCGACAGCGAAGGTAGTACTGGAGAGTCAAAACTGTTTGACAGAACCACGGTCTACGTTCTGGGAATCGTACTTGAGAGTCGAGTACAAGTAGAGTAGCCACTGAACGTCAGTGCACACCCAATCACACGACAGCTATGCGATTGGTGCGTACACAGTGTCAGTTGTTACGATAGAATCAGCGGCGGCCGCTCACACAGGGTGTTCGACAGATTCCATCAAGCGCTCGATGTTCGCCGCTTCGCCGGCCAGCAGGCGGGGATGTGTCCCAAGTAAGACGAGCAGATCGTCCTCGTGAATAAAGGATGTCAACGCGATTTCGACCTCGAGAACCTCATCGCCGTATTCGGCTTCGCCGCCGAAAATAGTGACTTCGCGGCCCTCGCCCAGAATCTCGAGGCCAAAGGAGTCCTCGTGGCTGATGTTGTCGATGTCCTGTTCGCCATCAAGTTGGGACATAAGTTCCTCAAGGAGTTCCTCGCCGCTTAGGTCTGCAAGTGGGTTGAACGAGCGGCCAAGGACTTCGATGCCGGGGATCGAAACCGCTGCGAAGAGGCCGGCATCCTGTGTCTGGCCCTGCAGTTCCCGCTCTTTCGTGTAGAGGCCTGCCCACAGCGAGGCTCGGATTTCTCGTTCGACCCCGATATCGACTTCCTCGTCGATTTCTTTGTGTTCAATCTCGTCTTCTTCGTACCCGGTTTCTGCGAGCGCGGACGCGCTCGGAACGACCTGATTGGCCTCGAACTCGAGTGGGCCCTCGCCCCTCACGAAGTCGAGACAGCCGGCTGTCAGTGCAACTGCCCCAGTTGCCCCCGCACCAAGGAGCGACCGCCGAGAGAGAGTCATCACTGCATAGTTCGACAGGACCCGTATATTAGTTGCGGATCGTTCAATTTCGGAGACAAGAGCGTCTGTCCGGACTGACTGTTCAGTCGAGATGGGACTTTCGTGGGAGTCGGAGAACCATCAAGAGTTATCCGGATTGGCTGCCCTCATACAGCCATGACAGAGTTCTCACAGCGGGTCGAACAGGTGTCGATCAGTGGCATTCGCGAAGTGTTCGAAGCCGCCAGTGACGACGCGATCAATCTTGGACTCGGCCAACCGGACTTTCCAACGCCGGCACACGCCCGCCGCGGCGCAATCGAGGCCATCGAAAACGGTCACACCGACGCCTACACGTCGAACAAAGGCACCGAAACCCTCCGCGAAGCTATCGCCACGAAGTACGACCGTGACTACGGCCTCGAGATCGATCCGGCCGACGTCATCGCCACCTCGGGCGGCAGCGAAGCCCTGCATATCGCACTCGAGGCCCACGTCGATCCCGGACAGGAGGTCATCTTCCCCGATCCGGGCTTTGTCTCCTACGACGCGCTGACGAAACTCGCCGACGGGACGCCCAAGCCGGTCGGGCTTCGCGACGATCTCACGCTCGATCCAGCAACAGTCGAGGAGGCAATTACCGACGACACCGCTGTCTTCATCGTCAACAGCCCGGCCAACCCCACCGGAGCCGTCCAGAGCGAAGAAGACATGCGCGAGTTCGCACGCATAGCCGACGAACACGACGTGCTCTGTGTCTCCGACGAAGTCTACGAGAAAATCGTCTTCGAGGGCGAACACCGCTCGCCGCTCGAGTTCGCCGAGTCGGACAACGTCGTCGTCGTCAGCGCCTGCTCGAAGACCTACTCGATGACTGGCTGGCGACTCGGCTGGGTGACTGGTTCAAACCGACGCATCGAACGCATGCTGCGCGTCCATCAGTACGGCCAGGCCTGTGCCTCCGCGCCCGCCCAGTACGCCGCCGAGGCCGCCCTCACCGGACCGCAAGACCCCGTTTCGGAGATGGTCACCGCGTTCGAGGACCGCCGCGATGTCGTCGTCGACGGCCTCGAGGACGCCGGACTCGAGGTGCCGACGCCCTCGGGTGCGTTCTACGCGATGCCGAAGGTACCCGACGGCTGGTGTGACGAAGTGATCGACCGCGGTGTGGTCGTCGTCCCCGGCGACGCCTTCGGCGCGAACGGCGCGGGCTATGCCCGACTGTCGTACGCGACCGGCATGGAGGAACTGAAAGAGGCACTCGAGATCATGGCCGACGCGACGGCAGCGCTTCGCTGATCTATTGCCCGTCTTCGACGGGGTGGAGTGTCACTCGAGGCAGTCATATTTTGGAGTGGGATGTTCACTCCCCGATATCGATATCAATATCGACGGAATCGTCATCGCCATCATCATCTAATCCTGGGATATCGTCCGGCGGACCAGCGTCATCGGCTGGTGAGCCGTCATCGAACGGCCAGCCGGGATCGTCAACTGGTGACGCAGAGTCACCATCGTCCCCAATATCGTCGTCTGATTCGGTGTCGTCATCGCTTTCACTTTCGTCGTCGGACTCAGCGCCTTCACCGCCATCGCTCTCATCGTCAGAGTCGGCGTCGTCCTCGCCCTCACTTTCGTCGTCAAACTCGTCGGCACTATCGTCGTCGGGCTCGGCGTCGTCCTCGCCCTCACTTTCGTCGTCAAACTCGTCGGCACTATCGTCGTCGGGCTCGGCGTCGTCCTCGCCCTCACTTTCGTCGTCAAACTCGTCGGCATCACCATCGCTTTCATCGTCCTCGTCATCGTCGGATTCGCCCTCGTCATCGTCGCCGCTCTCGCTGTCGCTCTCGTTGGCCTCGGCTGCAACGTCGTCTCCAAACTCCTCGAGCGCGGTCTCTCCATCGGTGTCTTCGCCGGGGCCGGCACTGCCACCGAGGATCATCTCCGGTGTCAGGAGCCATGTCATCGCAAGCATCGCAGCCGCAATCAGAACGACCAGCCCGAGCACCTGAACGCCAGACGGGCCAGGATCTGCACTGTCTCCCGTATTCGCGCGTGGGTCTGGGCCTGCGTCCGGACCAGGTGCAGCCTCCGATTCCGGTCGCTTCTCGGGCGACTCTCCAGCAGACATTATGCCCGATGCTCACCCGCAGTCGGCTTTGTTAGTCGTCAGGTACAACTACAGCCAGCACCGTCTCGATGGGCCGTTGCAGCCTTACTCGCTCACTCGAGGCCAGCGAGAATCTCCGGCAGCGCCGTTGCAATGTCGGCCTGCTCGACGTGGGCCACAGCCCGCGAATCGGGCTCAGGGCCGCCCTCGAGGAGTACCTGTATGACCGCCATTCCGGCGTTGCTCGCGCCGTAGACGTCGGCGTCGACGTCGTCGCCAACGTAGACCGTTTCCGCCGGTTCGACGTCCAGTTCAGTTGCAATCGCTTCGAACGCACGCGGGTCGGGTTTGCCCGCCTCGAGTTCGCCCGTGACGAGGGCGGCATCAAAGCGGTCCTCCCAGCCGAGCGTCTCGAGTTTGTCCCGCTGGGCCCGAACTGGCCCGTTGGTCAACAGCCCAACTCGGTAGTCGGCTTTGAGATCCTCGAGCATGGATTCGACACCGGGCAGCGCCTCGAGTGCGTCTGCGATTGCCTCGCGGTAGGCCGTGGCAACGGCGGCCGGATCGGCTGTGGTATCGTACTCGGCGAGCAAGTCGATGAAAATCGGCTCGCGCGAGCGCTGGGTGAGGTGGTTTCCATGGGCCTCGAGATAGTCCTCGCGCGTGAGTGCCGGCGCGTCAGCAGTGTCGACGGCCTCCTGTAACAGCGTTTCGCGGTCCCGCGTCGGAACCGCAAGCGTATAATCGAGGTCGAAGACGACCGCCTGTGTCATAGCAGTCAAGGCGGACTCGAGGGGGTTGAAACTATCCCTTCTGGATACACCGATCACCCAGTGATGTCGCCTCGCGTGGGAGTCAGTTCTGACGACACCACGACGTATCGATGCCGGGTTCCGACACCGTTAATTCAGTCGCCTAGGAAGATTCGGGCAGATGGTTACCGAAACAGCGCTTACTGTTGATCTCGCTGTTATTTTGTTCTGTGCGACATTTGCAGGATTCCTCGCCAAACAGACTGGCCAACCGACGATCATCGCGTACATTCTCGCCGGCGTCGTGATCGGACCGGCAGTGCTTGGCATCGTCGAGGTCAGCGAACTAACCGAGTTGCTCTCGGAACTCGGTCTCGCGTTCTTGCTGTTCTTGCTCGGGATCAAAATGCGTCTCGAAGAGATTCAACACGTCCTCTCACCAATCGTCAAAATTGCGCTCCCGCAGATGGCGCTCGTCTTTCTCGCGGGGGCGGGAATCGCGTATGCGCTTCCCCCGTTCGGTCTGCTCGAGGCGTTTCTCATCGGCCTTGCAGTAATGTATAGTTCGACGGCCGTCGTCATCAAGATGTTAAACGACAAGGACGAAGCAACCTCATTGCACGGCAAAATCGATGTTGGCATCCTGCTCGTACAGGACGTCGTCGTCGTCATTATTCTGGCCGTGCTCGCAGCCGGACAGCCGGAGAGTTTCACAGAGGTCGCGACGACGCTCGCCGTCGTGCTCGTCCTCGTTGCGCTCGTGACGGTCGCAGCGCTTGTTGCCTCCCGAACGGTCCTCCCGATTGTCTTCCGTCGGATCGCAGATAACAAGGAAATCTTCTTCCTCGTCGCTATCTCGTGGGCGTTTCTGTTCGTCTTCGTCTCCGACAACATCAACCTCTTTCTCGAGCCGTTTGGCATCGAGGCGTACCTCTCGATTGAGATGGGTGCGTTCATGGCCGGCGTCGCCATCGCCCAACTCCCCTACAGCAAGGAGTTGCAAGACCGGGTCAATCCGCTGACTGATCTGTTCGTCATGGTCTTTTTCGTCTCGGTCGCACTCGACCTCGAGGCCGCGCAACTGTTTGCGTACACCCAGGAGGCACTCATCGCTGCGCTGGTGTTGATGCCAGTAAAGTTCCTGATCTTCTTCTACCTGCTCGACTGGCAGGGTTTCGGGTCCGAAACGACGTTCCTCGGGAGTCTCAACATGATACAGGTCAGCGAGTTCGGGATTATCGTCACTGCCGTCGCGGTCACAGGCGGGTTCATCGAGGCCGAGGTGCTCGGCTTCATGACGCTGCTTGCAATCTTCACGATGGCCGTCTCGGTGTACTTCATCGAGTTCAGCCATACGCTGTTCGAGCGATTCGAGTCGCCGATCACGCGATTCGCCGGCGAGGGGTCGTTCGAGGGTGACAAACAGGAGTACCGCGATCATGCAGTCGTCATCGGCTACGACGACGTGACGCGAAACGTCCTGCCGTTGCTCGCGGATCACTACGAGGATGTTGTCGTCGTCGACCGAACCGTCGAACACGTCGAAACGCTCGAGGAAGAGGGGTACGACGCCGTCTACGGTGACTTCCGAAACGCAACGATCCGGAAGGATGTCGCCGCAAAACGAGCGGATTTCGTCCTCTCGTCGTCGGTCGACCCGGCGGTCAACTCGGTGTTGCTCGAGTCAGTCAGCGAGGACGCGACGGTCCTCGTCGAGGCGGATCGAATCGAAGACGCACGTACCCTCTACGATAGCGGCGTCCACTGTGTACTGATGACCCCATACCTCGCCGCGGACAGACTTGCTGCGTACCTGCACACGTATCTCGAGGACGGTCGCGTTACGGACCGACTCGAGCGAACGCTCGAGTCGGACATCGAGTTGCTGGCCACTGATGAGCCGTTCCCGGACCACGACGGTGGATTCGGAGGTGGTCTCGATGAGTGAGTTACTCACCGCTGTCTCGATCATGTTCATCATCACCGGACCGCTCTTGCTGGCGGCAAACCGGTACGACCTCCCGACAGTGCCGTTTTTCATCCTCGCGGGCGTTATCGCCGGATTCGCGATGGACGGCTTTGGCCTCGACGAGGAACTGACCCTCGAGATAGCTCAGTACGGGATTGCGCTGCTCGTGTTCTCGTTCGGCGTTGGAATCGATTTCGCTGCCGTTCGGTCGGTGCTCGGCGACAGCGAAATCGCAGCACTTGGCCAGATTTTCATCGTTGGCTCGCTCGGCATCGGGATCAGCATCGTCCTCGGTGTTGCCCCCACTGAAGCGATCTATCTGGGGATTGCGGCCGCACTCTCCTCGACAATCGTCGGCCGAGCGCTGTTACAGACCGAGATCGATCTGCGGCTGATCCGTGGTCGACTGGCGAGTACGATCCAGTTCGTCCAGGACCTACTCGCTATTGTCTTCGTGCTCATCCTGGGGACGGGAACGCTCGAACTCGGCCCAGTCGCGGCCGCTATTGGCTACGGGCTGGCCTTGATCGCCCTCGCGTTCCTCGTCAACCGATACCTGTTCGACATCATTGGTCGACTCGCCGATGGGTCGGACGAACTCATGATTCTGGGCGTCGTCTCCTTGCTCGCGGCATTTATTGGTGCTGCCGAGTTCGCTGGCGTCTCGATTGTCGTCGGCGCATTTGCCGCCGGTCTCGCGGTTCGACACGATCCAATCGAGTATCTCGGTCTGTTCAACGGCCTCGAGTCGATCAGGGACTTCTTTGTCGCGATCTTCTTCGTAACCATTGGCGCGCTCATCACGTTCCCATTCCTCGAGACGGGGCATGCCGAGTCCGTCGAGAAGGTGCTGATTGCCGGCGGTCTCGTTGTGCTCACAGTCGTCGTGAAACCAGCGCTTACGACGGCGATCTTGCTGGCGAAAGGCTATGAGCGACGCACGGCAACGCTGACCGGCCTCAGCATCGATCAGGTCAGCGAGTTCGCGCTCATCATCGCGATTCAGGCGCTGTTGATCGGTGCAATCTCCGAGACGGTGTTCGACGCGATCATCCTCGCTGCAGCCGTCACGATGATCACCTCGAGTCTGAGTCAACGCTACGACGAACAGCTGTATCGCGGGCTGGTCAACCGAGGGCTCCTCCCACGTGCACACGGCAAGATTGATGCGTGGAGCGACGTGCCAACGGACCTCTCTGACCACGTCGTCATCGTCGGCTACGGGCGACAGGGGAAGCGACTGGTCGAAACCTGCGAGGAACTCGACCACCCCTACGTCGTCATCGAAAACGATCCCGCTCGTCGAGAAACAGTCCGCAAGGAGTGTAACGCACTCGTCGTCGGCGACGCGATGGAACAGTACACGTGGGAGAAAGCAACCGTCGAGCAAGCGCGGCTGGTCTTCTCGACGATTGAATCCGATTCCGTCTCGAGACAGATTCTCTCCGCCGATTTCAACGCTGATTGTATCGTCCGTGCGAGCGAGCAGGAAACGGCGCTCGAGTTGCTCGAGGCAGGTGCGTTGTACGTCGGTGTCCCCGAACTCCTCGCCGGCCAGCAACTTGTCGAACACGTCGAAGACTTGCTCGAGGGTGACCTGACTGCCGAACAACTTCGAGCAGCGCGCCAGCAGGATCTGGAGCTACAGGCGGATGCAACGCAGCCGCACTTACAGTGAATCAGCAAGTCTTTGGTCTGTCTGTGCGAAGAACTTGCTGTGTTTGAACTCGGGCAAGTGCTTCGAATTGGACGAAACCTCGTCGTCTACACCGTTGGTGTTGGACTGTTAATCGTCGCCGCACTTGGACTTGCAGACGCCATCGAACTCGAGGCGCTCGTTGCAGTCCCACTGTTTGTCGTTGGGCTTGCCCTCGTCCTCGTCGTCCACGAGTATTTCGATGGCCCAGTCTGAGGGGCATCTATTTTGTCCGTGGTCTCACTAGCGGGAGTATGGACGCTCCAACACCACACTCTCGAGACATACTCGATCACGTTCTGGTTCCGGTGGCACACGAAGACGACGCCACGCAAACCGCACTCGCGCTCGAGCCGTACGATCCCGTTCACGTCACGGCGATCCACATTGTCGAAAAAGCCGACGGTGCCCCAGACAAAACACCAGTCGAGCAATCCGAAGCAATCGCTGCGGACTCGTTTGCGGCGATAGGAACCGTGTTTCCCGACGCCGATGAGCGGGTCAAGTACGCACGTCGCGTTGTCGATGCAATTTTCGAGGCCGCAGACGAACTCGATGCCAGCGCTATCGCGTTCCGCCCGCGCGGCGGGAATCGTGTGGTTCAGTTTCTCTCGGGTGACCGCTCACGGAAACTCGTCACCGGTGCCAACCGCCCCGTCATTGCTCTCCCAACGAGAGACGAGGTACCATCGGACGCAGACTCGTAGTCCGCCTTGCGGACCCAACAGACACAGGTTATATCCGCTCGTCACGACTCGCAAACCCGTCCTGCTCGAGCGTTTGGAAGTACGCCATGTGCTCTTGCTCAAGCGTTTCGGGATCCGTCTCACCGGCCGCCAGCGCCTCGACAGTTGAAACGAGTTGTTCGCCCGCGAGGACGTTCGGCACAGCAACGTGCGTTGCGCCCGCCTCGAGATACGATTCTGCATCGCCGGTCGACTCTGCTCGAAGGACGATATCGGCGTCACTCTCGCGCTCGAGGAGTGCCTCTGAGACGCCCTGATGGTCGACCGTCGAACAGACGAGCGCGGCGTTTTCGACCTGTGCTTTCTCCCACGGATAGTCTGCTAACGCGTCGCCCAGCACGTAGTGTTGACAGGCGGTATCGAGTTCGTCCCAGAGGACCGGGTCGTTTTCGATGACGACGTACGGGTGATCGAGTGTCTCGAGCGTTTCGACGAGTTGGCGACCGATTCGGCCGTAGCCGACGATGATGATGTGGTCCTCGAGGTCGCCGACACTGCTTCGGTCGTCGACTTTCCGCGTTCGTTGGCTCCGAAACAGCCGTGCGACGACGACCCGGTAGACGACGTCTTCGGTTCGTCGGCCGAGGAACGTCAACAGCATCGTTGCCGCAGCAGCGAGGATGATCGCGTCGAACAGCGCATCGGCTATCGTTTGCATCAACAGCGCCTGAATCGCGATGATGAGTGCAAACTCACTGACCTGATTGAGACTCGAGCCAGCCAGAAACGCCGTTCGAGCATCGTAGCCTTCGTAGATGAACGAGATGATGTGCACGACCGGGTTTACCACAAGCACGAGCAGCGTAATCGTACCCGCGATGACGAGGACCTCGAGTGACGGAATCGCAACGAGCGCACCGACAGTGACGAAGAAGATCGCAACGAAGAAATCGGTGATCGAACTAATTCCGTTTTGCACCTCGAGGGCCTGTGTCCCGTCGCTTCGGATCGAGATGCCGGCGGCGAACGCACCGATGACGAGCGAGAGGCCAACGTACTCTGCTGCAGCGATGAACGCGATCAGAATCGAGATACTGCCGACGAGTATGAGTTCGCCGTCTCCGTCAGCGAGTCGAACGAGGAGCGGGAAGCCATGGCGGTAGATCACCAGTCCCGCGACGACGAACAACACGCCGTAGCCGATTTGTGCAGCGATGCCGTCGGCTGTGACGACTTCGGTACTGAGGATCAACAGGAGCGCAATCGCGACCAGATCGTCGAAAAAGTGAATCGACGACGCGAGCCGACCGTGAACGAGGTTCGCCCGACTTTCAGAGCCAAGCAAGACGCCGCCGACGAGCGACGAACTCAGAACGACGGCCGCGGCGAAGTACGCCGCGTTTCGAAGTTGGTAGTCGAAGCCGAACAGGTCGCCAAACAGATAGCCAACAGCAAATGCAATCGGCGCGACGATGATCAGCTGTGTCAGTGCTGCGATTTCTGCATCTCGGAGTACCGACTCGAGGTCGCCGAAATCGATGCGAATCGCAAAGACGAACACGAGGAACGCGATTCCCCACTGTGCGAGAACGATTATTTCAGATTGCGTTACAGACTCGAAGCTACCAGCGATCAATCCGGCGATGATGTAAAACGGAATCGGCGAGAGGCCGAAGTGATTCGCGATTAGCGAGAGCACGCCAGCGGAAACGAAAACGACCGCCAGCGTAATGACGAGTTCCTCAGCCATCGGACTCACCTCCGTGGCGCCGATTGGGGTCCTCGAGTGGCTCGGTGTCGTCATCGGAGTCGTCCTCGAATCGTCTGACTGCCCGGTGTTGGCGCGCTTCAATCGCGTCGATATCGCGGCTGATTGCCTCGTCGAAGGACGTCTGGTCGGTGACGTACAACTCGACGTACTCGCTTAGCTTCTCGGCGGCGAGATGGGATGTCATGATGACGTAGGTCGCTCCGCGGTCGTAGAGTGTGCGTGCATCATCGATTCGCTCGGCCTCGACGAACACCGTCGCGTCCTCATTTACCTCTGCCAGCAGCGCCTTGTTGACCTCGCGTTCGACACTCGAACTCAACACGAACTCCGCGCCTTTCAGGTTTGATTCCTTCCGAACTTCGGTGTGTCTGAAATCGCCGAAGACATACTCGTAACGGCCTTCTTCCTCGAGTTCTTCAATGTGATCGGTTTGTCTATCGATGATCACCACCTCCTCGAAGTGCTCCTCGAGAAGCGGGAGCGCACGCTCGGTAATTTCGTCGTAGCCGATGGCAATCGCGTGATTCTCATACTTGCTAATGTCGGCGTCTTTCTCGTCGTCGGATTCGAACCGCCGGAACCACGGCTCGAGGCGCTCGTAGAGTGCGTGATTGTACGCGATGATGTACGTCGAGAGACTCATCGTCAGCAGCGCCATCAGACTCAGGTAGCCGAGTACGTCTGGACCGATGAGTTCCTGATCGATTGCGAGCGCGCCGACAATCAGTGAGAACTCACTAACCTGAACCATGTTGATCGAGCCGAGGAAGGAGGTTTCGACGTCGAACCCTTCGCGGTCGATCAGGTAGAACATGATCCAGAAGTTCCCAACCATGAGGATGATCGAGGCGACGATTGCTTGCCACCAGTAGGCAAGCAGACTCGAGAGGCCGTCGATCTGGAGCCCAATCGTGGCGAAGAAGACGAGGATAAAGAAGTCGGTGATCGGCGTGATCCGATCCTCGAGTTCCTTGCTGTAGGGGAGTTGGGCGAGGCTGATGCCGGCCAGGAATGCACCGACTTTCGGATCAAGGTCAGCGCCCTCTGCGATGGCGACGAACAGGAACGCCCAGGCGATAGCAACGATGAGGAAGACGTCTTTGTTGTCTGCGATACGCCGGAAGAGTCCTGGCAGAATGTATCGCGAGGAAAACAGCGAGAAGATGCCGATAAAGGACATCATGACGAGGATCACGGCGAGCGTGGACGCGATCTCGCTTGCGTTACCGAGTTCGTCGGCGGTAAACAGTGCAAGGACGATGACGAGATAGATGTCCTGCACGATGAGGACGCCGACGTCGATTTTGCCCGGGAGGCTGGTGATCTCGTCTTTGTCGGTGAGAATTTTGACGATGATCGGCGTCGCACCGAAGACGGTCGCAAGCGAGATGACGAGAATTTCAGTCGTGCCAAAGCCAAGCGCCAGCGCAACCAGAAACGCCAGCGCGGTCTGCATCACCGTCTGCCCGAACGCGATGTTCGTAACGGAGGGAAGAATCTCGCGAATGTCTTCGAAACGCATCTTCAGCCCGAGCAAGAACAGCAAGAACGCAAACCCGAGATCGCCCATCAACTCGACAAGTCCCTCGTTGGTCACGATATCGAACGCAACCGGGCCGAGGATAATCCCTGTCAGAATGTAGGCGATAATCGTCGGTTGCCCTGTCTGACGGGCAATGAGACCGATTATGGTCGCAACGACGACGATAATCGCAAAGTCGGCCGCGAGAGCAATTTCACTCATCGGCGATGTAGGTACTCTTGTTTTGCCCCATCTCGCGTTTATACGTTGGCTTCTCGGAACTCGAGGATTCGAATCGACCTGTCTCGACGCTCGAGGGCTACGACGTCTGTGGCATCCGCAGTGTCAGCAGGATAACCGTCGCCATGATTACAGCCAGTACGATGTAGCCCTCGTTGAAGTAGCCATAATCGGCGACGATTCCGAAGACGAGCGGGCCGCCTGCGCCGAGCGTCGCGGTCGTCGTTCGAATCACGCCGAGGCCCGTTCCCTGCATCGCATCGGAAAACGAGTCAGCGAGATACGACTGTGTGATCGCACCGGAGCCGAGCATCGTACTGATCAGGGCAGTGATGACGACGAGCGCCCAGAGCTGGTCGACCAGCGGCAAGAGCAGGAAGCCGGCGACTGGTGGGAGCAAGACGCCGACGAGCGAGCCACGCATGCCGATTCGGTCGTACGCTGCGCCGCCGACGGGTTTGACGATGACGCCAACTGCGAAGAAAAACCCGAACAGCAGGCTCGCAATCGCCGGATCGATCTCTTTCACGCTGGTCAGATACGTCGGGTAAAACGCCGTAAACGATTGCCAGATGAAGATGTAGAGAAATAGGATAAGCGACATCATCGCCATCTCCGGTCGCCGGAGCGTTCGAAACACGCCAAGTGTGTCACGGAGTGAGATAGGATCGTCCGTCTCGTCTGTTTCGCCCGTCTCGCTCGTCTCACCGGTCGACGTTCGCAGCGGTGGCACGGCGATGAAAATCACGATCCCGGCGACCAACAGGAGGGGCGCGACGAAGCCGAGTCCGGCCTGCCAAGCGACGCCAGCCGCGATCACGGTCGCAATGGGCGGTAACACGGTCTGGCCAATATCGCCCGTCGCCATCGTCACGCCGAGGGCACTTCCGAGGCGCTCCTCGTACCGTTTCGAGAGGAACGTGATTCGAGCGATGGGATACAGCGAGTGGGCAAGCCCCCAGAGTGCGGTCGCAGCGAACAGGATGATCGCCGACGAGGAGGTGACGACGATTCCGAGTGCCACTGCCACGCCGAGTGCGCTGAGGCCCAGCAGCGTCCGCTCGTTGTACCGGTCCGCAAGAATCCCCCCGGGAAGTTGGCCAATCGAGCCGAACAGCCAGAGGACGCTCACGAGCGAGCCAGCAACCGTCAGGCTCAGTCCGTAATCGCTCTGTAGATACGGGAGGATGACGGGGTAGATCATCCGCGCCCCGACCAACAACCCCCAGGTCGTCGCAACGGCGATCAGTGAAATCCCTTTGCCGCCACCCCACAACGCCGTCGCTTCCTGCCGTAAGAGAGTCCACACTGCCATTCAGTACTCGCTAGCACTACCTCATCGTCGGGCGGCCTTATCGCCTCGCGTCTCCCACAGCGCTTTCCGCTTTCGCTCGAGCGGTTCGGGGCTGTTGTAACTGTGCCCCACCGCACTCGAGAGCTGTCGGCTGAGTCCGGCGCTACTGACTGACAGGAGACCGCAGCAGGTCTCGAGGCAGTAATGGGCTTACGGAGAGTCAAGGAGAAAGCCCCGTCCCTTCAGGGCGGGGATGAATCCGACACTCCCCTTCACAAACCACCGTTCATGCCACGGCAGGATATTCCACGCTGCATAATCCATACCTCCAAGTAGGTTTGTCAACATAGATTACGTATGGCGAAACAGGTCGTTACGCGCACCTACACTGCTTCCATCAGGAACCAGCCACAGGTGTCTGACGACCTCGATTCGCTCGGGTTCACTGCCAGTAAACTCTGGAACGTCCTCAGAAATCGAAGATTTCTGATGGGCTGCACAAGAGCTCCGCTCTTGTGAGCGTCGGACGGTGGACAATCAGTCGCGTCTGGGATGAAATCGACTACATCCCAGAACACGACGAACTCACCGCCTACCTGAAGTCGCACGAACGCTACGATGACCTGCATTCTCAGTCAAGTTCGTTCGAGACGGCGAGCCGTCTCGTGATGCCAATGAGCTTCGCTCATTGAGCACAGCGAGTCCTTCAAGAACTCGCTGAGGCGTTCAACGGCTGGTACGGCAAACGACGCAACGGAGACACACAAGCAAACCCGCCCGGCTACCGCAAACACAACGACAACCACCCACGAAGTACGGTCACGTTCAAAGCCGCTGGCTTCAAACTCGACACCCAGTACAACCGCGTCCGGTTCTCCCAAGGCTCAAACCTCAAGGACTACTGGTCGGACTTCATCCTCTGTAAGTACCAGACCCGCCCCGACGTTGACCTCTCCAGCGTGGAGAGCGTCCAACAGGTTCGAGCGGTGTGGACGGGAGAGGAGTGGGAGTTGCACTTCGTGTGCAAAGTCGAGATTGAGGTGGTCGACTCTCCCGGCGAGAAGACGGTGGGTATTGATCTCGGTATCAACAACTTCGCCGCCCTCGCCTACCAAGATGGCCACAGCGAACTGTATCCGTTGAACTGTCTGAAGCAGGACGACTACTACTTCAGCAAGCGGATCGCCCGGTGTGACGACTCCGACTCCAAGCAAGCCACGCAGTTGAACCAAAAAAAGTCGGCTCGCCGCACCCATTATTTCCACACACTCTCAAAACACATCGTTCAACGGTGTGTGGACGAAGGAGTTGGCACGATTGTGGTAGGCGATCTCTCCGGTGTCCGCGAGGATGAGGAGAGCGGTGAAGCGGAGAACTGGGGCACACACGGCAACCTCGACCTACACTCGTGGGCATTCGACCGGTTCACCAATCTGCTCGAATATAAGGCCGAGATGGAAGGCATCACGGTTGAGGAGGTATCTGAGCGTGATACGTCGAAGTCGTGTTCGTGCTGTGGACGAAAGCGTGACGCGAACCGTGTTGAACGCGGGTTGTACGTGTGCGATGACTGCGGGACGGTGGCGAACGCTGATGTGAACGGTGCTGAGAACATTCGACAAAAAGTATCTCCGAGTCTTGCCTGCGATGGGGGAGATAGGAGTAACGGCTGGTTGGCACAGCCATCGACGTACCTGTTTGACAAGGAAACTGGCGCATTCGAGCCTCAAGAACAAGTCACGTCGTAAACCACAATATCCCAACCCAGCGGCGCGGTGCCGTGGGAATCCTCGCGCTTCAGCGCGGGGAGGATGTCAATCTGCGAGGCCCTCGATGAGGAATTCCGCAGAAGCAAGGTTTGTCGCAAGCGCAGTGTCGTGGACGTCACAGATCCGCAACAGCGCAGAGATATCCGGCTCGTGTGGCTGGGCACGAAGTGGGTCTCGCAAGAAGACGATGCCGTCAATAATGTCTTCTGCGACCTCGCCGCCGATCATCAGGTCGCCACCAAGCGGTCCCGATTGCTTTCGCTCGACCTCGAGGTCGGTTTCGTCCATCAGTCGCTGTCCCGTGGTGCCAGTCGCGAGCAGGTCGTACTCCTGGAGTTGCTGTTCGTGGGCCTGTGCAAACTCGATTAGATCCGCTTTCTTCTCGTCGTGGGCGATAAGTGCAACACGGGTCATACCGAGTGGTCGGCTGCCGGGAAAATAAGCGTGTGTCACTTCCGCGCGTCAGCGCACTGACTGCACACAGTGGCAGACGGACAACAGAACCATTATCACCGCTCGCCCACCCCACTCGAGACATGTCTACACAATCGCTTACGGCACATCACGTTGGACTCACCGTCGCCGATCTCGAGGCCGTCCTGCCGTTCTATCAGGACGTTCTCGGCTTCGAACTCGCCGGCGAGTTCGAGGTCTCCGGCGAGGCGTTTTCGGACGCTGTCGACGTCGCGGACGCGGCGGGCACGTTTGTCCACCTCGACGGACATGGCGTGCGTATCGAACTCGTTGAGTACGAACCCGAAGGTGAGGAGATTTCGAGTGTACAACTCAACCAGCCCGGCGGCATGCATTTTGGCTTCACCGTTGACGACCTCGAGGCGTTCTACGAGGACCTGCCAGCCGATGCTGAGACGCTGAGCGAGCCACAGACGACTGCGACCGGCAATTCGATTCTCTTCGTCCGAGATCCGGAGGAGAATCTGGTCGAAGTGCTCGAGATTAGCGAGTGAGCCAAACTCACATCGTCTCGACGACTTCGTCTAACACGTCAGCATCAACGAAGACGACGATGTGATCGCCCGGATAGATCATCGTCTCACCACGTGGCGTCACCAGATCGCCACCACGCGAGATTGCGCCGATAACGACGCCGTCGGGTAAGTCATTCATTGCTTCGACAATCGTCTCACCCGCTAAGACGCTGCTATCGTTTACTTCGAACTCGATTACCTCCGCCCGGTCGTGCTCGAGCATGGCGACTTTCTCGGTGTGGCCGGCACGAGTAAAGCGGACGATCTCTTCTGCGGTCTCCTCGCGCGGGTTGATTGCGACATCGATGCCAACCGTTTCGAACAGTTCGGCGTACTGGAGGTTCTCGATGACTGCGACCGTCCGGTCGACGCCAAGTCGGCGGGCAAGCAGGGAGACGAGCAAGTTCTTTTCGTCGCCATCGAGTGCAGCAATGACGACGTTGGCCTCGTCGATGTGTTCGCGCGCGAGGAACTCGGCGTCAGTCGCGTCGCTTTCCATCACGAGCGTGTTCGGCAGCGCTTCGGCGACCTCGCGCGCGCGGTCGTGGTCCTGCTCGATCAGTCGCGGCCGATAGCCGTGTTCTTCGAACTCTCGAGCGGCCTGGAAGCCGATTTCACTCGCACCAACGATGACGACTTCGTCGGCATCGTCGGTATCGAGCGTCGCAACGTCTTCTGCGAAGTCGACGACAGAACCGGGGCTGCCGATAACGACGACCCGGTCCCCTGCCCGGATAACGGTATCACCGGTGGCAACGATCATCTCGTCATCGCGGAAGATCCCAGCAAACGTCATCGAATCGTAGCAGTCGGCCTCCTGGACGGTCATATCGACAACGGGGCTTTCGGCGTTGATTTCGAACTCCGCCATTCTGACGAGACCGCCAACAAAGGTATCAACATCTTGTGTCGCAGGAAGCCCTGAAATACGGAAAATCGTTCGCGCAGTCAGCAGATCCGTACAGACCATGAAATCAACGCCGAATGCACCCTGTGACCCCTCCCAGGTCTCGAGGAGTGTTCGTCGCCGGACACGGGCAATCGTAAAGGCGTTGCTCGCCGTTTTGACCGCGCCACAGACGACGACGTTTACTTCGTCGTTGTCCGTACAGGCGATTACGAGGCTGGCTTCTTCGACATCCGCGGCTTGTAAGGTCTTGAGTTCGGTTCCATCACCGTGCAACGCGAGGACATCCATCGAGTAAGTCAACTCCTCGACAATCTCTTGATTGCGGTCGATGACGACGACATCGTGTGAGTCCTCTAAGTTGCTGGCGATTGCCTGTCCAACGTCACCTGCGCCGACGATTATTACGTGCATACAGTGGCTCGCAACTGCTGGTTGGTGTCTACTGTGTCTGGACTCAGGCTAATAATTGCTCCCCTCTGGTCCCAGTAGCAAATCCCTTCTCGAGACCGTCCAAATGGACCGTCCCGACATAGCCGACCGCTCGAGTGATTTTCGATTCGGAAAGGACCCCCTCGAGAACTATCGAATACGAAGTACCGAGGATATATAGTCCGGTATGACGCACAGGTATCTATGGGAGACGGGACCGGCAGCAGCTATCGACTCGACGAGATTGACCGTCGGATCATCTACGCGTTGATGGCCGACGCGCGCAATACGTCGGCACCGACTATCGCTGAGCAGGTAAGCGTCTCCGGCGCGACGGTCCGCAATCGAATCGCACAACTCGAGGAACACGGGATTATCGAGGGCTATCACGCGACTGTCGATTTCGAACACGCCGATGGCTCGCTGATGAACCTCTTTCTCTGTCACGTCTCGTTTGACGAAATCGAGGGTGTTGCCAGACGGATCGGCACCATCCCCGGCGTGATCAACGTCAGAGAGTTAATGGGCGGTCGCATAAACTTACACGTCCTTACAGTCGGAACCGATACGAGTGATCTACGCCGCATTGGGCGCGACCTCGCGAAACTGGACGTCGAAATCGAAGACGAGTTCCTCTTACAGACCGAACACGATTTCCCGTATACGCCCTACGGACCCGCCGATGGGCAGCCTCGAGAGCAGTTGACCGATCACATCAGCCTCACCGGCGGCGCGGAAGTCGTCGAAGTGAACGTCCACGAGGACGCCCCAATCGCCGACTGTACACTCGAGGAGGCAGCGGCGGAGGGACTGCTCGATGATCGGACGCTGGTGATTGCAATCGAGCGCGACGACGACGTGATCACACCACACGGCGATACAGAAATTCACGCCCACGATATCGTGACCGTGTTTGCACCGAACGAGACCGACGGGCCGACCGTTCAGGGCTTTCACGGCCCTGACAGAGAGCCAGACCTGCGGACGCGACAGCAGTAATTGGCATCCATGTCACTCAGTAAATATCTTCCCGAGTTCCTGCAGGGGGATGACGACGAGCGTGAGGCGGACCCGAACGCGACGATCATCTACGAGTGCCGTCACTGCGGAACTGACTTTGACGAAGACTTAGATCATTGCCCAGTCTGTGAGTCGACAGAAATTGCGACGTACACGTTCGATACTGGCGCTGAACTCACGGACGACGCGGAGTAAGACAGTCACGCTTGCCTCGAGACGGGTCCCCGGTCGACCGACCTCGAGTGAGAGCGGAGTACCTCGACGCTATCAGTGAAAACTGCAAACAAAAACAACACTGCAACCGAAAGGCGGTCGGTAGGTTAGTAGAACTCGCGGACGAGGTCCATCGCGTCCTCAGGCGCACCGTCTGGAATCTCGGACATGTTCTCGGTGACGCCGTGTTGTTCGTGGTACGGCACGGACTCGTCGTCCTGATACATCACACCTTGATACTCCTTGTCGCTGTCGAGGATGACTTCCTTGGCTGCCTCGTAATCGGTCGGGTCGTGGTCTTCGTCTTCCTGCAGGTCGACGAGGTTGTCGCGGAAGTAGTCGTAGGTGTCGACGTCGTTGAACGTGACACACGGGCTGAAGACGTTGACGAAGCCGAAGCCGTCGTGTTCGATGGCTTCCTGGACGATCTCCTGGTGGCGCAGGGCGTCGGAAGCGAACGACTGGGCGATAAAGGACGCGCCGGAGGCGAGTGCGAGTGCGAGTGGGTTCACCGGCGGCTGTTTTGGTCCTTCTGGGGTCGTCGAGGTTTCGAAGTCAGACCGCGACGTTGGCGAGGCCTGCCCTTTCGTCAGTCCGTAAATGCGGTTGTCCATGACGACGTAGGACATGTCGACGTTTCGGCGGACGGCGTGGACGAAGTGACCGGCACCGATTGAGTAGCCGTCACCGTCACCGCCGGCGACCATCACTTCGATGTCGGGGCGGGACATCTTGACACCCTGTCCGACCGGAAGCGCACGGCCGTGGACCCCGTGAAGGGCGTAGCTGTGCATGTAGGTCCCGATCTTGCCGGAACAACCAATTCCAGCGACCACGAACGTGTTGTCCGGGTCGTTTCCGGTTTCGGCGAGGGCTTTCATCATACCGTTCATCGTCCCGAAGTCACCGCAACCGGGACACCACGTTGGCTGCTTGTCGGATTTGAAGTCTGTGAATCGAACGTCGGAGCTCATTATGCTGGCACCTCTGCGGAGAGTTTTTCGGTGATCTGTTCGGCGAGTTCGTCCGCCTTGAAGCGGATACCGGTGTACTTGTTGATGCGTTTGACGCGGGTAAGGGCGTCGTGTTCGATCAGATCCGCGAACTGTCCCGTTGCGTTACACTCGACAACGATGACTTCCTCGGCCGCCTCGATCTCGTCGGTCAGATCCGGACGCGGGAAGATGTACGGCACCGAAATCACGCGCAGATCAACATCGTCTTCCTCGAGATACTCGAGGGCTTCGACGAGTGCACCTTCGTTCGATCCCCACGAGAGGATGAGGTTCTCGGAGTCAGGGTTCCCGAACTCACGGTACTCCCAGCCTTCTTCTTCTTTGGCGGTCTCGACCTTTCGATTTCGTTTGTCGACCTGCTGGACGCGCACGTCGGTTTCTTCGGTTCGGCGACCGAGTTCGTCGTGCTCTAAGCCGGTGGACATGTGTGCGCCGTCGGTTGTGCCGGGGATGGCACGGGGGCTGACGCCGTCTTCGGTGGCAGCGTGTGCGCGGAACCGACCCTGCGAGTCGAGCCACTGGTCGACGGTGTCGTCGTCGACGAGTTTGCCGCGGTCGATCTCGACGTCGTCCATGTCGAACGCTTCCGGTGGGAACGTCTGTTCGGTGACGGACATTGCCAGATCGGAGATCAGGAACACCGGCGTCTGGTACTTTTCGGCGAGGTTGAACGCCTCGATGGTCTTCCAGAAGCACTCGGTGATCGTCGTCGGCGCGACGACGAAGCGTGGCACCTCACCGTGGCCACCGTACAGCGCCATGTTGAGATCGCCCTGTTCCTGTTTCGTCGGCATCCCGGTCGATGGACCGGAACGCTGGACGTCAGTGATGACAAGCGGTGTCTCGCTGGTTGCAACGAGGCCGAACGTCTCGGTCATGAGGTCAATCCCAGCACCGGAGGTTGCGGTCATCGAGCGCGCGCCAGCGCGTGCACCACCAAGCGCCATGTTGATCGCCGAGAGTTCGTCTTCTGCCTGCACGACGTGCCCGCCGTACTCTTCGATTCGGCCCGTCAGATACTCCATGATGGAGGTTGCGGGCGTGATCGGGTAGCCGGCGTAGAAGCGACAGCCAGCGGCGATGGCACCCATGCCAATCGCTTCGTTGCCGTTCAAGAGGACGTAATCGTTGTCCGTCGTCTCGAGACTGTAGCCGAGGTGGTCCAGATCGTAGTTCTCCTGGACGTATTCCTGGCCGAGTCGAGCGGCTTCCTTGTTGTTCTCGACGATTTTCGAGCCTTTGCCGCCGAAGCGTTTCTCGAGGGATTCGTCGAGGTACTCGACATCGAAGTTGGCGATTTCACACGCCGCACCGAGTGCGACGACGTTGCGCATGATTGCGCCGCCGGCGTCTTCGGCGAGCGATTTCAGTGGTACGTCGACGGCGGTGATCTCGTCGGGGATTTCGGCTTCCCACGAGCGCTCACCGTCGTAGATGACGGCACTACCCTCGTGGAGTTCATCCAGATTCTCGTCGATTGTTCGCTGCGTCAGCGCAACGAGAATGTCGAGTCGGTCGACAACACTTTGAATATCATCGACAGATGTTCGAATCTTGTAGGCAGTGTAACCGCCGCGGATTCGCGACGCGAAGTCTTTCGACGTGAACACGTGTCGGCCGGCACGCGAGAGCGCCTGTGCGAAGATTTTTCCGGTCGAGTCGATGCCGTCTCCGGCTTCGCCTCCGACCGCCCAGTTGAGGTCCTCAGCCATGTTATGCCGGACCTTGCCCCCAGTAAATGAAAAGGCTTCTGAAACCCCTACCAGGTCACCTGCGTTGTGCCATCGATCCCCGTGTGTGGACATACGGCACCCGCGTTTCCAACAACCGGAACGGAACGCCTTTTCGCACAGCAGCCGAATCCGAAGCCATGGACGGAACGCCAGTCACTGTTGTATCGGTACGCGATGTCGGCCCAGAAACCGTCGCACTCGACCTCGAGACGCCAGCTGAGTTCGACGCCGCACCGGGACAGTTCGTCTTGCTGCGCGCGGTTCCCGGCGAGGGCGCAGTCGATGACCCGGACGATGACGACGTCGTCGAGCGCCACTATACGCTCTCCTCGCCGTCCGTCGCGGACACCTTCGAGATCACCGTCGGTGTCGACCCCGAGGGCGACCTCTCGCCGTGGCTCGCCGACCTCGAGGGCGGCGAAACCGTCCATATCGACGGCCCGTTCGGGACGATTACCTACGACGGCGACGAAGACGGCGACGTCGTCGCTATCGCAGGCGGACCGGGCGTCGGTCCCGCAATCGCCATCGCCGAAGCCGCCCACGACGCCGGTCACGACGCCGTCGTGATCTATCAGGACGACGCGCCCGCTCACCGCGAGCGACTCGAGGCCCTCGCGGACGATGATGTCCCGGTCGAACTCGTCGCGGGCGACGACCGCGAGGCACTTACCGACGCAATCGAGACGCATCTCGAGGCAGGACAGGTGTACGCGTTCGGCTTCGATGCGTTCGTGACGACCGTCGCCGAGACAATTGAGGACGCTGGCGGCGACGCCGACGGTGCACACATCGAGAACTTCGGCTAATCTGCTCGGTTGTTTGCCTGTCTCCGCGTGATACTTGCAAGCACAGTACCTACGCTCGCACGCGTTGTACATCACCACATGGTGGATGACGACCTCGAACTCGAGCGTGATATCGGCCAGGCAACGATTGTCTACGACGAACCGGACGAAGGGACGGTCAGAAAGACAGTCCCGAACGAACACATCGCCTACTTTCAGGACCACTGGATAATCAAGACCGACGAGGACGAGGAGGGCCACGATATCGTCCGTCGCGTCCCCGCCCAGCGAGTGCACTACGTCGAGCGCTCCGTCGAGCAGTTCGAAGAGGAAGTCGCGACGCTCGTCGATCAGGTCCAATCGTTCGCGGCCGATCTGCGGACGAAACTGCCAGTCGGCGGGGGAAACAGCGAGCAACAACGTGAGCCTGACGACCCGCCCGAACCGCATCGTATCAACATCGAGGAAGGGAGTCCCGACGGCCCAGACGATTCGACGTCCCAGTAGCGCGGTCAGTACTCGACGAACTCGAGCAACACGCCGCCCGTATCCGCCGGGTGGAGAAAGGCCACCGTGTGTCCCCACGCACCGGGACGTGGCTCCTCGTCGATTAATCGAACATCACTCGCGCGCGCACGCTCGAGCGCGCCCTCGAGATCACCAGTCGCGAGCGCGAGGTGGTGAATCCCCGCACCGTGTGAGTCGAGATACTGCGCAATTGTCCCGTCCTCGAGTGGCTCGAGCAGTTCGAAGTAGCCGTTTCCGCAGTCTACAAAGACGACGCGCATGCCGTCGAACTCCTCTTCGTGGGCGATCTCGAGGCCGAAGAGGTCTGCGTACAGATCGGCGAGTTCGGCCGCGTCGTCGGTCGCGACACCGGCGTGATCGAAATGCGTGTTCATACTGTCCGTTCGCGGACGGCCTTCAAAAATCGCTGGGCGAGTCGGCCCTCGGCAAACAGTTGCAGTTAGTCCGCTCGAGGCGAAAGTTCTCGAGAGCCGGTCGACGCCGACTGTTCGGTGCGGCCGCCGAGCGTCTCGAAGTCGAAGTTGTCGAACTCGGAGGGAGCGGTGCCTTCGACGGCGTAGACGTACAGTGCGGTCTTTGCGACGCCCCAGATCGTCTGGCCGAGGACGTAGGTGAACGCGAGTGCACCGCCGACGAGGACGACCGCGAGGACGAATCCCGGTGCGGGGACGACGGAGGCGACGGCGAGCGAAATCGCAAGTGCGCCACCGACGAACACGAACCCGATGAGCGCCGTAATCAGCGTGATGCCGAAGCCGGCACCCAGCGTCTCGCCCCACGTCTCCTTAAATGTCGAGCCACTGCGCGTGAACATCGACTTGATAGAGACGTCTTCGAAGACGATCACCGGCACGATGAAGAAGGTCATAATCGACCAGCCGACGGCGAACAACGCCCCGAGCAGCGAGGCGACGGGGTTGTCCGATCCCTCGAGACTCTTGAGGATCACGCTGACGGTCGCAGCGATCACCGACCAGACCATGATTGGACCGAGCCGGTCACTGACTGCGCTGAGACACTTTCGCACCGCCGGTTCGCGCCCGTGAAACGCCTCGTTCGTCCCGTAGACCAGCGCAGCCGAACAGTACGTACTGACGAACGTCGTCACTAGATACAGGACGAAGAGGACGGCGTACTCGAGGCCGCTGCCGAGCGCGTCGGCGATCAACAGCGGGCCAAAGAAGAGCGCGAAAAAGAGCAGGCTCGAGGCACCTGCGAGTGCCGGAAGGACCAGGAGTCGGGGATGGTGTCGAATCACACTGATACTGTCTTTGGTCAACGTCCAGCCGGTTTTGAGCCGACCGAAGAAGCCGATTTTCGTTCCGTTCGCGTTCGATAGCATGGGTGCTCTATATGGGTATCATGTGTTAAAATATACGATGAGTTTCCGACGAAGAAATCGAGATGACGATCTGGGACGACCGATGCTCGAGGTCGTCCCTCCAACCAGTTGACCTCGAGTGCGTCACCAGTCTGTACGCGAGCCACCCTCGAGCCCGCCGTCAGCGAAGCCCCAACTTCGCAGCGAGCTGGTTCCAGACGCCGTCGCCGACCGCAGTTACCGCCTCCATCTCGTCGTCGGAGAGTTCGAAGTCGAACACGTCCGCATTGGTCTCGATATGTGCTCGACTCGAGGCCTTGGGAATCGCCGCGACGGGCGGTTGCTGGATCAGCCAGCGCAGCGCGACCTGCGCCGCGGACTTGCCGTGTGTATCGCCGATCTCGGCGAGTCGGTCGTCACCCGGCACCGCACCCTCTGCGAGCGGACTGTAGGCCGTCAGGCAAATATCGTGCTCGGCACAGAACTCGAGCAAGTCGTCCTGGTGATAATACGGGTGATACTTCACCTGATTCGCGACGATGGGTGTCTCCGAGTGGTCGGTCGCGTCCGCGAGTTGGCTCGCCGAGAAGTTGCTGACGCCGATGTGGTCGACCGCGCCGTCGGTCTGCAGGTCGTTCATCGCCGCGAGCGTCTCCTCGAGCGGTGCCTCCTCGCTCGGTGCGTGTAACAGGAGCAGGTCCACGGTTGCCAGCCCGAGGCGCTCGAGGCTCTCGCGAGTCGACTCGAGCACGTCGTCGACGGCGGCGTTGTCGGGATGGACCTTGGTGACGACGAAGACGTCATCGCGGTCGACATCGCTCGCAGCGATGGCCTCGCCGACTGCCGCCTCGTTGTCGTACATCTGCGCGGTATCGATGTGGCGATAGCCGACCTCGAGTGCGGTTTCGACCGCGCGCCGACACTCGTCGCCGGTCATTCGTGCGGTTCCGAAGCCAAGGGCGGGAATCTCCGCACCGCCGGCCGTAACGGTCGCCGTCGGATCGTCCGGACCGAGTTCCATGCGCTGAGACACGGCCCCGCGGGGCTTGAACATCCGGGCGGCAGTTTCGCTCTCGAGAGAGTCACATTGTTCGCGGTCGACAGCCGCGCGCTGATCGAAGCCGGGTTCAGACCGCGCCGGGCTGATACTCGCCGAACTCGTCGCGCAGGACGTTACAGATCTCACCAACCGTCGCGTACGCCTTCACCGCATCGACGATGTACGGCAACAGATTGTCGTCCCCTTGTGCCGCCTCGCGCAGCGCCTCGAGCGTCGCGTCGACCGCCTCGTCATCGCGGTCGTCCCTGACCGACTCGAGGCGGTCAATCTGACGTTGCTGGTCCTCGTCGGTGACTTCCTCGACGTCCATTTCGGGGTCTTCGTCGACTTCGAACTCGTTGACGCCGACGATGATGCGCTCGCGTTCGTCGATCTCTCGCTGGCGGTCGAAGGCCGTGTCCTGAATCTGGCGCTGGACCCACTGCTGTTCGACCGCCTCGAGCATCCCGCC
Source organism: Natronolimnobius baerhuensis (assembly GCF_002177135.1). Lineage (NCBI taxonomy): Archaea > Methanobacteriati > Methanobacteriota > Halobacteria > Halobacteriales > Natrialbaceae > Natronolimnobius > Natronolimnobius baerhuensis. Next base: position 394,263 of record NZ_MWPH01000002.1, read on the forward strand.
GCGGTCGTCGACGGCCTCGAGAATCTCGTAGGCCTCTTCCTCGACCTCGTCAGTCAGCGATTCGACGTAGTAGCTGCCCGCGAGCGGGTCGATGGTGTCTGCCGCGCCGGACTCGTGAGCGAGAATCTGCTGAGTCCGCAAGGCGGTGCGGACGGACTCTTCGGTCGGCAGTGCGAGGGCTTCGTCCTTGCCGTTCGTGTGCAGACTCTGCGTTCCGCCGAGAACGGCGGCGAGCGCCTGGTAGGCGACCCGGACCACGTTGTTCTCGATTTGCTGTGCGGTGAGCATCGAGCCCGCGGTCTGGGTGTGGAACTTGAGCTGTTTGGACTTCGGGTTCGCCGGGTCGAAGCGCTCGTCCATGATGTCGTGCCACATCCGGCGGGCGGCGCGAAACTTCGCAACCTCCTCGAAGATGTTGTTGTGTCCGTTGAAGAAAAACGACAACTGCGGGGCGAACTCGTCGACATCGAGTCCGGCGTCGATGGCAGCCTCGACGTATTCGATCCCGTTACCCAGGGTAAAGGCCAGTTCCTGTGCGGCCGTCGAGCCGGCCTCGCGGATGTGATAGCCCGAAATCGAGATGGTGTTGAACTTCGGCGTCTCAGAGGCACAAAAGTCGAAAATGTCCGTGATGATCCGCATCGACGGCTCCGGCGGGTAGATGTAGGTGTTGCGCGCGATGTACTCTTTGAGGAGGTCGTTCTGGATCGTTCCGCGCAACTCCGCGCGGTCGACGCCTTGCTGGTCGCCTACCGCAATGTACATCGCGAGTAAGACGGCAGCGGGCGCGTTGATCGTCATCGACGTCGAGACTTCATCCAGCGGAATGCCCTCGAAGACGGTCTCCATGTCCGCAAGCGAGTCGATTGCGACGCCGGCTTTCCCGATCTCGCCCGCCGCCATCGGATCGTCCGAGTCGTAGCCCATCTGCGTCGGCAGGTCGAAGGCCATCGAGAGTCCGGTCTGGCCCTCCTCGAGCAGGTAGTGATAGCGCTCGTTGGTGTCTTCGGGCGTCGAGAAGCCAGCGTACTGACGCATCGTCCACAGCCGCCCGCGATAGCCCGTCGAGTAGACGCCGCGCGTGTACGGCGGTTCGCCGGGATAGCCGAGGTCGGCTTCGTACTCGAGATCTGCGACATCGTCGGGCGTATAGAGACGGTCGACCTCCTGGCCGCCCGTATCAGTGGTAAAGGTTTCCTGGCGTTCGCCAAAGCGCTCGAGGGTCGGGCCGACCGTCTCCTCGTGCCACTCCCCGTGGCCCTCGCGGATCGCCTCGAGGTCGTCGTCATCAAACATATCACTTCGTACGCGGGCCGGGATTGAAAAGTATGCAGCGCAAGGATGGCGACTCGAGGTGCTGGCCGCTGACGGCCAGCGCCAGGTACAGACTATCCGCCGGTGTCGTACTTGTAGGTCGCCGAGTCGGGATCGATGCCGAAATCCTCCGGGGCATCGTCGGTTGACACCTCGTCGTCTCCCTCGGGTGCGCGTTTGAACGCTTCGCGGAGGGCGGCTGGCATCCGGAATCGGTCGACCTCGAGTGCGTATGGAACCGCATCGGGGTCGACGCCCTCTCGCTTGCTCTCGAGGCGTGTTTGCAGTGGGTCGGGCAGATTCGATTCGTCGATTCGGCGGAACCCAAACTGTGCGAGATAGCTTCCCTCGCCGGTCAGCGTGTAGACGGTGTCAAAGCCCTCGTCGCTGGCGTACTCGATGAGTCGTTCGATAACGTGTGCACCAACGCCTTGTCCGCGCCAACCCTCGAGGACGCCGATGCTGGTCAGTTCGCAGTATTCCGTGGGTTCGTCACTCTCGTCACGGTCGGCACTGACGCGGTGAATTCGAATTCGGCCAAAGCCGGCCTTCTCGTTTGAGAGTTCGTCGACGGCAATGACGTAGTCGCGCGAGCGGAACGCCGTCTCGTCGAGCCCCATCGACTCGATGTGGTCGAGTAGCCAGACCTCCTCTCTGTTTTTCGCGTCCCGCACGTACATGGCCCACTATAGGTGATGCCGGCCAAAAGCATTTGTGGGTTGCCAGGTGCAAGCACCGACTCGCGGCGATCACACTTGTTCGCCGAGAATTCGATTTGAAAACCGCAGTACACACTCCGTTCCCTGAGACGGGCCGCATGAAACGTGTGTCCGTCGAACTCGCGAAACAGTGGTCGGTTTGCCCTCGAGCATCCCCGGAGAACGCAATCGAGTAAACTATATGTGGTCTCGTGTGTATATATGACATACCATGGCCGAGTGTGCCACGTGTGGCGATGACGTGCCCCAACTCTTTGAACACCGCGTGCGGTCCGAAACGATGACACACCAACGAACGAAACGCAGTTGCGCGGACTGTCACCCATCGCTGCCGAGTACGTCGAAACGGCTGGTCACCGACGGCGGAACGACCACATCGGCTTGCCCGACCTGTTCGGGCCCAACCGTCGATACTGATGGTCCGCTCACCTGCGTCGACTGCGGCTGGACCCCACGGGAGTACCACGCTCGGTTCTCACTGTCCTGGTCCGAACGTCTGTAACGCGCGAACGCGCTGTTTTCGACGGCTATAGAGTCTGTACTCGCATTTCCTCGAGCGACTGGTACACCTCCGAACGTACATCATACATTGAATATCGCTATATCAAATCGGTTAATAGCGGCAACAGTGTCTCGAGTCGAACACACGAACACAGCCCTCGCTGTGGCCTCGAGCGTGTCTGAATCGGAACACAGCGCGGGACGATCCTGCGCACCAAAAGGGGCGTGCGGACTAAGTTTCGAGGTCGATCTCGAGTTCGTGGGCGGGCGCGTCGACAACCGCAAGGTCGCGACCCGAAACCGTCTCGTCGCCGAGGACGAGCGTGCCGGAGCCAGCGTCGACCGTTACGGCGTCCGTTCCGAAGTTCGTGACCCACGTGTAGCCGTCGCGTTCGGTCAGGCGGACGCGCCCGGGCAGGCGTTCGCTGACTGGGACATCCGCGCGCTCGAGCAGACCCACCGAAATCGCGTCCGCGAGGTCCGCCTCCGGCCAGACGCCAACGTATTCGACGTGGCCGTCGCCCACAGCGTTGCGGACGATGGCGGGTTCTTCTGTTCCGGGCCCTGACTCGAGGCGACCGATGACTGTCCCGTCGTCTGGCTCGAGCCACTCGGCCCACGTCTGATACGCGTAGGACTCGCCGTCGTAGCTCACCTGCGTCTCGACGCCCGGCGAGAGGCTCTCGTGTTGTGCGACGTGTGCGCCGAGGGCCTCCGCGAGCGGCCCTGGCGCGAGTTCGTCGCGCAGATGGTCGTGTTCGTCTTTCATCGCCGAGCGGATCGTCAACAGGAGTTCGCCGCCGTCCTGGACGTACGCCGTCAGTCGATCCGCAAGATCGTCGTCGACGAGATGGAGCGACGGCGCGACGAGGGCAGCGTACGCCTCGAGGTCGGCGCTCGTCGACACGAGATCGACGGTCACGCCGCGTCGCCGGAGTGCGCGATAGTACGCACGCAGATGCGCCCAGTAGTCGAAGTCGGGCGAGTGGGCCTCGGCGTGAGTCGCCCAGAGACTGTCGTAGTCGACGAGTATCGCAACGTCGCCGCTTGGAGCGTCGAGATCAGGGAGAGACTCAAACTCCGCGGCGGTATCCGTGGCTTCCTCGAGGCCGCGGTCTGGTGCGCCGTCGTAGTTGTTCAACGCGCCCCAGTACTGTTCCTGGCCGAACTGGCAGCGCCGCCAGCGGAAGTACGAGACCACGTCGGCTCCGTGGGCGGCGGCCTGATGCGTCCAGAGGCGAATCATCCCGTCGTCGGGTTCCGCCGAGTAGGGAAATGCCCGGATGTCGCCGGCCTGGTTCTCCATAACCCAGAACGGGCCGTCACTTGCGCCACGATAGAGCGCGTGGTTCATCCCCGTCACGTCCGGGTCGCCGGCGCGCTGGAGGTCGTCGCCCATCTCCTCGGGCGCGGGCGTATCGGGAGCATCCTGCGTATGCAGCGTCGGGTAGGAGTCCCACGCGGCAAAATCGAGATCTTCGCTCACGTCGAAGGCATCGAGCGGGTCGAAATCACCCATGAAGTTGTGCGTGACGAACCAATCATCGTCGGCCTCGCGGAGGAGATCGACGTGCAGCCGGTTGTACTCCACGACGCTGTCGCTGGCGAAGCGATTGTAATCGAGCAGTCTCGAGGGGTGGTGATTCGCCGCCGTCGGCCCTGGGAGATCGACCTCGGAAAAGCTCCGGTACTCCTGGCTCCAGAAGGCATTGCCCCACGCCTCGTTGAGGTCGTCGATTGAGTCGTAGTACTCGCGAAGCCACGTTCGGAATGCCGACGCGCAGTCATCGCAGTAACAGCGAACGGTCTCGTGACAGCCGTACTCGTTGTCAGTCTGCCAGCCAGCGACGTGCTCGTGGCCCGCAAAGTGATCGGCCAGGTTCTCAATGATACGGCGACTCTCACGCCAGTAGACGGCCGAGTTGAAACAGTAGTGTCTCCGACTGCCGAACTCGAGTGGCGTTCCATCCGGCTCTTCCTGTCGGATCTCGGGATACTCATCGAGCAGCCACTTCGGCGGCGTCGCCGTCGGCGTACACAACACCGCCTGCATGTCGTGCTCGCCGATCAGGTCGACAGCCGCCTCGAGCCACTCGAAGTCGTACTCGCCGGGCTCGGGTTCCATCCGATTCCAGGCGAACTCGGCCATACGGACGTACTCGATACCCGCCTCAGCCATTCGCTCGATATCGTCCGCCCAGCGCTCACGCGGCCAGTGTTCAGGAAAGTAACAGACGCCAGTGTGCATCATCGTGAACACGCCCTGAAAGGCCAATAAAGCACGGGCCGCGGCAGAGTGTGACAAGGAGCCGGCCGCGACAGACTGCGATGGACCACGGACTCGAGTCAGCGCTACTCGGAACGAAACGACGGCACGTCGCCGGGCGTATCGAAGTCGTGGTAGTGCTCGCCCAGTTCGGTACTGAGAATCGAGAGCGCGGCTGCGGCTCCATCCCCCGCAGCGATGACGGCCTGCCACTCCTCCGCGCGGACCATGGCACCGGTCGCATACAGGTTGTCGACGCTCGTTGCCATATCCAGATCGACATCGACCGTGTCTCTGTCGTCGAGTTTACAGCCGAGATCCTCGGCAAACGAGCGGTCCGCGCCAGTCGCGAGTATCGCGTACGAAACCTTGTACGTCGCATCAGCCGTTTTGATCCGAAAACCGTCGGCGATCCTGTCGATACCAGTTACCGCCTCGCCAGTATGTATCTCTGCGCCGCGATCACGGACCTGCCCGCGCGTCAACTCCATGTACTCGCTGCCGCTGATGCTTCGAATCCCCGGATAGTTGAACAGATGTGCCTTGTGCATCCACGTCTCGTCAGTGTCGAAGACGGCCGTCTCGAGGCCGTTTTTCGCCGTAAACAGTGCGGCACTCAACCCGGCAGGGCCACCGCCGACAATCGCAACATCGGGCATGCCTCGAGTCACCACAACGGGCAAAATAAAGGATAGTACCGATACTTGAGAGCCTCATCCGACTCGAAACGAACGAGGCTACGCTAGTGAGATGTCCTCGAGCACGATGTGCTCTGCTTCCGGAACAGACGCCACGTCACCGTCACTCGTCGTCACAGCGTACTTGCCGAGTTCGTCAGCATCGTCAGCTCCCAACACAATCGTTCCTTCGGCGAGCAACGGCGCAAGAACGCCCGCAACGACCGTTCGACAATCCGAGAGCGGTGTGCGAACAACGATGCGATCCCCACGCTCGAGGCTGTTGTCGTCGATCACGTGCTGTGCCGCCGCAATCGCCTCGGAGTGGCTCACGCTTCGTTGACCATCGGTAACCAGCGCAGTCTCAGGGTCGATGGACACCGGCGGGAACGACGGGTTCTCACTCCAGAGTCCGCCGTTGAAGTTGTGGATGTCCGGCTGCTCGGGCTTGTCACCGTAGCCGATTCGCTGTGCACCCACTGGGAGGTCGTACGTTCCCGACTCGAGGTCTTCGACGGGTGCGACAAGCGCGCGAAACGAGTCATCGCCAGCTAGGTCAGTCGGTGGGTCGAACCGAGTCCGGGCCTCGAGCAATGTCGCCCCAAAAAACGCAAGCAAGGCAAGCGGGCCAGTGCCGACGACGCCGACGGTCACGCCGTTTCGAACCCCCGAATGTCGCAAGAAGTTCCCGGCTTTCCACGCGGTGGTACAGAGCCAGTGGTGGTCGTACTCCCGGCCAGTCGCATCGACGAGGGTCGTTCGGTCGCCCCAGCGCTCGCGACGCTCGCGCGTGAACAACTCGTCGACTGTCGCGGCGGTCATACCGAACCCTGGGGAGCGCTGCAAAAAAGGCCGCCGATACCGACGGACCCCATCGCTGTCAATTACCGCCGTATGGCGGGCTGTACTCGTTTTCGACCGATTTGAAACGGTCAGTCATAACCTGCAACTCACGTTAGCCGGCAGTCTCAGTCGTCCGCAGCCGCCGGCTCGGCGTGCTCGACGTCCGTCCCGAGACAGTCGAGGAACTCGGCGAGCCACTCGGGATGATCCGGCCACGCCTGGGCGGTCACGAGGTTGCCGTCGCAGGTGACGTCGTCTTCCCACTCTCCGCCTGCCGCGATCACGTCGGCCTCGAGTGCGGGATACGCGGTGCAGGTCCGTCCCTCGAGGACGTCCGCTGCAGCGAGAATTTGGAGGCCGTGACACAGCGCCGCGACGGGTTTGTCCGCCTCGAAGAAGTGCTGGACGATCTCGAGCACGTCGTCGTAGGTCCGGAGATACTCGGGCGCGCGGCCGCCGGGGACGACGAGGGCGTCGTAGTCCGCAGGATCGACGTCCTCGAAATCGTGGTTCAGTTCGAAATTGTGGCCCGGCTTCTCGGTGTAGGTCTGGTCGCCCTCGAAGTCGTGGACGGCCGTCGGACAGGTGTCGCCCGCCGCTTTCTCCGGACAGACGGCATGGACCTCGTGGCCGACCATCTGGAGCGCCTGGAACGGAACCATTACCTCGTAGTCTTCGACAAAATCGCCGGCGATGAGCAGTATTTGGGCGCGTGACATAGTGCCTCACGTGTTGGTACGTTAACAATCGACTTAACCTGTGTTGGACGGTCTCGTGACAGTCAGACTTCCGAATAGGTTGCTGGCGAACTCCACCTAGAACGAGGAACCAAAAACAACTCGAGCGAGCGGTGGATGTCGACTAGTCTAGTCAGAACGCCCGCTTGATCTTCTCGAAGAAGCCTTCCTTGATCTCGATTTCGTCACCGCCAGCCTCGGCGAACGCCTCGAGGGCCTCACGCTGTTCCTCGTTGAGTTTCTCGGGCGTCACGATCTGAATCTGGACGTAGAGGTCACCCTGCCCGCGTCGGCGGAGTCGAGGCATCCCCTTGCCACCGAGGCGGAACGTCTCGCCGCTCTGGGTCCCAGTCGGCACCTCGAACTCGACTGCACCGTCGAGCGTCGGCACCTCGACCGTATCGCCGAAGGTCGCCTGTGGGAACGAGAGTGGAAGTCGGTACCGGAGATCGTCGCCCTCCCGCTCGAACTCCTCGTGCTCGCGGATCGTAATATCAATCAGCAGATCACCGTGCGGGCCGCCGTCCGGACTCGGCGCACCCTCGCGTTCCATCCGCAGCGTCTGGCCATCCTGAATCCCTGCTGGCACCTCAATCGTCAGCGTCGCCTCCGTGCGAACGTATCCATCACCGCGACACTCGCTGCAGGTCTCGGAATACAGCGTTCCCTCACCCTCACAGCGCCGGCACGTCGTCGTCTGCTGAACGCGACCGAGCGGCGTCTGCTGGACCTGGCGTTTCTGACCCTGGCCCTGACACTCCGGACACGTCTGGGCATCCGCATCCGGCGGGTGTCCCTCACCGTCACACGACTCACAGGTCTCCGGACGCTCGAGGGTAAACTGCTTTTCCGCGCCGTTGAACGCCTCCTCGAGATCGATCTCGAGTTCGGTGCGCAGATCCTGGCCTTTGCGTTGGCGACGACCGCGGCCGCCACCGCCACCGGTGAACATCTGCTCGAAAATGTCACCGAGGCCGCCGCCCATGCCGCCACCGCCCATGCCGCCGAACGGGTCGCCACCCATGCCACCGGCACCGCCACCGGCGTCGTAGCCGTGCTTTTCGGCCTGCTCGTAGCGGTCGTGGCCCATCCGGTCGTAGGCGCTTCGCTTTTCCTCGTCAGTCAGAACCTGCTTTGCCTTCTGGATTTTCTTGAACTTCTCCTCCGCGTCGGGATCGTCGCTGACGTCCGGGTGATACTCCGTTGCCTTCTCCCGGTAGGCCGATTTGATCTCGTCGGCGGAGGCGTCCTGGCCCACACCGAGTACGTCGTAAAAGTCCTCGCTCATTCGTTAGCCACTGATACTCGCTTGCGCCACTTGAAACGAACGTTCCGGTACGAACTTTTTCCGCGGCGGGTTCGCCGCTGGCGAACCACTTGCGCAAAAACTTCGATGAAAAAGACCGCTCACTCACTCCGTTCGTTCGCGGGTGCAACACTTGCGATACACCAGCGAATTCCTCACTCTCGATAGTCTACTCGAAGACCGAAGACGCGACCGTTCAGTTCTCGTCGTCTTCGTCAACGTCGTCAGACTACGTCTGACGGGCTGACGAAAACGACTCAGTCTTCGTCGTTTTCGTCAACGTCTTCGAAGTCAGCGTCGACGAACTCCTCGCTGTCGTCACCGCCTGCTGCGCCTGGGCCTGGGTTCGGGCCACCGCCCATGCCACCCATGTCGCCCATGCCACCGGGACCTGCGCCGGCCGCACCAGCACCGGCAGCGCCCGCACCTGCTGCGCCAGCGCCTGCTTCCTGGTGGATCTGCTTGCCGATTTCCTGCAGTTCCGTGCTCAGGTCTTCGGTCGCAGCCTCGATGTCGTCAGCGTCGGCCTCGTTATCGTCGATAACGGCCTCGAGGTCTTCGATTGCGGCCTCGATCTCACCGCGCAGATCGTCGTCGACCTGTTCGTCGTTCTCCTCGAGCAGGGATTCAGCGCGCTGGATCGTGGCTTCGGCGGCGTTGCGAGCCTCGATGCGCTGGCGTTTCTGCTCGTCTTCTTCGGCGTGTTTCTCCGCTTCTTCCTGCAGACGGTCGATCTCGGCGTCGGAGAGACCGGCACCGCCCTCGATGGTGATCTCCTCGCTCTCGCCGGAGCCTTTGTCCTCCGCAGAGACGTTGACGATACCGTTTTCGTCAATCGAGAACGTGACTTCGATCTGTGGCGTACCCGCCGGCGCTGGCGGAATACCCGTCAGATGGAACTCGCCGAGCATCTCGTTTTCGGCGGCGATTTCGCGCTCACCCTGGAAGACACGGACCTGCACCGTGGTCTGGTTGTCCGCTGCCGTGGTGAAGATCTTTGATTCCTCGGTCGGAATCGTCGTGTTCTTCTCAATGAGTCGCTCGAAGAGGCCGCCTTTGACCTCGATACCGAGGCTGAGTGGCGTCACGTCGAGCAGGACGATGTCGTCGACTTCGCCGCCGAGGACACCACCCTGAATCGCCGCGCCGAGTGCAACGGCTTCGTCCGGGTTGACGTTCTTCTGTGGCTCTTGGCCGGTCAGTTCCTCGACCTTGTCTGCGACCTGTGGCATCCGCGTCGAGCCACCGACCAGCAGCACTTCGTCGATGTCGGATTTCTCGTAGCCCGCGTCCTCGAGTGCCTGCTCGGTCGGTTCGACGGTACGGTCGATAAGGTCCGACGTCAGCGACTCGAACTTCGCGCGAGTGAGGCTCTCCTCGAGGTGGATTGGACCGTCGTCGGTCGCCGTGATGAACGGCAGGTTGATTTCGGTCTCTTTTCGACTACTGAGTTCGATCTTGGCCTCTTCGGCGGCGTCTTTGAGCCGCTGGAGGGCCTGACGGTCCTCGCGGAGGTCCATGCCGTGTTCCGCTTCGAACTCCTCGGCGAGCCAGTCGATGATGGCCTCGTCCCAGTCGTCGCCACCGAGGTCGTTGTCACCGTTGGTCGCGACGACTTCGTAGACGCCGCCGCCGAGGTCGAGAAGCGAAACATCGAACGTTCCGCCACCGAGGTCGTAGACGAGCACGGTCTGGTCGGATTCGTCGTCGAGGCCGTACGCCATCGACGCGGCCGTTGGCTCGTTGACGATACGCTCGACCTCGAAGCCAGCGATCTCACCGGCGTCTTTGGTCGCCTGGCGCTGACGGTCCGAGAAGTACGCTGGGACCGTGATAACGGCCTTCTCGACGTCGTCGCCGAGATACTCCTCAGCGTCGCGTTTGATCTTCTGGAGGATCATCGCCGAAATCTCTTCGGGCGTGTACTCCTCGCCGTCGATGTCGACGGTATAGTCGTCTTCGCCAATGTGGCGTTTGATCGACTGAATCGTGCGCTCTGGGTTCTGGACGGCCTGGTTCTTCGCCGGTTTACCAACGAGGCGCTCGTCGTCGTTGAACGCGACAATCGAGGGCGTCGTTCGGTCACCTTCGGCGTTGACGATGATTTCCGGATCGCCCCCTTCCATCACCGCGAACGCGCTGTTCGTCGTCCCGAGGTCGATACCGAGAATCTTGTTACTCGCCATTACGAGGCCATTGTGCGCACTTTGGTTTAAACGTTACTAGGCCGGACGAGGGACCGAATAAAATTCGGTAATTGAGAACGAGCCTCGAGAAAATCGCCTCGAAACGTCTCGAAACACCGGAAACCGGCGACTAGCGAGTACTGTGAACGAGAAAATATCAGCGGACAGTTAGCTAAAACCGGCTTCAGGCCTCGTCAGAGACATCGCCGCCGAGTTCAATCGCGTCGTCTGCCTCACTCTCGCCATCGGCGTCGTCAGTCGCCGATTCCGCCGCATCGGTCTCAGCAGCCGACTGCGCCGCATCCGCTGCAGTATCATCCACCGTTTCGTCATCGCTCGAGTCAGCAGCTGCTGTCTCCGTGTCCTCACTCCCCGCAGCGTCTGACTCCTCGTCTGCTGGCTCGCTGTCGCCTCCAGAGTCCTGCTCGTTAGTGTCGCCGTCGGTCTCCGTCTCCGCTTCGGAGTCGGCATCAGCATCGTCATCGTCAGCCGACTCATCCGCGAATTCACCGTTCGAAACCGTGACCTGCGCGTTCTGGATTACTTTATCGCCCATCTCGTAGCCAGGGGTGTAGACGTCCGCAATCGTCCCTTCGGGCTGGTCGCTGTCGACGTTCATCATCACTTCGTGGCGCTGCGGGTCCGTCTCGGTTCCCGGCTCGGGATCGATCTCCGAGACGTTCTCGTCCTCGAGCACGCGGTCGAACTCCCGCATGGTCATCTCGAGGCCCTCACGAAGGCTCTCGACGTCGCTGCTTTCGTCCTCGAGTGCGCGTTTGAGGTTGTCCCGAACGTCGACGAGTCGCGTGACCAGATCCTCGGTTGCGCGGTCTTTGATCTGATCCTGGCGCTTTTTCGCGCGCTTTTTATAGTTCTGGAAATCTGCTTGCTTGCGCTTGAGACGGCTCTTGAGGTCCTTTACCTGCTCTTGGTACTCCTCGAGTTGCTCGTCGCGTTCGTCAATCACCTGCTCGCGGGCCTCGAGTTCGTCCTGTAGGTCGCCGATGGTCTCTGCTTGGGATTCAACGCGCTCTGTCAGGTCCTCGAGTTCCTCGCGCTGGTGGGAAATGGTTCCCGACAGCTCTCGGGTCTGGTCGACGATTGAGTTGACCTTGCGTGCGAGGTCGTCGTCGTACTCGGTGAGCTGGTCGAGTACCTGCTGGACGTCTGCGCTGGTTTCGACGTCTGGGCTGGCAGTCGACTCCGTTGTCTCGTCCTCGTCGCTCGCTCGAGGCGCGTCCGATTCTGTTTCCGAGTCGGTCGGGGCGTCCGCAGGTGTCGCGTTGTTGTCGGTGTCGGCGTTGCCGTTGCCGTTTCCGTTGCGCTCTGGCTCGTCTGCGGACGGGACACCCTGGGCGGACGAGTCCGTGCCCTCGTCTTCACTCATGTCCGGGTCAACGAACAGCGATAATAAAAGGGTTGAGGTCCGGTCGGGCGACTCCGGACTGTCACTCGCCGATGGGACTCGTGATCGATTCCAACAGTATATGTGCGCGCCATCGCGATAGCTTTGACAGTGACACCCGCTTCGGACTCGCCGCCGGCTATCGAGTGTCGGTTCGAAGACGGCACAATCTACATCGACGGACTCGAGGAGTCACAGGTCCGGTCCCTGCGTGAATCCGCCCCACAACTCGAGTTGCAGCCGGATCCCCGAAGCGATGGCTGGCGCGTGCCGGCGTTTCGATACGCCGCCCTTCGAGCAGCGACTGCCGAACTGGCCGTCGACGACTCCGTTCTCGAGTGCGACTCACTTCCCGACCGCCACTCGGCGTACGAACTCCGGGAATACCAACGCGAAGCGCTGGACGCGTGGCTCGAGACGGATCGCTGGGTCGACATCGCCGTCCCGGAAGACGCCGCCGTCAACCGCGCACCCGCGGGCGTTCTCGAACTCCCGACCGGCAGCGGCAAGACCGTCATCGCGCTGAAAGCCATCGAACGCCTCGGCGTGCCGACGCTCGTTGTCGTCCCGACAATCGACCTCCTCGAGCAGTGGATCGACGAACTCGAGACCGAATTTGACATCCCTATCGGCCGCTTCGGCGGCGGCGAACAGCGCCTCGAGCCGATCACGGTTTCAACCTATGACTCGGCGTACCTCAAAGCCGATTCCGTGGGCGACCGGTTCGGCTGCGTCGTCTTCGACGAAGTCCATCACCTCGGGGGTGAGGGCTACCGGGAAATCGCTCGCCTGCTCGCCGCGCCCGCACGACTCGGCCTCACCGCGACGTTCGAGCGCCCCGACGACGCACACGAGGTAATCGAGGAGATCGTCGGCCCGCTGGTCTACCGCGTCGACGTCGACGATCTCGCCGGCGAGCATCTCGCACCCTACGACGTGAAACGACTCGAGGTAGCCCTCACGCCCGAGGAGCGCGACGAATACGAGCGCGCACAGGAGACGTTCACGGACTATCTCGCAACCTCGAACATCCGAATGCAGAGCGGCTCGGACTATCAGGAACTCGTCAAACGCTCTGGGTCGGACCCGAGAGCGCGCGAGGCCCTCCTTGCCCGCCAGCGCGCACGTGAGATTGCCCGCGGTAGCGCGGCAAAAATCGACGCACTCGAGGGTGTTCTCGAGGACCACCGCGGCGAGCGCACACTCGTCTTTACGGCGTCCAACGACCTCGCGTACGACGTGAGCGAGCGGTTTTTGATCCCGACGATCACCCATCAAACGGGTGCCGCGGAGCGACGCGAGATCCTCGAGCGCTTTCGCGAGGGTACGTACAGCCGAATCGCGACTTCGAACGTGCTGGATGAAGGTGTCGACGTGCCCGACGCCGCCATCGCTGTCGTTCTCTCCGGCAGCGGCAGCGAGCGGGAGTTTACCCAGCGACTGGGGCGGATACTCCGACCGAAGAGTGACGGCAGCCGGGCGCTGCTGTACGAGGTCGTGACGGCGGACACGTCGGAAGAACGCGTCGCTGAACGTCGCCGGTAATCCCCGTCTTGTTCGAAGCAGGAAGGAGCCGAGTCAGTCAGTTGCTGCAGTCACGTGATACGTTCGACCCGCCACTGTGTCGAATGCGACGACCCCATCAGTCCGGTCGATGTCCACGATGTCGCCGTCGTGCGTCACTGCCTCGATTTCGGCACCAAATGCCCGTACGCGACAGCGTTCCCCCGACCCCGAGCGGATGGTCGCGGTGTCGAGGTTCCCGTTCGACCACTCGAGATCAACCTCGAAGTCGCCGCGAGCGCGGAGTCCCGTGACTGCCCCGTCTGCCCAAGCCTCCGGCAGCGCTGGCAGCAGCCGAATTTCGCCGGCGTGACTGCCAAGCAGCATCTCAACGACGCCTGCCGTGGCACCGAAGTTGCCGTCGATCTGGAATGGTGGATGGAGGTCGAACAGGTTCGGTGCAGTCGAATCCGCAAGCAGCGTCTCGAGCCACTCGTGAGCCTGTTCGCCGTCTTCTAACCGGGCGAACTGGTTGACCAGCCAGGCGGCGCTCCAGCCGGTATGTCCGCCGCCGGAGTCGAGGCGGCGCTCGAGGGTCGTCTCCACAGCATCCGCGAGAGCAGGCGTGTCACGGGGCGTAATTTGGTCGCTCGGGTGCGCGCCGTAGAGGTGTGAGATGTGCCGGTGGCCCGGTTCGGCCTCCTCGTAGTCCTCGATCCACTCCTGTAACTGACCGTGGCCGCCGACCTGCATCGGTGGGAGGCGCTCGAGTGCGACCAGGAGGTCCTCGTGGAACTCGTCGACGACGCCCAGCGTCTCCGCGGTGGCGACGCAGTTCTCGAAGAGGTCGCGGGTCAACTGCACGTCCATCGTCGGCGCGTAGGTGATCGTCGCCTCCTGTCCGTCGTCGGTAACGTAGGCGTTCTCCGGCGACATCGACGGCGCAGTCACCAGCCAGTTCTCGTTGGGGTGCTCGACGAGGAAGTCCAGGACGAATGCTGCGGCCTCGTGCAAGATCGGTGCGGCTGTTTCCCGCAGAAATTCCTCGTCTCGAGTGTACGCGTAGTGGTCCCAGACGAGGCGGGAGAGCCACGCCGCACCCATTGGCCAGAGTCCCCACCGTGCGCCGTCAACGGGCGCAACGCTCCGCCAGAGATCTGAGTTGTGGTGGACGGCGAAGCCGTCACAGCCGTAGTGAGCCTCAGCTACCCGGCGGCCCGGACCGCGCAGGTCGTCGACGAACTCATACAGCGGCTCTGCACACTCCGCGAGATTCGCCTGCAGGGCCGGCCAGTAGTTCATCTCGAGGTTTATGTTCAGGGTGTAGCCGCTGTTCCACGGGGGATCGAACGCCGCGTTCCAGATGCCCTGCAGGTTTGCTGGCTCCGTCCCGGGACGCGAACTCGCCAGTAAGAGATAGCGCCCGAACTGCGCGTACAGGGCAGCGAGATGCGGATCGTCGGCGTCGATTGCGTCGTCAGCTATGCGGGCAAGCCGTTCGTCCGTCGGTCGGTCCACGGGGTCGCCGAGGTCCAGTTCGACGCGCTCGAACAGCTCTCGGTGGTCGGCGACGTGTGCGCGCCGAAGATCGCTATCAGGTCGCCTCGCCACCGTCTCGAGGACGTTCTCACAGGCAACAGTCGGGTCGGCCGTCTCGTGGCTCGTAAACCCGGTCAGCAGAATCGTCACCTCGTTGGTGTTGCTGACCGCAAGTCCGATACTGGACGAACCCGGTGCGTCCTCACCTGTGACCCGTTCGATATCGCCGCCCGAGGCGTCGACGCGGGCCTGCGCTTCAAACTGCATCCCCCATCCACCCTCGCCACGGTCATCGGCTGGCGGGTCGGAAACCGCTCCACGAAGAAAGAGCGTGTCGTCTCGAGCGCCATCACGGGCTTCCTGTGCCCGGTGGAGACCAACCGTCGAAGCCACGTCGGCGGGGCCGTCAGCGGTCAGCCGGACCACGAGAACGTCGTCCGGCGTCGAGACGAAGTACTCGCGGGTGTAAGTCGTTCCCTCGTAGTCGTATCGGACTCGCGCGATGCCCGTCGACAGGTCGAGGTCCCGCCGGTAGTCGGTCACGTCGCCGTCGTCGTGATCACCCTCGAGAAACAGATCGCCAAACGGTTGGTACGGGCGCAGGCGAATTGGGTCACCCAGCAGTGTCTCGTCGGCGAGCGCTTGCGCTCGTTCTATCTCGCCATCGAACAGGAGTTTCCGGACCGTCTCCACGTACTCGCCGGCGACGGGGTTCGTCCGGTCCTCGTGGCCGCCAGCCCATAGCGTGTCAGCGTTGAACTGTATGCGTTCGCTTCCGGGTCGGCCAAACACCATCGCGCCGAGACGCCCGTTGCCGAGTGGGAACGCCTCCAGCCACTCCGCTGCGGGCGCGTCGTACCACGTCGTCGTCCGGTGATCGAACTCGCCGTGCATATCCTCGTCTCGGCGAGCGGGAACTTAACTCTCGGCGCAGCGGAACTCGTGTCGTCCGAGAACACAAGGGATGCCCGACCCGCTTAGACCGAGAAGTTGTTGTAACCGCCGTCAATGGTGATGATCTCGCCAGTCGTGAACGAGGCTGCGTCACTGGCCAGATACAGCGCCGCGCCGCTGATTTCGTTCGGCGTCGCCACGCGATCCATCGGCGTTCGCTCGTCGACACCCTCGCGGAACTCCGAGCCGTCCTCGAGTTTCGGGCCGGCGAGTTCCGTTTTAACGAAGCCGGGCGAGATGGCGTTGACGCGAATGTCGGGGCCGAGATCGGCCGCCGTCGCTCGAGTCAATCCGTTGAGACCGGCCTTTGCGGAGACGTAGCCCGCGCGCGCTTCGCGGGACTGGTCGGCAGACATCGAGGAGATGTTGACGATGCTGCCCTCGTCCATCGCGTCGCCAAAGACCTTGATCGCGCGGAAGACGCCCGAGAGACAGATGTCGATATCCTGGTCCCACTCGTCTTCGGTCATCTCGGTGACCGGCGCGGCCGCGACCGAACCCGCGGAGTTGACGAGCACGTCGACACCGCCGAGTTCGTCGACGACTGCGTCCTTGAGGTTCTCGAGCGACTCGAGGTCGCGGACGTTGCAGGTGACTTCGGTCGTCTCGGCACCGAGGTCGCGCAGTTCGGCGGCGGCGTCGGCGACGCTGTCTTCGCTTCGGCTCGTCGCGACGACGTCCGCGCCGTTGCGGGCGAACGCGCGGGCGATTTCGAATCCAATGCCGCTGGTGCCGCCGATGACGACCGCTGTCTTATCCTCGACACTGATCGCTCCTGGTGAGTCAGTCATGGTCACTCCTCTCGCGCTCGGCGTGGTGATGGTTTCGATTTGCCCCGAGCGACCCACGCGAGCGTCGGTCGATTTTTGAGCGCTGCCCACCGAGTGTCCGCCGAATGCTGACGAAGGATCTGCTGCGCGTCTCGAGAGCCGGCGGGGGCTACCACCCAGAGTTTGCCGACCGCGCACACCGGCCGCTCGCGGCGAAGGTGATCGGGACGTTCCAGGGCCACGCCGGCGAGTCTCGAGGCGATCTCGAGGCGGCCCTGACTGACCTCGAGCGCGGGGCAGACGATTTCAAACTCGTCCGCGGACTCGCCGCCTTGCTCGAGCGCGAGGCGATCTTCGAGACGGACGCCGAACTCGAGCCCGAGCGCGCCCGAAAAGCGGCCTTCGAGGCAGCCGAAGCCGTTGGCGTCGTCGGCGAGGACGAGCGGGCGATGGCGCTCATCCGCGCCGCTGAACCGCTTTCAGTTTCGGCAGACGCCCTCGAGGCGGCGCTCTATGCCGACCTCGAGGCGCGCCAACTCCTCACCGAAGTCGATACTCGGTGGGGCCCCGACGACCTACTGGCGCAGTACAACCTCTCGCTGGCACAAACGGCGCTGTTCGACGCGACCGAGGTTCGGGTGCGCTCGAGCGATCCGAAGGCGCTCGTCTCGGCGGTCAAGCGACTGCGGCTGATGTACGAGATTCACGCGCCGGCGACCGACGACCCGCTCGCATCCGACGACGGCGCGAGCGAGCGCGAGGTGATCGTCACCGGTCCCACGCACCTCTTTCGGGCAACCCGGCGCTACGGCACGCGCTTTGCCAGACTGCTGCGGACGGTCGCGGGCGCAGCCGAGTGGCACCTCGAGGCGACCATCGACGACCGCGGGACAGAGCGCACGCTCACCCTCTCACACGAGGATCCGATCACCGTCCCCGACGCCGACCCGGTCGCCGAGGTGACGTTCGACAGCGGCGTCGAAGCCGACTTCGCGGCTCGAGTCGGGACTCTCGACCTCGAGTGGGACCTCGTGCGCGAGCCCGAGCCGCTGGCGACGGGCACGCGCGTGATGATTCCCGATTTCGCCTTCGAGTACGCGCATTCGAACTTTCGCGTCTACCTCGAGATCATGGGATTCTGGACGCCGGAGTACGTCGCAAAGAAGCTCTCGCAACTCGAGGGACTCGAGGACGTGGAACTCGTCGTTGCGGTCGACGAATCGCTGGGTGTCGGCGAGGAGATTGCGGCGCGAGACTTTCGGGCGATTCCCTACACTGGCACGGTGCGGGTGAAGGACGTCGTCGACGTATTGGGAGAGTACGAACGCGACCTCGTCGCCGCGAGCGCCGCCGACTTGCCCGCGGAACTGCGCCCGGACGACGACACCGTGACGCTCGAGGCGCTCGCGGACCGCCGTGGCGTGAGCGAGGACGCGCTCGCGGACGTGGTCTTTCCCGAGCACGACCGCGTCGGGCGGACGCTGGTTCGACCCGGCGTGCTCGAGGAACTCTCGGAGGGGATTTCGGCCGGTATGTCATTGGCTGGCGCCGAAGACGAACTCGAGGCGTACGGGATCGACGACTCGAGTGCGTTGCTTTCGGAACTTGGCTATCGCGTCGAGTGGGAGGGGCTTGCGGGCGGGACACTCGTCGAGCGGGAGTAGAGTCCGCTGACAGTCGTCGTCAGTTGCGAGTAATCGGGTAGTGGGAGCCAGTCAGTGGGTGTCAGTGGGAGCCAGTCAGTCAGAGTCAGTCAGTTCAACGAGAGGGAGCGGCGACTTCGTCTCTCCGAGAACGACGACCCCGAACTCCCCCGGCTCCGTTCAGTCCACCCCGGCCATCCGGCCTCGCCCTCCCCAGCCGACTCGTTCGCTCGTCCCTCGCTCACTCGCCCCTCGCACAGCGTCGTCGACGCGTCCTCGCGATGCTCGAGCGCGTCGACAGCGCGCGCCGAGTTGTACTCTCGAGGGCTCAGTCCTCGTCCTCTGTCAGACTGCCGCGTTCGTGCATCATCCGCGTGCCGCGCTCGAGCCAGCCCTTGCGCGCGTAGACGACGCCGACGACGAGGTTGCGCCAGACCCAGTCGGCCACGATGGCGACGTAGGCGGCGACGACGCCGTACTCGAGGTGAACGCCGAAGACGTAGGTAATTCCGAGCAGGAAGAAGACGGCTCCGGTGAGCTTCGCGACGAACGGCGGGCGGGTCTCGCTGCCGCCCCGCAGTGAGCCCGCGAGGACGATGTAGAGCGCGATGAGGAACGTCGATATCGCGTACGCGCGGGCGAAGTCGACCGCGTAGGGGATCGTGTCCGCGTCTCGAGTGAACACCAGGACGACCCAGTCGGCGGTCGCGAAGATGCCGACGCCGAGGCCGCCGACGGTGAGGACGGCAAGCCCCGCGGCGGCGAGTCCGTTGAAATAGGCCTCGTCGGGGTTGCCCCGCCCGAGTGACTGTCCGGCGATGATGTTTGCAGCCGTGCCGTAGCCTCGCGAGAGCGGCGAGGAGAGTTGCTGGTAGACCCGCCGGCCGATGTGGTAGGCCGCGTTGACCTCGGTACCGAACATGAGCAGGATAGCGTTGAACGGAAACTCGGCGATGAGTTCGGTGACGCCCTCGGCGATCCGGGGCGCGCTGATGACGAGGAGCTGTTTCATGATGACGAGCCGACTCGGCCAGACAAGCGTGAGGTCGCTCCAGGAGCTGTAGATGACGGCGATGAACGTGATCGCGGCCAGCGTGTCGCCGATTGCCGTCGCGATGGCGATGCCGACGACCGAGAGTTCCGGAAACGGCCCCAGCCCGAACGCGAGCGCCACGGTGAGGACGATGTTGAACGCGTTCGCCGCGGCGTTGATGTACATCGGCGTGCGCGTATCGCCAGTCCCCTGAATCGAGCGCGCCGCGATCATCGTCACGTGAAACGCCGGCGCAGTCAGCAGAATAATCGCCAGATAGAGGCCACCCCAGCGGACGGTTTCGGCATCTGCACCGAGCACTTCGATGGCCCAGAAACTCCCGACGAGTCCAAAGAGCGCGAACGGAATGCCGGCAAGCACGCCCAATAAGAGCGCCTGGCTCACCGCCTCGTCCCGGTTCGCGACGCTGCCGCTGCCCGTATCCTGACTCGAGAGCGCAATCGCGCCGTCGCCGACGCCGAGGCCGAACCACAGCGGCAATCGGCCGTAGATGTCCGCGAGGCCGACGGCGGCGACCGCGGCGGGCGAGAAAAAGCCCGCGACGATGAGGTCGGTCGTCCGCATCAGCGTCCGCAGCACCTGCTCGGCCATGACGGGCCACGAGAGATCGAAGACCCGTCGCCAGAGGGCGAGCACTCGAGGCCGGAGCGACGACGCGTCCGGGCCGGAAACTGACGACACGAGTACGGAGTTTAACCAGGACTCCCTTGTACCTTCAGAAAGCGGTGACCGCTTCTCGAGTGCGGTAATTACGAGTGTCTCGACGACACTGAGATTTATGCCGATTCGATTCCGTTTTTTGGTATGACATATTCGCGAGGCGAGTCGGAGTCGTTCCGCGAGATTGATCGCTGGGCGGACGGCATCGGCTGGATCGCCCATCCCGACGAGGACGGACTGCGCGCCAGCCACGCTGTTCGCGGTTCGGAGGGGCTCTGGCTGCTCGACCCGTTGCGAGCTGCGGGCGTGACCGACCTCATAGAAACGGTCGACGAGGATGTTGCCGGCGTCGCCATCTGCTCGAGTTGGCACGCCCGCGATGCCGACTGGTTCGCCCGGACCTACGACGTGCCCGTCTCCGTGCCGACGTGGATGGGCCGCGTCCCGGAGCGCGTCGATGCACCGATCCGGTACTACGACGGCGATCTCGAGCCCGCGATCCAGGTGACGCGCTGCGAGCCGATGCCGACGTGGACCGAGGCAATCCTCCACGCCGAGCCCCACGGAACGCTGTACGTTCCCGACTCGATGGGGACGATAGCGCCGTTTACCGTCGGTGAGGAACGGCTGGGGCTGGAACTCCTGCGTCGACTTGCCCCGCCACGGTCACTTCGCCGGCTCGAGCCCGAGCGCGTGCTTGTCGGGCACGGCGAGGGTGTCTTCGAGGACGCGACGCGCGCACTCGAGTTCGCCCTGGCGGGCGGCAGGCGGCGGTTTCCGCGGGCAACTCTCGAGAACGGGCCGGCGACGGTGCGGTCGCTCGTCGGCGCGGTGTGCGAGTGAGCAGTCGGAACGAACCTGCGGTCGCCGGCTATGCGAACGCCGGGGTACCGTTATTCCGCTCGAACCCGTACGAACGCTATGCCCCAGACGCCCGGCATTCACCACGTGACCGCCGTCGCGAGCGATCCGTCGCGAAACTACGCGTTCTACACCGAAACGCTCGGCTTGCGCCTCGTCAAACAGAGCGTCAACCAGGACGACGTCTCGGTGTATCACCTGTTCTACGCCGACCACGAGGGCTCGCCGGGGACGAGCATGACCTTCTTTCCCTACACCGACGCCCGTCCGGGACAGGTCGGCACCGGCCAGGTCAGTACCGTCTCGTTTCTCGTCCCCGAGGGGAGCCTCGAGTTCTGGCGCGACCGCCTCGAGAGCGCGGGCGCGAATCCTGCGGAGCCACTCGAGCGGTTCGGCGACACTGTGCTGCCGTTCGACGACCCCGACGGCCTCCCGCTGGAACTGGTCGCCCGCGCGGACGTACCCGAAGCGAACCTGCCGGAGAGTCCCGTGCCAGCCGACCATGCGATCCGCGGCTTCGCCGGCGTGACGCTCTCGTTGACGAGCGCCGAGCCGACGACGGAGTTGCTCGAGGCGATGGGCTACGACGCGGTCGGGCAGGAGGGAACGCGGCGGCGATACGAGAGCACCGGCGAACTCGGAACCATCGTCGATGTCGACGAGGATCCGCAGGCACCCCAGGGACTGCCCGGCGCGGGAACCGTCCACCACGTCGCGTTCGAGGTCGGAGATGACGAGCAGGAGGCATGGCGCGAGTTCCTGATCGACCGGGGGCTGCGGCCCACGGAGATCATCGACCGCACGTGGTTCCGCTCGGTCTACACCCGCGAGTACGGCGGCGTGCTCTTCGAGTTCGCAACCAAATCGCCGGGCTATACGGTCGACGAAGACCTCGAGGAACTGGGCGACCAACTCGTCCTCCCGGAGTGGCTCGAGGACCGACGCGGGGAGATCGAAGCCGGATTGCCGGAACTGTCGTCATCGGACTAATCAGGCGACGGCAGGCGGCTATCGCCGAGTGCTCTCAGGACGAGTCGCCGGCGTCAGTCTCCTCCTCTGGAAGCTCCTGTTGCAGGACGAACGGGCCGAAATCGGCCGCGGTGCGGCGGGCGATAGTCGCAATGCGAAGCACGTACGCGAGCAAGACCGCAAACGGACTGAACAGCGCCGTGATCGTCGTGGCGACGACAACGGCGTAGACGGACGGGTGTAACTCGAGTGCGAGCAGATTGCCGTAGGAGACGACGATGAACGCGCCGCCGAGCAGCGTCGGGAAGCCGACGTAGAGCAGAATCTTCGAGAGGTCGGCCAGTTCCTGTTGCATGTAGACCGTCTTGAAGTACTGCCTGGCGACGTGGATATCGTGGAGCAGGTCCTCGAGTCGCTCGAGTTGCCGGTCGGCGTCTGTCGAGAGCGCGATGCGATTGCGCTCGCGTAGTCGGCGGACGATCTGGAGTTGCCACGGATCGTTGTAGTGCAGGATCACCGAGATCACCTCGAACGTGCCGAAGTGGGCGTCCTCGAGCGTGTCCATCGCGCGCTCGTCGTGCGAATCGGTGTTCGCGATGAACGCCTCGATATCCCCGCGGAGGTCAGCCGGGGCGCCCTGACAGATGTTCTGGAGTCCGAGCGCAGTCCGTCGCTTCGCTTCGATCAGCACGCGCAGGAACGCTGCGGGCTCGGCCGGCGTCGGGCGATAGCCGGTGTGGTCTTCGATCCGTTCACGATACTCTCGGGTCTCCTCAAGGCGCTCGAGAAAGGTGCCCGTCGAGCCGAATTCCTCGGAGAGGATGAGCTGGTTGATCGCGAGGACGACGGTGATAAACGGGAGCATGCCGCCGATCAGCGCCGCGGAGATGGCCGTGATATCGCCGGCTTCGGCGGGCGTGACCAGATCAACCTGGATCAGCGCCAGTGTGGCGACGAAGACACCCGCGAGCAAGAGTACCGAGAGCACCCACCGGTCGCCGTAGAGAAACATCCACTGGACGAGTTCGCCGACCCCGAGTCGATTGCCGAGGCTGGTATCGGGTTGTGATGCGGCGGGGCGGTCGTCGGCGTCGTCACCGGTGGTCGGATCGGCGTCGGTCGTCCCCGTCGCACCGTCGTCGGCCATACCGTCAGTAGTCCAACGCGACACTTAGTGTCTCAGCCTGAATGCGGCCGGATCGACGGAACGAGTGATCGAACGCGAGGTTACAGGTCTCGCTGTCGACCCTTCGGAACCATCGAGCGCAGTTCGCCGTGGACGTAGAGGCCGATCCCGAGCGGCTCGCGCTCGCCGGCCACGGTATGAGCGGCGATCAGGTACCCCCAGTCGCCCTCCCAGCGTTCGATCTCCTGATCCTCGCCCGCGGCGAACGCCGTCGCCTCCTCGCGCTCGAGGTCGATCACGCACGCCTCGGCGTGGTGGCCAACGCGCTGAACGAAGTCCGTCGTCGGCTTCCAGTGTTCCTGGCGCGTTCGCAGGCAGGTCATGCCGATGGCCTCGATCTCGAGCGGTGTGGGTGCGTCGCCCGCGTAGATCCAGATTTTGCCGGCGCCTTTCTCCCAGAACGTGTGCTCGTCGAACGTCTCGGGCGGGATGGCGAATCGGTCTTCGAAGTAGTCGACGACCTCCTCGCGGCTGGCGCGGCCCTCGACGGTTCGCTCGGCGGGCGTTTCCGGCAGCCGACCGAATCGCTGGCCGTCGTTTTGCTCGAGCGAGTCATCAGAATCGCCCATCAGGCGGTCACCTCCAGTTTCGCCACGAAAAAGCCGCCCGTATCGTTGTGGTGCGGGTAGATTCGCGCCGCCTGCTCGAGCGAGTCGTCGAAGCGCTCGCCGTCCCACTCGGTGAGTCCGGGCGCGTGCTCGAGACCGAGGTCGAAGTCGACGACCTCGCAGGATTCGGTCTCGAGGGCGTGCTGGACGACGGCTTCGTTCTCCTCGGGTGCGAAGGTACACGTCGAGTAGACGATCTGGCCGCCCTCGCGGGTCGCCTGAACCGCACGGCGCAGGATCCCCTTCTGAATGCCCGCGATGGTGTCGATGTGACCCTCGGACCAGTTCTCGAGTGCATCGGGGTTCTTGCGGATCGTCCCCTCGCAGGAACAGGGGGCGTCGACGAGCGTGCGGTCGAACGCGTCGAACGAGAAGCGCTTGAGCGAGTAGTTACGCGCGTCGTCGTTCGTCACCGCGAGACTGGTCGCGCCCAATCGCTCGGCGTTGAATCGCAGCGCCGAGATGCGCCCGAGGTTGTTGTCGTTCGCGACCACGGTTCCGCGGTCGTCCATCAGCGCCGCGAGCTGGGTCGCCTTCCCGCCCGGCGCGGCACAGCAGTCCCAGACGCGCTCGCCGGGCTGGGGATCAAGGACGACCGGCGGCACCGCCGAGACCTCCTCTTGCCCGTGGGTAAAGCCGTGAAACGAGGTCCACGTCGACCCCGGCGAATCCGTCTCGAGGCGCACCACGCGGGGGTTCCAATCGGCCTGCTCGTAGGCGACGCTATCTTCCTCGAGCGTCGCAATTGCGCGCTCGACGGAGGCCTTGATCGTGTTCACCCGCACGGCGTTGCCAAGCGGGCGCTCGCAGGCCTCGAGAAAGGCGTCGAAACCGTCGATAATCGGTCGATACCGCTCGAATGGCTCCATTGGCGACGCGTTCGGGGGCCCGGCGCTTGTGGGTTTCGAAGCGCTCGGCTCGAGGAGCGAATGGATAATCAAATACGTTGTTGTACTATGTTGTTCTCTAGTGGATAGATTTATACAACATTCGCGACAACAGTACCAGCAGTTGACACCATGAGCGATACGACGAAATTCGAAGTCACTGACTGTGCGATCATTGGCCGAACATTCGAGGAGTACGTCGCGATGTTCGACCTCGAGCCGACCGACCTCGAGGGAAAACGAGTGCTCGACTGTCCGTCGGGTGTTGCGTCGTTCGTTCCGACGGCGGCCGAACACGGTATCGACGCCGTTGGTGCTGATGTCGTCTACGAACAGCCGTCAACTGCACTCGCTCGACGCTGTCGAACGGACCGCGAGTCGGTGGCGGAGCAGGTCGCGGAGAAGTCGGATCTGTTCGCGTGGTCGTTCTACGATTCGCCCGCCGAGCGCCGACAGTACCTACGACGGGCATCCGAACGGTTTCTCACAGATTACGCCGATGGCGTTCGGCAGGGTAGATACGTCGCGGCCGCGTTACCAACCCTCCCGTTCGACCGCGACTCGTTTTCGGTCGTGCTCTCGGCGCACCTGCTGTTTCTGTACGGCGACCGCTTCGACTACGAGTTCCATCTCGAGGCGTTGCGCGAACTCGCTCGTGTCGCCGCCGACGAAGTCCGGATTTTTCCGCTACAGGGACTCGACGCACAGCCCTACGACCGACTCGAGGACGTCATTACGACGCTCGAGGCGGAGGGATACCACCCCGAAATCGTCCCCGTTCCATTCGAGTTCCAGCGGGGATCGACGGAGATGCTCGTCCTGTCGCCGTAACCTGATCCACACACCGTCGGTCGTTCCCTCCCGGCCGCAATTTTATGCCGTCGCCGAGACTCGTCTCACATATGGCACAGATCAACACGCAGGAAGAGCCAATCGACCTCGAGAACCCCACACTCGTCGAGGGGTTTCCGGGTGTCGGCCTCGTCGGGAAAATCGCGACTGACCACCTCGTCGAGCAACTCGAGATGCGATACTACGCGAGCGTCCACTGCGATGGCCTCCCCCGGATCGGCGTCTACCGCGGCGGTGATCGAGCGATCCGCCCGCCGGTTCGCCTCTACGTCTCCGAAGAACACAATCTGCTGGCGCTTCAGAGCGACGCCCCGATCAGCGCGCAGGCAGCCGGCAGCGTCGCCGACTGCGTCACGAACTGGATTGTCGACCAGGGAGCGACCCCACTGTATTTGAGCGGGTTGCCCGCTGATCGCGAGGAAGGGGAGCCGAGCGTCTACGGCGTTGCAACCGGTGGTGCAAGCACCCTTCTCGAGGACCACGCAGTTGACGAGCCACCCGAAGACGGTGTCATCACCGGTCCAACTGGCGCGTTGATCAACCGCGGCGCACAACTCGAGTACGACACCCTCGGGCTGGTCGTCGAATGCAACCCACAGTTCCCTGACCCCGAAGCCGCCGGCATCCTCCTCGAGGAGGCAATCGCACCGATTGCCGGCCTCGAAATCGACGTTGACGACCTCCTCGAGCGCGCCGAAGAAATTCGCGCGAAACGCGAGCAGTTCGCCCAACAGATGCAAGCAATGGCACAGGACGAGAGTTCACAGGCCCAGCCGCTGCGGATGTACCAATAACGCTGGGGTTGCGACGCTCGAGGGACGCAGTAGCCGCATTCTATATAGCGACTTTCAGTTTATCGTGGCTATTGACGTGTGTCTCACTCGAGCAAGCGATATCGCCTCAGCAGTAGAACGAACGGCGAGAAACGGCGATTTGTACGGGGTACTCAGCCGACAGCGCCCTCGAGATACTCCTGCTCCCAGGACTCTCGCTCTTGAAGTTCTTCTCGTCCGGCGTCAGTAATTGCGTAGTAGTTGGTTCGTCGGTCAAGTTGTCCTTTCTCAACGAGGCCGCGATTGACAAGCGTATCCAGATTTGGATACAGCCGTCCGTGGTTGATATCGATATCGGCGTCAGTTTCGATATTTGTCTTGATCGTCTGCCCTGACGGCCGGTCTAGGCCGGCGATCACGACCAACAGGTCGCGTTGAAAGCCGGTGAGATCACAGAGTGCCATAATTTGTCTCAGGTGACCATCCACCATTGTTAGATATTGGTTTTGGCGCTGCTATCTCAAGTCGTCTGGCACGTTGTGGTTGAACGGTCACCAGTACGTGTGTCTTCTGCTGTTTCAACATAGTGCCAAACAAAACGAGTCCCCTCGAGGTCGCGAATCTGCGATCACAAACCAATCTGAGTACGCGATTCCTCGGAAGCGAGCGCGTACGCGTTGTTCTATTCGGTCGGCGAATATGCTGTCTGGAATTTGATGAGGTTCTGTGAGCACTGCGAGCAGGTTTTCAGGCGTCGTTCAAATCCAGGGTCGCATTCTCAGCTCACGAAGTTGTTCGCTGAGAAATGCTCCGTCTGGGATTTGAACCCAGGTCATCGGCTCGAAAGGCCGAAATGATTGGCCGGACTACACCAACGGAGCGTTCTACGCATTCATTGCTTGCCGAGGGCTAGTAAAAAGACTTCCGTTCCGCGGCGACAATGACAGCTAATGACGTGCCCATTTGCCCCCTGAAACTGTCTTTAGCCAATACTTTCGAGACAGAGTTGAAAGCAGTCAATTCGAAATCCTCACTCAAGAGCAGTAATCGATACCAGAGATGTCTCCCTTCCAGCGAGGGACGCCGACATCTCAACGTTTTTGCCGCCGGAATCCCATCACTCGAGTATGAAATACGTCCGATTCCGCGACCCAGCTGGGTCGATTCGACGTGGCAGACTCGAGGACGACCGTGTTCGATTCGGGAACCAGACCTACGCGCTCGATGGCGAGGAAATCGACGTACTGGCACCGACAGACCCCTCGAAGATTGTCTGTATCGGGCGCAACTATGCAGACCACGCAGACGAGATGGGCAACGACGTGCCCGACCGACCGCTGCTCTTTTTGAAGCCGCCAAACGCAGTCGCCGGACACGGCGACACCATCACCGCGCCCGCTGGCAAGGACCGCATCGACTACGAAGCGGAACTCGGCGTCGTGATCGGCGAGCAGTGCCGTCACGTCCCCGTCTCGGACGCAATGGATGTCGTCGAGGGCTTTACCTGCGTCAACGACATCTCGAATCGCGACGACCAGGAGAAAGAACAGAACTGGATCCGCGGCAAGGCCTTCGACGGCGCAGCGCCCCTCGGCCCGGTGCTTGCAACACCCGATGAAGTCCCCGACGGCGCATCCGTCCAGTCACGCGTCAACGGCGAGTTGAAACAGGACGGCTCGACCGATCAACTCATTTTCCCGATTTCCGAGCTGATCGCGGAGATCACCAGCTACCTCACCCTCGAGGCGGGCGACGTGATCGCAACCGGCACACCGGAAGGCGTCGGCCCACTCGAGGACGGCGACACGGTCGAAATCGAAATCGAAGGCATCGGCACGCTCGAGAACACGGTTCGGCGTCCGTAGCGTGGGTGCAGGAGTGCGGGAGCGTTATTCGACCGTAAAGAGATGGCCCTCGGTTGGGACATCGAACAGTCCAATACGTGCGCCCGCATCGAGCCATGCGTGCCCGTAGGAAAACGACGCTAACGCGTTGACCGGATCATCATTCTCGCGAAAGTGCTGACCATCCTCGAGGTACGACGCGGCCATTTCGTAACACTCCGCCGCAGCATCGGCCATCGGCGTCCCCTCGCGAGGTGCAATCGTCGCTTCCTCGAGCGCCTCGGCCAGGAGCGCGCCGTACCGGTCGGTTTTCTCCTCGAGATCTGCAGCCATACTCGAGTGTCCGCTGGCGTGGCCGTAAAGTCGTCGACAGGCATCGGGTTGGAAGCCAACTATGCAATGTGGGATGGTCTGGCCTCAAGACGCCGGCTCTCGCGAGTGGCTGGTGTCATAGGAGACGGCCTCGAGTTGCAGAGAACGCAAGCGGTTTAGGCAATCTGTCCCAACTATGGAGTATGAGCGACCAGCCACGCGTCGAGATCTATACCAAAACAGACTGTCCGTATTGCGACAAAGCCAAGGACCTCTTTGATGCGAAAGGAATCGAGTACGAGACCTACAACGTCACTGGCGACGACGACTTATTCGAGGAGATGGTCGAGCGCGCAGACGGCCGCAAGACTGCGCCAGAAGTCTTTATTGACGACGAGCTCATCGGCGGCTGGGACGATACGAGCGCACTCGACGAAACGGGCGAACTCGACGAGAAACTGGGCATTGCAGACGACGGTGACGACAACGTCGAACACCGGACACTCATCATCGCCGGCACCGGAATTGCCGGCCTCACGGCAGCAATCTACGCCGGCCGCGGCGACAACGAGCCGCTGGTCATCGAAGGCGACGAACCCGGCGGCCAGCTCACCCTTACGACGGATGTCGCGAACTATCCCGGCTTCCCCGAGGGCATCGGCGGGGCTGAACTCGTGAACAACATGAAAGAGCAGGCCCGCCAGTTCGGTGCCGACCTGAAAAACGGCATTATCGACTCCGTCGATGCCGACGAGCAGCCGTTCCGCGTCGAACTCACCAACGGCGACGTCTACACCGCAGACGCGGTCATCGCCGCTTCGGGCGCAAGCGCTCGCACGCTTGGTATTCCCGGCGAAGATGAACTGATGGGCTACGGCCTGTCGACGTGTGCGACCTGTGACGGCGCGTTTTTCCGCGGCGAGGACATGCTCGTCGTCGGCGGTGGCGACGCCGCCATGGAGGAAGCAACCTTCCTCACGAAGTTCGCAGACACGGTCTACATTGCCCACCGTCGCGAGGAGTTTCGCGCCGAACAGTACTGGGTCAACCGCGTCAACGAAAAGGTCGAACAGGGCGAGATTGAGATCATGAAAAACACCGAAGTGGTCGAACTCCACGGTTCCCAGGCAGACGGCGTCGACCACGCCACGCTCGTTCACAATGACAAAGGACACCCCACCGACCGCCTCGAGGACCCCGAAACCGAGGAGTTCGACTTCGACGTCGGCGCCGTCTTCTTCGCCATCGGCCACACGCCAAACACAGACTATCTTGAGAACACCGGCGTGAAGATGGACGACGACGGCTACCTCAAGACGAAAGGCGGCTCCGGCGGCGGCCAGACCGAAACCCACGTCCCCGGCATCTTCGGCGCTGGCGACGTCGTCGACTACCACTACCAGCAAGCTGTCACCGCCGCTGGCATGGGTTCGAAGGCCGCACTCGACGCTGATGAGTATCTCGAGGACCTCGAGCGTGAAGCGCCTGAGGAACTCGAAGCAGCCGCTGCAGACGATTGAGCAACAACTAATCGTTCCAGTCTCGAATCGGTGCGATAAGTGGCTTACTCGTAATTAGTCAACTGCCCCGCGCACGGTGGCGCGGGGCTTGTCAGTGAACTCGGCCTCTACCCCGAAAGTGGGGGAGCCATGTATCTGGCTAACTCGGCGTCCTTGCTCCTGACTTGAGAGCGTATTGACCGACGCTCCTCCGACCGGACGGCTGATGGCCCCGCCGGAGATACAGTTCGGCAACGTTCTTCGCTGCGTTGTAATCCGCGTGATTCGACTATAGGTTGATAAAAGCCGGGATTGGGTGTCGGCTTCAACCCCGCCCACGGTGTTGACGCAAATCTTCGATGTGCGAAAGCCGAAAACCTGCGGTTTTCGGAAGGGCGGGGAATCCGCCTTGGTTTTCTTTTGAAGCTTAAAGACGATAGTAGTCAGAACGAATAGATGTTCTCGTAGCCAGCCGACTGTTGTTGCTGGAGCGGAGACTGTCCGTATGTCGGTTTGACTACGGAATTCTGTACGTGTAGAATCGCTATAAGAAGACTATCAGCGCCTGCGACAGCTGTCGCTTGGTGGTGTAGCGGTCAAAAGAAAAGTCGAGATGCGTCAAAGACCGGATGGAATCCGGTAGTTGATCAGTTAGTTCTGCTTGCGGATGGCGAGCATTGCAGCGGCGAGCAGTGCGAACAGTGCAACAGCGACGCCAAAGCCAGGCGTGCCGTCATCGTCCGCGGTGTCGTCCTCACCGTCATCATCTGCAGGTGCGTCATCATCTGCAGGTGCGTCGTCATCTGCAGGTGCGTCGTCATCTGCAGGTGCGTCGTCATCTGCAGGTTCTTCAACAACGCTCACGGTGCCGCTATCGGAGTCGTCATCAACGGTGACGCCCCAATCAACATCGCCTTCAGCCTCGGTTGGGATGTTGTAGCTTTCGGACCACTCGTCGCCAGCCTCGAGCGTGACGTCCTCGGAGGCGACAGCTTCGTCGCCGACGTCAACGCCGATTTCGACGTCCTCAGCAGCGCCGCCGGTGTTCGAGACGGTCACGTCAAGGGTTGCGTCGTCACCAACGTACACTTCTGCAGGTGCGTCAGTGTCGAGGTTGATGATTGCTTCTTCAGCGTCGACGAGTTCGGCTTCGAAGTCATCCTCAAGGTCGTGGAACGACTCAGAGGCTTCAACTTCGACTTCCGTGCCAGTGTCGTAGTCGCTGAAGTCGTAGGTCACCGTGAAGGTGCCGTCATCCTCGACGGTGCTCTCTTCATCCATGAAGAAGTTACCGGAGGAGGATGCGCGGGTGTCGAGTTCCGTACCGGGTGCGACGTTCGTCTCGCCGGTTACGTCAGCGTCAGCGTTTGGCAGTTCGTCGACAGCGCTGAGCTCGAAGTCTGCTTCAACGGTGCTGAACTCAACCGAGATACTCTCTTCGTCGTCCTCGTCCTCGATGAACGTGTTGACCTCGGTGAGCGTGAGATTCAGTTCGTAGTCATCTTCTTGAGCGAGTTCGGACTCAAGGTTGCTCTGGTCGAGAGCGATCGTAACAACGCCGTCATCCTGCTCGGCTTCCACGACGGTCACGTCAAAGTGATCGTCACCAGTACTCCACGTAGTGGGATCGACGTTCGGACCAGGATCAGTCTCAGTGATGCTAATGTTCACACCAGCATTATCCAGAGCATCTCGGTCATCTTCCTCGCCAAAGAACGAGAAGACATCGTCCTGCTCAAGTTTGACCACTGTGTGATCCATTTCGTCGTCACTGACAGCGATTTCGCTCGTTTGCGTTACGTTCGTGTCCTCGAGATCATCGTTGTCTGTGAGATCATCATCACCTGGTGCAGTCCAGGTGCTAAGTG
This sequence comes from Natronolimnobius baerhuensis, assembly GCF_002177135.1. Classification (NCBI taxonomy): domain Archaea; kingdom Methanobacteriati; phylum Methanobacteriota; class Halobacteria; order Halobacteriales; family Natrialbaceae; genus Natronolimnobius; species Natronolimnobius baerhuensis. The sequence goes on from NZ_MWPH01000002.1 coordinate 425,999, forward strand.
CATCCTCGTCGAGTTCACTGCGGTCTTCGAACGTGAGGAATGCAGAGTCGGTCTCATCCGTGACGTTCTCATCATTTTCCTGATCAAGGCCAGTGATCATCTCGTAGTCACCGGCATCGAGTGGTGCAGTGACTGATTCGACTTCAGCGATGTGCTCAAATTCGTCATCATCGTCATTGAGCTCGAACGCGTCGCTTCCAGTCTCGGAGGTGTCGTACAGGATCGTGACGTTACCGCTATCACTTGCGTCCTCAACGCTAATCAGTTCCTGATAGTTGTCGTCTTCAGCGTCGCCGATCTGGACGAAGACTTCGTCGTCGTAGTCGTCGATGTCAACTACAATCTCAGCAACGTTACCGAGGTTTTCGACGACGTTGTCGCGGAATTCGACATCGGCGTCAGGCCGTTCTTCAACAGTGAACTCGTCAGACTCAGCCGTGACACCGGTATCGATCTGCTCAACTTCGACAGTGTGGTTCTCGTGGTCAGGATCAATCTCACTTAGGTTGAATTCGGCTTCAGCCTCACCGTTGCTCCCGATAGTTTCGTTTTCCGAGGCAATGGAATCACCATCGTCATCAAGGAGATCGAACTGGACATCGAGGTTAATGTCGTCGGCTTCAGCGGTTGCCGTAACTTCATCAGTGTCCCAGTAAGAATCATCGTCAGTTTCGATGTCTAGACCAAGGTCATCAAGGTCAACAGTTACTTCGCCACCAGAACTACTACCATCATCATCAAAAATGATGGTAATATTATCGGCACCGTCCCAACGGTCATCCGTGTCAATTGTATTGACCCAACTGTCCGAACCCAGTCCACGTGTCACAGAGTCGTCCTCACTTTCGACATCGTAGGTCTGGTCAGCATCGTTGAGACCTAAGACTGCGAGGGTTTCACCATAGTAGGCTTCTTCCTCGTTGTCATCAGAACCGTCACTTGGGTCGTCAATCGTCTGGGATGCAACTGTAACATCATACTCTTCACCGTCGATCTCAATCTCCGTTTCACCGGAAACCATCTCGTCTAATTCGACGAGAACCGTATTATCGTCCGAACCAGCGGTGTAGACGTTGTCAACCGTAACGTCTCCGTTGCGGTCATCAACGGTAATGTCGTCAGTCTCAATTCCATCAAAGTTCTCGTCTTCGTCGAAGACGACTTCGATGTACGCTTCATCTCCGCTACCTTCAGGATGGTTGCCCTCGAAGGCAACCGGATCCTGATCGATTTCAGATGCGTCGCCGTTGAATGCTGCAGCGCCTCCAACGAAGGCTGCGGACATCGCAACGACAGACAGGATCATCATCGCTGCGAGGAACACTGCACGTCCCTTTTCACGATATGTGTTTTCGTTCATGTATTGTATTGATATTGTCTGCGAATTGGTTAGCATGCGATCAGTGGAAGGCGACCGTCGGCGTTCTACCAGCACTTCATCGTCTCCCAACCAGCCTCCCGGGATAGGGGTATCTGAAGAGTCTTTCACACCAAGGTATAAGTTTTGTGGATAGACATTTACTTCTATATTAGAAGTGTATGAGAGGGAAATACTTTTAGAATATATAGTTATATTCAATTGCTCGGTGGGAAAGAGAGGCCTCTATGTGTAATTTTGACCGATGCCGAAGGAACTGTGAAAAAGTTTCGATTTTATATATACTTTCGAATCGCTAACTCGTCATCAATTAACTTGAGATCACAATCAAATGGACCAGCAATGCAATAGTACTCAAGAATGAGCCTTTCATCACCAGAAACTGAATTATGATCATTAAGTTCGGACCTGTGAATTAGAGATCCGAAATCAGTATACAATTCCTCAAGTTTGAGGTTACTTACGCGTGCACTGTATTCACTAATCGAATATCGACGATTTGGGTTCCTATCAAAATGTTCGCGATCAATAATCCACTGCGTTGCTTCTGCTCGTTGTTCGACGACAACAGTTTGGTATTTTCGAAGTCGGCGTTTACCAAGAAAATGTAACACCCAGTCGAAAGCCTCTCGAGGAAGTGATGACTGAAAAACAGTATTTTTCGTGAAGTTAATTGACTCGAGTGTCTCGCGGTTTTCGTTGACAAACACCTTGGCCGCTTGGCGGATATCACCCTCAAGATAGTAAACAGTCGTAAATCCGCCAGTTCCCTGTATTAGGCTATTTTGGATTTCGACCTTGAGGTGACGGAGTTCGGCACGTTCTCTGGGTGCTAAACGTCCACGGTGAATGTTCGTTTGTGGGGAGGCAGTTAGTAATTCATACTGTTTAGTTGCCACACTAATGTGTTTTTCACCCAACTATTTGTCTATTACTATAATAGTATATTGGTATTAGACAATAAGAGATAGTAGTGTGATTGCAGAGCCACAGCTAACAGCATAACAGCCAAAAGAAAAGTCAAGATGCGTCAAAGACCGGATGGAATCCGGTAGTTGATCAGTTAGTTCTGCTTGCGGATGGCGAGCATTGCAGCGGCGAGCAGTGCGAACAGTGCAACAGCGACGCCAAAGCCAGGCGTGCCGTCATCGTCCGCGGTGTCGTCCTCACCGTCATCATCTGCAGGTGCGTCATCATCTGCAGGTGCGTCGTCATCTGCAGGTGCGTCGTCATCTGCAGGTGCGTCGTCATCTGCAGGTTCTTCAACAACGCTCACGGTGCCGCTATCGGAGTCGTCATCAACGGTGACGCCCCAATCAACATCGCCTTCAGCCTCGGTTGGGATGTTGTAGCTTTCGGACCACTCGTCGCCAGCCTCGAGCGTGACGTCCTCGGAGGCGACAGCTTCGTCGCCGACGTCAACGCCGATTTCGACGTCCTCAGCAGCGCCGCCGGTGTTCGAGACGGTCACGTCAAGGGTTGCGTCGTCACCAACGTACACTTCTGCAGGTGCGTCAGTGTCGAGGTTGATGATTGCTTCTTCAGCGTCGACGAGTTCGGCTTCGAAGTCATCCTCAAGGTCGTGGAACGACTCGGAGGCTTCAACTTCGACTTCCGTGCCAGTGTCGTAGTCGCTGAAGTCGTAGGTCACCGTGAAGGTACCGTCATCCTCGACGGTGCTCTCTTCATCCATGAAGAAGTTACCGGAGGAGGATGCGCGGGTATCGAGTTCCGTACCCGGTGCGACGTTCGTCTCGCCGGTTACGTCAGCGTCAGCGTTTGGCAGTTCGTCGACAGCGCTGAGTTCGAAGTCTGCACTAACGGTACTGAATTCAATCGTTGCTGTCTCTTCGTCATCCTCGTCGTCGATGAACGTGTTGGAGTCGTTCAGCGTGAGGCTCAGCTCGTAGTCATCTTCCTGGCTGAGGTTGTCGAAGAGGTCACCCTGATCGAGGGCAATTGTGGCAACGCCATCGTCCTGCTCAGCCTCGAGGACGGTTGCGCTGAAGTTGTCTGCGGCGGTCCAGGTCTCTGCGTCAGTGTTTGGACCAGGGTCGGTCTCAGTGATGTTGAGTTCGATACCAGCATCGCTGAGGTCGGACTCTTCGTTACCTTCCTCGAGGAAGGCGAAGATGCTGTTAGACTCGAGCTGGACGACCGTGTGGTCCATCTCGTCGTCACTGACTGCGATCTCGTCCGTCTGCGTCAGCGTCGTGTCCTCGAGATCGTCGCTGTCTGCGAGGTCATCGTCGCCAGGTGCAGTCCAGACACTGAGACCGTCCTCGTTAAGCTCGGTGCGGTCCTCGAGCGTGAGGAATGCGGAGTCAGTCTCGTCCGTGACGTTGTTGTCGTCGTTGTCCAGACCAGTGATCATCTCGTAGTCGCCCGCGTCGAGCGGTGCGGAGATGCCGGACTGGTTCATACTCTCAAAGTTGATTTCGTCGTCGTCGTCAGCGAGGCTGTATGCGTCCTCACCAACTTCGGCTGTGTTGAAGTGGATAGTGACGTTACCGCTGTCGCTACCGTCTTCAACACCGATCAGGTCTTGGTAGTTGTCGTCTTCTTCGTCACCGATCTGCACAAAGACTTCATCGTCGTAGTCGTCGATGTCGACGGTGATCTCGGCGATGTTACCGAGGTGCTCGACGACGTTGCCGTCGAACGCGACATCCGCGTCAGGTCGTTCTTCAACGGAGAACTCGTCGGATTCAGCCGTGACACCGGAGCTGATGTCTTCGACTTCGATGGTGTGGTTCTCGTGGTCGACGTCTTCGTCGCTCAGGTTGAACTCAGCGTCGACTTCACCGTCGGAGCCGATGGTCTTGTCGGTCACGTTAGCGACTTCGTCGCCATCTTCGTTGAGCAGTTGGAACTCAACAGGGCGGTCGATGTCGTCAGCTTCAGCTGTAGCAGTGACGTTCTGGGTGTCCCAGTACGAGTCCTCGTCCGTTTCGACGTTGAGGCCGAGGTCGTCAAGTTCAATCGTCACATCGTCACCGCCCACGAAGTCGACAGTAATGTTGTCAGCGCCGCTCCAGCGGTCGTCACTGGTATCGAGCGTGCGGACGTTGCTGTCAGAGCCGAGACCACGGGTGATGGACGAATCTTCGCTGGAGATATCGACGGTGGCACCGGTGCTACCGACAATTGCGATGTTCTCACCGTGGTAAGCGTCTTCCGAGTCAGATCCTGCCTCATAGGCCGGATCGACAGCAGCAGTTGACGTACCTTCGATGTCGTATTCTTCAGTAGTGTCGTCCCACTCAATTTCGAGCGTTCCGTCACCGATTAGCACATCGTCAGCGGTATCATTCGTGAGAATCAGAACGTTAGTAGCCGTATCAACGTTCCAGGTGAGTTCTTCACCATGTCGGTCCTTGACGGTGATTTCGTCACCCGACGAAAGGCCGCTTACGTCGTCTTCAAAGACGGCTTCGATAGATTGTTCATCGCCGCTGGACAGACTGTCGTGCGGTCCGTAGGCGACGGGTCCCTGTTCTACTTCGGTTTCTTCGTTCGCCGCGGCTGCTGCGCCCGCGAAGGCGGCAGACATCGCGACGACAGACAGAACCATCATCGCGGCAAGGAACAACGCACGTCCCTTCTCGCGATATGAGTTTTTGTTATGTGTCATGTTGTGTTTGTGTTCGTGTTCAGCTTCAGAGGCGACGTGACCAGCACCACAATGATGTGTGGCCGGTCGGGTTCGCCCCGGATAGGGGTATGAGAGCAATTTAGGCTTTCCGTAATAAGCTTTCTGTATTAGAAGTCAATTATCTGTTAACTGGTACGGAAACCACACTGGAAAGATACCCTCTTTTTGACTCATGTTACCGAACAGTGAATACGGTATTAGCGACCAGTAAGGTCCTATTACACCGTGAAAAGCAGATGATCAAATAAATTCCGCACTTGGACCTCGTAATAAGTATTGATGAAAGAATTCTGAATAGGAGTCATTCTAAGTACATTTATAGAGTCGTCTGTTTAAGTACATCTGTACTTCTACTTGCAACTTATCGAGCGACAATTCGCTCTCGACGGACGACCGACGATGAACAGCCCCAACGATCAGCGTCAAAAGCGTTTCAGCAACGGCATCCGGATCAACTTCTCGGAAGACACCAGTCTCAATTCCTTCTTGGATTACATCCACAAAGTACGCGTGCATTATCCGATCATTTCGCTCGAAGTACGTGCGGTACGCTGCATCATGAGTCGACCGTGCTCGCAACTCGAGCATCATCGTAAAGAATCGTTCCGCCTCTGCGTCAAACGTGGGATCAACGGACCAGAAGATACTCTCCTCGAGCCGTTCCCGAGGATTCTCTATTGAGTCGTCAATCAGTTCCGACTCAAACGATTCAAGAAGGTATTCTAAGCACGCAAGAACTAACGCATCCTTATCGTCGTAGTGGTGATAAATGAGGGAGGGACTCTTATCAAACTGGTCGCCGATTCGCTTGATTGTAAGCTCACTGTAGCCATGGTTGAAAAGCGCCTGGTAGGTTGCTTTGAGTATTTCTGCCTGCGTACCGTCGACATCGTCAAACGGATTGTTCTTCATAGTGGGGTTGGCAGTTGAGAGCCGTTACACCTGTCATCCACGGTAGCATCAGTTAACTCCGCTGGGATTTCGGTACTGTCGAGAAACATATCCATCGTCTTCACTGACTATCCTGATAAACGGGCTGATTGAACGTTCAATCAGAGCGATTATATGCATTGCTGGCTAAGACAAATCAATGAATAGAATAGTTCGGAGTACAACATATTCCGTAACGATGGTTGAAATTAGCCCTCCACGCCGTAGCAGACCGCTAGAAATTGGTGGTTACTGTGCAACGTAAGCAGATTCTACTCGGATCGATAATCGTATTAATTCTACTGGCAGCAGGACTGGCAGCCATACCTAGTGTGCTCAGTCAAGAAGTTGGAGAAGCAACACGCGGAGAGCCTGATCTCGATATTTATCTTCCAGATTCGGAAGTTGACACCGGGTCGGAAGCAGTCCTTGAGTTGCAGGTACAGAACGACGGTAAACTTGAGCAAGGAATGCAGGGTGATCGAGTGTATACTGCACGATCAACCACCGTCGATATCACAGACTCCGGGCCGTTCGAGGTGAAGTCTGGTGAACAAGCAGTTGGATCGATCCAAGACGGAATGACTCAATCAGCAACGATGGAAATCGTTGTTCCCAACGACATTGATCCAGGATCGTATGATATCACCGTTGAAACAAGTTACTCCTATGACCGTATTGTCTCTGATCATATTAATGCGATTAGGCAGGAAAGCAGAACCGAAACCCACGACGTGACCGTCGTTGTCACTGACAATTCACCCCTTTTAATCGAAAATGCAAAAACGGATGTTGAACCCGGGAGCAGCGGCGACGCAACTCTCGAAATACGAAACACGGGCACTGAACCAGTGAACGAGACGCATGCGTCTATTTCTGGGTCCGGAATAGTCGTCGACGGTGAAACTGCCGAGGAACACATCGGAAATCTCGAGCCTAACGAGTCGACAGTTGTTTCGGTCGATATCGGTGTCGATGACGCGGTTAGCGAAGGAACAAAATCGCTACAAGCAACGTTCACGTACAGAGACACACACGGTATCGAACGCGAGACGGCACCGACGATGACCAGTCTTCCGCTTGGAAAGAGCCAATCATTCTCGATCAACAATATTGTGGACACGCTGTCGGTCGGTTACGACGGCCATATTGGCGGTGAAATCACCAACGAGGGGCCGCGAGCGATTGACGACGCCGTCCTCGTCGTCGAGCCGATGAGCGAAACACTGTATATCGAGGATACGCGCTATGCGCTTCCCCCACTCGAGCCAGGTGAGACAACGACGTTTACCTATCCGACAGACGTCAGCGGGCAGGCCGATGCCGGACCGCGCCAACTGCGATTCTCCATCGAGTACACCGGCTCGAGCGGTGAGGCGACGCTCGAGGACGGGCCATTTACCGACCGCGTCACCGTCGACGAGCGGACGGACGAGTTCGCACTGGGAGACGATCCCATCACTGTCCAGCAGGGTGACCGAACGGAGTTTGCCCTCGAGATCACCAACCAGCGCGAGGAGACCCTCTCAAATATCGACGCCCAACTGTACACCGACAGTCCGCTGAGTACGGTAAACGACGAGGCGTTCGTCCCCGCCCTCGAGCCAGGTGAGTCGACGGAACTCACCTTCGACGTTGCGGCCAGCGAGAGTGCACCGACCGAGTACCACCCGGTCGAACTCGACTTCCAGTACGACACGGAACGCGGTGACACGGTCGTCTCCAGCGTCTACCAGCATCCAATCGAAGTCATGCCGGGCGAGGATGACGATAGCGGCGGAATTACGGGCACGGTCGTCGGGATCATGGCGTTGCTGTCGGTCGCTGGTCTCGGCGTCGGGATGTGGTGGCGTCGGACGTGACCGAACGCAGTGTCACGCTGACCGAGTGGCCTCGAGCGTGCAATTTCGATTGCGAGACAGAGACTACTACCGATGACTAACGCAGATCGCCCTGGCTCTGCCCCCGACAACAGCGACGAGGCTTCCGCAGCCGACGCGTCCCGCCCACGCGGCGTCATCGGTCGCCTGGCCGCGTTCGATCTACGCTCGAGGATCGGGTCGACAGATGATGGGCGCACAGGAACGGACTCGAGGACGAGGGCGGAGACGAAGACGAATGCAGACACGAAGCCGGACTCGAGTGGACGGAAAAGCGACGAAAGCGGAGGTAATCGCGGTGAGGACCCGTTCACACGTCGAATCAACCCGCTGATTACGAATCGGCCGTGGACGGTCGTTTTCGTCTTTATCTTGCTGACTGCGCTCTTTCTCGGCGGGGCAATGGTCGGTGGCGGCGACCAGGAAGCCGGGACGGACCAGTTCACCGAGGGCACCGAACAGCAGGAAGCCTTCGACGATATGCAGGAGAACTTCGACCGTGGGACGCGCGATTCCGGTGGGACGACCGCGCAGTTGTTCATTACCGATGACCGGAACGTCCTCTCAGAGCCGAGTTTATTGCGGATGCTCGAGTTCCAGGATCGGATCGAGAACGAAGACGGCCTGAGAGTTGCCTCCTCGACGAGTCCGGCGTCGCTCGTCGCGATGGAACTCGAGCCGACAGCGGAGACTGCTGAAGCGCAGATCCGTGCCGTCGAGTCAGCCTCACAGCGCCAACTCAACACGGCGATTGCCGATGCGGATGAGAACGCAGGGCTGCCGGTAAGCACGGATTTCACTCCTGAATCGGCCAGTGCCAACGTTGCCCAGATTGCGGTCACGTACGACACACCGCCGAATGCGGATACGGATGATCACGCAGTGCTCCAGTTCTCGACACAGGATCTCGCAAACGAGATTGACGGCTTCGATACGGACGAGAACGTCGTCATCTTCGGCGATGCGATTCTCGAGGAAGAGATGTTACAGTTGCTCGGCGATACGTCTATCGTGGTCTTCCCGGCCGCAATCGTGCTGATTCTGTTCTTCTTGCTGGTGGCCTACCGCGACCCTATCGACCTCGGACTCGGGCTGGCTGCGCTGTTGATGACGATGATCTGGACGTTCGGGTTCATGGGAATCGCGAATATCCCGTTCTCGGACTCGTTGCTCGTTGTCTTTCCGCTATTGCTCGCGGTCGGGATCGACTTCGGGATTCATATTATCAATCGCTATCGCGAGGAGCGAATCGCCGGTGCGTCGATTCGTGATGCGATGGGGATTACGACGACTCAACTCACGACAGCACTACTCATCGTCACACTGACGACTGTTTTCAGTTTCGCAGCGAACCTCGTCAGCGAGATGACGCGTGACTTCGGGATCGTCGCTGCAGCAGGCATGATCTTTACGTTCCTCATCTTTGGCGTCTTCCTCCCTGCCGGCAAGGTTGGGTTCGACCGCTTGCGCGAGGGAACCCGCTTCCCAACGTTCGGGTCGACACCGCTTGGAAGCGAAGGATCGCTCATGGGCCGGGTGCTGCCAGTTGGCGTCTATATCGCCCGGTTTGTCCCCGTCGTCTTCGTCGTGGCAATACTTCTTATCGGCTTGGGTGCTGGGGCCTACGGAACCGGCGTCGATACCGAGTTCGACGACGAGGCGTTCTTCCCCGACGAGGACCGTATCGAGCAGTACAAAAGCTTGCCCGGCCCGCTTGCACCCGGTGACTACACCTTCATGACCGTCCTCAAACACATGGAGGAAGACTTCGAACAGGGGATGGAGGGGTCAGTAACCGTCTATATCGACGATCCAGGACTCAGGGATGATGGCGCACTGGGAGACATTGACCGTGCACTCGAGAACCCACCAGACGCGTTCGAGACTGGCGAGAACAACCGGGTTACGGAGGCAAACAGCATCCTCTCGGTTATCGACCAGCAGGCAGCGGCCGATCCAGCGTTCGCCCAGACCGTGGCACGATACGACTCGAGCGGGAACGAGGTGCCGGACCGTGAACTTGATGCGGTCTACGATCACCTGTTCGATGACCACGAGTCGGCGGCTATGGATCGCATGACGACAGACCGGAGTGCAAGTCGAATCGATATTCCGATCCACGTCGATGCAGAGCAAGACGAAGCGGTCGCGGCTGCCGGTGACGTAGCGGACAGTCTCTCGCTGGATGCGACACCGACTGGCCAACTTGTCATCTTCGAAGGCGTCATCGAGCAGACCACGGAGTCGGCGATCACCAGCCTCCTCGTCGCGTTCGTGCTGACGATGGTCTTCCTCGTGCTCTCGTACTGGTGGCTCGAGGGCCGAGCCGTCTACGGTGTGATCAACCTCGTGCCGGTGTTGCTCGCCGTTGCCTTGCTCGCCGGGACGATGCGCCTACTTGATATTCCGTTGAGTCCGATCAACGCGCCGATTCTCTCGGTGTCAATCGGTCTGGGCGTCGACTACACGGTCCACCTAATGCACCGGTTCGTCGACGAATACGAGGACAGCGACGACCTCGAGCAGGCGTTGCTCGTGACCGTCCGCGGGACTGGCGGCGCACTCACCGGCAGTATGCTCACGACAGTCTGTGGACTGGGCGTCCTGTATCTCGCCTTGATCCCGCTGATCATGGAGTTTGGCCTCCTCCTCGCACTGGGTGTGTTCTACGCCTGGCTCGCCTCGATTGTCGTCTTGCCGTCGACGATTGTCGTCTGGGATCGTCTTGACCAACGCTACGGCTCACTCGAGTTCGACCAACTGTTCGAATCGCGGTCGTAAGTCGACTCGAGCAAGGCGAAATCATCTCAGAGAGGGAGAAATTATCTTAGGGATGTCGGTCTAGAAATGGGTGGTGAGTGAGAGTGGATTTCGTGTGCTTTTGGCTGTCACGGAGTCGGTTCACATGGAGCGGTATTCGGATGTAGAACAGTGAGAGAGTACATTTCGTGTGCTTTCGCCTCGAGATGGTCGGTTGGGTGAGACGGTCGGTTAGGTGAGAGGGGTGGGTAGGTGAGATGGTTGGTTCGGTGAGGAAGGGAGGCAGGCAAACAGGGAGATGGATAATTGGACAAGACGGTTGGTTCGACGAGAGAAGGAAGGAGGCAGAAAGGAGTGGGTCCGAAGCGCGCAACCAGAAACAAATGATGGAGACACACGGACCGAAAATCCGAACGATAAAAACGAGCGGCCACGACTCACCAGTATCCCCCTCCATGCAGTCCCTGACTCACAACGGAGGCGATCCACACTCGAGCGCTCAGCGAGAAACCTGCAGACTCGAGTGCGCACCGAGAAACTGCAGACTTGAGCACTCGACGTAACTCGAATTGGACGTCAACGGAGTGAGAGTACATTTCGTGTGCTTCGGACGGCAGAACTGGGTGTGTTATCGGAGTGGCCCCGGCAGTGCTCGGTATCTCACTCACTGGAAGTGAGCAAACGAAACAGACGAAAGGAGGTTTTAAGTAGTAGTGGTCAACAACCAGTAGTACTGAATGTCTGGCCCGTTTAGTGATCTCACGGAAACTATCTTTGCCGATAAGTCCGTTCTGAGCGAGAGCTATCAGCCGGAAGCCATCCTCGAGCGAGACGAAGAAATCGACGCATTCAGCCACGCGCTTCAGGACGTGCTATTCGGCCGAGAACCTGAGAACGTCTTTCTCTACGGCAAAGCAGGACTTGGGAAAACAGCGGTCACGACGTACATGATGGGCGAGCTACAGTCCGAAGTCGAAGTCCGTGAAGACGCTGATGATCTACACGTCCACGAAATCAACTGCAACGGCAAGACACTGTTTATGGTGGTCAGACGACTGGTCAACGAATTACTCCCAGCGGATGCAAGCCCGTTTCCGAAACGCGGACTCGGAACCGGCGATGCCTTTGACGAACTCTATACACAACTGGATCGACACGGTGGCACCCACCTGATCGTCTTCGACGAGATTGACCATCTGGACGACGTCGATACCCTCCTGTATGAACTCCCTCGAGCCCGCTCGAACGGCTATCTTACGGAGTCATTAGTCGGAATTATCGGCATCAGCAACAACTACACATTTCGTCAGTCGCTCTCTGCAAAGGTTAAGGACACGCTCATGGAAACTGAAATCTCGTTCAGTCCCTACGATGCTGGCGAGTTGCGGACGATTTTACACGACCGAGCGGATCGTGCGTTCGTCGACGGAGCCTGTGACGATTCAGCGATTGCGAAAGCTGCAGCGCTGTCGGCACAGGATATGGGGAATGCGCGACAGGCAATCGACCTGCTCCGCGTGGGCGCTGAAGTCGCCGAACGCAACAGTGACGAAATCGTCGACGACACGCATATCGAAAACGCCCGCACACTCGTCCAGCGTGGTCGCCTTCGAAACAAGATTCGTGATCAGACCGAACACGCTCAGTACATCCTCGAGGCAATCGCTAAACTCGAGGAACGCGGTGACGTCCCAGCCCGCTCGAAAGAGGTCCAAGAGGGCTACGAAACGGTGGCAACAGCCTACGGTGCAACACCACTAACGACGCTCAAGAGCATTCAGGATCACCTTTCAGACCTCCATATGCTCGGCTTTCTCGTTCGGCACGAACGGAACAAGGGCCTCAGCGGCGGCCAGTACTACGAGTACGAACTCGATCTCGATCCGATGATCGTCCTCGAGACGCGAGAGGAAATCGTCCAGCCAGCAGAATAGCGGCTGCGACCACCACTTTCTCGAGTGAAAGCACACGAAATCTACTCCCTCCCTCTCAAACAGAGACGGCCGAATAGCAGTCCACGACACGTATCGACCGTCACTGAGTCACAAATCTGCACTCGTGGTGTCCGGCAGTACACCCGCTGTCCCTCCATCGGAAGCACACGAAATCCACTCCCTCTCACCGCGCACATAAGCGCCCCATTATTATGCCCACTCCAGGGTTCGGATTGAGTACGAATGAGCGTCTCGCAACTGTGGCGCCGGTACTCGAGTGCGGCCGGGTTCGGAAACGGTGCTATCGGCGCATCGATTGTCTTTGTCGCTCTATTGCGCCCGCTTTTTGGACCCAGTGGACAGCTCCGCTGGGGAGATCGTGGCCTCGAGATGTCGCCGTGGGTTGCACTCGGAACCGGAATCATCCTCTTCGCTGGCGTCTCGGTTGCCGTGGTTGCGCTCACGCGACATCCACAGGGCAGGTTGGACCACCTCGCAGACCACTCTAACAGTGACCATGTCAAGGAGGCACAGTCTGGGACCACCGGATCGACAGTCCCAGAAGTACTGGCAGGCGAGGAGACCACAGCTGGCCAGTTCGCACTCGTCCAGACCAATGACGGCGAGTGGGTGTGGCACGCACTCCACTTCGAGACGCTGGCTGCAAGCCCCACCGGCGCGACATCTCGCTCAGCAGCCGCCGACAACGTAACGCACCTCCAGACAGCACTCGAGCGAGCCAGCAGTCACGAACTCGAGGATGCGGCGATTCGCATTTCGAATCTATCTGGCGATGACTGGACGTGGACGCTCGTCCGCCCCGACGGCGAGGCAGTCGCGACCGCTGCTGGCGACGCCACTGACCGCGAGCAGGTTGAGGCTGCAGTAAGCACGCTCAAAGACCGCGGTCCGGACGGGACGATCATCGACATTGGACGAGGCGCGTTCGCACTCACCGAACGAGACGACCGCTGGCACTGGCACCTGGTCGACGATGAACGGACGACGCTGGCGGTCAGTTCCAAAGAGTTCCGCCACCGCGAGGATACCGAATCAGCCGCGACAGCCATCGGTTCGCTACTTACGGATGCACGCAGCGTCGCCGTCGAGACAGTTGCCGTCGAACTCGAGCAGGTCGAGGACACCGACCGCTGGACGTGGCAGATCGTCGATTCACAGGGCGAGACACTCGTCGATGCAACCGCGACGTTCGACGACCGGACGGATGCCGAAGCCGCCGTGACGACCGTCCTCGAAGGACTCGAGTCGGCTGCGGTAACTGTCGCTGATCAATGTGCATACGAGTTATTCCCTGTCGAAAGTCAGTGGCACTGGCGACTCGTCGACGACACGGATCGTATCGTGGCTCACACACCGGTCGGTCGACGGACACGCGGGCAGGCCAGACAGGCTCTCGAGCAGTTCCGAGACGCAGCACCAAATGGTGCGATTACCAACTTCGAGGGTGCTGCCTACGAGATCCATCCGGCTGGTGGGACACTGGAAGCAGAGTGGCCAGACAGCACAGGAACTGATGACGCCACAGCCATGACCGACACCGCTACAGGCACTGACAACACTCTATCAACGACCGACACCGCTACAGGCACTGACGACGCCAGATCCACGGACGCTACTGCCGCCACTGCCGGTCAGTGGAACTGGCGACTCGTCACGGACGACCGCACCTGTCTTGCAGTCAGTCCCGAACCGGCAGCCGATGCGGGTCACGCACGAGCAGCGATTAATCGACTCCAAGAGCAAGCCGTGAGCGCCGACATCTGTCACTTCGAGACCGCATCGTTTCGCGTCTACCAAACCGACGACGGTGAGTGGCGCTGGCGATTGCTCGATGCCGGTGGTGCCGTTCTCGGGGACAGCGATGGCGCTCACGACTCGAGAAACGACGCAATTGAGGCAATGCTGACGCTCAAAGAACGGACATCCGATTCCGAAGCTGCGGTCGTCGAAGTCGAAACCGCAACAGTCGAACTTCACACCGTCGGCGAGCAGTGGTCGTGGCGACTACTCGACGATACTGGCGTTCTCCTCGCAACGGCACCGAAACGGTATCCGAGCAAGGCGGCCGCACGGGAGGCTGCCAACCGCGTCCGAACACACTCGAGTGCCGAAAGCACCACGATGGATCGAGCCGCATTTCAACCGTTTTCCGACGACACAAACTCCGAGAACGCCCGTTGGCACTGGCGGTTCGTCCATCCGAGCGGAAAAACCCTCGCCGTCTCAGCCCGTGGGTTTGCCACACGTGACGGTCTCCTCGAGCACGTCAGCGACCTTCGAGAGTTGGCAGCGACGGAGCGAACGCAGACGACCGGCCCGGTCACGGTCCAACTCGCGGGTGACGATGCCTGTCGATTCCGGCTCCTTGATCACGACCGAACACCCATCGCCGAGTCGACAGTTCCGTATCCGACTCGCGATGCTGCACGAAACGCCATTGACTCCCTCGTCCGAGTTGCCCCGGATGCACCGCTATTTACAATCGACGAGGCAGTGCTCTGGCTCGAGTGCGCCGATACCAGCGCTGACGATGTCGCCGATACTAGCGCTGACGATGACGCCAATGCCAGCGCCGACGGTGACGCCGATGCCAACGATGACGATGGAAGCGACGAAGAGCACGCCGACTGGCGCTGGACACTCATCGACGAGGAGCGAACGGTACTCGCACGCTCGCCCACACGAGACACACAGACCGCGCTGCGCTCGCAGATTGACAGCCTTCGCCGGCTCGCACCACACGCTGAACCCGTTCCACTCACAGGTGTCTCGTTCGACCTCGTTGAGCGTTCGGAAACGGACTCATCCACGACGGCAACCGAAGACACCCCACGCGAACGCTGGCAGTGGCGACTACTCGAGGCCGATGGCGAGCCAGTCGCAGTCGATGCCCGCCCCGGCGGCTCGAAAGCCGATGTCCACGAACGGATGGACAGTGTTCGGGACTTGCTCGCGGACGCGGACGTCCTCACACTCGAGGAGCCGGTGTTCGAACTGTACGCCGACGAGGAGTGGGCGTGGCGACTGGTCGATACGACCGGCGAGACGCTCCTCGAGAGTACCCAGACGTATCCGACGCGACAGGCTGTGACGAACGCACTCGAGACAATGCGAACGACGCTTCCGGCGGGTGCTGTGACTGTCGCTGGGGCTGAAGCGGAGACAGAAACGGAGCCAGAGACAAACTAACGACTCTCCTACCGAACCGTCGCGAGTACATCCGCAAGAACGTTCCAGACCTGTCGAACGACGATTTTCACGTCGAGCCAGAACGACTGGCGACGGATGTACTCGAGGTCGTAGCGCAGTTTGGTGTTCGGATCCGTGCTCTTGGCGTCGTGAATCTGGGCCAACCCGGTGAGTCCGGGTTTGACGAACCAGCGCTTGCGCCAGGCCGGTGCGTCTTCCTCGAGGAGGACCTCTTCTTCGGTCCAGGCGGCTCGCGGGCCGACGACGCTCATGTCCCCGACGAAGATCGACCACAGTTGGGGAAGCTCGTCCAGATGCGTCGTGCGGAGAATCGACCCAACACGCGTGATCCGGTCGTTTTCGTCGTCGTCGGATGGCGTTGCGGACTCGCCTTCGGGAACCATCGAGCGGAACTTGTAGACAGGGAACGTCTCGCCAAAGCCAGCGGTACGGTCCTGACTATAGAGCACCGGGCCAGGACTGTCGAGTTTGACTGCCGCCGCGAGGACCAGCATGAGCGGCGCAAACACGACCAGTCCAATCGCAGCGAAGGCCACGTCGAACACCCGCTTGAACAGGTGATCCAGCGGATCCCACGGTTCGAGGTCGACAGCAACCAGATCGCCGACATCGCCTTTCGAGACGAGGACGCTGTCTGCGTACTCCCGGTGGACTTTCGCGTCGACGCCGTGTTCGTGGCAGGCATCGAGCGCGCCGAAGAACTCCGCACGGTCAGCACGCTGAAACGCCAGCACGACCGTATCGATATCGTGTTCGACGAGCGTATCCTCGAGTCGAGACAGCCCGCCGAGCCGGGAGAGTGACTCGAGGTCAAGTGGTCCGTGGGCGACGTCGTTGTCGGCCCCGTTGCCGTTCTCGGTCGACGACGCTGGCGGTGTCATCTCGAGGCCACCGTCTGCGCGGATCGAGTCCGTTTCCGACCCGTCGACAGCTGTCTCGTCGAACATAAATTGGCTGAGCGTCGACGGACAGAGATAGCCAAGAACAGGGGCGTCGATTTCGGGGGCGATGCGCTCGATCTGTGCTAGATCGTCGCCGACGATCAGCGTTCGCCCGTCGGAGCCAGCAGGCCGTCGTCGAATCCAGACGAACCACGCCGGAATCACGACCGCGAGCAAGCCGACGATCATCGCAAGCGTCGCTCGAGGGAGGCGATGGGACCACTTGAAGTAGCCCAGTGCAGCGAGTCCTAACCCAGCGACGAACACTCGCTTTTGGGCCATGACGACGGTGTCGAGGATGCGCCGTGGGCGAGGTTTGTACAGCGGCCACAGTGCAACACCCACCGCGAGAACACTCAACGTGAGTGCCCACAGCAGCGATCCGTTCGTGAGGACCGTCACCTCGAGGCGATTAAAAAGCGGCACGTACGTCGTAAAGATCGACTGCGAAATCGGGTGGTTGGCGGCGACGACGGTGGCGACGGTGATCCCAATGACACCGAGTAACGCGACCACACGATACCGCCAGCCAGTCAGCATTCGTTCCGAGAAAGTGACCGGGAAGGGCATAAACTTGTTGAAGGTATTACTACTCCAGCCCACACGTCAGTTTTATCGACAGTTTTCTAAAAAATAATCCACCTCTACAATGATCTCACGCTCGAGAAGGGTATCGAACACTTCTCGAAAACAGACTCAAACAGTCCTCGAAAAGACACTCCAACGGTCCGCAAAACGAGACTCAAACAATCCTCGAGTGAGCTATCGAACAATCGTCACTGGGACGCGTGCTCGCCGAGTCACAGTCTCAGCAACGCTTCCAAGCAGTAATCGGGCGACACCGGAGCGCCCGTGACTGCCCATGACGATCTGGTCGACATCGTGTTCGTCTGCGTAGGCGACGATAGCTCGTGCCGGCTGTCCAGTCTCGATGGCTGTCTCGAGAGTAGGTGAACAGGACGGATCACACTGTTCCTCGATGCGTTTTCGTGCCTCTTCACAGAGGGATTCGCCTCGCTCGCGTGCACGAGCCTGGGTCTGTGGGTCGGCGTAGCCACCGCCGCCATAGTCACTTGCAACTCCGTCAGCCGGGTTGATGACGTGTATCACCGTAATCCGGTCGTTCCCGTGAACGTCTGCTGCATGATCGAGTGCATCCCATGCCTGTGATGAGCCGTCAATTGGGACGAGAACGTGTGTTGTCATACTGCAACTACGAACCGAGCGCGCAAAAGTCTCCGCCTCGAGCAGGTTGTCGGCGGAGACATCGTAGCCACAAAAACGCAACGCCCAAGTGCATCTTCTGTGAGTGCGGAGACGAATGCGCTTCGCCGTTCGACTTGCGGTCGTCATCGTGCTCGCACTCGCACTGTGTGGACTCGCTGTCCACTACGGCGCGACGTATGACGAGCAGTGGCCCCACCCCAGCGGCGACCAGTTACAGGCGGAGTACGACGCGTCTGTCGGTGAGCAGGTGCTCCTGTTTGGCACCGTCCACGAACACGACTCCGAGACCGGACCAACAGTCATCCACGTCACCGATTCCGCGGATACCATTGCGGCCGAACTCGAGGTGACCGGCATCACCGACCCGGTCGAACCGGGCGGTGTCGTACAAGTCTATGGCGTACTCGAGGCAGATCGAACGATGGACGCTGATCAATTCGTCGTGGTCGACGACGGCCCAACGGCAACGACGTACAAACTCATCACGTCCGTTATTGGCGTCATCTTCGCCGTGGGGTATTTCCTCCGATACTGGCGACTGTCGTTGGCCGAACTCGGCTTCGAGCCTCGGACGCACGTATCGTCGCAGTCAGCGGGCCAGTCGACAGACTCATCGTCGACGGAGGTGACCGACGATGGCTGAACTGCTCTCTCACGTCCTCATCGCGTACGCCCTCGCAACGATAGTGAGTTGGCGACTCGAGTGGGTGACACGCCGCTGGGTCGCCATCGCGATGATCGGTGCGTTGATCCCCGATGTCAATCGGATTGGGATGTTCGTCAGTGACGCCACGCTCGAGGCGGTCCTCGGCGTGCCGGTCGGTCTCGATGCGATACATACACTTGGCGGGACGATACTGCTTGCTGGAATCGGTGCGATGGTGTTGACGACACAGCACCGTCGGGCGTTCGGCGTCCTGCTCGCGGGCGCGCTCTCACATCTGCTCGTGGATGGGGTGAAGGCGTACGCTGACGGCGCTGCGGGGGCGTGGCTCTACCCCGTTACGTGGTATCGTCATCCGACACCGAGTCTCTACGTTTCGTCCGATCCGATGGTGCTTGTCGTCACCGCCCTCGGCGCGCTCGTAGTCGCCGCATGTGACTATGTTCTGCGAGAGCGTGGCGCAGTCACCCAACCCTGACTATCTGTCTCACTTGGAGTCGATACGTTTTGCCGCTTTACCAAGCCGCTTGCCCCGGACAAGTGAGATGGGAATATGGGAACGCAGGTCACTGTCTGGAACGAATTCGTCCACGAACAGGAAAACGACACCGTCGCAGACCTCTACCCCGATGGGATTCATGCGACCATCGCGGAGGCACTCGAGGACCACGGCTTCGACACCCAAACCGCGACGCTCCAAGAGCCTGAACACGGCCTGACCGAGGACGTCCTCGCAGAGACGGACGTGCTCACCTGGTGGGGCCACACCGCCCACGACGAGGTCGACGACGAAATCGTCGAGCGGGTCAAAGACCACGTCCTCGAGGGAATGGGCCTGCTCGTCCTCCATTCGGGACACTTCTCGAAGATATTCAGAGAACTGATGGGCACCACCTGCGGGCTCAAATGGCGCGAAGCTGCCGAGCGCGAGCGTCTCTGGGTTGTCGAACCAAGCCACCCAATCGCCGACGGCATCGACGAGTACATCCAACTCGAGGAAGCCGAGATGTACGGCGAACACTTCGATATTCCACAGCCCGAAACGCTCGTCTTTAATTCGTGGTTCGAAGGCGGCGAAGTGTTCCGTTCGGGCTGTTGTTACCGCCGCGGCAGTGGGAAAATCTTCTATTTCCGACCGGGCCACGAGACCTATCCCGTCTATCACAACGACGAGATTCAACAGGTACTGGCAAACGCCGTCGAGTGGGCCACTCCGAACGCGGACCTCTCGGAGCCAGTTCGGGGCAATCACGAGCCACTCGAGGAGATCGACACGAGCGACGACCGAACGGTTCACTAACGCAACTCCAGCGCGAGTGCGACCGTCGTCCCCTTACTGCGGGATTCCCCACACGTCGCTGTTCCAGTCGCGTGCAGGCGTGTCGTACACCGGTTCGTTGCGGTCGCGGTCGTCCAGTCGCTGGCGATCTTCGTCCGTGAGTTCCCAGTCGAACAGATCGATATTCGCCTCGATGTGGTCGGGTGTCGTCGACCGCGGGAGGACAACGACATCGCGCTCGATGGCCCACCGGAGAGCGATCTGTGCGGGCGATTTCTCGTACTCCTCGGCCAGTTCCTGGATGACCTCGTCCTCAAAGACGTCCGTTCGGCCAAGCGGCGCTGCGGCCTCGAGCACGGTGTCCGTTTCCTCGCAGTACTCAACGAGGTCGGGGCGCTGGAACCACGGATGGAACTCGATCTGATTGACCGCAATCGGGACGTCAGAGACGTGCTGGGCCGCGCTCAACTGGTAGGCGCTGAAGTTCGAGACGCCGATGTTACGGACGAGTCCCTCCTCGTGGAGTGTCTCCATCGCGTGCAGCGTCTCGCGAACCGAAATCGCGGGGTTGGGCCAGTGGATCAAGTACAGGTCGAGGTAGTCCGTCCCCAACTTCTCGAGACTTGCCTTACAGGAGGCGATCACGTCGTCGTAGTGGAGGTTCTTCGCGAGCACCTTCGACGTGAGAAAGAGCTCATCGCGGTCGACGTCGGCCTCGGCGAGCGCCTCGCCAATTTCGGCTTCGTTCATGTACCCCTCCGCCGTGTCAATGTGCGTATAGCCAGCCTCGAGTGCGGCCTGGACGGACTCGCGGACGGTCTCGCCCTCGAGTTCCCACGTTCCAAAGCCGATCATCGGCAGTTCGTCGCCACTCGGCAGCGTCTGTGTTGGGACTGTCATCACGTCCTAGGTCTCACGACGAACTCAATAATGGTGCTGATCGAGGCAGTCACACAGGCGAACCGCTGCAGACACTCGCGATTATCGAAGCGTCTCTGCGAGGAACGTTCCGATTGCGTCCGGTCCCGCCGGCGGTCGCTCCCCGAGCATGGTCTCCGTCGATTCGCCCTCCTCGAGGTGAGCCATTGCCCTGACCGTTTGGGCAGGCCTGGGATCCGACTCGAGGACGGACATCGCCGTTCGTTCGGAGTCAGCACCCCAGACGTGGCCGAGTTCCAGCAGTTCATAATACGTCGCGTCGACGTGGGCTGCGGTCAACTCCTCGAACAACCCGTCGCTCTGCTCGACGTCGACAACCTGGTCCGTACGGCCGTGCATGAGGAGAAACGGTGGGTCATCCGGCGTCACGTAGGTAACAGGACTCGCTCGCCGGGCCTTGTCCTGGTTCTCCGAGAGCGGACCGCCGAGCAGGAAGGACTCGAGCGAACTCTTGTGGCCCGGCAGTTTCTGGAGGTCGTGAATCCCATACCAGTCGACGACCGCCTGCACAACGCCGGACTCGTCAGGTGCGACCGCTTTCACAACCGCATCGGCCGGATATGCGTCCCCAGCGATATCGGTCACGTCGTCGACGACGCCGGCAAGCGCGGCTAGGTGGCCGCCTGCAGATGCGCCCCACGTTGCGACCCGATCCTCGTCGAAGCCGTACTCGTCAGCGTTCGCTCGGAGCCACCTGATCGCGGCCTTGACGTCCACGATCTGATCGGGGAAGACTCCTCTCGGTGTCTGATTGTCGGGGTCGACGTCGAACGGCAGGGTGACGTCGTCCGGGACTGTTGCTAACCGGTAGCTCACGCTTGCTATCGCACAGTCCCACTCCGCTGCGAACCGCTCGAGGTCGGGTGCGTTCTTCCGGGTCTCGAAGACCCAGCCACCGCCATGGATGTAGACGACAAGCGGTGTTAGCCCGTCGGTCTCGGGGACGTAAAGGTCGAGTTTCAACTCGCCGGCGTCGCGTTCGGCGTACGTGACGTCCTCGTACGCGGCTATCGATGCCGACTCAATCGCGGGGGACTCACCGCCGTCGGTTCGTTTTTCGCTCACCAGTGACTGCATACTGTCGTCGCTCGTATTCGACTCCGAACAACCAGTCATTGAGCGGTCCAATCGCTCCGGTTGCGCCTAAACATTCCGTCTCGGTACTGACTTCCGGTTTTCGGCCGTCAGAACGCACCGCTCGTGAGGCGATTACGTTCTCGAGCGAAAAAATCGGCCCCGTCGCCGATGGAGATTAGAACGGGAACAGCGAGTCGGCCTCGAGATCGCGCTCGATGAGTTCGATTTCGTGGCCGTCCTGATCCGTTGTGAAGGCGTACATGTTGTCGTTGCTCTCGGGGTCGCGGTAGTCGTCGGCCTCGCGGGTCATGAGCTGGTCCCAGTCGTCTGCGAGGTCGTCGACGCGGACACAGAGGTGTCCCCAGGCGTCGCCCATGTCGTAACTGCGGCCGTCATAGTTGTAGGTGAGTTCGACCGACATCGCCTCCTCGGCGGCATCGGTAGGTTCCATGAAGTAGTTCGCGAAGGAGTCTGCCTCCCAGCGGCCGACCTCGTCGTAACCGAATTTGCGCGTCCAGAAGCCGATGGCCTCGTCGGCGTCTTCGACGCGGATCATCGTGTGATCGATACTCCAGAGCGCGCCGACGTCGCGTTTGACAATCTCGATCTCGTGGCCGTCAGGATCTGTGACGAACGCGTAGTTGTAGTCACAGGATTCGGGATCGCGGTAGTCCTCGACGCCTTCGTCCATCAACTGCTCGTAGTGCTCCTCGAGTTCACCGTCGGGAACGCGAACGGCGATGTGGCCCCAGGCGTCGCCGACCTCGAGGTCGTCTGCGCCCTCGTTGTGGGTCAACTCGAGCAGTGCGCCGTCCTCGTGCATGTCTTCGGGACCGAGGTAGACGATGGTGAACCCGTCGCCCTCGTGGCGGTCTTTTTCTTCGTACTCGAGGTGGGTCTGATACCAGTCGAGCGATTCCTCAAGGTCCGAGACGCGGAGCATCGTGTGGTCGAGCGTGCCCTCCATACGCAAATCTACGCCCGGAAATCTCAAAAGCGTGGCGAAGGCGGCGGTCTACTCACGTTCGCGGGGCTGTTCGTGATCCGTTGTCTCCGCTATCGGTTCGACACCCCGGCGGGCGGCATCGGCACTCGAGAGGCCATAGACGAGTCCGACGAGCAAGATAACGCCGAGTGGGAGATAGATTGCCGGTGGAACGTCGAGATAGCCAAAGAGCGCGTAGCAGATGACGACGACGAGTAAGACAGTGCTCGCGTAGTACAGCTGTGTGCGGATGTGATCGATGAGGTCTGCGCCGGTAAAGGTCGATGAAAGCACAGACGTATCCGAGATCGGTGACGTGTGATCGCCGAAGATTGCACCGGAGAAGACGGCTCCAATAATCACAGGCATGAGATCAAACGCGCCCGTAATGTCGTAGGCAACCGTAATCGCGATTGGCGTTACGATTCCCATTGTCGCCCATGACGAGCCCATCGTGAACGCGACGAACGCCGCGACGAACAACACGACAATCGGTAAGAGTGCCGGCGAAACGACGCCCTCCGCTGCGGCAGCGACGTAGTCGCCAGTTCCAAGGTCCTCAGCAACAGCGCTGATCGACCACGCGAGCACGAGCACCGTCACTGCGGTGAGCATGATCGAGAAGCCGTCGAGAACCGTATCCACACTGTCTCCGATATCGAACAGATCGTAGGCGAGTCCAATCACGATTGCCGTGACTACCATCGCGAACGACCCCCAGACGAGCGCAGCCGCGAAGTCACTCGCACCGACGATGTCGACCAACACCTGCACCGTTCCGGCGTCGCTCATCGCCGCCTCGAGCGAAGTCGTTGCTCCAGCCTCGTCCTGTTCAATTACCCACTCCTGATAGCCAGTCCAGAACGCCCCTATCAGGGTCACGACGATCAGGACGACAATCGGCGCGAAGAAGGTCCGGAGCATCGGTTTCGTCTCGATTGGCTCGCCGAGGTCCGCTTCGACTTCCTGTAACGGATTCGCGTCCTCGCGCGTCACGTTCCCCGTCCGCCTCGAGCGGCGTTCGGCCGTGAGCATCTCGCCGTAATCACGCCTCGAAAGGACGATAATGCCGACCATCACGATGGCGAGCAGCGAGTAGATGTTAAAGGGAATCGAACCGACGAACGTCTCGAACGCGCCCGGCGTGTCGGCCGCCGCGACGTCGTAGTCCTCGTGCTCAACGAGACTCGCATAGCCCTCGTCGATCATCGACAACTGGAACGCAACCCAACTCGAGAGGCCGAGCGTGGCGACGGGGGCGGCCGTCGAGTCGACGATGTAAGAGAGCTTTTCTCGAGAGATACGCAGTTGGTCGGAGATTTCCCGCATCGTCGAGCCAACGATGGCCGTGTTTGCGTAGTCGTCGAAAAAGAGGAGGATGCCAAGTACCCAGGTTGCAAGCCCGACCGCCCGCGCTGAGGCGAGTCGGGTGGTCGCCCAGTTTCGAACGGCCGTTGCACCGCCGAGTCGCCAGATGAGCGCCACGCCAGAGCCGAGCAACAGCGTAAAGACGAGGATGTTCGCGTGGAACACGTCGCCGATGGATTCCGTAATCCAGCCAAAGGTCTGCCCGATGCCGATGCTTCCAGTCGCGATGACACCGCCGGACCAGATGCCGAGAAACAACGAGAGGATCGGTCGCCGAGTCACTATCGCGAGCACGATTGCAAGGAGCGGCGGGACCAGCGAGAGTGCCCCAAACTCAGACATACCGAAGACTACATCGAAGCATCAGATAATGCTATCAATTCACACGGGTTGGGGACCGTCACAGTCGACGATGTGTAGTCGCAGGTTCCAGTACGTCCGAGCGTGGACGAACAACGGACGGACAACGGACGAATCAGCGCTACCGGCGCAGAATTAGTTTCAACACGTCTTCGTCCTCGAGGACGTGGTCGGTCCCGACCTGCTGTTCGTCGTGGGTCGCACTCGGGCCGCTGACGCGGGCGAAGCGGAATCGCTCTTCCATCTCGCCGCCGAGTTTTTCGATGGCTTCGCCGATGGTCGTCCCCTGCTTGACGACGAGTGGTTCCTCCCAGTCGACGCCACGTCCAGGTTTGTCCATGTAGACGCGAATCAGGCCGAGGTTGTCCCAGAGGCGGTCTTTCAGCACCTCAAGCCCCTTCTCTTTCTCGGCACTGATGAACGTCACTTCCTCGGGGTCTAAGTCGCGCTCGCGAAGTTTCTCGTCGACGGTTTCCTTGTAGTCGGGTTCGATGAGGTCGACCTTGTTGACACAGGTGATCGAGGGAATGTACTCGCGATTTTCCATGAGACCGTCGACCAGTCGGTCGATGGTGAGCGTCTCCTGTAAGTTGAGGTCGGCGTTGACGTAGCCGTGTTCGCGCAGGACGTCTTTGATCGTCTGCTCGTCGAGGTCCTGGTCCGTACTCGAGGTGATCTTGATTCCATCTTTGATCTTCGGGCGCACGGTCACGCGCGGGGGTTCCTGATCGACGCGGATGTTGATGTCGTACAACTCCTCCTGAAGGCGGTCGTACTGCTCGATTTCGAACACCGAGAGCATGAAGATGATCAGGTCCGCGTTCCGGACAACCGCCAGCACCTGCTGACCGTCGCCACGTCCCGTCGCTGCGCCCTCGATGAGTCCTGGCACGTCAAGCATCTGGATGTTTGCGCCACGATGCTGGAGCATCCCCGGGTTCACATCCAACGTCGTAAACTCGTAGGAACCAGTCTCGCTTTCGGCGTTCGTCATCGAGTTCAACAGCGATGACTTGCCGACGCTCGGAAAGCCAACCAACGCGACGGTCGCATCGCCGTGTTTTTCGACCGAGTAGCCCGTCCCGCCGCCCGCCGAACTCTGGTTCTGGAGTTTTTCCTTTTTCTCCGCCAGTTTCGACTTGAGACGGCCGATATGGGCCTCGGTCGACTTGTTATAGGGGGTGTTGGCGATTTCGTCCTCGATTGCTTCGATCTCGTCCTCGATCCCCATTTGTCTCTATGCAACCGCCCGCGCCGAAAAACACTTTCCATGCGCGTCGTCTAATTTGCCGTCAGGTCATCGCTGACAGAGCCGCGACATGCGGCTTCTCGTTCCGTGACCTGATCTGCTCTTCTACCTGCTCTCGAGCGCCCACAGACGAACATTACCAATCCAAATATACTTCGACACGCATAAACGCGGGGCGGGTAAAACTCGGGCCGTACGATGCCCGATTCGGCACAATTGCGCGATAGCACACAGATCGTGATCGCTCGAGACGCCCTTTCCGGCCTCGAGTCCCAACTCGACGACGAGTTTACGGTCTCGATTTTCGACGAAGCAGACGACTACTGCCGGATTATCGGAAGCCCCATCGAGATCAAAGCGGCGAGCGATTTTCTCGTTCGCCGTGGCGTCAGTGTGTCGTGAGTACAGGCCGGGCGAGCACGTCTATCAGAATTCGTATAAAATTTACTGAGCGAACTGACCGCTCGATCCCACAGCTTCCTCTCCCGTGATACGGGATACCATCACGGACTTTCTGACTCGGAAATCTCATTTGAACGTTTATAAGTCATGGCTGTGAACAGGAGAGTACATGTCAACAGGGAAGGGACGCAGCCGTTCGCCGGCTACCCGCAACCGTTCAGTGACAGCAATCGCACTCGCTGCGCTTGTTGCACTGTCGATGGTTGCGATGGCCGCCACAGGAGGAATCGTCGCAGCAGACCAACAGACACAGACAGATACAGACGTCCAGGCATACGACGACCTCGAGGACGCCTCGATCTTCGGTGCCGCAGACGAAGTCTATCTGCAAGACAACGGAAGCGGCGTCCTCGTCTACGAGGACGATAATGACGACATCTCCGAGTTCCAACTCGGTGCAGACGTGAGCGAGGGCCTCGCACACGTCCTCATCGCCGGCGATGCCGAAGGCGACGAGGACATCGAAGGCGAGTTCAGCGCCGCACTCGAGGACGACCTCTTCACGGCCGGTGGCGCACTCGCAATGGAACAGCCACCGGAACTCGAGGACCTCGACGTTGAAATCGTCGGTGAGCAGACTGCAGACACGAACGAGTTCAGCGCGGATATCTACGCGCTGATCGGTGATGGCGACGACGCAAACGACATCGAACAGGCATCGTTCGAGCCGAACGCACAGCAACAGGCTCCATCGCTGTTCGAATCCGCGAGTACGTCCGGTGAAGTAGACGTAACCGCAGACACGTTCACAACCTCCGGTAACGTCGTCGTCGACTTCGGCGAGGCTATGTTCGACGACACGCCAGAAGAGACGTTTGCGTTCGAACTCAGCGATACCGCAGACGGCTACGAACTCTCCGTTACCGAAGAGGAGACCGTCACAGACACATTCTCGACGAACCCCGACGACTGGAAGACTGAAGCAGACGCCAAGGCCGCACTCGAGGCCGAATACGCTGGCCTCGCAGACGAACTCGGCGGCGAGGCAACTGTTGAGATCCACCACCACGACTTCGAGGAGATCGACGACTTCACCGACTGGAAGGAACTCGAGTACACGATCACCTACGAAGGCATCGACGAGGGCCTCGAGACCACATTCGCCGAGGAACTCGCAGACGATCCTGCCGCAGACATCTCACAGGAAGACGCCGAAGAGATCGCCGCCCAGATCACCGAACTCGAGATCGAGACAATCGCGTTCAACATGACCTCGAGTGCCGAGGAGATCGAAGCCACCTGGGACGTCGAGATCAGTGAGTACGCGAGCGTCTTCGAGGCGTTCGTCGAACTCAGCGAGGCAACCGTCGACGATGAGGACCTCTTCGATGAGGAACTCGAGGAGTTCGACACCATGCTTGAGGCTCAGCAGGCCGCAGACCTCCGAACCACGTTCGAGTGGGACGGCGAAGTCGCGTTCACCGACGAGGACCAGATCGAGATCATCTTCGAAGCCGAAAGCGACACGGAGAACTACGAAGCGTACACGGACGAACTCGCCGACCGCGGCGTTGATGTCGGTGACGAAGAAGTGATCTTCGAGTTCACCGCGACAACCAATGACGGCGAGATCGAGATCGACGGTGAGGTCGAAGTCGGCATGGACGACCTCGCAGAGACCGTCCTGACCTCGATTGCCCAGGAGTTCCAGCACGAATCCGATGAACTGGGTAGTTTCGCCTCGACGCTCGAGAACGCAGATCTCGAGATCGCAAAGGTCGATGCGGACTTCGACAGCGAAACCGTCACGTTCGAAGCGGGAGCGAAGTTCGACAGCACGGAGTCACTCGTCGAGAGTGGCCTGTTCGGTGACGATATCGTCTTGACACAGATCGCCGGAACCGAAGAGGATGACGGCGTTGCAACCTACGTCTACCTCCAGAACACTGAGGGCGAAGAGCTCTTGGCGGACGACCTCAGCGAGCACGGACTCGTCGACGACGAGACAACCGTCTACGACCCCGGCGAGGGTGACCGCGAGTTCGCCGAGATGGACACCGACGCGGCCGCAGCCTACCTCGGTGTTGACCTCGATGGCGACAGCATCCCCGGATTCGGCCCTGTTGTCGTCTTTGCTGGCATGGGCGCAGCGCTCGTGTTGTTCCTCAGCCGCCGCAACTGAGTCACTAACTCCTGCCGATTATTTTTGCGCACCCCACCGTCGTGAGCTATCGCTCCGGATGTGTCGGCCCGTCAAACCCGCCACGAACCAGCGGTTTAGCGATGTGACGTCGCGCACACGGCGGGACCTCGTACCAGCCCACGTCGAGGGTGCGCTCGAGTGGGACCTCGCGTTTGCCTGGCGCAGTCGTCCCACAGTCACGACAGCGATACCCCTGATTTCGGCCGGCGCTTTTCATCGTGCGCTCGCAGTCCGGACACAACGGCGTCACGCGTTCAGTGTCGATGAGGTCGCGAACGGCAAACTTCTCGAGTTTGAGCGTTCCCGTCGACACTTCGCCACAGGCGGTGAGGCGGTCGCCGACGCGCAGCGCGCGGACGTGGTCACGAAAGCGCTTGGTCGGCTCGAACGCGGCACACTCGAGGCGGGAACGGTCATCTCCGGTGTCGGCCCCAGCAGTAGTAGCAGTATCCTCGCCGTCGACAACATCCTCGAGCGTGACGAAGACGTGTCCACCGCGTCGCGTCTCTGGTTCGGTGGCGACGCGACCCTCGAGTCGGTACGCGTACCCGTCCTGTGCTGTGTCAAGAGACTCGTCTCGAGCGTCCCGAAGGTGGGCGTCTGTTCCCTGATTGGTCACGAATAGCTGGCTCGAGGCGACGGGTTCGCTCTCGATGTGCTCGGCGACGGTCCGGACGGCCTCGGCGTCGTCACCGCGGATGCCGTGGAGGATTGGACCGGGTGTGTGTGGCACGCAGACGGGATCGTACTCGCTGCGGTCGACCGTATCCCAGACGGTTGGATACGCCGACTCGGCTGCGGTGAAGACGCTCTCGGTGTCGACCTCACGAGGTGTCCCCCAGCGCTCGGGTTCGCGATAGGAGATGTGTTCATAGGTCCACTCAGAACGTGCGTTCCACGCACCGATGGCAGCCAGTGCACCGATTCGCCCACGGCCGTCACCAACGTGCCACGTTTGGTAGTCGTGGCGTGTACACAACTCGCGGGCGTCCGCGATCTCGAGGTGGTCACGGATCGCGTCGGTGGTGAACGCGGCGATTTCATCGGGGACGGCGTCGGGGTCGTCGCCGGTGACAACGAGTCCGGGATGGGTACGCTCGTCGGCAGTTTCGGCG
The DNA here is from genome assembly GCF_002177135.1 of Natronolimnobius baerhuensis. Lineage (NCBI taxonomy): Archaea > Methanobacteriati > Methanobacteriota > Halobacteria > Halobacteriales > Natrialbaceae > Natronolimnobius > Natronolimnobius baerhuensis. The sequence continues at coordinate 455,576 of NZ_MWPH01000002.1, forward strand.
AGGTCGCTGAGGTGCTCGCGCGCGAGGTTGAACGCGACTGCGGGCGAGGCATCGGTGTGAATCGCCAGCGCGGCGTTCCCCCGTGTCTTGTACTCGACAGCGGGATTGAGCCGAACGAGAAGCAGTCGCGAGACGGAAGCACCCTCACGTTGTAACGCTCGAGCGATGGTGGCGGCGACGTAGGTCGTACACATCCCGCGCTCGCGGGAATCGGTATCGTCGAGTCCGACGACGGTCATTATCGCCGATTAGGCGAGCACGGAGTAACGCCTTTCGGGACGCCAGCCAACAGACAGAGCAGGCATATGCGTGATCTACTGCCATAGCAAGAGCAGACCCTATATAACTATACTGCCAGTACGCATTCGAACCGCGTCACGGCAGGGAGGTCTCGGGAAAACTCTTTTATAGCAGGAATAGCTTATTCCCCTCTATGTCTCGTTCCGCACTGGTCGGCAACGTCACCGCGATGCTCGAGGACGCGGGATTTGTGGTCAGCGACCGGTGTGCGATTCGACCGAAGAGCTTCGATATCGCCGCCCGTCGCGGCCAAGACCTGGTCCTCGTGAAGATTCTGGGTAACATCGACGCCTTCAACCAAGCGACCGGCCACGAGATGCGCCGCCTTGGGACCTACCTTGAGGCGACGCCGCTGGTGATCGGCCTGCGCAGTCGTGATGAGGATCTGAAACCGGATGTCGTGTACTTCCGCCACGGTGTCCCGGTCTTCAGTCCAGATACGGCGTACAACCTCTTTATCGAGGACGTGCCGCCCTTGATCTATGCGGCACCTGGCGGGCTTTACGTTAACATCGACGGCGACTTGCTCGCCGACGAACGCGAGGGTCGCGACTGGAGTCTCGGCCAACTCGCGAACGAACTCGGCGTCTCCCGCCGGACGGTCTCGAAGTACGAGGATGGCATGAACGCTTCCGTCGAGATTGCGATGGCGCTGCAGGAACTGTTCGACGCGCCACTGACCAGTCCAGTCGATGTCCTCGATGGCGCAGAGGAAGTCCACGAAACCGACGCGATGCCCGAGGACCCCGAGGCAGATCCCGACGACGAACGCGTCGTCGCGGTCCTTACGCGCGCCGGCTACAAGGTCCATCCGACTGCTCGCTCACCGTTCAAAGCCGTGAGTCGCGAGGAAGACGACGACGAAGACGTCGTTCTGACTGGCCACTCGAAGTTCACCAAAGCCGCCGAAAAACGCGCCCGAATCATGAGTTCGATTGGCCACGTCACGCATACGCGCTCGGTCTACGTCGTCGATCAGGCCAAACAGGAGTCCGTCGACGGCACCGCACTTGTCGAACGCGGTGAACTGGACGAACTCCACGACGCTGCGGAACTCCGAAAAGTGATTCGCGAACGCGCCGAGCACGAAGAAGCCGCCTGATCGCGGTTTCGTGCTCACTGTGTCTGCTGTTTTCAGAACCGATCAGGCGTACGTCTCCTCGAGATAGGCCACGATATCGTCGCTTTCGTGCATGCCGTCGACATCGTGTGCCTCGTCGATGATGACGGGGACGCCGGTCTGACCGCTGACGCGCTCGACTTCGGTTCGGTCGCCGTGAGAGCGTGGCACCTCGATCACGTCGTACTCGAGCTCGAGGTCGTCGAGTTTCGAGCGGACTTTTGCGCAGTACGGACAGCCGGGCAGTTCGTACATCGTGATGTCGGCCATGCGTCTCCGTACGGGATTGTGTGGGAAGAGGTCACCGGTCGGCTACCCGGTTGCCACAAAATATTGTTCAGCAGTCTCAGAACGTGATGGTGCCTGCTTCAATCGCAAAGTACACGGCGAAGTACGCGATGAACGCGATTGCCAGCGTCCACTGTCCAAGCGAGACGTCGCGAGCGTCGCCAACGGCTGTCTTAATCAGCGGGTAGCTGATAATCCCGGCTGCGATTCCGTTCGCGATAGAGGCCGTCAGCGGCATAATGGTGATCGTCAGCCCACTCGAGATGAGCCAGACGGGGTCGTTCCAGTCGATGTCAGCGACGCCTTGCAGCATGATGATTCCGACGACAACCAGCGCGAGGTAGGTCGCATACTGCGGAATCGCAGTCATCAGCGGGACCGTGAACAACGCGAGGAGGAAGAAGGCACCGACGACGAGTGCGGTAAAGCCGGTTCGGCCGCCCTCTTCGATCCCAGTCGAAGATTCGATATAGGTCGTGACTGTCGACGTTCCAATCATCGATCCGAACGTCGTCCCGACTGCATCGGCCATGAGCGGTTTCTCGATTTCGGGAAGGTTCCCGTCTTCGTCGAGGAAGCCGCCAAACTGTGAGACACCGATCAGCGTTCCGGCAGTGTCGAAGAAGTCGACGAAGAAGAACGTAAACACGACCAGAACGAACACGAGTGGCTCTTCTGGGATCATGCTGAGGCCGTCAACAAAGCCCCAAAACAGCGGTGTGAAGTCGTACTGCACCGATGTGAGCATCGAAACGATCCCGTCGTTCGTGATATCATCGTAGGCTCCCTCTGGCGTGAGCACATCGGGTTGGACGATCCCAAGCAGCGTGATTGCCCAGCCCGCAATCGCGGTCGTCACGATACCGATGATGATCGACCCTTTGATGCCGCGGGCATACAGGAAAAAGGTCAATCCGAGTCCGATCACGGAAAGCGCGGCGACCGGGCTTTGGATGGCGTTTCCGAGTTCAATAAGCGTTCCAGAGGGAAGACCATCGGCGTCAACGTACGGGACGACGAGGTCTAACTCCTGCAGGCCGAGAAAGAGCAGGAAAATACCGATACCGGCCCCGACCGCGAACTTCACGGGTTCGGGAAACAGTTCGATAATGTACTTACGCGCACCCACTGCGGTAAGAGCCATGAAAATGATCCCTTCAACGAATACTGCCGCGAGTGCGAGTTCCCACGGGACGCCCAGGACGATCACCACGGTGTACGTGAAGAATGCGTTCAGCCCCATCCCCGGTGCGAGTCCGAACGGACGTTTGGCGTAAAACGCCATCACGGCGGTCGCGACGATTGAGGAAAGAATCGTGACGACCGCGAGCATCTGGAAGACCTCGGTCTGGTCGTAGCCCTCGATAACGATTGCATCACTCAGAATCGCCGGGTTGACGACGATGATGTACGCCATTGCGAGAAACGTCGTAACCCCCGCAAGCGTTTCGGTACGGTAGTCAGTGTCGTGGTCGCTGAAGTTGAAGTAGTCAGCGAGTCTCTCAGCTGCCCCCATGTTGGATGGTCAGGCATAGATACAGCGATTAGTTAAAGGTTCTCGTCTGCGACCGCGTAGAAGTATACATATATATGGATATGTGATGTTGATTTATCACGTCTGAACACTCTTACTGTCAGTAATATATACACGATCTGCTCACTGATCGACGGGACCAACGTATTTTACCTCGGAGCACGTCTCATATTACCATGCGACTTGTCATCGTGGGATACGGCCGGGTCGGCTCGAGAACGGCGCGGATTCTTGTCGAGGAGGGCCACGAGGTCGTCGTCGTCGACAACGACACAGACCGCATCGACCGGGCGACAGACGACGGGTTCGAGACAGTACACGGAAACGGCGCTGACGAAGCAACGCTGCTCGAGGCGGGTATCGAGAGCGCTGATGCGGTCGGCGCGTTCACGCCGGATCTCAACACGAACTTCGCGGCCTGCATGGTCGGCAATCATCACGACTGTCGGACCGCGCTTCGGATCGACGAGGACTACCGCGAGGACATTTACCGAAAGTACGCCGACGAGGTCGACGAAATCATCTACCCCGAGCGACTGGGCGCAGCGGGGGCAAAAACGGCGATGCTCGGCGGGGACTTCAACGTCGTTGCCGACCTCGCGACGAACTTGCAACTGACCGTCATCGAAATTCAGGACGGCTCGCCTGCCATTGGAAAGCGTGTCAGCGACCTCGAGTTGCCGTCGTCTGCGCGGCTCTACGCGCATGGCCGCGAACGTGAGTCGCTGACGATTCCGCTGCCGGGGACCGAACTCGAGGTCGGTGATGAGGTGGCACTCATTACTGAAACAGATCGCGTTGACGACCTGCACTCGGCGCTGTTACCGGCAACTGGCTGAGGTCAACTGCCCCGCGCACGGTGGCGCGGGGCTTGTCAGTGAACTCGGCCTCTGCCGACGGTTAGTCGGACGGGACAAATCCCCGATTTGGCGTCACCGCTCCTGACTTCAGGGCGAGTTGACTATCGCCCGTCCGCTGCGACGACTGTAGGCCGCGACGGACGTACCGCCACCCAACATTCTTCGCACCTACGTAATCCGCATTCTGAGTCGCTTCGCACGACTCACACTCGAACTCCGCCTGTCGCACCCGGTTCCCCTTACTTGTGTGCCCACACTCCGGGCATCGCCGACTCGTATTCTTCGGGCTGACAAACTCGACGCTTATTCCTTCGGCTTCGGCCTTGTACTCCACGAGGTCAACGAGTTGTCGGTGTGCCCACTGGTGGAACTCCTTGACGGGCGGCGCACGTTCTCGAATGTGTTTTAGATTCTCGAACGCGATGTACTCGCAGTCGTGTGTCCGTGCTTCTTCGAGAATCTGGTTAGCGACTTGGTGAAGTTCGTCACGAAGATACCGTGACTCCCTTCCGCTCATCTGCTGAATCGTTCGATGGGCAGATTGTGTACCGGTCTGCTGAATGTTGCCGCGAATCCGCTCGAACTCTCGATGCTGGTGTCGAAGTTCCCTCCCCGACGCGAAGTACGCCGTGCTAGTGGTGGCGATGTTGACGATGCCGAGGTCAACGCCGAGAACTGTCCTGTCCTCGTCGTCATTCTGTTTTTCGACCTGTTTCTTGGGCTTGTCTTTGCGAAAACCAAGGTGGAGGTAGTATTCGCCATCACGCTTCGACAGCGTAGACTCCGTTACTTCCCACTCGTCGTGGTTAAGGTATTCGTGTTGACACCCGTCTTCTTCGTCAGGGAGGTTCAGATCACACTGAATCCGACCATCGACCGTGGAGAGCGAAACAGACCCGTCATCGAACAGCGTCATCGTCCGAGTGTCGTATTTCACCGTGTTACTGATAAATTCCGGTCGAGACGTTTTGTAGTGTTCATCAAGGTCTTCGATTGCTTCGACACCATCAAGCGCGGCTGCGGCCTGATGAGTGGCGAGAATTGCGTGTTGACTTCCGAGACGTGTTTCCCCTAACACCTCGTCGTAGGCAAGGTCTTGGAGGGAGGTTTTCCGCGTTTCACCAACTCTCCATCCTATTCGACTGCTGATGTTGCAGGCAGCTTTCCACTCATCGATGGTGGCATCGAGCAAGTCCTGTTGCTCGTCAGTGAGGATGGGGCGGGTGATTGCGGTGCGTCTCAAGTAGCCGTCTGCCACAGGCTTCAATAGATGATAGAGGTAGTTAATAGGTTGTGGTCAGTGGCAGCGAGTGTCGGCTTCAACCCCGGGCACGGTGGCCCGGGGAATCCGCCTTGATACCTGTTTGAAACAGAAGTATGGGGCGCGTTGGTGAGGTAGCGTTGGATGGGGATTGAAACGGTTGTTGTCCCGAGGTCCCGCTGTGGCCACACAGTGGTCGCGGTCACACCGGAACTGACGGACAACGGTCCGTATGAGGGATGGGGGTGATACCGCACAACGCGCGCCACCTATACCGAGGGAGTACGGGTCTATAAAATTCCGTCAGACAGCTGACTGACGGAGGTCAGACCGGGCTGGCACACCGTGGCGCGACCTACGACGCGTCGATTCGAAAGACCAGTACGTTTTGATGGACCATCGACGGGACGAACGAGAACGGATAGCCATAGACGTGGAGGTCCTTCGTCGGATCGTACCAGACGAGATTCGCCGCAAGCGACAGTGACGTGTGCTCCTCGAGCGCGCGGGCGAGATCCGCTGAAAGGAACTCGTAGGACTGCTCGCGGTACATATCGCCGATGAAGACAACGACATGGCCCGCAGGGTCGACAGCGTCGACGAACAGGTCGAACTTCGAAGCCATGTCAGTGAGCCATTCGTCTTTGGACTGGGTGTGAGCCTGCCCGTCCGTCTCGTCCTCGAGTGTGGCGTCATCAGTCCCCTCGAGTGTATTCCCGGCACTCTCGCTGTTCTCATCGCTACCGTTGCCATCGTCGTCAAACGAACCCAGTTTGCTCTCACGCGTCGCTCGCTCGTTGCGCGTCTGCTCGAGTTCGTCCATGTGCCAGTAGGGAACGTCGGTCAGCAGCAGATCGACGGAGTCGTCTGGGACGGCGTCGATGAGGTCCGCACAGTCGCCGTGTCGAATATCCTGGGCCTCGAGTGGCGGGTCGCCGCGTTCTCGGCGCTCGTCGTTTTCCCGGACGAGAACGCTCTCATAGATGTCGATCCAGCGCTGGTTTTGCTCGAAGCCAATAGCCTCGCGAAGCCCGGTTCCCTCGTGTTCGCAGAAACTCGCGCCCAGTAGTGTGCCCCCCACGCCAGCAAACGGGTCGAGAACGGTGTCACCGGCCTTGCTGAATCGGCCGATGAGGTCCGCACAGAGGCGGGGCGGTTTCTGCCCGCCGTGGTCGCTTCGCAGGTCGTGTTGGACGGCCGGCGGATACCCCTCTGGTATCACCGATTTTGTGGCGTACTTCCACTCTTTGCCCGTGAGATCGTTGACTCGATTGCGCTCGTCGTAGATTCCGCGCCCCTCGACGTACTGTTGATGGTCCGCGAGGTCGTCGGTGTCGATCACCTCGCCATCTTCGACCGGCAGGGACTCTTCCCGTGCGCGGTCGGCATCGAATTCGCCCTCATCGTCCGTGAACAGCCGGCTCTGGCGGTGGCGATCCGGTTCGTCCCCGTTGTCCGTCATAGCCTCGAGTGCTCACGCTGCGTGTATAAACACCTGTGACTCGAGTGGGACTGACGCACCGCACGCTCGAGTGGAACCGGGGCGAGAGTGTCATGCACTCACTGGCGCTTTCAAGCCGGTGACACTGGGGTTAGCGAGTCCCTTTCAGGCTCGAGCACCTTGTGTGCGGTATGAACATGCTCGTCGATGGCGAGTGGCGAACCGATGCGTACGAGACAACCGGCGAGGACGGCTCGTTTGACCGGCAAGAGACGTCGTTTCGCGACTGGATTCAGGACGATCCAGATGCCCGATTCCAGCCTGAAGCGGGCCGATATCACCTGTACGTCTCGTATGCCTGCCCGTGGGCACACCGAACGCTCGTCACGCGCGCGCTGAAGGGCCTCGAGGACGCTATCTCGGTGTCCGTCGTCGATCCCTATCGTGGCGAGGATGGCTGGCAGTTCACCCCCGAAAAGGAGGGCTGTACGCGCGATCATATTCACGGCGCAGACTACCTGCGAGAGTTGTACGTCGAGGCAGATCCGGAGATGACCGGGCGCGTAACGGTCCCCGTGCTATGGGACACGGAAGAAGAAACCATCGTCAACAACGAGTCCAAGGAAGTGATGCGGATGCTCGATACTGAGTTCGACGATGTTGCAACCCGGGACGTTGATCTCTATCCCGAGGGCCTGCAGGACGAGGTTGATCGGGTTATGGAGGAAATTTACGAGCCGATTAATAACGGCGTCTATCGGGCCGGCTTCGCGACGGAACAGGGACCCTACGACGAGGCTGTTTCCGATCTGTTCGACGCGCTCGATCACTGGGACGATGTCCTCGCCGACCAGCGATATCTCGCAGGCGACCAGCTCACGGAAGCCGATATCGCGATGTTCACGACGCTCATTCGGTTCGACAATGTCTATCACACGCACTTCATGTGCAACGTCCGTCAGATCCGTGAGTACGACAATCTGTGGCCGTACCTGCGCGACCTATACCAGACGAGCGTCGGTGACCAGCGGGACGGCTACGGAGTCGCAGACACCGTCGACATGGACCACATTAAAGAACACTACTACACAACCCACCCTGATGTGACTCCACACGGGATCATCGCCCGCGGACCGGACCTCGACCTCGAGGCACCCCACAACCGGAACGAGCTACCGGGTAGCCCACCAGACACACTCTCGAGTACCGAACAGTAGCACAGCGAGACGCACCTACGCGAGAGACTGATTCTCGAGAAACAGTTCAGTCGTCGTCTTCGTCTTCGGGTTCGTCAGGCTGGGGTGCCTGCGGCCGGTAGCGATCCGCGTCGGTTCGCCAGGATTCAAACGTGGGCTCTGTTGGCTCGTCGGCGAAGAACACCCGCCAGACCACATATACAGGAATCAGAATCGGCAGCGCGGGAAGCATGATGATGAGCAATACCGCGCCCATCACGTACCCGAACGCCGACATCTGAAGATTCGGGACATAGCCCGTCGACTGAGAGACCTTGATCGCCATACCGACGTGTAGACGGGGTCCGATATTTGGTCTTTCGATACTGAAACTCGAGGAGTGGAGACAGCGACCGTTATTCTATCTCGAGGCCGTCGCGATCTGCCGAGTCGTCCGATAGCACGACCTCGGCGTCGTCCTGCGGTCGATAGCCGAGTTCGAGCATCGTTTCGGCGAGTGAGAGGAAGCGCGCCGAATTATTCGAGATGCCGTGGGCCGTCGTCGGTGACTGCTCGAGCGGGCGCGTCGCGGCGGCGTGGATGAGTCGCTGGCAGTCTTCGGGACTGAGCCACATTGCACGAGCAAACCGCTCGCCTGCGCCGTCGTACTCGCTCAGTTTTTGACGAAGTTCCTCGCGCGTGAGCACCCAGCCAATTCGCAGGGTGACCACGTCGAGGCCGTGGCGTTTGGCGTAATACGATCCCAACGCCTCGCCGAAGACTTTCGTGACGCCGTAGTACGTATCTGGTGCTGGAGGATCTTCTGGGCGGATGACGTCTGGCTCGCCAACCGTCGACTCCGGGCGCACGGCCGAGACGACGTTCGTCATATTGACCGCGTGATTTGAACTCGCGAAGACTACGCGCTCGAGATCGTTCTGGAGGGCGGCCTCGTAGGCGTTGTAGACGCCATCGATGTTCGGCCCGCGAACGCTCTCCCACTCGGCGCTCGGGTCGGGGTTCGCCGCGAGGTGGACGAGCACGTCCTGGCCCTCGAGTGCGTCGACGAACGCGTCGTGGTCGGTGATCTCGAGCGTCTCGGTCTCGAGGTCTTCGGTGTCGCTGTGTGAGAAGAGCGTAAGCGACGCATCCGTGTCGCTTCCAGAGAATGCGTCGATGGCCTCACGGCCGACAGTACCTGACGCACCAGTGATTGCAATGTTCGGCATAGTGAGTCGACACCGGGCACGGCAAAGTAGGTCGGGCCAGCGGTGTCCGGCCAAATCTCCACTCACCGCGTGCTGGGTGTGGTTGTCCGGTGCGTTGACGCCTATCCCAATAAACGAATACTTTTTGACACCTCCGCTCGAGACGAAAGTATGGACCGACGTTCATTTCTCGGATCGGCAGCCGTCGGGGCGGCTGGGATGCTCGCCGGCTGTCTCTCTGCGGGCGTGACCGTGACGTCCGCCGAGACATCGTATCCGTCTGCGGCTGGTGCCGTCTACCAGTTGCGAAGCGAACTGACGGACGAGTCGCAGGAATCGTCGGTTTCGTTCGAGTCGCTGTCCCGTGAACAGCGACTCGAGGTTGCAAACGCGATTCACCGAGGTGAGTACCTGCTTGCCGAGTCGCCAGCGATTTCTGCGGATGACGTCTCGAGTGTCGACTATCGCGACCAGACGTTCACCGTCAGCTATGGCATCAGTGATGGGATCGGATACGGCCAGAATCCCGACACACTCGATTTTGTCACGTTCGATGCGACCGCCACCGGCACCGAACTCGAGTGCTCGATGACCAACAGTCATTCCGCCCCGCTCGAGGTGTTTCACACCGGCCGACCGTACTTTGGGGTTGGTGTGGCAGTCGGCGAGACAGTCACACTGCTGGCTCACGACCGATACGTCGAAAACGACACCATCGAGATCTACCCCATCACCAGACAGCCACCACACCCACCTCGAGAGCGAACGGCGACGATTGAGCCCGGTGACTCGCTCACTGAATCGTATATCATCGGCGATTCAGTTCCGGGTGACGCCGTTGTGTACGTGTCGACTCTCATCAGAAACGACGCGCTGGGTATCGGTGAGTTCCCCACTGGCCGATTCTCACTCGAGACGGACTGATACTGTCGGACAGTCTCAGCGTTTCGGCCCCGTTCGGTTGAAACTCGTCTGGTTTTTGCCCGGGAGTATGACTATGGTTTGACGACGAACTTTCCGACGCGCTCGCGCGCTGCCATCGCGGCGAACGCCTCGCCGGTCGCCTCGAGTGGATACGTCTCACTGATCGCGGGCTCGAGATCGCCGGCTGCGACGAGGCCGACGAGCCGTCGTAAGTCATCCTGCGTCCCCATCGTTGAGCCGACAATACGCTTGTGCTCGAGGAACAGATCCGGCACGTCAATCGTCGAGTCGCTGCCTGCGGTGCGGCCACAGATGACCATCGTACCACCGCGGCGCATGACCTGCTGGCCGAGTGCAGTGTACTCCCCGCCGAGGTGGTTGATAACAGCATCCGGCGCGCCGATTTCCGACACCGCCTCCCGGATGTCGTCGATGTCGGTCGAGTGAATCCCGTGCTCGAGGCCGAGTTCTTGGACGCACTCGAGTTTCGCGGCGCTCGAGGAGGTGCCGATGGTCGACGCGCCCAACACGGCCGCGAGTTGCACCGTTGCAACGCCGACGCCGCCGGTCGCACCCGGGACGAACACGAGATCACCAGGCCCAACATCGGCGCGCCGGAGCATGCGGAAGGCAGTCATGTACGCCGTTGGAATCGCGGCCGCAGTTGTCATGGACACGTCGTCGGGCAGCGCGAGCAGCCGGTCGGCCGCAACGCAGGCGACCTCCGCGAGCCCGCCGTGATACAGCGAGAAGTTCTCGCACAGGTTTTCGGGCCCCTCGCGGCAGAACCGACAGCTCCCGCAGGTTTTGTTCGGGCAAAGAACAACCCGGTCGCCGGGTTCGACGCTCGAGACGCCCTCGCCAACGTCTCGGACCGTTCCGGCCACGTCGAGACCCGTCACGAACGGCAGGTCATCGGTGTCGACCATCGCGGAATCCCCCTCGAGAATCCAGAGATCGTGGCGATTGATCGCACAGGCGGCGACGTCGACGACGGCCTCGCCGGGGCTAGGGTGGAGCCGCTCGCGGTCGATCACACTCACTCCGTCCGGGCCGATCAGATCGGTAAAGGCTGCGGCACGCATTGGTCTCGAGTCGACCGCGAGAGCAAAGGTTCTAGGGCCGGCCTCGAGTTATATACACCGTCATCGCTCATGCAAACGTTCATCTACGATGAATGAGATCTGTGCACATGAACCGCGGCAAAGGATTTTTGCTCCTCCTGCTGGCGATTGTCGTCGTCCTCGTCGTCGGCATCGTTCGGCCGTTTCTGGAATATGTCCTCCTTGGACTGCTCCTCGCGTACGTGCTTTTTCCGATTCACGTTCGGCTAGTTGACGTCCTCAGCACCCGTCTCCCGACCGCTCGATTCGCTGAACCGCTCTCCGCTCTCGGACTGATACTGGCCAGTCTCGTTGCGATTATCCTTCCGCTGCTGTACGTATTCCTTGCGTTCCTCGGCGACTTGCAGGTGATCTACCGGGGCGAATCGAACATCGAAACTGCTCTGATAGAATCGAAAATCGCGGAGTACGCAGGAGCTGAAATCAACCTCGAGGAGGGGATTACGCTCGTCACCGAGTGGATGTTCGCCGTCTTCTTCGGCGACGTGTCGGGGCTGTTTGCCTCGATGCTTCACGCCTCGCTCGGGATTGCGCTGTTGCTCTTTCTGGTCTTTTATTTGCTCATCGACGGGCCTGCACTGGTCGCGTGGCTTACCCAGGCGAGTCCGCTCTCGCCATCGGTTAGCCAGACGTTGACCGACCAGATCGACCGGACGACGTGGGGTGCGGTCGTCGGCCACGCCTTTGCTGCCGTCGTCCAGGCCCTCGTCGCCGGCGTCGGCTTCTATCTGGTGGGCATCTCGAACGTAGTGTTCTGGACGATTGTGATGGTTATTCTGGCGTTCTTGCCGCTGATCGGCGTGTTCATCGTCTGGGCACCGGCTGCGGTCTATCTCTATCTCATCGACGAACCGACTGCCGCCGTGTTTCTGGCCGCCTACGGTCTCATCGTCGTGAGTTTCATCGATTACTACGTTCGGCCAATCGTCATCGACAAGCGAGCCCGAATCAATCCCGCAGCGATTCTTGTCGGCGTTTTCGGCGGCGTCTACACGCTCGGCTTTGTCGGCCTGTTCGTCGGCCCAATCCTGATCGGCGTCCTCGTCGCGATCATCGAAACCTACCGAACGGAGTATCGCGACGGACAGCGCCAGCAGTCGAACACTGTCACTGAATCCACACCCCAGCACGGCGACTCGAGTGAGTCCGCAACTCCACTCGATGCAACCGATGAGCAGTCTCGCCCGATACGGTAACGTGCTCGAGGGCTGGCTCGCGATCCCGTCAGCTGCCACCAACACGGGTATTGCCATGTGTGCGGTACTATACCACATGGAACAGATCGAGTTATTCGAAGAAATCGACGCGCCACCGGAGGTCGTCTGGAACGTCCTCCTCGAGTTCGACAGCTACCCGGAGTGGAACCCGTTCGTTCGGGCAATCGAAGGCGTTCCTGCCACAGGCGAACAACTCGAGGTTCGGATCGAACCACCGGATTCTCGTGGGATGACGTTCAAACCCACCGTCATCGCCGTCGACGACAAGCGTCGCCTCGCCTGGGCTGGCCGACTGATCGTCCCGTTTGTCTTCGATGGCTACCACGAGTTCCACCTCGAGCCACTCGACGACGATGGAGCGGCCGAACGAACGCGACTGCTTCACCGCGAAACGTTCCGCGGCGCGCTCGTCCCACTGCTGTTCGACCGCGACCGCCTCGAGCGTGGCTTCGAGGCAATGAATACGGCAATCAAAGACCGGGCGGAAGCCCGCGTCGCTGCAACAGCGTGACCGGCGTCTACTGGCCGCTCTTGCTGGTGGACCCGATCAACCGAGAACGTCAGAACAGGTCGACGAGCCCCTCGAGCGAGTGGATTTCGTGTGCTGGCGTCGTCGGTAGCTCGTACTCGTGGCGGTGCTCTCGGCGGATAAACGCCGCGTCGATTCCTGCCTTCTCGGCTGCGGTCACGTCGACCCGGCTATCGCCGACGTACAGCGGATTCGAAACGCCCAACTCGTCGATTGCCGACTCGAGATAGTACGCGTTGGGTTTCTTGCGCTGGATTCCCTGTATCGTTGGCTCTCGCCCGTACCAGACCTCGAACCCGTCCAGTGCGAGGTGCTCGAGAATGTTCCTGATCGTCTCGTGTTGGTTGTTGCTTACAATCGCCTGTGGCACAGCGAGTCGCTCGAGGGCGGCGACATCGTCGTAGAGGCGCTTTCGGCCAGCAGTGATTTCGGCGCGTTGGGCCGCAATCGCCGCCTGTTCGCGAGCGTGCCAGAGCGTTTCGGGCTCGACCGCGTGCGTCTCAGCAACCTGTCGCAGCGAGGCAACGCTCGGGCTGATGAGTTCCTCGAGGTGCTCGTCTGTCGGCTCGCGCTCGCTTACGTTCTCGAGTGCCGTCTGCATCGCCTGGACCAGCACGTCGTACTCCGTCGGCGTCGTCAGGACGCCGTCGTTATCGAAGATGACCGCATCGTACGTGTTCGCTCCCATTCACCTCGAGAGAGGGGACGGAGCCGTTTTGGCGTTGCGCTCGAGTCGCGTCAGTTCTTGCTCGGTGGATGCCATCTTTGAAATAGGGTGGCGCGGCCAAAGCTGGTGATGGGTTCCACACTATCGTCCACTCACCCGTGCGACCCGGGTTGTGTTGCTGGCACGCGGCGGCCGCCTCGGACTCGAGTCAAACCGCTTGGACTGACATGCGCTTCTACCCGACGACTGCTGAAATCCCCAAGTTACGCGACCAAGGCCACTGTCGCGGTCACGCAGACCTCCGTCACCTCGAGCACCCACAGCCGACCGGAGGCGAGGCGATGATGGGTCATCGCGCACTCGTCGCCTACGAGCGCCCCGATCACCTGTACGATCTGCGCTACAGCCACTGGGGCGGACAAGACGACTCGCTCAGAGACGAGATCACCGCCGACGCACCACTTGCAGATGGCGCAGTCGACGGCTCGCTGCTCGCTGATTCGATTACTCGAGACCGCATCCTCGCCGAGCATCTCGACCCCTGCGTTCACGAACTGCTGTACGTCGTCTCACCCGAAGCCGACTACACGGTCACGGCCTCGGTCGTCTGCTGGCTCGAGTGGGGCGACGGCCGCGACGCCGGTCGTGGCGCGCTCATCTCACTCGAGCCCGATGACGATGTCCACCGCGTCCGGACGTGGTTTCGCGCAACCAAAACGGTCCTCGGCGATAGCATCGAGATGGGCGCGCTCTCGAGACGGGCTGCTCGCACCTATCTCGAGGCTCGCGTCTGTGAGGACTACGACGGCACGATCTACACACATGGACGTTCGCTCGATGAGCCAGATGCTTACGAGCCGCGACGGGACCGATTGCTGGCAGACGATGCCTGGGACGCAGACGACGGACTCGGCGGTGTTGGCCCTCACTAACGTTATTCCGCCTGGCTGTCGCTCCAGCGCGCATCCGCGAGCGTCCGCTGGACGACATCGTTGCCGACGGCCTCGCCGAGCGTCTCGAAGCCCGCCCGCTCGCTGCGGTCGTCGGCGTTTGCGACCAGTCGAGAGACGATGAACTCCGGCGTCGAACGCCCGACCGTATCGAAGCGGGGTTGGTAGTCGACCAGCAACTCGAGGTCAGGATTCAGCCCTTCCGCAAAGATACCGTCAACGCGAGCCTCCGGCGGCAGTGGCTCTAAATCGTCCGCGAGGTGGGTGACGAACACCCCCAGCGCGTCGCGCTCGACGGTCAGACGGACGAGTCCGTGCAGCAGATCCGCCGCGCTGCCGGGTTCGGTGATCGCCTCAAACTCGTCGACCAGCATCAGCGTGCGCCCGCCAGAGGACAACGGCGGCACAATCGAGCGCAGGGTTGACTCGAGGACGCCCGCGTTGAAACTCGCATGGCGGCGATGGAACACAAGCGAGTCGACGGGCGTTACTTCGGCACGGTCGGCGGGGACGGGCAAGCCCATCATCGCGAGCAGGACGACCTGACACAGTGTCTCGAGCAGCGTCGTCTTCCCACCGCTGTTCGCGCCGGTGAGGACGGTTACGCGTTCCTCGTCGGGGGCTTTCTCGAGATCTGCCTCCGTGAGTTCGTGCTCGCCAAGCGCGTACGTCACGGGCTGGACTGCCTCCTCGTCGGTCGCTGCGATGGAGAGATTGCGGGCGTTGTGGACGGAGACGGCGGCATCGGATCCCTCGCGAAACGTCGGCCGCGTACAGTCGTAGGCGAGTGCAAAGCGCGCCAGCG
Organism: Natronolimnobius baerhuensis; assembly: GCF_002177135.1. Taxonomy (NCBI): domain Archaea; kingdom Methanobacteriati; phylum Methanobacteriota; class Halobacteria; order Halobacteriales; family Natrialbaceae; genus Natronolimnobius; species Natronolimnobius baerhuensis. The sequence continues at coordinate 470,979 of NZ_MWPH01000002.1, forward strand.
ACAGGTGCAATGCAATGTCGTCGACCGCGGAGACGGCCTGCGAGACGGCGTCGTCGGCCTCGGCGAGCGTCGCTTCGAACTCGCTTGCGACTGACTGCTCGCGCTCGTCGATGGCTGCGGTGAGATCGCTTCGCAGTGTTCGCAACGTTGTGCCGACGAAATCAGTCGCGTCGGTCGCGTCGGTCGGCATCGCCTCGCGGATCCGGTCGACGGTCACGTTCGTCTCCGTCCGCAGGTGATCCTCGAACGCCTCCTGAAACTGGTCGACAGTGCGAACGGCGTCCGAGCGCAACTCCTCGATCAGATCCAGCGCGTTGGCGTCCATATCCTCGACCGCGCCCAGCGCATCCCGGAGTCGATCCAGTTCGTCGTCCGCACCGCGTGCAACCCGACCGCGGGCTCCCTCGAGTGCCCCCAGTGCGTCCGCCGCATCTGTAAGCGTCTCGCGCTCGAGGTCGGCAATCGCCGCGAACGGACCGGAGTCGACGCCCGCCTCGAGCAATGCGAGGGCAGCCTCGACGGCCGCGTGTTCGCTCTCGTTGCGCTCGTCATAGTGTGCATATGCCGTCAGCACAGTCTCGCGGTCGTCGTCTTCGAGGTCGGCCCAGGCGTCCCGCGCGGCGAGGACGTCCTCGAGACGGTCGGTCATCGCTTCGCGGCTGGAGAGTGGCGTCAACACGCGGATACGGTCGGCCGCACGCTGTGTCACGGCGTACTCGGCGGCCAGATCGAGGAGGTCCTTGTACGCCGAGCGCGAATCACTCGTCGCCAGTACGTCGATACCGTCTCCGCCTGTTGCCCGCCGCAAAATTCGCGTGGCACGACCGCGGGCTAACCCGGCGTCCGCAAGCGCGCGCACGTCTCCGCTCTCGATTGCCTGTGTCGCCCGTTCCTGTCCTAACTCCTCGAGCAACGTCTCCCGGGTCTTCGGGCCGACGCCCCAGTACTCCTCGAGTCGCATAGTCTACTCGAGGTGTTCGAGGGAACTGTCTTGATACTGCCGGATAGCGCGATTGAGAGGCCGGTGGCAAATGACAACCGGCAGTTTAGCGGTTCGCAGTGGCTTTCCGACGGTGCGTTAGACTGCTTCCCAGGGGCCCCATTGACTGGCTCCCGGTTCCTGATCTTGGGTCCACCACTGGGCTTCCCAGGTCGTGCCGTTGTGTGTGACGCGGTCGCCGTCGGTATAGATCTGGTCAGGGTCCCACGCGCCAGCGTCACCTGTCCCTGAGCCGTCATCGTTGCCGCCGTTGCCGTCGTTTCCGCCGGTATCTCCGTTTCCGGAGTCGCCGTTGGACCCGTCTGCGTCGCCGACTTCTTCCCAGGGACCCCACTGGTCGGTGCCGGGTTCCTGGTTCTGGGTCCACCACTGGGCCTCCCAGACGGTGCCGTCCCACGTGACCTGATCGCCCTCGGTGTACGTCTGATTCGGATCCCAGGTGTCGCCATCGCTTGGATCATCGCCAGGGTCGTCTCCGGGATCCTCACCTGGGTCGCCGCCAGGGTCGCCACCCGGGTCACCGCCACTGCCGTCGGTTTCACTGAACGAGACGGAGGCACTGTTTGCGCCCTGATAGCCGTAGGCTTCGACGGCCATGATCTGGTAGTCGTGACTCCCCAACTCGAGGCCGGCGCTCTCCCAGGCGTCGAAGTGGTTGCCGATGTTGATCGTCCCGCTGGTACGTGAGTTCTGGCGGATACTCCAGTACTGCGTGAACGTCGCCGTCCCCTCGATGGAGGGCTGTTCGATGCGCTCGGACGTGGCGATATCGTACGTGCCACCGTCGCTCTCGTGACTGCCGTGTTCCTCGTCGCCGGGCCGGTACGTCCCGTAGTTTTCGATAATGTAGTACTCGACGAGCGGATCTGTCGTCCAGCCGTAGAGACACAGGTAGGAGTTATCCGTCGGATTGTGCGTGGCGTCGTACTCGATTGTCCGTCGCCCGCCGGGGTTCCACCCCATCCCGACGACGAAATTGCCAGTGTCTTGCCAGTCGACGCTGTAACTGCCGGCCTCCTCGAGCGTCATCGAGACTGAGTCTTCGGTGTCGGTCCAGAACGAGACGAAGTGCCCGTCGTATTCGGTCTGCTGGTTCTCGGTGAGTGTTTCCTGGGCAGCAACTGGGGTCGCCATGGCTCCGGCACCGAGACCGGTCGCCGCAGCAGCCCCGACGGCCTGCAGGTACCCTCGCCGACCGAGTGCGTGCTGGTTGCCCGTTGTGGATTCGCTCGCTCGATTCTCACCCGGCATGAAGTCGGTCACACTCCGTGCCATATCGGTGAGGCTGGGTCGGTTCTCCGCCGAATCGTCGGTCTCACAGTCGTTGTTTGGCATACTGCAGCAGATTATTTCACACTATATCGTATAAAATTATTCTAGAAAAATAGTGAGGTACAGTGACGGACATGGCTGCTGACGCATCGAGAGTAACGCTTTCTAGACGGAGACCACCGAACACGTCGGTCAACGCAACTCTTAGATGTGTACACAAACGTGGATATATTCTCTCGAGAGGACCGTCGGTGGCCGCACAAACACGGGGATTTTTATCTGCCGAGCGCCCTACACTCTCCCATGACTGATGGGCGGGGCGAAACTCCCCGGCGAACAGGAATGACCGAGAAGTGCGGCGTCGTCGGCGTCTCACTTGACGGTCGAGCGGCGGCACGACCGTTGTATTATGCACTCTATGCACTCCAGCATCGCGGCCAGGAGTCCGCGGGGATTGTCACGCACGACGGCTTCCAGCAACACAGCCACGTCGAGATGGGCCTCGTCGGCGACGTCTTCGACGAAGACGACCTCGACGTACTGAATGGGTCTGCAGGGATTGGCCACGTCCGCTATCCAACCGCAGGCTCCGTCGATTCGTGCTGTGCACAACCGTTTTCGGTCTCGTTCAAAAGCGGCTCACTCGGCCTCTCACATAACGGTAACCTCGTCAACGCCGACGAGATCCGCGACGAACTCGCCGCTGTTGGCCACGCCTTTACCAGCGACGGCGACACCGAGGTCATCGCCCACGACTTAGCGCGCAACCTCCTCGAGGAGGACCTCGTGCGCGCGGTCAAACGGACAATGAATCGCATCCACGGGTCGTACTCGCTGACGATCAGCCACGACGATACGATTCTTGGCGTTCGCGACCCACAGGGCAATCGACCGCTCTGTATCGGCGAACTCGAGGACGGCTACATTCTCGCCTCAGAATCGTCGGCTATCGACACGCTCGATGGAGACCTCGTTCGCGATGTCAAGCCGGGCGAACTGATCGTCTTGCAAGAAGATGGCCAGGGCTTTGACTCCTACCAGCTCGTCGAACAGGAGAACACAGCCCACTGCTTCTTCGAGCACGTCTACTTTGCGCGCCCGGACAGCGTCATCGACGAGACGCTCGTCTACGAAGCGCGTCGAAATCTCGGCCGCAAACTCTGGGAGGAAAGCGGCGTCGAGACCGATGTCGTCATGCCGGTTCCTGACTCCGGACGCGCGTTCGCCTCGGGCTATGCAGACGCCGCAAGCGAGACGACCGCCGATGGCGACCCTCGCGACGAAAACGACAACGGTGTCGAGTTCGCCGAAGGCCTGATGAAAAACCGCTACGTCGGCCGGACGTTCATCATGCCCACGCAGGACGAACGTGAACGCGCCGTCCGCCTGAAACTCAACCCGATCAAATCCACAATCGAGGGCAAAACCGTCACCGTCATCGACGACTCGATTGTCCGCGGAACCACCTCCACACAACTCGTTCAGTTGCTCAAAGACTGTGGCGCAGAGGAGGTCCACGTCCGTATCGGAGCCCCCGCCATCGTTGCTCCCTGCTACATGGGCATCGACATGGCCACCCGCGAGGAACTCATCGCCGCCGGCAAGTCCACCGCCGATATCCGCGACGAGATCAGCGCTGACAGCCTCGCGTACCTCTCGACCGATTCCGTCGCCGAGGTGCTCGAGAACGACCGCGATGACCTCTGTCTTGGCTGTGTCACCGGCGAGTACCCCTACGATATCGAGGGCGAGGAAACCGACCGCGACGTGAATCGGCCGGAACTCGGTGGACAACCGATGTACGCCGACGATTAACCTGCGCCTGCGTTTCACTCGAGTCGCACGTTCAGATTCCGCGCGTTCAGATTCGCTCAAAACGTATCAATATTTAAGGGGTGAACACTCGACTATCCGCTATGACGATAGACGAGTTTCTCGAGGGCGAATCGCTGACCGGACGACAGGCGATGTTGATCTTCTTTGGCTTTTTGATCCTGATTGTCATCGCTGCGTTGTTCCTGATCACGTTCAGTGACTTCTTCCAGAATCTGGTCACGTAGGTAATAGGAATGCTCGTAGACATTCATAGATTCGCCTACTGAAACCGATTCACGGCCACGTCACGCCCTGATAGAAACAGCCGGTTGGCTACGAGAATCCCTCTCAGTAGACAACGTGTAACAGCACGTAGACGGCAATTCCAAGCGAAAACGAGACGAGCCAGAGCGTCGCCGCGTACCGCCCAACACGGGCGTGACTGGTCCGTCGCAATTCTGCGGTCGGATACGCACTCGCTAGCAACAGCGCATAGTACACGAGCGGGATGCAGACAACCGCGAGAAAGATATGAACGGCAAGTAGCGGGAGATAGACGAACTGATACACCGTTTCTGGACCAGGGAACGACTGTGGGCCACCCATCGCAACCAGGCGGTACAGATACAGCACTAGAAACGCCGCGAACAGGCCGAACGAGGCGACCATCGCGAGTCGGTGGCGCTCAATGTTCCCGCGGCGAATCGCTCGCCAACCCAGCATAATCGTCACGATTGCACTCGCACTGATCGCAACGTTGGCGTGTGGAATCGACTCGAGGACCCACTCGGGCGCGGCCGGTACGAGCGACGGCGGAATGCGCCCGCCTGCAGCCGCAAAGACGACTGCGAGCGAGACGACGCTGAGAATCGCCGTGAGCGGGCGAACCCGCTCTCGAGGCACGTACTCCATGTGTCAGGATTCGCCTGTGGGAGGAAAGCGGTTACTGTCCTCGCCACGCAATGGCGGAGTGACGCTTGGTACAGCCTCGAGGCAGTCACTCTCGTACTCGTAATTGACGGAAAATCAGCCGGACAGCACGGCGGCTGTCCAGTGTAGTTTCCTAAAGGATTATGCGTGGGTGATGTCCTCGAAGGGAAATCACCTGCATCGTTGTGCTCGGCGGTTACACCGTGTTTCACGGGTGCAAAGCACCCGTTCAACAACTCGCGGAACCTTCGGTTCCGCGCTCGCCTCGCTGTTGGTGGACTACGTCCACCCATGCGATGCGTGGGACCGGATTCGAACCGGCGGACCCCTACGGGACAGCGCCCTCAACGCTGCGCCGTTGGCCTGGCTTGGCTACCCACGCTCGCTGTGTCTTTCTTTTCCGCACTCATTCGTATCCAGTGTGATTATAAAAGCCCTTTCCTTTGTCTCCGGGCCTGCGGTGAGGTCACAGGGGACTCAACGGAGCGGTGATTTCAAATGCATCAGTTGCCAACAGCTACCATGGCTAAATACTCGACCGGTTCGTCTTCCAGTGGCGGTGGAACGAACTGTGAACTCTGTGGTGCCGAAAGCAACTCGCTCCGTCTGGCCTCGGTCGCCGGTGCCGAACTCGAGGTCTGTCCAGATTGTGCGCCCCATGACGACAACCAGAAGCAGAGCGGTTCGCGCGGGTCCGGCTCAGGTGCTGGCTCCGGTTCCGGCGCTGGGGCTGGCTCGTCCGGGCAGAGTGAGGAACAAAATCGCAAGAAGAAGGCGGCCCAGAACGTCGCAAAGGCGAACCCTGTCTGGGATGGCGACTCCGAGCACTGGGAAAAAGAGGGGACGAACTACAACGACGACCCGCTGCCGTACCTTGTCACGGACTACGGCGAGAGCCTCATCGAGGCCCGACAGGATGCGGGTCTCAAGCGTGAGGAACTCGCCGAGGAACTCGGCGCACGCGAGAAAGACCTCCTCGCCGTCGAACAGGGTCGCGCAACCCAGGCTGGAATCGGTGGCGGACTGATCGACGCACTCGAGGAGCGCCTCGACATCGAACTCGCGGAGTAATCGCGACCGGCAGGACGAGCGATGACGCTCGCCACTCGGCGAGCAGACTTTTAGTACCGGCCCACGCAGTCAAACCGATGACCGGGCAACGGGCGGCAGCGGAGCCCTACACCACGCGGTTCGAGACTGGAGTCACGGCAGTCGACGGGCGACGGGTCTGGCTCGAGCGCAGCTATTTCTACGGGGCAATCGGCGGCCAGCCCGCCGATCAGGGTCGCATCGCAGATACCGAGGTTGTCGACGTCGAGTACGTCGACGGCACACAGGTTCACGTTCTAGCAGAGGAACCTACGCTTCGAACCGGCCAGCGCGTGCTGTGTTCGATTGATTGGGCGTTTCGAATGTACTGCATGCGTGCACACACTGCGAGCCACGCGCTCTACGGTGCCGCCAGAGAATTGCTCGAGGACCTCGAACATGGCGGCCTCGAGTTCGACGGCGAGGACGCGGTTCGGGTGACACTCGAGACGACCACAGCGGTCGACGACGAGACGCTGCTCGCGTTGAACGAGCGACTCAATCGCGTCGTCTGGGAGTCCCGCCCAGTGTCGTGGGACACAATCTCGCTCGCGGAGGCACGCGAGCGCGACGACGTTGTGTTCACTGACGCGACCGAGGAGAGCGCTCAAGAGAACGGCCGCGTACGAGTCGTGACAATCGGCAGCGCCGACGAGAACGGGAATGGGTCTGGAACGAGTCGACTCAGCGGTGGCTTTACGGTTGGAAACGGCGGTGAGCCCTGGGATGTTGCGGCGTGCGGTGGCACCCACGTTAGAAATACGCGCGAGATCGGCCCCGTCACGATTCTTGGTCGGGTACCGACCGCGGCTGGCGCACTCGAGATCGACCTCGCGGTCGGCCAGCGCGCAATCGAACAGCGTACGGCCGAAAAGCGGGCCGCACTCACCGCCACACGGACGCTCGAGGCCAGCGTCGATGCCGTCCCGTCCGCACTCGAGCGAGCGTACGACCGCGACCCCACTGGTCCGGAGTCGTACACCGACGACTGAAATCCTGACGTAGTATCACACTACACATTGTAGCGTAGCGCGCGAGGGCTCGAATATGATTGGTCGACCCGCAGAGACAGAGAGCGTAGAGACCGCAGTGAGTTCGAAAGCGGTGACGGGTCGTCCCATCCTGATCCCCCATGATTCGTTGCCGTCCTCGCCGGGTCGTTCCCGGCGAACTATTGGCCCGTCGCCGAAGAGCAGTACGTCACGGCCGCTGCAGACCTCCCGGCTACCTACAGGGGCCTTCGCCACGCCGTCCTTCAACTTGCCCTGCACCGGACAACGGACACCGATCTCAAGGATTTCGAGGCCAACTCGGTCGACGATTCGTCGCGCTGGGAGGTAACTGGCGCTCACGTCTGTTGTGCGCCGGGTGGCGCGTAATTTCTATCCCACTCTTTTCAATTTGTCACCCAGCGGCGGCGACGACTGGACGGGAGTGGTATAGTAACAACTGCAACTATGTACACACTGATCGCCGACACGTCTGGTGATCAGGTGTGCAGTGACTTGCAGTGGCTACTATAATTGTACCGTCATCTGGTCGCGAACAGTCCGCACATCTCCGAGGAAACTATTTACTATTAACTGGGTAAATATTTTAACCGCTGGCGTTCTCAGTAGCGCTATGAAAGCTATCGCAGTGGAACCGGGGGCTGGCGAACCAGAGCTCATCGAGCGGCCCCGTCCCGACCCAGAACCCGGCGAGGCACTCGTTCGAACCCTCCGCGTGGGTGTCGACGGCACCGATCACGAAGTGATCGCAGGTCATCACGGCAACCTCCCGGATGGTGCGGATCGGCTCGTGCTCGGTCACGAAGCCGTCGGCGTCGTCGAGGACCCGAACGGCACTGCTCTCGAGGCTGGCCAGATCGTCGCGGCAACCGTGCGCCGGCGGCCAAACGGTGTCGACAACGAGTACTTCGCGCGTGGCGAACCCGACATGGCACCAGCAGGCAAGTATGTCGAACGCGGGATCGTCGGCGCAGACGGCTTTATGGCGGAGTACTTCACGAGTCCCGCTGACGCGCTCGTGCCCGTCCCCGACGAGTACGCCTCGCTTGGCTTTCTCGTCGAACCGATCAGTATCTCCGAGAAGGCACTCGAGCACGCACTCGCCTCACGGGCGGCGTTCGACTGGCACCTGGATACGGGCCTCGTCCTCGGCAACGGCTCGCTCGGCCTGATCACGCTCGCGATGCTCGAGGCGAGCGAGATCGAGCGCACCTACTGTCTCGGCCGACGCGACCGGCCCGATCCGACAATCGAGATGATCGAGGAACTAGGCGGGACGTACATCGACTCGCGCGAGACGCCGGTCTCCGAGGTCGCCGCCGAGTACGAGGGCATGGACCTCGTCTACGAGGCCACGGGCTACGCGAAACACGCCTTCGAGACGGTCGACGCGCTCGCGCCAAACGGCGTCGGCGTCCTCCTCGGCGTGCCCGACGACTGGGACTTTGAGGTCGACGGCGGCCGACTCCACCAGGAACTCGTGCTTCACAACAAGGCGCTACTCGGGACCGTCAACTCCCATCGCGGCCACTTCGAGGCTGCCGTCGACACCCTCGCGCAGTTGCCCGAGTGGTTCACCGACGACCTCGTCACCGGCGTCTACGGCCTCGAGGAGTTTGATCACGCCTTCGAGACCGGCGACGACGTGATCAAGACGGCCATCGAGTTCTCGAGTCGCTAGGGGAGCCGCTTGGGTCTCCTTCGAGACAGTCAGTCGGCAGGATAGAAACAATTACTACCTTTGGAGTAAGTGTTTGGGCTATGGGAGTCGATTATTCGAGTCTGCACGATCCGAACGCGGAGTATACGATGCGGGAGCTGTCCGCCGAAAACATGAACGTCACGCGCGAGCGCGGGGGCGGCCGTGACGTCGAAATTACCGACATCCAGACGACAATGGTCGACGGAAACTTCCCGTGGACGCTCGTGCGCATCTACACCGATGCGGGCGTCGTTGGCACCGGCGAAGCCTACTGGGGCGCTGGCGTCCCCGAACTCACCGAGCGGATGAAGCCGTTCCTCGTCGGCGAGAACCCACTCGATATCGACCGACTCACCGAGCACCTCGTCCAGAAGATGTCCGGCGAGGGCTCGATTGCCGGCGTCACCATCACCGCCATCTCCGGCATCGAAGTCGCCCTGCACGACCTCGCGGGCAAGATTCTGGACGTGCCGGCCTACCAACTCCTTGGTGGCAAGTACCGCGACGAGATGCGCGTCTACTGTGACTGCCACACCGAAGAAGAGGCCGACCCAATCGCCTGCGCCGACGAGGCCGAACGCGTCGTCGACGAACTCGGCTACGACGCGCTGAAGTTCGACCTCGACGTGCCCTCGGGCCACGAGAAAGATCGCGCGAACCGCCACCTGCGCGGCCCGGAAATCGAGCACAAAGCGAGCATTGTCGAGGCCGTCACCGAACGCGTCGGCTCGCGTGCCGACGTCGCCTTCGACTGTCACTGGACGTTCTCCGGCGGCAGCGCGAAGCGACTCGCCGAGCGACTCGAGGAGTACGACATCTGGTGGCTCGAGGACCCCGTCCCGCCGGAGAACCACGACGTACAACGGGAGGTCACGCAGTCGACGACGACGCCGATTACGGTCGGCGAGAACGTCTACCGCAAACACGGCCAGCGCCGACTGATCGAAGAGCAGGCCCTCGACATCATCGCGCCGGACATGCCGAAAGTCGGCGGCATGCGCGAGACGGTCAAAATCGCCAACCTCGCGGACATGTACTACATGCCGGTCGCGATGCACAACGTCGCCTCGCCGGTGTCGACGATGGGCAGCGCCCACGTCGGCGCGGCGATTCCGAACTCGCTCGCTGTCGAGTACCACTCCTACGAACTCGGCTGGTGGGAGGACTTAGTCGAAGAAGACGTCATCGAGGACGGCTACATCGAAATCCCCGAAAAACCGGGTCTCGGCGTGACGCTCGACATGGATGTCGTCGCAGACCACATGGTCGAGGGCGAAGACCTCTTCGACGAAGCGTAGAACGCAGATTTCGGTCTCGAGTAGCCGTTTCCGGCCGTTGTTTTATACGTCTCGTCGGTGTCAAACGCTCTAATGTCGGACCACCAGCAGGCACACCGTTCCCGCCGCCGAGTTCTCTGTGGCCTTGGTGCCACCGTTGTGGCGAGTGCGTTCGGAACATCAGCCACAGCAGCGACGGTGCGAACGCGCCAGGATGGAACCGATGACACTGACGGCCTGAACGGAGATGCAGACACAGCCGGTCGCTACGCAGACATCTACGAAGAGGTCATCGACGACGTTGTCCTCGTCACTGTCGGCGGCCCGGAAGACGAGGGCCCTGAAGGAATGGGTTCGGGCTTCGTCCTCGAGGACGATTACGTCGTCACCAACAACCACGTCGTCGGCGACGCATCCGAGGTCGAACTGCAGTTTAGAGACGAACAGTGGACAACAGCTGAAGTCGTCGGCACGGACGCCCACAGCGATATTGCGGTTCTGGACCCTGAAGAGGTTCCTGACGCGGTCGACGGACTCTCGTTCGTCGAGGAAACGCCGACGATTGGACAGGAGGTCCTCGCTCTCGGGAACCCGCTTGGCTTTGACGCCTCGATCACCCAGGGCATCGTCAGCGGTGTCGACCGGTCGCTGCCGAGTCCAACCGGCTTTTCGATCCCGGCAGCGATCCAGACCGACGCCTCGCTCAACCCCGGCAACAGCGGCGGCCCACTTGTCACCCTCGAGGGTGAGGTCGTCGGCATCGTCTTTGCGGGTGCGAGCCAGACGATTGGGTTTGCAATTTCGGCGCAACTGGCCGACCGTGTCGTTCCCGAACTGATTGAGACTGGCGAGTACACCCACCCCTACATGGGTGTTGGCGTCCTGCCAGTCGATCCTGTTCTCGCCGACGCCAACGACCTCGAGGAGGCCCGCGGCGTCTTAGTCACCGAAATCGTCCCGGGCGGGCCCGCCGATGGCGTCCTCGAGGCAGCGGACGGGGGAACCGTCACTGGCGACACCGTGATTCCAACTGGGGGCGACGTCATCGTCGCCATTGAAGACGAACCGATACCCAATCAAGACGCACTCTCAGCGTCTCTCGCCCTCGAGACCTCGCCGGGCGACAGTATCGATCTCGAGGTTATCCGCGATGGCGAACGCGAAACGGTCGACCTAGAACTCGAGGAGCGCCCGGCCGTTGATGGCCCCTGACGCTGTGCGTTACTCGTCTGCTTCGTCCGCTTCGTCGCCGGTTTCTGCGTCCTCGAGATCCTCGAGATCCTCGTTTCGTGGGGCGTTCTGTGTACCGAGATCGTCGTCGCCGTCGTCGGCCTCGTCCGGATCGCGGTCGATTCGCTCGAGTTCGTCTTCGATTTCGGCGGTGCGTTCTGCGTCGCGTTCGTTTTGACGGTCTTGGTCGTCGTCAGCCATCTGTCCAATCGGGTCGCCGGCGGTTTGGGCCGCAGGCCGTCGTATGCAACGTCGATATGCCTCGTTGGCCGTCAACTGCTTCTCGAGCGGTCAGTCTGAGATGGTCGTCTCGAGCAGTGATTCGATCCAATTACCCAGCGGACACGAAAGACAGATAAAAGACGCCCCGCTGTGAATAGACATATATGGACGTTCCGTACGATCTCACCTCGTACGTGCGGGTGTTAAAAATGGCGACGACACCCACCACCGAGGAATTCACGCAGGTAGCGAAAATCGCCGGTGCAGGGATCCTATTCGTTGGATTCATCGGCTTCATCATTGGCACGCTCATGCTGGTCCTTCCAGCGGGTGGTGGGCTCTAATGGGTATTTTCGCCGTCAAGACGACCGCGAGCCAAGAACGCACTGTCGCGGACATGATTATCAACCGCGAGGAGCCGGAGATTCACGCCGCGCTCGCGCCCGACTCGCTCACGTCGTACGTGATGGTCGAAGCTGAGGGTAACTCCGCCTTGAATCGCGTGCTCGAGGATATTCCCCACGCCCGGACTATTGTCCCCGGGGAGTCCGACATTTCGGAAGTAGAGCATTTCCTCTCGCCGAAACCAGACGTCGAGGGAATCGCAGAAGGCGACATCGTGGAACTCATCGCCGGGCCGTTCAAAGGTGAGAAAGCGCAGGTCCAGCGCATCGACGAAGGCAAAGACCAGGTGACCGTCGAACTGTACGAGGCGACGGTTCCGATTCCAGTAACGGTTCGGGGCGACCAGATTCGGGTGCTCGACAGCGACGAGCGATAGCGAGTCGGAAAGTTTTATACTAAATTTTGCAAGGAGTGGTTCCAGAGCGGAGCGATGGAACCCGACGCAGTAAAATTTAGCCACGTGACGGTTCGGGGCGACCAGATTCGGGTGCTCGACAGCGACGAGCGCTAACGCGCTTGTCAAGGAGTCAGCGCGGTGACACCGCGCTGAATATTCCGACGAGCGGTAGTGAGTCGGTTCGCTCGGCGCGATCCGTTAGGAGAGCGCCGAGGACGTTTTGTACTACATTTTGCAAGGAGCGGCGAGCGAACACCGAGAACCGAAGACGTTTTTCACTATTTTTCACCAGTAGTCTGTTCTTCACAAGATATATATGAGCGCGATTCTCACGCTCATTCGTGTCGCCCGACCTGAACGTCACCCTCCACTGAGCGCGCACAGTCCCACCTGCGCGTGCTCGAGTTCACGTCGGCTGACCAGCCCTCGCAATGAGCGTCGAGCGCCCGGTCCCCCACCAGACAGTCACCAAGTACGCGATGCGATACTGGGAGCTGTGTCTCCCGATTCGTCGCGGCGTTCGGACACGGTTCGAAATTGATACGCGAGCGCTCGCTGTCCTCCGGATCTCGCTCGGGCTGATTCTACTTGCCGACCTGATCCACCGCGCAGGCAGCCTCGAGGTGTATTATACTAATGCCGGTGTGCACCCAGTCTCGCTGTACGAGTCGTCGTACAGCCGATATACTGGACTCTCCCTTCACGCACTTTCGGGCGATTTGTGGTTCCAGCAACTGTTGTTCGTCGTCGCCGGTATCGTTGCGGTGGCGTTCATCGTCGGTTATCGAACGCGACTCGTCGGTGTCATCTCACTCGTCCTGTTGATCTCGTTGCACGCGCGCAATCCAGCGGTGCTCAACGGCGGCGACCGACTGCTGCGCGTGTTGTTGTTTGTCGCTCTCCTTGCTCCACTCGGCGAACGGTGGTCACTCGATGCGCTCCGACGGGGCCGCGCGCGCTCAAAAGTAGTTGGCTTCGCGACGGCCGCCCTGTTGCTCCAACCACTGGTCGTGTTCACCCAGAATGCGATCCTCAAACACGAGGGTGACACCTGGTACAGCGGCGAGGCAGTCGGGATTGCACTCGCAAACGACGAGATGACGATCCTGCTCGGAAACGCTCTCCAGGAGTACGGAACGTTGCTCGAGGCGCTCACCTGGGGCTGGGTGTTCCTGCTGAGTGGCTCAATTCTCTGCCTGTGGCTGACGACCGGCTGGCTGCGGGTGTGTTTCGTGGGCATCTATCTGAGCGCGTTCGCCGGAATGCTCGTCTCGATGTCCGTCGGCCTGTTCCCGTTTGTCCTTGCGGCCTCGGTCGTCCCGTTTTTGTCCACGCCGTTCTGGAACACGCTTGCTCGGTTGGTTCCCTCGAGCAGAGCCAACTGGCGTCCGCGCGCAGCGACGCTGGGACCGCTGGCTCGAGCGCCGGTCGAACGGCGTGTCCTCGCTTCGCTTCGAGAGCGGGGCTATGACTCGGCGGCCTCGTTTGCGATTTCGTACGGCCGCTCGTTGCTGACTATCGCCAGCGTGCTCGTCCTCGTCTGGATGCTCCTGTTCGCTGGGACCCACGCCAGCGACTACGAGGTGCCAGCCGAGATTGACTCACCGCATCTCGATGAGCAGCGCTGGGGGCTATACACGCCGGATCCGTCGGAATCCTACGGCTGGTTCACGGTTGAAGCCGGGTTCGAAAACGAGTCGACAGTCGAGGCTTTCGAGGGCGGCGATATTGCCGCTGACCGACCACCGGATGCCGCTGCGGAGTACGACTCGTTCCGGGAACGAAAGTACCTCGAGGACGTTCGTAGCTCCGGGCGAGGCGAAACAAACGGGCTCATCGCGCGAAACTACGCGGACCACGCGTGCGTCCGCGCTGTAGACACCCACGGCGAGGCTGTCGAGACAGTGACGGTCTACCGGATGATCCAGTCCAGTCCGGTCGACGGCGAATACGAGGACCCGCGCCCGCTGACGGTGATTGAGTGGGACTGCACCGCGTCGGAACCGCTCGATGAATAAGGCGCGAAGTGACTACGCGGACCGAACACGGGCTGGCGAGTGATGACTCACCGCTTCAGTTCGGTCGCAATCGCTTCCAGATCAGCGACGTCTTCGATCTCCTCGAGAAGTGCTTCCCGTTCTCGGACGTCGGCAGAGTCCGCACCGTAGGCGCGGACGTATTCGGCGCGGCTGTGTTCGGTGAACGCGTGTCGGATTGCGATGTAGCCGTCAGGGACAACAGTCCCACAGACTTTGCACTCTGGGCGTTCGTGTTCGGTTGCCTGATGGATAATCGCCGACTCGGCGTCCTCGAACACCGACCCACAGCCGTTGATTCCGCATTCCCAGGCCATTCGTTCGACACATCTCGGTGCCGGCCTAATGGTCTTTTCGCAGTAATCCTGTCTGATATAACACGTTTCAGCGAGCAGAATCGCTGTCAGTGGTGTACTGGACGTAACGGGGAATCAGAACCCATAACTCACCGGTCTCGAAAAGAAGGGGCGTGAGCGACGGAGTGAAGGCGACGGTCGATTGCCACGTGAAAATTCTCAATGAGGCTGTCGTTGAGCGAGCGAAGCAGGCCGGCCTCGACGTACTCGTCTATGCACCTCATTTTACACGCCTGCCCGAAATTCGTGACCAAGCGTCGGCCTATTCGGACGACGACCTCCTTGTCGTCCCCGCACGCGAGGTCTTTACTGGCTCGTGGCGCAACCGCAAACACGTCCTCGCAATCGGTCTCTCCGACCCCGTTCCGGACTTTATCTCGCTCGAGGCAGCGATGGCCGAATTCGACCGACAAGATGCGGCGGTGCTCGTGCCACATCCGACATTTGCCACCGTGTGTCTCTCGGAAACAGACATCGCACAGTACGCCGAGATGATCGACGCTCTCGAGACGTTCAACCCGAAGCATTTGCCGTTTCACAATCGTCGCGCCCGAGCGCTTGCACGCGAGTACGATCTTGCGCCGTTTACCTCCTCGTACGCCCACCTCTCGCGGACAGTCGGCACAGCCTACACCGTCTTCGAGACCGCAATCGACACTGAGACGGACCTTCTCGAGGCCCTCCACGACCCCGCGCCACGCCGGATCGCCCACGAAACCGGCCTCGAGCGCTGGGAAACGACGGCCAGCGAACTGGCCCATCTTGGCTACGAGAACACCTGGAAGAAGGTAGATCGACTCTTTTTGTCGGGGACGGAACCAACGCACCCGAACCATATCGCCTATGAGGGCCGGTTCGACGACGTGTCTGTCTACTAAGTGAGTGAGTCGTCTGTGCCGCTCGCAGTCACCCGCGAAAGTGTTTCTGCAACTCGGACCCAGTGACTGCCGCGCCAGAAGTGCTGGTCGCAGTCATGGCAGCGCCATACGTCTATTTCGTCGGGATCCGGGGCGTACTCAGGCGTTGTCGCCGTCCGGGTGACCACCTCGAGCGCCCCGTTGCACCGCCCGCAAAACTGCGGCTCGTCTGCGAGTTCGAGTTCAACGCCGGCTGCAGCGAGTTTTTCGAGTTGAGCTTCGACATCGCGTGCCTCGAGCAAAATTGAGCCAGGCGACTCCACAGCGCGGGCCGCGAGGTCGACATCTCGCGTGACGACCGTTCGATCCTCTTCGCGTGCGAGTGCCAGGAGGGCGTCGTCAGACTCGAGGCCGCGCTCGCCGGCGTAGACGGTGTCGTGGTTGCACATTCGAAGGTACGCAACGAGACCGCCGCACATGACGTCGAGGAGTACTCGCATGACTGGTGGGAAGAGACGCCGAAACGGCCGTTAGTGCAGGAACTCGCGCAGTTTCTCGAGGTCCCAAGTGTTGATCACGTCCGCAGGTTCGGCCCACCCGCGTCGGGCGGTGTGGACGCCCCAGCGCATGTACTCGAGCGTCGAGGGCTGGTGAGCGTCCGTATTGATCGAGATTGGTGCTCCCTCCTCGAGGGCCGCCTGAACGGCGCTGCCCCACAGATCCAGCCGGCGAGGATTGGCGTTGACCTCGAGGGCCGTGTCGTGTTCCGCGGCTGCCCGTCCGAGCGCGGTGCCATCGAACTCGAGACCTGAGCGCTCGTTGAGCATGCGGCCGCTGGGGTGGCCGAGCACGTCGACCGCGCGGTTTTCGACGGCGGTGACGAGCCGGTCGGTTGCGGTTTCGGCGTCCTGATCGAGCGCGCTGTGGGGCGAAGCGACGATCACGTCGAGGGCGTCGATCACCTCCTCAGTGAGGCCGATCTCGCCCGCAGCGTCGACGTTGGCCTCAATTCCGGCGAGGACCTCGATATCGACTGCGGCGGCGACTTCACGAATCTGCTCGACTTGCTCGAGAATTTCGGTGTCGGAGAGGCCCATTCCGCCGACGATACCGGGGCCTTCGGCGTGGTCGGCGACGCCGTAGAACTCGTAGCCCAAGTCGGCAGCGGCCTCGACCATCGCCTCGATGGACGTGTTGCCGTCGGACCACTCGGTGTGGGTGTGGAGATCGCCGTGGATGTCCTCGCGCGTGATGAGGTCGGGGAGGGCGTCGTTTGCCGCGGCCTCGATTTCCCCGCGGTCCTCGCGCAGTTCGGGCGGGATCCACGGCAAGCCGAGCGATTCGTACATGCCTTCCTCGGTCTCGCCTGCGACGCGGTCGCCGATGCGTTGCCCTCCGTCTGCGTCGTCGACGCCAGAGACGTCGAAGGCCCCGTACTCGTTTAATTTCATCCCGCGGTCGATTGCGTAGTTTCGAAGGGTGACGTTGTGGTCCTTGCTCCCCGTAAAGTACTGCAGGGCGGAGCCGAACTCCTCGGGGACGACGACGCGCAGGTCGACGCGAACCTCGCCGACGCGGACGCTCGCCTTTTCGGGACCTGACTCAATCTCGCTGTCGACGGAATCCCAATCGGTGAACGCGTCGATTACGTCCTCGCCAGCATTCGTGCCGACGAGGACGTCCACGTCGCCGATTGTCTCCCGCCAGCGCCGGATCGAGCCCGCGACCTCACACCGCTCGACGGCCTCGAGTCCCTCCAGAAAGCCGAGCACGTCGTCGGCGAGCGGACGGCCCTCACCGAGTAGGTGGCGCTGGCCGACCTCGCGGGCGAACTCGAGGTTCTCGCGGATATTTTCCTCAGTCTTCGGGCCGAATCCCTTGATTTCCTGAATTTCGCCGGCTTCGGCGGCGTCCTCGAGATCGTCGAGCGTTTCGATGCCGAGTTCCCGGTACAATTTTCCGGCCGTCTTCGGGCCGACACCCTCGATGCGGGTGATGTCTGCGATATCGATTGGCAACTCGGCATGGAGGTCCTCGAGTTCCTCGATTGCCCCTGTGTCGACGTACTCGACGATCTTCGACGAAATCGCATCGCCGACGCCGTCAATTTCCTCGAGAACTTCTTCGTCGCCGGCTTCGATCCGGTCAGCAATGGGAACTGGGTGGGCGCGGATGTTCTCCGCCGCACGGCGGTAGGCACGTGGTTTGTACTCCACGTCGTCGGCCTCGAGTAGGTCCGCAAATTCCTCGAAGCGGCCGGCGATTTCGGCGTTTGTCGCCATCTAGCGCCCCCTCCGTGTGCCCGCGTCGTCGTCCTGTCCCAGCGCCTTCTTGAGGAAGGACATCCAGCGCTTCGTGTCAGCCGCTTGCTGGACTTTCTGCTCGCGCTCGAGGTTCGTCGGGCCGAGACTCTCTAAGGCGTTCAACGCGCGGTCGATGCCGATGATGCTCCCGGCGAGTTCCTCGCCCTCTTCGCGGGAGATATCTCCTTCCTCGATTAGCTCGAGGCGCTCGTTGCGTTCACGCCGCAGGTTCTGTTTTGCTTGCTCGACGCGGTCGCGTTCGCCGGCCGGCACCGTCTCGCGGCGCTTGATCTCGAAGACGAACGTCCGGAGGTCGAGTTCCTCACCCTGAACCTCGATGGTCTCCGGGATGTCCGCACCGACGGTCGCACCGTCGCGCTCGACGCGCTCGAGCAGTTGCTTGCGCTCGTATGCTTGCACGTCCCGATATGGGGTCCGGGGAGCCAAAAGTGTACAGTCCGTGGCCGACTGGCCGACTCGACATATCGTGGTGCGACTCCGGAAATCAATCGTCGGGAGATGAAAGACAGAACACCTTTAGTGTTCATCGAGCAACAAAAATTAATGGCTGATTCCGGGGAACGCAGGGACGATATCGTCGATAGCGCGCATGCGGGACCAAGCCACGGATTCGACGCGTTTGATATGAAGGTGTTCGTCGGAGGCGCGCTCCTCATCGGTTTCGCCATCGGCGCGGTCGCTGCCGGTGGCCTGTCGATTCTGGATGGGACACCACCAGACCCCGAGATCGAATCCGTCGAAATCGTCGATTCCGGGTGTTACGAGGACGTGACTCCGTACTCGAAATCAAGCAGTAGCGGCGTCTGGGTCGGGGTGATCAACGAAACGTCGACACAGACAGAGGTCTCCGCCCAGATTCGGCGGCCGTCTCCGGACGATGCGACAGTCGCCACGTACCGCGTCGACCTCGAGACGCACAACACGTCGGTTGAGGACGACGAGTGTCTCGGCCGTATCATCTACCGAGTCGAGTACGATACGCCGTACCCTGATGCTGCAGACGCGATGCGGACCGAACGGTATGTCGACGGCGATCTCCGTGGGTGCGGGAGTTCGAGCAGTGGACCGGAGACAGGGTGTGGCGTCTTCTACGAGGACCAGCCGACTCACTACTCCAACGGAACAGTCACCGACGAATCGCTGTGAATTGTTCGTCACCGCTCGGTCGCTCTCACAGTGTGCAACACGAACCCCAAATCCCTTAGCGGTGCCACACATACCCCCGGGCAATGGCCAAGTGCGACGTGTGTGGGGAGGATGAAAATATGCCGTACAACTGTCGCCACTGCGGCGGCACCTACTGCGGTGACCACCGATTACCGGAAAATCACAACTGTACCGGCCTCGAGAACTGGAACGACCCGAAAGGCGTCTTCGATAGCGGGTTCGACGACAGCGTGCAAGCTGGCTCGAGTGCGTCAAAATCGACGTCACAGAAGGTGCTCGATGCTGTTCCAATCGATACCGGTCCCGGCGGCCCGTTGGCGTACTTCCGGGGCAATGCAACCTATACAATTCTCCTGCTGATCTGGATCACGTGGGCTGCGCAGATGCTTGTGGCCTCCCTTGGTGGCTCGAATCTTTACCGGTCGGTGTTCGTGCTGACGCCCCAGAATCCGGAGTTCGTTTGGACATGGGTCACGTCGACCTTTTCACACGCGCTGCCGCCTAGAATTTTCCACATCGTCTTCAACAGTATTGTGATATTCTTCTTCGGACCGCTCGTCGAGCGCTACGTCGGCTCGAAGAAGTTTGCAATTCTGTTCGTCATCAGCGGTGCGCTTGCCGGTCTCGGACAGGTTGCGATTCAGATTTCCCAAGGCCTTGCGGAGACTCCCTTCGGCGGCGTTGTTGGAGCCAGCGGTGCTGCACTCGCGATCATGGGCGTTATCACTGTTCTCAACCCGAACCTCCGGGTCTACCTCATGATGATTATCCCGATGCCACTGTGGGCCCTCACCGCCGGTATCGCGTTCATCAGCATCTTCTTCGTCGGAACAGGTGGTGGTGGAAATATCGCACACGCAGCCCACCTTATCGGACTGCTCATCGGGCTTGCCTACGGTGAGTACATCAAGCGAACGAAAAACATCCGAACCCCAAGCCAGTTGCAACTCGGCGGTGGCGGTCCCGGAGGTCCCGGCGGCCCAGGCGGTCCGGGCGGCCCCGGCCGCCGTCGCTTCTAAGCGCTCGAGCACACCCTGTTTGCAACCCAACAACTGATTTTCTCCCGGTCACAACGTCCCCATCGATGACCAGCCCTCGCCCTGACCTCGAGCCCGACGCCTCCCTCTCGAGAGCCGAGATGGAGTCACTCCAGCGCGACATTGCGGCAGCCGCGGTGTTCGACGACGACCTCGCGTTCGATCCGACGCTGCTGTCGAATCCGCTGGCTGCGGCCGCGGGCGGTGCGGACGGCGACCAGCCAATCGTCGCCGGCGTCGATCAGTCGTTTTTGACGAACGACGAGGGCGAGCAAGACCGCGCGCTCAGTGCCGTCGTCGCCATGCAAGGCGGGGAGGTGCTCGAGCGAGTCCACGCGATTACGCCACTCGAGAGTCCCTACATTCCGGGCTTGCTCTCCTTTCGCGAGGGACGGCCGATTCTGGCGGCGCTCGAGAAGCTCTCCGTCGACCCCGATCTCCTGCTGTTCGACGGCAGCGGACGCATTCACTTCCGGCAGGCAGGCATCGCGACGCACATGGGCGTCGTACTGGACGTGCCAGCTATTGGGATCGCAAAGAGTCTGCTCTGTGGCGAGCCACGCGAGGACACGGCGGATCGCTCGGAAGGGACACGCATCGCCATCGAGGCGGACGACTCCGTCGACGCACCTGCAGGGACTGTCCTCGGCTACGCCGTCCAGACCCGCCAGTACGACTCGCCGAATCGCTACATCAACCCGCTGTACGTCAGCCCCGGCCACCGTGTCGGCGCGGAGACGGCAGCCGACATCGCGCTCGCGCTGGCCGCGTCGTACAAACTGCCAGAGCCCGTTCGACTCGCCGATAGCGAAGCAACGGCGGCGAAACCGGGCGGTGAGGACTAACCGTGTCGTCCCAAGTCGACAGCCAACCTGACAGTCCGCTTGGCGAGACAAACCGTCGATACTTAGGTATCGACTCACGTACCGGACCGTATGACCACCGCTGAGGACGACGCGGGGACGGACGACACCGGCGACGAGTCGGCGGAGACGGCCGATGACGCCGATTCGGAACCAACCGACGAGACGACACCCGAGAACGACGGTGACGCCGACCTCGAGACGGACGAGCCTGCGACCGGCGAACCAGCAGCTGAACCAGCCGCCGAAAGCGAGCCGACGGCTGGAGCCGACGCGGACGCTGGGACGGCCACTACCGAAACGACCGCGACAGGCACTGACAGCGCCGCAACCGATGCTGGGACGACCACGGAAACGACGGCTGACGCATCCGACGGCCGCTATACGCGCAAAAAGTGCGTCCTGATCACCGGCTGTTCCTCCGGCATCGGCCGCGCGACCGCCCTCGCGTTCTTGCAGGCAAACTGGCAGGTCGTCGCCACCGCGCGCAACACCGACGATATCACGGACCTCGAGGAGGCGGGCTGTACGACACTCGCACTCGACGTGACCGACCCCGAGCAGGTCGCCCGCGCGGTCGAAGAAACCGTCGAGATCGGCGGCGCAATCGACTGTCTCGTCAACAACGCCGGCTACGCCCAGATGGGGCCGCTCGAGGACGTGTCCACGGCGGATCTCCACCGCCAGTTCGACGTGAACGTCTACGGCCCGCACCGGCTCACCCGCGCCGCGTTACCACACATGCGCGCCCAGGGCGAGGGTCGGATCATCAACGTCTCGAGCGTCATTGGGCGCATTTCGATTCCTGGCTCCGGTGCCTACGCCGGCTCGAAACACGCACTCGAGGCGATGAGCGACGCGCTCCGTGCGGAAGCCGAGGAGTTCGGCATCGAGGTCGTCATCGTCGAACCCGGTCCGGTCGAGACGAACTTCACGGATCGTGTCGACGAGGAACTGCCCGAAGACCAGCGCACGCCGGCCTACGAGGCGCTGTACGAACTCTACGACGACATGCAACTGATCGGCGGTGGGGGCCCATTCGCCTCCGAACCCGAAGACGTCGCCCGCGCAATTCTCGAGTCCGCGACGACCTCCGAGCCGCCGGCGCGATATCCCGTCGGCCCGTTCGCCCAGTATGGCGTTTACGCCCGCTATCTGCCGGATTGGCTCCGTGATGCCGGCTACGGGTTGCTCCGGAAGTTGACCTGAACGCGACACTGTCGCGTCCGCCGAGTCGGGATTGGACGGCGGCAGAATCTTTTTCTCGAGTCAGACAGAGACACAATCCATGTCCGCCGACTCGCCCTCCGGCATCGTCTCGCTCGCCGATACCGTTTCCGAGTTGCTGTATGCCGTCTGTGGCTGGCTCCTGATCGCAGTTGGGTTGCTCGCGACCGTCACCGGCATCGCGAACCTCGCCGATGCGGGACTGGTCGCGTCCTCATTGCTTCCGTCACTGTTCGTGTTCGGGTTCGCGTTTTTACTCATCGTATTCGGCGTGTTCGTCAACCCGCGATTCCGTCGCCGCCTCGAGCGTCGTCACGGCCTCGCGCAGTTCGGGCGCGTCCGCAGCGTTGACCAGCGTACCGTCAAACCAGCAGAGAACTGCCGCGAGCAGTGTGTCTCCTGTCAGCGCCGCCTCGAGAAGGGCCTTGTTCGCCGCTATCGCGAGGAGTTCGCCATCGCGGGCGTCCCGCTCTACACGCACTCGGAGGGGTACAATCACTACTGTCTCGAGTGTGCCTCGAGCGAACTGCTGGGTGAGTCGACGACCGATGTGGATGGTTCGGACGACCACCACAGCCGTCGTTCCGAAGACGAACGACTCTTTGACCGGCAGTAAGCGGCGAAAATCGAACTACTCGTTGTGCTGTCGGGTCGACGGTATCGCGACGAGCGCCTCGAGAGTGATCTGACGCGCTCTATGAATCCCAGGCCTCGACGAACTCGGTCGGGAGCGTTCCGATGTCGATTCCCCAGGCGATCGGCAGCCACACGAGCGCAACGGCGGTAATCAGGATGATCCCGATTATGTTGAGTCCAACCCCGACTTTGGCCATCTGCGGGAGCGTAATGTAGCCACTGCCGAAGACAATCGCGTTCGGCGGCGTCGCGACCGGGAGCATGAACGCGAACGAGGCTGCGGTCGCAGCCGCGATCATCAGTCCGAAGGGGTGGACGCCGATTCCGACTGCAACACCGGCGAGAATCGGCATCAACATCGCCGTCGTCGCCGTGTTCGATGTCACTTCGGTCAGGAAGATCGTCATGACAACCACGGATAGAAGGATGAGCACCATGGGGACGCCAGCGAGTGCCTGCAGTTGCTCGCCGATCCACGCCGCGAGACCGGTATCGCCGAAGCCGGCAGCGATGGCGAGTCCGCCACCGAACAGGAGGATAACGCCCCATGGGATGTCGACGGCGTTCTCCCAGTCGAGTAAGAACGTGTGGTCGCCGCTCTCAGTGGTCGTCGGCAGCGTAAAGAGGATCATTGCACCGCCGATAGCGACGACGGTGTCGGCGTCTTCGGGGACGGGGACCCCGAAAATGGGATCCAGTACCAGCGCGATTGCGCCAGGAACAATCGCTGGCGAAGAATCGAACTGGCCAATCAGGCTGGCGCCGATCCAGGTGACGGCCATGCCGATGAAGACGACGAGGACCAGTTTCTCCTGCTTGCCCATCACGCCGAGGTCAGAGAGTTGCCGATCGATCGTATCGGCACCAATCGGCAACTCGTCGAACTGAGGCGACATCGCGAGACGTGTGACGTACAGGTACACCGTCGCGAGACCGACGAGTGAGATCGGGACACCATAGAGCATCCACTGCGCGAAGGAGATCGACTCGCCGAACAACTCGCTGGCCTGGCCCGCAAAGAGGATGTTCGGCGGCGTCCCGATCAGCGTTGCGACGCCGCCGACGGAGGCACCGTAGGCGATACACAGCATCAGCGCCACGCCGAACGAGAAGTTGCCCTGACTGGTGTCGATATCGAGTCCAGTCTCATCGATCAGGTCGGCAGTCTGGTAGATGACCGCCAGCGCGATAGGCACCATCATCATCACGGTTGCGCTGTTCGAGACCCACATCGAGAGAAACGCCGTCGCGATCATGAACCCGAGAATGAGCCTCGAGGGTTCTGTGCCGACGGCTTTGATCGTTCGCAAGGCGATCCGTCGGTGCAGTCCCCATCGCTGCATTGCCATCGCGAGGAAGAAACCGCCCATAAAGAGGAAGATCAGCGGATCGGCGTACGACGGCGTCGTGTCCTCGGCCGGCAGCGCGCCGGTCAGTGGAAATAACGGAATCGGCAGCAACGACGTTGCAGGGATCGGAATTGCCTCGGACATCCACCAAACGGCGACCCAGGCGGTGACCGCGGCGACCGCCTGTCCTTCTGGCGTGAGTCCCTCCGGCGTCGGTGACAGGTAGATCAGTGCAAACAGTAGTGGACCGAGCACGAAGCCGATTTTCTGTCGAAGTCCGTACGAGCCGCCGCCGACGTCGAACGGATTTCCGTCATCGTCGTCCCGGTCGCCGCCGCTGCCAGGGTCCGCGCCCGGTCCGTTTCCATCTCCCGGATTTCGGCCGCCGTCGGCGAACGCCTTCTCCGCAAGTCGTTTTTCCTCGTCGGTCACGCCGTCCATGTCTCGGACAATCGCCGGCCCATCGAGGCGGAGATACGCTTTCGTCTGGGCGTTGAGTCGCCACAGATAGTTCCAGAGCCGTTGAATAAACGGTTGATCTGTTTCCCGAGGGGCATCCACCATTATTCCTCTCATGCCCGACAGAACGTATAAATAGTAGCGATCGTAGCCTTCCGAAAGGAGACGCTACATAGTTCTCGAGCCAGCATAGTCGGTGATAAACATAACATTAGTTCTATCTCTGGCAGTCGTTCGAGAGCGGATGTGTTTACACTCATCGCGGCGTCCCTTGAGGTATGCCACTGCTACAGTTCGACACGACGCTGTCGCTGTCGGCCGAGGAAAAAACAGCACTCGCAGACCGGGTAACCGACTCCTACACGGCTGAGATGGCAACAACGGCGGGCCACGTCGCAGTGACCATCCGCGAGCGCGACCCGGCCGACCTCCATCTCGGGCGTGCGGTCGATGGTCCGCTTGTCTTCCTCGACGCCGAGATTCGACGCGGCCGGTCGGTCAACCGCAAGCGCGCGTTCGCCCTCGAGACGTTCGCGTACCTTGGCGAGACGTTCGACGTGCCCGACGAGAATATGAAGGTCGTGTTCACCGAACATCCCGGCGAGTCGATGATGGGTGTCGACCGCGTCGGCGGTGAGTGGGATAGCGAGTGAGTCGACGGTCCAGACCGACGCGGTGGCTCGCTGCCGGGTGACGAAGCTGTCGTCCCGGAACGTGTCTCCGCCTTCGGGACTGTAAAGCGCCCGCTCGTGGAACCCCGAAGTCGATGGATCGGTCGTATCGGCGGACGGTCTCGCTCGTCACGCTGTGGCAGGTGTCGGCGAGCATTTGTTACTACACCGTCTTTGCGGCGACGCCCTTTTTCCGCGATGAGTTCGGTCTCTCGCGACTGTCGGTTGGCTTCGTCGTGACGGCGTTGACACTGGGTTATGCGGTCTGGTTGCTGCCTGTTGGCGCGCTGATCGACCGCTTTGGGGAGAGGCGTACACTCGTGATCGGCCTGGTCGGACTCTCAGCCGGTGCTGCGATGGTCGCCGGTGCGCCAACCTATGCGCTCTTGCTCGCGGCAGCATTCTTTCTCGGATCGATGTACGCGACGGCGATCCCGGGGACGAACAAGGCGGTCTACGACAACATCGCCGCGGGACGCCAGAACTTCGCGATGGGGATCAAGCAGGTCGGCGTCACCGCCGGCAGCGGCATCAGTTCGCTGCTCGTAACCGGTCTCGCGGGCGTCCTCTTCTGGCAGGCCGGCTTCCTGATCGCTACTGGCGTCGGCCTCGTCGTCGCCGTCATCTTCGCAGTCCTCTACAGCGGCACCAGTGACGGTGGAACCGCGGAGTACCCCGATTTCAGGGCACTCTCGCACAACCGGCCGTACCGGGTGCTCGTCGCCGCAGGGTTTTTTCTCGGCGCAGCGCTGTTTACCACGACCGGATACACCGTCCTCTACGTCGAAGAAGAGATCGGTACCTCGGTCGTCTTCGCGGGTGTCGTCCTCGCGCTCGTCCAACTGTTCGGTAGCTTCGGCCGGATTCTCACGGGGTGGCTGAGCGACATCCTCCCCGGCGAGCCGGACACCCGAATCGGTGCGATTCTGATCGTCCAGGCCGTCGTCGGCGCTGGGATGTTCGTTGTCGTCGCGGCGACCGACAGCCCCTGGAGTGCCGTCGTCGCCTTCTCGGCGCTTGGCTTTTTCGTCCTCGGAAACACCGGCGTCTACTACTCCTACATGGCGACGCTCGTCACTGCCGACGAGATGGGCGGCGCGACCGCCGCCGGCCAACTCGCGCTCGTCGTCGGCTCAGTTGTCGCTCCGCCCGCCTTTGGCTACCTCGCAGACACCGTCGGCTACCGAAGTTCGTGGTGGCTACTCGCCGTCGGCACCCTCGTCGCTGCCGCGCTCTTGGTTTATGCGATCCGCCTCGAGCCGCCCGTAGATGAGCCGGCAATGCAGGAGTAAGCGGCCATGTCACCCCGTTATCCGTAGAATACAGAGAATTGCTTTATGCGCCGGACCCCAATTGAGGCGTATGTACCGCATCTTACTGCCGGTCGATCGAAGCGAGTCACGAGCGCGCACACAGGCCGACGCAGTCCTCGAGATGCCGGCCGCTCCGGGCGACCTCGCTGTTGATGTCGTGCACGTCCACGACGAGGTATCGACGCCGGACGCGGAGTGGGCCGCCGGCGGCAGCTTCGCCGAAACCTACGCCGAAGAAATGGCCGACCACGTCCGCAACGCCGACCGAATTCCATCGGCGGTCGAAGTCGCAGTTGAGCGCCTCGAGTCGAGCGACCTCGAGTACGCGGTTCACGAACGAAGCGGGGGGCCGGCCGAGGCAATTCTCGAACTCGCGGACGAACTCGACGCGGACGCCATCGTTCTCGGCGTCGGCAGTCGCTCTCCAGTCGGGAAGGTGTTGTTCGGCAGCGTCGTACAAGCAGTGATTCTCGATAGTGACCGTCCGGTGATGACCGTCCCTGTAGACGTCGACTAATCCGGTTCAGTCGAGTTATCGGAGACAGGCCGCGACGACTTCGAGCATCTCCTCCCCACGAACCTCGTCGGCAAACAGCGGCACGCGCCGCACGTCAGTTCCGCGGAACAGGTCCTGTGCCTCCGTGAGCGCGGACTGCTGGACGTCCCACCGGCGCTGGCAGAACTCGCAGTCGTCTAAGTTCGGCTCGAGGAACTGCTCGGTTCCCTGCACGTCGCCGGTGACGTCCGATAGCGGCTCCATGACGCGATTGACGACGACCGTTCCGACCGGAATACCGAACTCGTCGAGCTGTGCCCGCAGGCGCTTTGACTCGAAGACGCTCATCTCCTCAGGCACCATGACGATCCGAAAGTCCGTCTGGGTCGGATCGCGAAGTGCCGCTCGCAAGCGTTCGATGCGTTCCTGTAGTTCATCGAGATCCTCGAGGTCGTCCGGCTCCGGCGGCTCCTGACCGCCGAACATGCCCTTCATGCCCTCGAACATGCCGCTGAGGCGCTTGCGGAATTTGATGATCTTCCCCATCATCGAATCCATCAGTTCCGGCAACTCGAGCAGCCGAAGGGTGTGGCCCGTCGGCGCGGTATCGACGACGACGCGCTCGAAGCGAGGATCATCGAGATACTCGAGGAGGAGTTGCATTGCGGCGGCTTCGTCCGCGCCGGGCATCGAGCCGCCGAAGATGGCGTCCATCGGAGAGTCGCCGCCGAGCATTTCGCCGAGACCGCCGAGGTCGCCCATCGGTCCCTCAGTGGCTCCGTCAGCGCCCATTCCGAATCCGCCCGCAGCGTCGGCGTCAGGTCCCGCATTCGGACCGTCGCCAGCAGCCGATCCGCCGAGGAACGCCTGTCCACGCTCCATCGCGGCTTCGGGGTCGATCTCGGCCGCATAGAGTGGGATGTCGTCACGGATTCGGCCGGGTTCGGCCGGAATCGCTGTCTCGAACGTATCCGACAGCGAGTGGGCAGGGTCCGTTGAGACGACGAGCGTACTCGTCCCCGCACGGGCGCTATCCAGTGCCGTCGCGGCCGCCATCGTTGTCTTGCCGACGCCACCTTTCCCACCGTAGAGGACGTAGTCGGGGCTGTCGATTGGCTCGTCGGAGGGCTCGACGTCGATGGTCTCACGGCCGGTATCCGGCTCCGAAACGGAGTCCGTCGGCGTGACCTCGATTGTGTTATCGCCGTCGCCTGTCGCCCGTTCGTGCTCCTGCTCGTCTTCTTCGACCGGTTCGACGTCGATTCCGCTCATGTCTCGCAGTTCCCCGGGCGGACACGAGTATTCGTCGGTCTGTTTCGGGTCGTCAATCAGACCCAGCTGTCAGCCGAAGTACTCTGCCAACCGATCAGCGGCCTCGGCGACTCGAGGCGTAACCAGCGCAAATCGTAACCACTCGGTTCGCGAGTCACCGAAGGCTTCGCCGGGCATCCCCGCGACGCCTGCCTCGTCGATCAGCCGAAACACGTTCTCGAGCGTACCCGGATAGCCCTCGAAGCGCGCCATGACGTAGAACGCGCCATCCGGTCGGGTGTACTCCGCGCCTGTATCCTCGAGGGCGTCAGTAAAGGTGTCGACGCGCTCGCCCAGGAGTTCGCGGTTCGCCTCGTAGTAGGCGGGATCGGTCTCTTGGAGCGCCTGCAAGACGGCGTACTGGGCGGGCCGGCTGCCGGCGACGTTGACCAGCATGTGCCGACTCTTGGCGGCCTCGACCAGTTCGGGCGGGAAGACGGCGTAGCCGACGCGAAAACCAGTAATCGAGAGCGATTTCGAGAACGCGTTCGTCACGATGCGATTGTCGGAGTCGACTGCGAGTGCACTCGCAAACTTCCCTGAGAGATCATAGTGGTCGTACACCTCGTCGCTGACGAGGACCGCGTCGTATTTTTCGGCGATGGCGACGAGTTCGCGCATCGTTTCCTCGGGGTACACCGCGCCCGTCGGGTTGTTCGGCGTGTTGACGACGATTGCGCCCGTCTGTTCGCTCGCGGCCTCGCGGACGGCGTCCGGGTCGATCTGGCCCGCATCGTCCGTCGGGACGAACCGCTGTGTCCCACCGAGCATCGTCGTCTTGCCCGGATAGTAAGGATAGACCGGGTCCGTCAGGATGACCTCGTCGCCGCGGCCGCGTTCGAGCGCGCGGGCCATCGCGAGGTAGTTCGCCTCGCCCGCGCCGTTGGTGACGACGACCTGGTCTACGTCGACGCCGCGGCGGGCAGCGATTTCCTCGCGTAACTCACGGAGCCCCGCGCTCGGCGGATACTGAAATGCCGCGGACTCGAGGTCGGCGTACTCGCGTAATCCCTCGCGAAGCGCCTCCGGCGGCTCCCAGTCGGGATTCCCGCTGACCATGTCGATCACGTCCCGATCCGCTTGCGAGGCGTACTGCATGACCCGGAAGAAAAGCGGCGTCTCGTACTCCATACGGGATGTATGGTCGCCCCCGACCGTGGGTTTTACTCTCGAGACTCGACTCAGCGTGAGCTGTCGCTGCCGGTGTCGTCTCTCGAGCGCTCGCTCTCGCCGCCGACGCCTCTCTCAGTATCGTCGTTGTCGGTGCTCGCAGGTGGGCCACTCGAGTCAGTCGCAGACTCGTCGGGAGCGGGCGGCACAGCTGGGGCCGGTTTGTCACTGGAGTCGGCGCGGGCAGGTTCGGTGGGGCCATCGAGCAAGGCAACGGCGACTCGTCCGGCGATTGCGGCGAGGGCGTTTGCCAGATGGAAACAGACGAGCAGCAAGACGACACCGAGGACGACGGCGAGTGCGAGTTCTGGAGCGGTATCGATGACCCACGTAATCGGCTGGTCGTTGACCGTCAGGAACTCCGTCTCGGTGGGGTAGTGCACCGGTGACTGCACCAGCGACAGGGCCGTCGCGAACAGGAACAGGCCGATAAACGACACGAACCCCAGGCCGGTTTTGAGGAACAAAAAACCAAGTCCGCGCCAGGTCGACCCCGCGACAAGATAGCGCCGAAGACTCGAGACGAATCCATCACCATCGCCCCGTTGAACGTCCTCGGGTGCCTCGAGATCGACGGTGAGCAAGGCGTTCGCGAGCGCGCGCTCGAACGCTGCAAGGAGTCGGCTACTGAGAATCGTCCCCAGGACAATCGGAATCCCGACAACGAGAAGTATGAGAAACGTCCCGAAGACGAGCCCGAACATGAAGACTGCCGAGTACGCAAACGCAAGCGGGATCGCCAGAAACAGGTACACCAGATTTGCGTACGTCTGTTTAGCAGTGACGACGCCGAGTAGCGAACTGCCGCGCCAGCGACTGTCTCGAGTCGCGTGTTCTGACGATCCCATTGTAGCTGACAGTTCACAAGCCGGTATGAAAGCGGTTGGGTTCAGTTTGGGAGCGAGAAACAGCCGAGAAAATCGAGCAAACTGGGTCGGCTCGAGGCCGCTGTCCGTCCTCAGTACGTCGCGTCGATGATCGTCTCGTCCAGATCCTCGAACTGGGAGAGATACTCGAGTCGGTCGGCACGGAGTTCGGCGGCGGCATCCTCGTAGTCCTCAACGTGATCGGGGACGTAGAACTCCTCGATGTCGATGCCCGGAACAGCCTCGGGAATCGTCAGGCCAGTCTGGTCGTCGTCGGACCACTCAACCGTGCCGCGGGCGAGTTCGGTCAGGATCGTCACCGATTCGGTGACGCCGATATCGGCCGACTTGTCGCCGAGATAGCCCGTGTTGATGATGTAACAGTCGACGTCGAGTTCGGCGATCAGATCGCGGAACAGGTTGCCTTCCTCGCCCTCGGAGCCGATGATGAACGGGTTCGTCCCGACGACGCGGATCGATTCGCCGGCCCGGGATGGGTCGCCTGCGCTGGTCTCGATGGACTCGCCAAGCATGAACGCGACGGCGGCTTCGTCTTCGTCGAGTTTCGCGACCGGCGGCATGAGCGGATTCCGGGTGATAAAGAAGACCTGATCCATCCGCTCCAAGTCGATGTCGTCGTCTGCGCTCTCGAGTTCGTCGCGGCGGACGACCGCGCGTGAGTTCGAGGTGTAGCGATCCGCATCGAAGTCGACGGTACCGTCGTCGTCGACGGCGACATTCTCGAGGACGGCGGATTCGGCGGTTGCAGCGTCGTAGAGTTCCGGCTGTTCGTCTTCATCGAGGCCGATGGTCTTGATGAACAGTCCCTCGCCTTCGCTGCCGGCGACGGAGCCGTCCGGCAGGAGGCCACAGACGTCATCCTGGAGCATGACGGCCTCTTCCTCGCCCTCGAGCCAGCAGCCGTGAGAGGTTAGTGTCGACTTGCCGGTCGCGGACAGACCCATGAAGACCTGACCGACAGTCTCGAGGTCGCCGTCGTCGTTGCGGACGCGGACGCGCTTGCTGCCGGCGTGGAGTCCGAGTCCGTCGCGCTGTTTCACGCGGAACATGAACAGTCGCAGGAACGACTTTTTCGCCTCACCGAGATAGTCGCTCCCGAGTGCGGCGGTAAAGCCTTCTTCGGGAAGGACGCGAATCGCGGTTTGGTCGTAGTCGGGGTCGTGAACAGTGACGAGGTCGGGTTCGGACTGGTCAGTCGACTCGAAGAGGGTGGCCCATGCAAGTGCGATACGGGCGTGCTCGACCGGCACAAAGAGACGGCAGCAAAACGAGGCGTCGGGGTGACGCCCCATCTGGCGGTCGATACAGATCATTTCGCGTTCGGCCGCGCGCTCGACAGCATCGGTGAGGAGCGCGTAGTCGTCCGTGCCGAACTCGTGGTCAACCGCATTTTTCGTCTTATCGGAACTGCGCGAGCGAAACTCGCTGACGTAGGACGGCGATCCAAACTCCGTCGTCGTCTCCGCATGTGCCGCGAGGTCGCGAAGTTCCTCGAGCGACGGATTGTAACGGACGTTCGACGCGGTGTTCGGATCTGGAAGGTCCCGTCTGACCGGCGGGCGCTTCGTCCCGGTTTCGGACATGTGATAGGAGAGTTACCATCGTCACAGATAAAGATTGAGGTTCCGAATCTCTGCGTGAAAGGCTCTCTCGTGCCCCATGACACTGACTTACACATTGTACGTAATCGAGTTTATAGAGAACACCAACCAGTCTCTGGACAATTACTACGACTGTACGTAACGTCGCCAGTAACGGTCTGATTTAGTGGTCAAAACGGGCCGTTTCCGCGCTTGCTGCGAAACCTGCCCTTCTGCGCCCAGAGAGTCTCCCGTCGGATAGAACGCAGTGTCCCCGCTCGAGTCCGGGACTCATCGCCACTGACTACGTATTGCCTCGTGTGTACTCATAGAGAACTAGTAGATAGAAACAGTGGATAGTCAACCAGTCCTGGGACAGTCACAAGCACGTGTCGCGACATACTCGTTTCCTAACGCTCTCGTCCCGCCCATTAACAACGAGTCGCTTCGTAGGACCGTCTATGGACCCCATCGACCGCGAGCGCTCGCGGGCCGTCGCCGACGCACTGGCTGAAACCGATGAGACAGTGGCCGTCGCCGAGTCCTGTACGGGCGGACTCATCGGCGCGACACTGACAGCAATTCCGGGCTCGAGCGACTACTTCGAGTCCGGAGCGACGACCTACGCCTACGGGGCCAAGCGTCGCGAACTCGGCGTTAGCCGCGAATCGCTCGACGAACACGGCGCGGTCTCGGAGCCTGTTGCCCTTGAGATGGCTCGCGGCGTTCGGGATACCTGTGACGTGACCTGGGGTGTTTCGACGACCGGTGTTGCTGGTCCCTCCGGCGGCTCCGAGGAAACGCCCGTTGGCACGGTCTACATCGGCGTCGCCTACGCCGGTCCCTGGGGCACCGACTCGTCGTTCGCGACTGCCTCGCGCTACGAGTTCGACGGCGACCGAGCCGCGGTCCGCGCCAAAACCGTCGCACAGGCGCTCGACGACCTGCTCGCAGCACTCGAGGACCGACCATAGCCGTCACCCTCGGTGACAGTCTCGAGAGAAAGCTATTCAGCGCTCGACTCTCGAGTACCGCCTAATGAATAAGAAGGGCCACGTGCTCAACGCCGTGTTGTTGAGTATCGGATTGGGCTATTTGCTCGAGCCGGCGGGGAATTTGGAGACGTTCGAGACAATCATCGCAATCGGCGTCCCGATCACACTCGGGGCGATGGTTCCCGATATCGACACCGCGTTCGGTAAGCATCGCAAGACGTTGCACAACCTGCCGCTGCTCGTCGGGTTCGCGGTCTTTCCCGCTTTCTTCGGGAATCTCGAGTGGGTCTGGCTCGGCGTGTTGACTCACTACGTTCTCGACATTGCGGGAAGCAAACGTGGCATCGCGCTCTTCTATCCACTCTGGAGAAAGGAGTTCGGGCTACCGGTTGGTGTCGCCGTCAGCAGCAAGCGCGCAGACCTCATGATGGTTATCGTCACCGTCGCAGAACTGGCGATTGCCGCCATTATTCTGTATCAGGGACCGGAGTGGCTCGAGGCGGGCCAGCAGTTCATCGGTCTCTGAGCGCACAGCGGTGACGAAGATCGGCACACGAAACAAAGCGTTCTCGAGAAGACCTCAGCGGTTGTTCGGCTCCCACTCCTCGCAGGCGTCCATATCGTTCATCGCCGTCTCGTGGCGGCCACAGTACGGCACCATGCCCGAGGAGGACGACCGAACGTACTCAAAGTGCTGGCAGTTCCCGCAGTATCGGTCGCTCGGTACGTCCGAACCTGATTCTGTCCGATCAGCGGCGTCACTCGAGGCGGACCCCATAATTTCGGCATCGGTGCCGCCAGTTGCTGCCGACGCGCCGCCTGCGGCTGCTGACTCAGTGCGTGTAGCGGGCTCTGCAGAGTGCGTGCCGGCTGTGGCGGCTGCGGGCTCGTCGGTATCGAGCGGCGAAGAAATGTCCGAGACCTCCGTCCCACCATCACTGGTTGCTGCGCCAGCGGTTGGGCGGCCCGAGTTGCTCGAGTGCGTCGTCTCGCTCCCATCGAACGAGAGCGTCGTCCCGTCGCCCTCAGCGTTCGTCTGGGTCTCGACTTCGCCATCAGGCGTCCCACCGAAAAAGCCAATTCCGCCGAACCCACTCGAGGGGGCTTCTGACTCCTCAACCTCGACGATGGTCTGATTGCGCCGTGTGACGTTCATCTCGAGCATCCCGCCGGGGTCGTTGCGCGTCTTGAAGTTGACGACGGCGCTAAACAGACACCAGATGGCAGTTACGAGTCCGAGAAGGTAGACTGCAGAGACCTCGAGTGTGAGTTGGTCGCTACCGTAGCGCCAGTTTTCGGGGTAGGCATACCAGAAGAGGACGACGCCAAGCAGGCACAGGCTGGCGCTGATCGCAGCAGCGGCGCGGACGCGACGGCTCGCGGGCAGGACGATAAAGAGACCGACGAGTGTCGCGGGAACGCCGATGCCGGCGAGGACGCCAGCGACGCGAACGACTGCAAAGTGGTCGCTCATCCCCCAGTCGGCAACGCTTACGACGAACCCGGCGAACAGATTGGTCGTCGCCACGAGGACGGCAACGACGGCAAGAATCGCGCCACAGAGTACCAGCCCCATCCCTGCGTAGAGCCGCTGGAGGCTCACACCCCGGGCATTCCCGTCGTAGACCTCCGTCAGGCTTGTCATGGACAGCCTTTCTCTCTCCCTCCACAAAACCCTACGTCAGACACATCTCGAGAATCCGAGAGTATCACCCGCCAAAGCGAAACCTTGAATCGCTGGGCTTGCAAACGCTTTCATATGAGCGACGACGAGGACGACGACCCGGCAGTGTCACTCGGTGAGCACACGCCCGTCGAGGGTGCCCCACTGGCCCGCGTCAGTTCCCGACTCACCTGGCCCAAAGAGAAAAGCGAAGTCGCCCGCCTCGAGGGCGACAGCGTGATCCGAACGCCCGAGGGACCACAGGAACTGGCTGCCATCCTCGAGGACGTCGACGAGACGTACTTCCAGCGCCACCAGGAGTTCGAAACCCACATCCGATCCGTTATTGGAACTGGCCCGATTCCGACTGCAGACGAGTAATACGTGGCGACCGACGGCACCCACCGAACCGTTGGCTGGCTTCGCGACCAATTCAATCGCCTCTCGTGGTTTCAAAAGTCGATACTGGTGGGTGCAGTTCTGACGCTGCTGTGGATGCGCTACGTCCCCGGAGATCTCGGGGCACGGGTCGTCGTCGACCTGTTGCTTCTGGTCGGTGGCCCGCTCGCACTGGGACTCATTCACGGCCGCCACATTGGTTGGAATATCAACCGCGTCGCGATTCGAAACGCTGTATTGCTCTCGATGTTCGTCTTGCCGTTTTATCTCATCGGATCAACACTCCCCACGATTCGTCAGTTCTACCCGATGTGGGAAACCTCGGCTGCACCTGGCGAGTTCATTCCCCACGCGATCAAACTGTTCGCGATTGCGCTGGCGACTGAGACCTACTATCGCGGACTGCTCTGTGTCGGCGTCAAAGACATCGGGTTCAAGGCAGTGTTCATCAGCCCTATCGTCTACATGATTCACCACGCCTCGAAGCCCCCCATCGAATTCCTGCTCTCGGGGCCGACTGACGTGCTCTTCGGTGCGGTAGACTACAAATCAAACTCCATCCTGCCGTCCGTGATCGCCCACGGGGCCGGTCTCGTCCTCCTCGACTGGCTCGTCCTACACGACCCGCTGTTCGATCCGACGCCCGCCTTGCAGTATCTCGAGTGGCTGCCAGTGCCGCTGTGAACTCACGTCGGTGATCTCTCGCGTGAGAATCATTCGAGTCGCGCGTCCGTAATCCGCACCCGCCCGCGTGTCCCCTCCCACTCGCGCTCGTACTCGAGACCGAGTCGTTGGTCCATATGTGGGCCATCGACGACGAGCGTCTCAAACTCGCCGCCTTCACCCAAAATGTGGACGCCGTATTCGTCGTTGAGCGCCTTGAGGTCGGCAATCGCCTCGTGGTCCAGTGTGCGCCCGAGCCAGGATTCGTCGAGTCCCTGCGCAGCAACCTGGATGATCTTTATTTCGAAGCCGGCCTCGAGCATCGCGTCGACGAGTTCCCGAGGGTCTTCCTGCCACAGCGGCGCGAATAGCTCACAGTCGAGGCGGTCACACATCCCTTGAATGCGGTTCGTCTGGTACTCGCTTTCGACAGCGCCTGCGGTGACGCCGGCGATGCCGCCCTCGAGTTCGGCGTCAAGATCCACGAGTGCCGCCTCGAGTGGCTCGAGTTCGTCATCTCCCTGCACGCTCGAGTCCGGCACGGAGTCGGCCTCGAGATCACCGGGATCGACGTCGATCAGTTCGATACCCATGCTCTCGGCGGCCAGCGAAGCGAGGTCTGTCGCCGGAACATGATACATGTAGGAATCCTCGGATGGGTGAACGGTCACGAGTCGCTCGACGGACAGTCCGGCCTCGAGTGCCTGGTAGACGGCCCACGACGAATCTTTCCCGCCGGAAAAGAGCCCAATCCACGCGCCATCTGCGTCGCTCATACCGGCCAGTTGGTGTCGGAGAGTAAAGGGATGGCGAGTTTGCGTTACTGGTCACTCGAGTCCGCGCCCTCGTCAGTCGGAGAGTCAGAGTCCGACTCGGAGGGTGTCGGTCCGCCATCGGTGCGGCCCGACTCGGGCGTCGGAGTGGGATTCGCATTGGAGGCTGGCGGAGAGTCTGGATCGTCCGGTCCGTCGCCACCGCTTCCGGATTCGTCGTCGCTTACAGAGGCAGCGACTCGTGCCCCGATCAGACTCACGACGAGTGCAGTGGCGACGTAGATCGTCAACCGCTCGCCGCCGCCGATCTGGAAGCTATCGAGCGTGAGCGCTCCCTGTTCGATCCCCGCGAAGACGACGGGTCCGATCACGCCCTGTTGCTCGAGGAAGTACGCCGAAAACCCGCGAATCACGAGTCCAACGGCGACGACGATAAACGGCAGATTCCGGAAGGATCGCCGGACGGGTTCCTCGCTGATCGCCTCATCGAGCAGGCGACCCGCGCTTGCGGTCAGTGCTGCCATCGCGAGCCAGGGAACGCTATCGAACAGAAACTGCGTCGCCGGCACGAGCACGCCGGAGGGGTCCTCGAGATTCGAGACGCCGAGTGCGCCGATGAACAGTCCCACGAACGTCAACCCTATCGCGACGACATAGGTGACCACCGAGACCTGCCCGGAGTACAGCGCCTCCCGCACCTGATGGGAGAACCCGGTGAGGATTTCGTCGATGTTGAATCCCTTATAGAGCAAGAAGAGGCCGATCACGGTCGTGATCGCGGCTGCACCCTGTGCGGTCCCAATCTGCATCGCAAGCACCGGGAAGACGAGCAGCGTCAGTCCAAGCGGTACCAGCACCGTCTGGCGCAGTTCCTCGTCTGCGAGAAACTGCTTCAGGAGGTAGTACGTCGATTCAATGTCTCGAGCCTGGCGCACGACGACGCGGTCAACTGAATCGACGCGAACGCGACTCTCGACGATGGGCACCAGTCGCTCGTCTTCAGCGCTGTCGATCACGACGACCGCCGAGTCCGGATCGTAGTCCGCGATCAGGTCGTCCACCTGACGTGCCACTGCTCGGTCAGCCGAGACCATCGACTCACGGTCCCCCGAGACGACCGCGACGACGACGTCTTCGTTCTCGTCGCGCAGGTCCTGGGCAACTCGAAGCGTCTCGAGCAGGGAGTTGACGCCCGAATCCTCGGGATCTGCGAGCCCGATATCGGTCACGAGCGCGCGAACTGCCTCCCAGCCGACGATTGGTGAGCGAAGCCCAGTCTTACGGCCCACATCGTCAGTCCGGTCGAGGCAGACGACCAGCGTTGTCACGAGTGTCGTTCCATGCTGTGGAACGATAAAACCACTTACTCTTCGACCGTTGCACCGCTGGGAATCGCTTCCCGACTTCCCCGTCGGCAGTAACGGGTGCGATCAGGTTCGCAATCGGAACTCCCGATTCTCGGCGAATCCGGTCAGGCCAGCCCCGAACGCGTATGCAACCTGCTGTGCGCCCGCACCAACCCGCGCCATCAGCGGCCGCTCCGGTTCGAACTCCTCGATGTCAATCGCGTCGGCCTCGAGGCGGGTCTCGAGTTCGGCTTCGATGTCGCGGCGGGTGCCGAGTTCGTCGACCAGTCCGAGGTCGTGTGCCGACTCGCCGAGGTAGATGCGCGCTTCGGTGTCGCGGATGAACTCGGCGTCCATCTCGCGGCCCTCGCTGACGCGCTTGACGAAGGTTTCGTAGTAGTCATCGATCACGCCCTGCAGGTACTCACGTTCTTTCTCCTCGAGTTCTTTGAGCGGTGTGCCGGCGTCTTTGTACTCGCCAGCCGCAAAGCGCTCGTAAGAGAGCCCAGCCTTCTCCGCGAGGTCGCTTGCGTTGACGCGCGACCCGATCACACCAATCGAGCCGACGATGGAGCCCTCGCGCGCCCAGAGTTCGTCACAGCCGCTTGCGATCCAGTAGCCACCACTGGCACAGACATCCGTCGTGTACGCCACGGTTGGGCCGTCGAATCGCTCGGCTGCGAGTCGAATGTCGTCGCTCGGGACGACCTCGCCGCCAGGCGTATTGAGTTTCAACAACAGTGCGTCGACGTTCTCGTCGTCATCCGCGCGGTCGATCTGCTCGACGATGTCGTCGGCCGGTGTCGAACCCGGACTCGAGGGGAGCGGGCCGCCGCCCCCATCGCGCGTGATTGGGCCATCGACGGCAACCTCGGCGACGTTGTAGCCGGGAAACAGCGACCCAGCGACGTTGCCGCCGATTTTGAGCCCGACCAAGACGGCACCGAGGGCAAACAGGATGCCAAACAGATCTGTCAGCGTCGTCGGATAGTAGACGAACAGTCCAATTCCGGCCGCAGCAAACACGACGACCGCGAGTAAGACGACCGCGAGTGATCCAAGTCCGTTCTTACTGACCATCGCTTTCGCTGGCACCTCGATTCATGCTCGAGTCTGTGTCTGCCGCCCGGTTAACCGTTACCGTCGGCGACGCCGCGGCTCAAGCCAGTGTCGCTACTCGGTGCGTCTCATCGCAGTTCGTCGAAAACAGCAGTCACCGATCACTGCAGTACGTCGTTTCACGTCGCGACCAACGGTCTTGTGCAGTTGTCCACTCCATCCTCAGCACTCGGCGAAACGACAGCTCTCGAGTCGTGAGTTGTCGTCGGACGGAAACACGTCCGCCGAAAGAGAACGTGGGACGAATCGAACAGTCCGAGAGACGACCCTTAGAGCAGGCCAGTCTTCTGGAGCTTCATCAGGTCCTCGGTGTCGAGAGTTTCGCCTTCCTTGAACTTCTGATAAATCTCCTCGGCCTCCTCTTTGGCCGCTTCTTTCTTCTGGTCGCGAGCGGACTTGCGCTCTTCTTCTTCTTCCTTGTCCAGTTCGCGCAGGCGCTTCTGGACGCGCACGAAGTCTTCGTGGTGCTGGTCGGCGGCCTCCTGGGCCTCAACGAAGGACTCGTGCATCTCGTCGGCTTCATCACGGATGTCGTCAGCCTCGCGATAGGCCTCGATCATCTGGTTGTGATGTTCCTGGGCCTTGTCCGCAAGCTCCGTCACCTTCTGGTGGTGCTGGGAGGCTTCCGAGCGAACTTCCTCAGCTTCCTCGACGAGCCCTTCGAGATCCTCGTTCTGGTCGAGTTTTCCCTTGCGCTCTTCGTACTCCTCGCGCTTGGACTCGATCTTCTCGATGAGTTCCTGCTCTTCCTCACTCGAGAGAACTTCGGTCTGCTGTTTGAACTCGAGTTGCTCGATTTCTTCCTCGAGTTTGTCGAGGTCCTGGCCCTCGTCGAGTTCCATGTCGGATTTGAGCTTTTCGACTTTGTCGAAGAGCTTGTTGGCCTCGGCGTTGAGTTCGTTACGGCTCTCTTTGTGCTCTTGAACCTGCTCGTTGAGCTCGTCGCGCTGCTCACGGTGTTCTTGAGCTTCGTCGACCTTCTCGCGCGTTTTGGCGTTCAGGTCGTCGCGGCTGGAGGCGCGCTCGGAGGCCATCTGGTTGAGATCATTTCGCCGATCTCGCAGTTGGCCTGCCATTTTGATAAGCTCGCCTTTCGATTTGTTTGCTAGGTCGTCCTCTGTCAGTTCGATGTTTTTCGATTCGTCTACCATGTGTTAGTCAATCCTCTGTGCCATACCCGCACCGGGGTGACAGGGTGCCGTCGTGGCTCCGTGGAGAGAGCGACCGCTCACGATTTGCGAAACCTGGTGAATAAGATTTCCTGTCATTGATCGTCGAGCGATACGCGCCCCGATGGCGTTCTGGTACCGATAGCTACTGTCGCCTATAATTTAAATGTACCGGTCCTTCAAACCGTGAAAACCGTTAGCAGGGACCCTGTTTGAGCCTGTTGGACACTCACATGGTCCGAAACACCATATATAAACTCAGCTGCTCAAACGAGTCCAGTCTAAGCGATACTGTAGCCTGAATCGTCCGAACGAATCCAGCCACGAAAGGGGTCACTTATCACGAAACTACCCGCCAGCTGCCGCCTCAAAAGAGATTCTCGAGGCGGTCGTCCGTCAGCGCTTCGGCGCGGTCCGTTTCGGTTTCCTCAGCGTTTTGTGCCTCGCGTGCGCGCTCCATGAATTGCTCGAGGCGGTCCGAGCGTTCGGCCCCGCCGAGCAAGACGAGCGCGCCGAGTCGGTCGCTGTCGAGCGGAAAGTCCCCACCACGGACCTGCATGCTGTCTGTTTCCTCCTCGAGCCAGCGTCGGGATTTCTCGACGCCTTTGCGCGGGATCGCCTCGGGTCTGCCGGCGATAACGAGTAGCGCGGAATCGGCCTGGGTCGCGTCGGGGAGACTCGTTCCAGTCAAGAGTGCCTGACGGGAGACTGTCATCGTCGTTCGCAGGTTGTCGCTTGCGTCTTCGGCGGCGACTTCGCTTGCATAGCCAAGCACCGAAATCCCGCCCGAGCGCAGGGTGTTGATGACCTCGCTCGAGTCGACGACGCTTTCGCCCACGCCGTCGACGGCCTCGCCGGAGGCAAACAGCAAGCCAACGCGTTGGGCGATCTTGCCGTTAATGCGGTCGAACGCGCCGTCCATGCTCTCGCCCTGTTCGTGCCAGGCGTCGTTGTCGATCAGCAGCGTCGAGTCGGCTTCGCGTGCTAACGTCTTCAACGAGCGACCCGCGTTAGCCTGATACAGCGCGCCTTCGTTCTGTCCGGGCAAGACGCCCAGTGCGTAGACTGGAATGTCATGAATTTGCTGTAAGTTGTGCACCAGCACCGGCGCGCCGCCGCTTCCCGTCCCACCGCCGAGACCGGCGACGACGACAATCGCGTCAGCACTCGAGGTGATTCGTCCATCGAGTCCGCCGAGGACCTCCTGGATATCCGATTGCATGACCTCTGCACCGAGTTCGTTGTCCCCACCGACGCCGTGTCCGTTGACACGGTCTGCACCGATCAGTTGGGTATCGACGAACTCGAGCGATTGGAGGTCGGGTTTCGCGGAGTTGACGGCCAGGGCACCTTGGACGGCTCCATAACCCATGTTCGCGTCGAACTGGGCCAGCCGCTCGGTTACCTTCCCACCGGCCTGACCGACTCCGATCAGGGCTACCTTCATACACGTCTCCTCGAAACGAACCCAGTTGAACGTTCCGATGAATGTGTTTCACAGTTACACGTCACAACCGAAATGAGTCTGTCCGCAACCTGAGCACGTCTCGAGCGACCCCAATCTCCGCGACGGAAACGTCTAACTGTATCTATTGTGAACACGAACCTATGTCACTCGAAGTCGGTGTTCTCGGCTATCGATTCATGGGAAAGGCACACGCAAACGCCATGGCGCGACTGCCAATGTTCTTCCCGGACGCACCCGAGATCGAACGCAGCGTACTGATCGGCCGCGACGAAGACGCACTGAGCGATGCCGCAGACCAACTCGGGTTCGACCGCACCGCGACCGATTGGGAGGACGTTGTCGATGACGTCGACGTCTTCTACAACCTCGGCCCGAACTTCGTCCACGCCGAGCCGTCCATCGCCGCCCTCGAGGCCGGCACACCCGTTTTCTGTGAAAAGCCACTCGCGCCGACGCTCGAGGCGGCCGAGGAGATGGCCGAGGCGGCCCAAAACGCCGGCTCGGACGTGCCTGCGGGCTGTGCCTTTAACTATCGGTTCGTTCCCGCCATCCAGTACGCCAAGGGGCTGCTCGAGGCGGGCGAACTCGGCGAGATTCACCATGTACGCGGCCAGTACTTACAGGATTGGCTGATCGATCCCGAAGCGCCCTGGTCGTGGCGCAACGACGAGGAGATGGCTGGCTCGGGTTCGCTCGGCGACCTCGGCGCACACACCATCGACCTGATTCGGTTCCTCGTCGGCGACGACGACCTCGCGGGCGACATCGACCGACTCAGCGGGCACCTCCAGACGTTCGTCGACGAACGCCCCGTTCCCGGCGCGGACGGCGGCGCACTCGACAGCGCTGGCGGTGACAGCACCGAAACGAAACCCGTCACCGTCGACGACGCCTACTCCGCCCAACTCGAGTTCGAAAACGGCGCAATGGGTGTTCTCGAGGCCTCGCGCTTCGCGAACGGGCACAAGAACGACCACTCCATCGAAATTCACGGCTCGAAGGGCAGCCTGAAGTTCTCGCTCGAGCGCCTGAACGAACTCGAGGTGCTGCGCGAGGACAGTCGCGGCTACGAGACGATTCTGGTCACGGACGAGGACGACCCCTACGTCGAGCACTGGTGGCCACCGGGCCACGTCATCGGCTGGGAGCACACGTTCGTCCACGAGAATTACGAGTTCCTCTCCGCCGTTGAGAACGGCGACGAGTTCAACCCGAGCTTCGAGGACGGCCTGGCCGTCCAGCGCGTGCTCAGCGCCATCGGGGACAGCGACGAGCGCGGCGAGTGGGTCACGCTCGAGTAATCAACTGCGTCGTTGCGAGTCGGTTTTTGGTTCTTGACTGAGTCAGTTATTGCGGCGGCCGCGCGACGCGCGTCTCGCGCGAGACGGCATCGACGTGGACGTGAACGCGTTCGTCCGCGAGTTCGACCGGGACGATCCAGGAGGCGCTGGTCCGATGAGGTTGCTCTGTGAGCGGTGCCTCGCGGTCGTAGCCCTCCGCCTCAAGTGCGTCGCGGGCGAGTCGTTCGGCCTCGTCGGCGTCCTCGATGCGGAGGTCTTCGGTCAGCCGAACGGTGACGACCGGCGTGTCGGACATGCGGACGACGCGTTCGGTGACGCTGCCCATCAGCACGCGGTCGAGGCCGGTCCGGCCCTGCGTTCCCATGATGACCATATCGATGTCGTGGGCGTCAGTATAGTCGAGAATTTCCTCGTGTGGAACGCCGTGCTCGACGGCTGTGACAACGTCGACGCCCGCGGCTTCGGCCTCGAGTTGGACGCGTTCGACGGCCCGGTGGGCGGCGGGCGTGGCCTCTTCGGCCTCGAGCGTGCCGAGTGGGCCTTCAGGGACAATCGAGAGCGCGTGGACAGTGGCACCGAACTGATCGGCGATGGCCAGTCCGTGTTCGATTGAGCGCCGCGTTCCATCGCTTCCGTCCGTCGGGATCAGCACGTCCTGATACATGTACCCATACTTCGGACTCGAGCATCATAAACTCGCAGCCAGAATCGGACGCCTGCGGGCTGATATCCTTACGCTGTCGCGAAATCGGCTGGCGAAATTGGCGTGCCACAGAACGGGCACCCACTCTCGAGGGTGGCGACACGCTCCGGGCGCTCGAGGGTGAGTTGCTGGACGCACTCCGGGCAGCGGAAGTGGTAGGGGCTCATAACAGCTACTAGTAGTCCTCACTCGGGCATAGCCCTGTAACCACGATATCAGGGCTGTTTACATACCACCCGCAATGGACGCTCCGGAGACGGAACGATTTATACAGGTCGCGTCTGACCCGCAAGTATGGAGGTTCACCACACGGCAG
Source organism: Natronolimnobius baerhuensis (assembly GCF_002177135.1). Classification (NCBI taxonomy): domain Archaea; kingdom Methanobacteriati; phylum Methanobacteriota; class Halobacteria; order Halobacteriales; family Natrialbaceae; genus Natronolimnobius; species Natronolimnobius baerhuensis. Next base: position 514,982 of record NZ_MWPH01000002.1, read on the forward strand.
TGCGCGTCTCGGATCTCGAGGCAACGAAAGCGTTCTACGAGGACGGTCTCGGCCTCGAGTTCTCGAAGGAATTCACCACCGGCGACGGCGTTCGCAACTACTACGTCACCGGCGACGATCTCGAGACGGAGATTCAGTTCGCCTACGATCCGGACAGTGACGACGAGATCGAGCCCGACGGCATCGTTCACCTCGCGCTCCTCGTCGACGACGTCTCGGAGACGCTCGAGACACTCACCGAGCGAACCGATTGTGAGGTGCTGCGTGGTCCGATCACGGTCGACGCGGTCAACGCTCGCGCGGTCTTTGTCGAAGATCCGGACGGCTACGAAGTCGAGATTTTCGCCCACCTCGAGGAATAACAGGTTGTCGCCCTGCGGTCGTTACTCCTCGCTGCTCCGGACGAACGTCACGGGACACGGCGAGGACAGCAGCACTTCCTGTGCTGTCGAGCCGAAGACGGCCTTGCCAGTCGGCGAGCGCTTGCGGCCACCGACGACGACGCGGTCGGTGTCGGTCTCGCCCGCCAGATCGACGATTGTCGAGCCATGTTCGCCGACGGCACCACGGGTCTCGTAGTCGACGTCGTATTCATCGAGTGACGCCTTCAAGTCACGAATCGTCGAGTGTCGCGCTGCGACTTCGTCGGGATCGATTTCGTCGAGTTCGGTGTCGAACTCGAGGCGGTCGATCACCTCGTCGTACTCGTCGTCGGTGAAGACGTGTGCGAGGACGACGGTTGCATCGGCTGGCGCAGCGACTTCGACGACGGCTTCAGCGAGGTCGTCGATTCGGTCAGCATCTCCCGGTCCAACGGCCAACAAGACGGTTTCCAGTGTCATGGCTGTGCGTTTCTCGTGTACCGACGTAAATCCATGTGTCTCAGTCACACCGTTTGCAGATGCTTTTTCCACCTCGTCAACAACTAGTCGGTATGAACGGACCTGATCTCTCGGACCGAACAGTGCTCGTCACGGGAAGCGCCGGCGGCGTCGGTCGCGAACTCCTGCTCGCGATGGCCGACTGCGGCGCGAACACGGCCGTCCACTACCACTCGAGTGCCGATGCGGCCCGCGAGGTTGCCGACGACACACTCGAGCGCGGTGCAAACGACTCGATGACGGTGCAGGCCGATATCACCGACCCCGAAAGCGTCGACGGCCTCTTTGCCGCTGTCGAGTCCGAACTCGGTACTGTCGACGTACTCGTGAACAACGTCGGCGACTTCGCGCCCGCCCACTGGGAAGACCTCGAGTTTGAGACGTGGAATCGTGTCCTCGAGACGAATCTCAACGGCACCTATCTCTGCTCGAAGCGAGCGCTGCAGAACATGCGCCAGCGCGACGAGAACGGCGACGCGAACGGAGACGACTACGCCCGAATCGTCAACATCGGCTACGCCTCGAGCGAGAAGGGCCTCGTCAGCCCGACAAACTTCCCCTACTTCGTCGCGAAAGCGGGCGTCTTGATGTTTACACGGATGCTCGCCGCGGATACGCAGGATGACGGAATCACCGTCAACGCCATCTCGCCGTACGTCGTCGAGAACTCCGACGAATTCCCGGAGGAACTGCCTCGAGACCGTCCTGCGAGTTTCGAGGATCTGATCCAGCCGCTGTATTTCTTCCTCGATCCCGAGGCGAGGTACATTAGCGGCGAAAATATCGAAGTCGACGGCGGCTGGCTGCCCGAGACAGTGTAGGTGAACAACCGCTATCAGTAAGTGCGCTCGAGCGAGACGACATCGGCGTCCGCCGGCCCGCTCCCGTCGAATTCGGCGACGTACGCGTCGAGTTGATCGGGGTCGTCCGCACCCGGCAGTGTGCGCTCGGCCGTGCGACAGGGTTCCTCGACGCCGAGTCGGTCACTGACCAAATCCGCCGTCGCCTCGGCCATCGCGCGGTAGGTTGTCAGTTTGCCGCCGACAATCGAGGCCATGTTCGCGACGCCGTCGCCGTCGTGCTCGAGCAGGAAGAATCCGCGCGAGATCCCGCGTGACTGGCGAGTAGCCTCGTCGGGCGCGTACAGTGGGCGGACACCCCACCACGTTCGGAGCTGTTCGGCGTCGGCGACCGGCGGCAGCATTTCGGCACACTCCTCGCGGACGCGCTCGAGTTCCCACTCGGCCGTATCGTACTCGTCGGGGTCGTCCACGTCGACGCTCGTCGTGCCGAGGACGACTTCGTCCGTGTGCGGGAGGACAATATCGCCGTCGTCGGGGTCGCGACACCGGTTGAGAACCGGCTCGAGGCCGTCGTACGCGACGGAGACCATCACGCCGCGATTTGGCTGCATTGCGACGTCCGCGCCCGCCATCGCGGCAACGCGGCCAGCCCACGCGCCGGCGGCGTTGACGACGAACTGCGGTTCGACGCGCTCGGCCACGTCCCCGCCGAGGTCGACCGCAGCGATTTGGCCATCCTCGAGATGCATGTCTTCGACCGGCGCGTGCGTGAGCACTCGCGCGCCGTGATCCTGCGCGTCCGCAGCGTTCGCGGCGACGAGTCGCGACGGGTAGACGACGCCGTCCGGCACCTCGAGTGCGCGTCTCACTGCCGGCGAGAGATCCGGCACTCGCTCGCGGGCTTCCTCGCCCGTCAGTTCCGTCGTCGGGATTCCGATCTCCTCGCAGGCGTCGCGTTTGGTGTCGAAGTAGTCTGGGTCGTCCCCCTCGAGTTCGACGAACAGGCCGCCGGTGTCGCGAACGCACGCGCCGGCGATGTCGCCGAGAATCCGGCGTTCGCGAAGACACTCCTCGGCACCGTGCCGGTCGCTTTCGGCATACCGCGCGCCGCTGTGGCAGAGGCCGTGGGAACGACTCGAGGTGCCCGCGGCGAGTCCGCCGCGGTCGACGAGGGTTACGTCGAGGCCGCGCAGCGCGAGGTCACGTGCGGTTCCGGCACCCGTCGCCCCGCCGCCGATAACGAGGACATCCGTCTGAATCACCATACGGGAGCCAGGGCCTCGAGCGGAAAACGTCTGTCCCCAAACGTAAAACTGACAGCTGGCGACCGGGGTTGCCTCCGTGAGAGAATCGAACCTGCAGACTCTGGTGAATTACCGTCCTACATCGGGTAGTGACAGTACGAGAGAGTTATAGTAGTTCTGTTTCAAATAAAACGTGTGATTGATTCCTCCACAATAGGGATTATTTTGCTTGGCGCTTCGGCCGTGTTCCTCATCGCTTCTTTCAGAACAGTCTCCAACTACAGAGATATGACAACCATCAAATCGGAACGGAAGGCGACGCTGGAGTCCAATGATGTTGTCTCGGGGCGTGTCGATGTAACCACGCCAGCGTCACTCTCGAGCGAACTACCAGCGCTGGATTCCTCTCGAGAACCGGCGGTTATCGTATGGCGCACACAACGTCCCAGCAACTCCGGGGGACTGAGTACTGTTGATGGCGGAATTGCAACTGGATCGTTCACGATTCAGGACAATGGGAGATACGTACGAGTGACGAGCAACCAATTGGTTGCTGATTCCTCAGGTGTCTTTGATCCATTCAACTCCTCCCACGTGGTAGGGTCTCCAGAGCGAAGCGTCCGACTCACTGATCCGACATCACTTGATCGATTCCTCACCCGACTTGGGATTCTCGGGGAAGATGGGCTACTCGGATGGCAAACCCTTCCACTCAGCGTACGGCGCGCAGGGGAACCGACTCGCTATGAGGAAACATCAATCAATCACGGTGATGAAATCACGATTCACGGTGGTGAACTGATAGAAACATCGGGAGATCCACTGCTACAGCATTCCGATGAAAACCAACTGACAATTATCGACTCAACGCTGGATGAGAAGTTACGAGAATTGAAACTCCTGGCAGGCCAGCAGTTCGTGATCGGAATTCTGTTGATCGCTTTCACTGAGGTCGTCTCGTGGATGCTGTGAGTATCACCTCAATTTGGTCGTCGTGAATCGCGATACGTGTGTCTGTGTGTGTTCACCTACTTCTCAGCACACTTCATGGTGGATCCGACACACATCAGGACGAGTTCACGGAACTCTCGATACATACATCTGTTCGGCCGCGAACGATTTCGTATGAACGAGCCTGGCATCCAGTCGCTGATGGACCAGGAAACGCTCGACGACCGTGTCCGCGCCGGCGAGATGCCCTCGTGGGTCGCTGCCCACTGGCACTCCTTTCAGGACGGCTTGCTCGGCCAGCGAAACGAGACGCCGTTTCCCTGCTTTTTCGGCGCTGAGTCTGTCCACCAGGGCGAGCCGCTCTATACCGCCGTCCCGTCGATGAGCGACGCCGACGCGCTCGTCTCGCTTCGCGACACCATCCTCGAGTATCTCGAGGTCTATTGTGACCACGCCGAGCGTGCGTCCTTGGTCACGTTCTTCAAACCGCCCGAGGAGCCCCTTTCGGAGCAGGCGTATCACGATGCGCTGTGGCACATCCTCCAGACGCTGCATGTCCACGACACCGAACCCTGGCCGGCGGACATTCCAACCAACCCCGATGATTCACGCTGGGAGTTCTGCCTCGGCGGCGAGCCTATGTTTCCGACCTGTCGCGCGCCGTTTTACGACGACCGAAAGAGTCGCTACTGTCCCATCGGCCTCGAGATCACGTTCCAGCCGCGGACGCTGTTCGAGTCGCTGTCGGTGACGGCCGACACAGAGGCAGGCCAGCACGCACGCGACGTGATTCAGGACCGCCTCACGGAGTACGATGGCGTCTGTCCCCACGCCGATCTGGGTGACTGGGGCGTCGAGGGCGACCGCGAGTGGATTCAGTACATGCTTTCGGCGGACGAGACGCAGGCCCCCGAAACGTGTCCGATCACGGTCACGCGCGAGCATCCCAAGCCGGCGGCGCGATTGTCATGACGGGTGGATCGGAACCGTTCGAGTCGCTGCCGGACAACGCCGTCCTCGTCCTGATCGATCTCCAGGAGGGCTTTGACGATCCCGTCTGGGGGACGCGAAACAACCCCGACGCCGAAGTGCGGGCCGAATTGCTGCTCTCGCGCTGGCGCGACACTGACCGGCCCGTCGTCCACATTCGCCACGACTCGAGCGAGGCCGACTCGCCGCTGCGGGGCGACCAGCCGGGATTTGTGTTCAAACCAGAAACAGCGCCAATGGATGGCGAGGCGACGTTCGTCAAGTCAGTCAACGCCGCGTTCGTTGACACCGGTCTCGAGGACTGGCTTCGAGAACGAGGGTACGAAACGCTCGTCATTGCGGGGCTGACGACGGACCACTGCGTCTCGACGAGTACGCGACTGGCGGAGAATCTCGGCTTTTCGCCGATTGTTGTCGCGGATGCGACCGCAACGTTCGACCGAACGTTTGACGGCGAGCACTTTGACGCAGAAACGATGCATCGAACCGCGCTCGCACAACTCGAGGATGAGTTCGCAGCGATTGTTCGAACCGAAACTCTCCTCGAGTCGGTCTAACCGTCGCGCAGCGTTACAAGAAGTCCGAGAGTTGCAGTTCTTCTCGAGCGAAGCGTTTGAGAAGCGGCAGGTCGTCGGCGTGTAGCAGTTTGGTGATTGCAAACGGGTTTCCTTTGTTCGCCTTCGCCAGCGTATCGTCGTCGAGTCGCTGGAGGTCTGCCATGAACTGGTCGTAGCGCTCGTCCGAGGCGAGATAGAGCAGTTTCGTCATCAGGAGTCGCGCACGCATGTTCGGTGCAACGTCGCGATGCCAGAGTGTCTCGTAGACTTCGAGATTTTCAGCGGTCGGCTCGAGGTTGCCGTGTTTGAGACAGCTGTCGACCGTTGCGGCGGCCGCGCGGCCGGATTTCATACACTTGTGAATGCCTTCACCCCAGAGCGGGTCGACCGTCGGCACGGTGTCGCCAATCGCCATGAACCGGTCGGTGTGCATCTGGCCGGGCATCTGGATGTGTGCCGAGCCGCGGTGCATCTTCCCCTCGAGTCGGCTCGCGTTCTGCAGGCGCGGATCGGTATCGAGCCAGTGCTCGAGGTAGTCGTCGACGGTGAAGTCGTCCTTGCCGTACCGGTGGTACTTCTCGTTACGGATGTAACAGAGGCCGACCTTGGCGGTGTCTTCGCCAGTGTGGAAGATCCACGAGTAGCCGCCGGGTGCGAGTTCGTGGTCGAGACGCAGCATCATCGCGTCGTGGAGATCAGCAAAGCCGGGGCGGTCGATGTCGATGCCCTCGAACTCGTACTCGATCCCAATTGCGTGATTCTCGTGCGAGAGGTCGCTGACGCCGAGTTTCTTCGCGAGCGGTGCGGACGGCCCCGTCGCGTCGATGATAATCTCGCCGTAGACTTCCTCGTCGCCGTTGACCGTGACGCCGACGATTTCGCCGTTCTCCATGATCGGCGCGGTGACGCGCGAATCGAAGCGATACTCCGCGCCGTCGTCACGGCTATCCTTTACGAGGTAGCGCTTGAAGTCCGCGAACTCGAGGACTGCGCCGGTCTGGTTCTGGACGTAATGGTCGTGTGGCGACTCGAGGACGACCTTGTCGGTGTACTGCATGACGACATCGTCGGGGATGCCGAAGGCAGCCATCATCGACGGGAAGGTTCCGGCGGTCGATTTGTTACTCTGGCGCGGGAACTCGTCTTCCACTTCAGTCTCCAAGACGACGACGTCGTAGTCCCTTGCTGCGAGGTCGCGAGCACACTGGGCTCCGGCGGGACCGGCACCGGCAATCACCACGTCGTAGCGATTATTCATGTCCATGCGATTCTCTCGGATCCTAATGAGTTTATTCAGTCGTATCGCAACCTCTGATTTCTTATATGTCCTTTCTCGAGCGGTCGGAATGCGACACACTGGGTCCACGTACACATCGTATTTCACACTGTATATCCCCAGATACGTCGTGCTTGGGGGTCTGTCGCCGCTTCGGTGTGTCTATGTTGGTGACAGCCATCTTCGCCGACCGGAACGCTCTTACCTGACTGACTGGTTAGTTAGTTCAGTGACGACGCGAGACGGACCGGAACTGCGAGGGATGCGACGGAGGGTGCAAGTATGACAATCCGCGACCATCTCGAGCGGACGTTTTTGGCGCGCGAGGAGGTTGATCTGACTGACGGCGGGATCGTCAAGCCGCTGCTCTATCTGTCGATTCCACTCATCATCACGAACGTTCTGCAGACGGCGTACAACGTCGCGGATACGTTCTGGTTGGGTCGCTACGGAACCGTCGAGGTCGCAGCGATTAGCTTTGCGTTCCCAATCATTTTCCTGTTGATCTCGTTCGCAATCGGCTTTTCTGTCGCGGGGAGTGTACTCGTTGCCCAGTATATCGGTGCAGACCGAGAGAGTGATGCGGAGTATGCGGCCTCCCAGACTGTCGCGTTCTCGATCCTCAGTTCGCTTATTCTCGGCGGCCTGGGCTATTTCGTCGTCGAGGACGTGCTCATGCTTTTCGACGCCGAACCGGCAGTGGTCGCGGCCGCGACGAGTTATATGCAGATCTACGCGGTCGGGCTGGTCTTCGTCTTCGGCTTTCTGATGTTCACCGCGCTCATGCGCGGGTACGGCGACACCGTGACGCCAATGCTGGTCATGTTCGTCTCGGTCGTCATCAACATCGTCCTCGATCCGCTGCTCATCTTCGGTGTCGGGCCGTTCCCCGAACTGGGCATCGCCGGGGCCGCCTACGCGACCATCTTCGCGCGCGGCGTGACGCTCGCAATCGGCCTCTGGCTCATGTTCCGGGGCTACCGCGGCGTCCGCATCCGACTCGAGGAGATGATTCCCAACCCCAGCTACGGGGTCAAACTCATCCGAATTGGGCTGCCAGCGTCGTTCGAGGGAGCCAGTCGCGCACTCTCGATTTCGCTGTTGCTCTTTGTTGTCGCACTGTTCGCGACACCAGTCGTCGCGGCCTACGGAATCGGCACGCGCATCCTCTCGGTGATCGTCCTGCCGGCGATGGCGCTTTCGCAGGGCGTCGAGACGATGACCGGACAGAATGTCGGCGCTGGCAAGCCGGATCGAGCAGCGAAAGCGAATCACATCACCGCGGCAGTGATTTTCGTCAGTCTGACCGTCGTTGGACTGCTCTCGACGCTGTTTGCCGAGCCACTCGTCGCGCTCTTTACGAACGATCCAGACGTCGTCGACGCCGGGGCGACCTTCCTCTACTACGTTGCACCGACATTCGGCCTCTTTGGCGCGATGTACACCTACATCGGCGGCTTCCGCGGCGCAGGGATGACGGGAACGGCCGCCGGCTTCGTCTTGCTTGCGTTCATGGTCGTCCAGATCCCCGTCGCGTGGGTCGCCTCGAGCGCGTTCGGGCCGCCAGGTATCTGGGCGTCGTTTGCGATTGCGCATCTCGTCGGCGCACTGGGGACTGCCCTCTGGTTCCGCCGTGGAACGTGGCGCGCGAACGACATCACCGGCGGTGGGGGCGGTTCCGGAGCCGACTCGGACTCACCGCTCGACGCTGGCGCGCCGAGTGACGACTGATTAACTGTCGCGCGTCGATCCTGCTCGAGTCTGCGACCCCAACTCGCCGGCAGTGAAAAGAGCGAAGGGGGAGTCCCCGTACAACCGGGTATGGACACGACACGTATTCTGCAGATCGACGCCTTCACTGACGAGCCACTGGCGGGCAACCCCGCCGGCCTCGTTCCGGACGCGGACGGACTCACAGCCGACCAGATGCAAGCAATCGCCGCCGAGATGGCCGTCAGCGAGACTGCGTTCGTCTCCGCGAGCGACGACCCGAACGCAGACCGGCGCATTCGCTACTTTACGCCCACACAGGAAGTCGACCTCTGTGGCCACGCCACCATCGCCACCTTCGCGCACCTCCACGACGAGGGCGTAGAGCCGGGCACGACGGCCCTCGAGACGAACGTCGGCGTCCTCGAGATCGAACTCGAGGCGGATGGAACGGTCTGGATGACACAGGACGCGCCACAGATCCGCGCGGTCGACCTTGAGTACGGCCGCGTTGCGGACGCGCTGGGCGTCGAACAGGCGGCACTCGAGGGCGCGAGTGACGATATTCCGCTTGCGATGGCGTCGACGGGTGTGCCGTATCTGGTCGTCCCAATTACGTATCTCTCGGATCTCGGCAGTGCGGAGCCGGATATGGCCGCAATCGAGGCACTGACCGACGAACTCGGCGCGCTCGGGGTCTACCTGTTCACGTTCGATGCGCTCGAGCGCGAGTCGACGCTGCACGGGCGGCTATTCGCCCCCGGCGCAGGCATTCCGGAAGACCCCGTGACGGGCACCGCAAGCGGCGCTGTCTCGGCATATCTCGATCACTTCGGTGCCTTCGATGACGATTTTCCCGAGGAGGTACGCCTCGAGCAAGGCCACTACGTCGACCGGCCGGGCATCGTCCGCGTCCGCCTCGAGGGCGACGTTCGCGTTGGCGGACGGGGTGTGACCGTCCTCGATGGCTCGCTCGCCGTCCCCGCGGAGACAGACGACGAAATTCTCGAGGCCTAACTGACGAACTTCCAACAGGCCACGCGTTCAAACCTCTCGAGGAACGAACAATTCAGCAATCAGTCAGTACTGGTGATTCTCGCCACGCGTGTCCGAGCAGTTGTCGGTCGCAAGGCCACAAGCGGCGAAATCTGGCACCAGACCCCGATTTCGCCTCGCTAACTCACTATTCTCTTTCAGGAACTAATCCGATTTCGAGTTGTAGTCAGGCACAAACGTTCGCAACATTCTTTATTCGCTCCAGTGACCACCCAGATACAGATGGCTGTACTCTGGCTGGACGAGATCAGTGCCGGCGACATCGAGCGGGTCGGCGGCAAAGGTGCCTCTCTGGGGGAACTGACGGGTGCGGGATTGCCCGTCCCACCCGGCTTCGTTGTCACTGCCGGGACCTACCGCTCATTCATCGAGGAGGCGGAAATCGACGAGGAACTCTTCGAGGCCGTCGACGTTGACGCCGACGACTCGAGCGCGCTCGCGAACGCGGCCGACCGCGCACAGGAACTCATCATCGAGACGCCGTTTCCCGACGACCTGCGCGAGGAGATCGTCGCCTCCTATCGCGAAATCGGCGGCGATGAGGAGGCGTTCGTCGCCGTCCGCTCGTCGGCAACTGCAGAGGACCTGCCCGATGCCTCCTTTGCCGGCCAGCAAGAGACGTTCTTAAACATCACCGAAGACGCCCTGCTCGACCGCGTCCGCGAGTGCTGGGCGTCCCTGTTTACCCAGCGAGCGATCTACTACCGCCAGGAACAGGGCTTTGACCACTCGAGTGTGAACATCGCGGTCGTCGTCCAGCAGATGGTCGATGCCGAGAAATCCGGCGTTATGTTCACCAGTCACCCCTCGACGGGTGATCCGACGATGATTATCGAGGCCGCCTGGGGGCTTGGCGAAGCGGTCGTCTCCGGGGCAGTGTCGCCGGACAACTACGTCGTCTCGCGTAGTGACCGTTCAATCGATGTCACCGTCGCCGAAAAGAAGGTGATGCACATCAAAGACGAGGAGACGGGAGAGACCGTCGAACGGCCGGTGTCGGACGAGCGCCAGACCGAACGCGTCGTCAGCGACGGCGAAATCGAGGCGCTGGTCGACCTCGGCGAACGCGTCGAAGACCATTACGACACCCCACAGGACGTCGAATGGGCAATCGTCGACGGCGACATCTACATGCTCCAGTCGCGCCCGATTACGACAATCGATGACGGCGCACGCAGCGAGGCGGCAACGCCAGTCGAGGACGCCGTTGCGACCACTGAAGGCGTCACCGACGGCAGCGGCACGCAGACCGCTGGCGCCGGGAGTGATGCAGCAGGCACACCCAGTGACGACACTGGCGAGGTCATTATCGACGGCCTTGGCTCGAGTCCGGGCACCGTCAGCGGCCCCGCGAAAATCGTCACCAAACTCGACGATCTGGCGAAAGTCGCGGAGGGCGATATCATCGTCACCGAGATGACCATGCCTGATATGGTGCCAGCGATGAAACGCGCCTCGGGGATCATCACTGACGAGGGCGGCATGACCAGCCACGCCGCCATCGTCTCTCGGGAACTCGGCGTCCCCGCCGTCGTGGGCACGACCAACGCGACGACTGTCCTGCAGGATGGGCAGGTCGTCACCATAGATGGCGACAAGGGCACCGTCCTCGAGGGCGAGACAGTCGAACCCGACGAGGAAGCCGAACCAGTCGAGGAGGTCCGTCCAAAGTCGCCGGTCAAGCCGATGACCGCGACGGAGGTCAAGGTCAACGTCTCGATTCCCGAAGCCGCCGAACGCGCGGCTGCAACGGGTGCTGACGGCGTTGGTCTCCTACGGACCGAGCACATGATCCTCTCGCTGAACCAGACGCCCGAGAAGTTCATCGAGGAAAACGGCACCGACGAGTACACGAAGCAACTCGTCCAGGGCATTCGTAGCGTCGCAGATGAGTTCTACCCGCGGCCCGTCCGCGTGCGCACGCTCGACGCCCCGACCGACGAGTTCCGCCAACTCGAGGGCGGCGAGGACGAACCGGTCGAGCACAATCCGATGCTTGGCTATCGGGGCATTCGACGCTCGCTTGATCGCACCGACGTCTTCGCGCACGAACTCGAGGCGTTTCGCCGCCTGTACGAGATGGGCTACGACAACGTCGAGATCATGTTGCCACTGGTCAACGACGCCGAAGACGTCTACCAGGCAACGAAATGCATGCGCGAGGCCGGCATCGACCCGGACAAGCGCAAGTGGGGCGTGATGATCGAGACGCCAGCATCCGCCCTCGCCGTCGAGGAGTTAGCCGAGGCCGGCATCGACTTCGCCTCCTTCGGCACGAACGATCTCACGCAGTACACGCTTGCTGTCGACCGAAACAACGAGCACGTCGCAGACCGCTTCGACGAACTGCACCCTGCTGTCCTTCGCCTGATCGGGGACGTGATCGCCACCTGCCGCGAACACGATGTCGATACGAGCATCTGCGGGCAAGCCGGTTCCAAGCCGGAGATGGTCCAGTATCTCGTCAACGAAGGTATTAGCTCCATCTCGGCAAACATCGACGCCGTCCGCGACGTCCAACACGAAGTCAAGCGCGTCGAACAGAAGTTGTTGCTCGAGTCGGTTCGCTAGACCTCTCGAGTCGCCGGGCCGGTTTTTGCAGGTCCGTTTCGACACTCCCTGAGTCGCTCGTCTGGCGACTCGAGCGGGGGAGTCCGTGTGGCCAGCCTGTCTCTTTCTGCTATCAACACGCAAGCAGTGGTCTCCCAGTGAGACTGGCCAGACGAAGTTAGTAACTACTCCACATAGAATAGGATTTGTTAATAACTCCATCCACCAAGATAACAAAGTACTTGTTTGGAACTCCACATGAGGATGTATGGACCTCTCACGACGTGCAACGCTGACAGGCGGTGGAGCACTCGCACTCGGCGCGCTCGCCGGTTGCATGAACGAACCGAGCGGAAACGGCACCGACAGCGACGGCACAGAAACCGAGGCCGAACACAGCGGCTACGCGGCCTTCTTTACGCTCTGGGATTGGGCCGAACACGTCGCCGGCGACCACATGACGTTCACGAACCCCGTCGCCACTGGCGAGATGGGCCACGGCTGGGAGCCCCCAGTGGACATCCAGCGCGACATTGCCGACACGGACGCGTTCATCTATCTGGACACCGCCGAGTTTGCGTGGGCCCAAGACATTGCCGCCGGTCTTGAGGCAGACTACGACGATATTTCCGTAATTGACGTGATGGATGGCCTCGAGTCGTCGCTGTTACCAATTGATCGAGACGCAGCGACCGACCGCACTCCCGAGACAGACCACGAGTACGACCCCGACTCGATGACTGTCGGCGGATTCGAAGTGTACAACCGCCAGTCGGGCGAGGAAATCGCCTACTGGCATACTGATCACTGGCACGGCGGTCTGCCCGAAGTTCCGGTCGAGGGCTACGCGGCCGTCGAAGGCGTCTTCGAAGACGACGAAGGACGCGTCCTCCCACTCGGTGATGACTCTCCGTTCGAGTTCGATGCACGCGTTCTCGAGGGAGCGGACGACGATGTCCTGGAAATCGAATCGCAGGGTGACCACATCGAGTTCCACGGCCTCGAGGCTGGCCGGACTCGAATCGCCTTCGAACTCGTCGCCGACGGCGAGGTGATCTGGGACACGAGCGAGGATAGCATGACGGCAGACGTCGTCGACGAACTCGATGAAAGCGACGTCCCAGAGTTCTACGACCCACACGTCTGGATCGATCCCGTCCTCGCACAGGACGTTGTCGAGACGATTGCGGACGGCCTCGCTGAGATCGATCCGGACAACGCCGACGCCTACGCGGACAACGCTGCCGCCTACATCGAGCGCCTCGAGGACGTCGACCGGCAGTTCGAGGAACTCGCGGCCGAGGCCGAGCGCGACGTTGCCGTCCTTGCCGGCCACGACGCGTTCCAGTATCTCGAGCACCGGTATGACTTCGAAATCCACACACCGGTCGGTATCTCGCCCGACGCGGCCGAATCTCAGTCAGACATCGCTGAGGCCATCGACATCGTCGAGGAACACGACATCGAGACGGTCCTCTACGATCCGTTCGAGACGCCAAACCCCGACGAGGACGTCCCGCAGATGGTCGAGGTGCTCCTCGAAAACACCGGCGCGGAAAACTACGAGCCGCTCACCCCTGCAGAGGGGACGACCGCGGAGTGGACCGAACAGGAGTGGGGGTGGGTCGAACAGATGGAAGCAATCAATATTCCGTCGCTACGGGCGGCACTCGGCGCAGAGTGAGTGGACTGTCTACGTGGCCACCGAACAGGTGTCTCGAGATTGAGCGGAGACAGTCCATCTGAGCGGGCTCAACTTCGCTTCGATTGTCGCTGCTGTTGTCATTGCCGCAATGGCAACCAAACGCAATGCATAAACCCAAAACCGTCTACATACGTGATATGCAGCGCGAGCCGCAGGCGTTCGACCGGGTGCTTTCCTCGATGTGCACCGAGCCTCACCCGGTAGCGCGCGAGGCGGCCGAACGGTTTCTCGCGACGAATCCCGGCGACCCCGGCACCTACCCGACCGTCGCCGCCTTAGAGGACGATGCAATCGCGATACTCGGCGAGATTGCCGGCCTCGAGGACCCGGCCGGCTACGTCGCCAGCGGCGGGACGGAAGCGAACATCCAGGCGGTCCGCATCGCCCGCGAGCGCGCCGAGGCGAAACGGCCGAACGTCGTCATGCCCGAATCGGCGCACTTCAGTTTCCAGAAAGCCGCGGACGTTCTCGGCGTCGACCTTCGAATCGTTCCCGTCGACGAGCAGTATCGCGCCGATCTCGAGGCCGTCCGCGCGTCGGTCGATTCGGACACCGCACTCGTGGTCGGCGTTGCCGGGACGACCGAGTACGGCCGTGTCGACCCCATCCCTGCGCTCGCTGAAATCGCCCACTCAGCGGACGCAATGTGTCACGTTGACGCCGCTTGGGGCGGATTCGTCTTGCCATTTACCGACTACGACTGGCACTTCGGCCACGCCGATATCGATTCGATGGCAATCGACCCGCACAAGATGGGGCAGGCGGCGGTCCCTGCAGGCGGCTTGCTCGTGCGCGATGAGTCCTTACTCGATGAACTCGCCGTCGACACGCCCTACCTCGAGTCGACCTCACAGGCGACGCTCACCGGCACCCGCTCGGGTGCGGGCGTCGCAAGCGCTGTCGCCGCGATGGAGGAGTTGTGGCCGGGTGGCTATCGCAGTCAGTATGCTCGCTCGCAGAACAACGCCGAGTGGCTCGCCGACGCCTTAGAGAAACGCGGCTACAGCGTCGTCGATCCCACGCTCCCGCTGGTTGCGGCCACTCTCCCACGGTCGACGTTCGACGCGCTCCGGGCGAAGGGCTGGCGAATCTCTCGCACCGCGACCGGCGAACTCCGCATCGTCTGTATGCCCCACGTCACCCGCGAGATGCTCGCTTCCTTCATCGGCGATCTGGACCAACTCGAGGTGCGTGCAAGCGTGCCGGTCGTCAGCGACGACTGATCGGCGCCGGCTCGAGGATCGATACGCGTTTTACCCGTGCGTGACGACTCACACGTAGCATGGCCTTCGACTGGATCGATGGCATGGCCGTCGTCGGCGCGCTCGCCCTCGCAGCCGCGGCGTTCACGCTCGAGGGAATCGTCGTCGCGGCTGCCTTCGGCGGCTTTGCGCTCTCGCTTGCGGTCTGGCGGCTGTACGGCGGCCGCCCCTGGGAGGCACTTGGCTGGCTCGCCTGGGTCGGCGCGGCCGGCACGCTCGTCCTCGATATCGGCGGCGGCGCGTTTCTCACGCTGTTTCTCGGCTTCGGCCTCGTCGGCGTCTTCCTCCTGATCGGCGGCCGATTCGGCTACCTGCGAGACGTCTGGAGCGTCGACTCGAGCGACGCGTAGCCAGCGGATACTCGCGAACTCACCAACAGTTATCACGCGCGAGCGGGTAGCTGGTGGTATGCGAACTGGCGCTGTCATCACTGTTGCCTGTTCTTGCACTTGCATGCCGACGCGCATGCGTATGCGTTCGTAACCACAGCGCCACCGCGGGGAACGCGCCGCGAGGCCGGTCATACGGCCCCAATCGCGGCGTCGAAACCCGTGCGCTCGAGTCGTCGTTTCGACTCTCTCGAGACGACGCGAACTGCACTGAGAGCACGACCGAAAACCGGCGGGTTTTACGCCCGCCACCGACAGAGAACGAATATGAGCACACGCAACGACGACTTCCCGACGGATAGCCCCGCCGTCGTGACCTGTGGGCTCCCCTACGCAAACGGGGATCTCCACATCGGTCACTTACGCGGGTACATCGGCGCAGACGCCTTCAATCGCGCACTGCAGACGCTCGGCCAGCAGACGGCCTACGTCTGTGGCTCGGACATGCACGGCACCCCAGTTGCCGTCAACGCCGAGCAAGAGGGTGTCGACCCCGAGGACTTTGCCCTCGAGTGGCACGAGCAGTACGAGGAGACGTTCCCCAAGTTCAACGTCGAGTTCGACAACTACGGACACACCCACGACGAGACGAACACCGAACTCACGCAGGAGATCGTCCGCACGCTGGACGAGGAAGGCTACATCTACGAGAAGGAGATTCAGGTGGCCTACGACCCCGACGCGGACCAGTACCTGCCCGACCGGTACGTCGAGGGCACCTGTCCCTACTGCGGCGAGAAAGCCCGCGGCGACGAGTGCGACGAGGGCTGTCAGCGCCACTTAGAGCCCGGCGAGGTCGAAGATCCGACGAGCACGATTACCGGCAACCCCGCGGAGTACCGCGAGCGCCCGCACAAGTTCTTTGAAGTCTCCGAGTTTTCGGAGTTCCTGACGGAGTTCCTCGACGAGTTAGAGGGCACCTCGAACGCGCGCAACCAGCCGCGCCAATGGATCGAAGACGGCCTGCAGGACTGGTGTATCACGCGAGATATGGACTGGGGAATTGACTATCCCAACAGAGACGACGCCGAGGGCGACGACCTCGTCCTCTACGTCTGGGTCGACGCCCCAATCGAGTACATCGCGAGTTCGAAGCAGTACTCCGAGCGCGTCGGCACCGACACATTCGACTGGGAGCAGGTCTGGAAGGGCGACGGCGAGATCATGCACGTTATCGGTCGGGACATCATCCAGCACCACGCGATCTTCTGGCCGGCCATGCTCGAGGGTGCCGGCTACAACAAGCCCCGCGGGATCGCCGCGACCGGCTTCATCACGATCAACGGCAAGGGCCTCTCGACGAGTCGGAATCGTGCGATCTGGGCGAAAGAGTACCTCGAGGAAGGGTTCCACCCCGACCTGCTGCGATACTACCTGACGACGACTGGCGGCCTCCAGCAGGACGTCGACTTCTCGTGGGACGCCTTCCAGGAGAAAGTCAACGGCGAACTCGTGGGCACGGTCGGCAACTTCTGGTACCGCTCGCTGCTGTTTGCCTACCGCAACTACGAGGGCACGCCCGACGCCGAGGTCTCGACCGAGGTCCACGAGCGCATTCAGGACGCCATCGCGGCGACTCGCTCGAGCGTCAACGACTACGACCTGCGCGGTGTCGGCCGAGCGGCAACGGAACTCGCTCAGTTCGGCAACGAGTACATCCAGCGCCACGAACCCTGGAAGCTCACCGACGAGAGCCCCGACGAAGCCGCACAGGTCATCCGCGACTGCGTCCAGATCGCCAAGGCCGTCGGCGTCCTGCTCGAGCCGATCACGCCCGACAAGTCCCAGGCCCTCTGGGAGCAACTCGGCGAGGAGGGCGACGTATCTGAGACGCACCTCGAGAACGCACTCGAGGCCCCGCCACGGACCTTCGACGAACCCGGTGAACTCTTCGAGAAAATCGAGGACGACCGCGTTGAGGAACTCAACGTCAAACTCGCCGACCGCATCGCTGCGGCGGCGACGGACGATGACGAGTCCGAAGAATCGACGGAAACCGAAAGCGACGACACCGACGCAGCCGAAGCCGACAATATGAGCGATATTGACGGCCTCGAGCCGCTCGCAGACGACCGCATCAGTTTCGACGACTTCCAGGAACTCGATATCCGCGTCGGCCGCATCGAGTCCGCCGAGGGAATCGACGGCGCGGACGACCTCGCGAAACTCGAGGTCGATATCGGCTTCGAGACCCGCCAGATCGTCGCCGGCATCAAGCAACTCCACGACCTCGAGGAGCTGCCCGGCGAGAAGTGCGTCATGCTCGCGAACATGGAGAAAGCGGAGCTGTTCGGCGTCGAGTCCAACGGGATGATCCTCGCGGCGGGCGAGGAGGCGGATCTGCTGACGACTCATGGCGACGCCGAGATCGGCGAGAAGATTCGGTAAGAGCGGATCGACTCGCTGTCTGCTTTTTCAGGAGAGTCCTGAACCCGAGTCGATGATTCGATACCGATGAGGAGAACTCACCAGCGTGCTCTGGAGGAGGTTTTTACAGTCAGTGCGACACCGTTCGAGTAATGGCTACTGAGGCAACCTTCACCGTTCCCTCCGATCAGTTCCCTCTCGGCACGATCTTCACACAACTCCCGGACGTAACGGTCGAACTCGAGCGACTGATTCCGTCGCGTGACGTGGTGATTCCGTACTTCTGGGTTCGAGGAACAGCTGTTGACGATATTGAAAGCGCGTTTTCTGCCCATCCGGGCGTGAGGCAGATCCAACTCGTCGATTCCGTCGATGACGAGTATCTCCTGCGCGTCGAGTGGTCGCTCGAATACGACGACGTGTTGAGCGTGCTGATCGAGACAGACATCCCGCTCATCAAGGCGACCGGTACGAACCAGCAGTGGACGTTCGACATCCGTGGGGACTCCCGAAGCGATCTTGCAACCTTTCACTCTCGCTGTCGAGAAGTGGGGATTCCGGTCACGCTGACAGAACTGCACGCACTGACGCCGGTTGAAACCGAAACCGAGGCGGCACTCACTGAGACACAACAAAACGCACTGGTACTCGCCTACGAGCGTGGGTACTTCGAATCCCCGCGTGAGGTGACGATGGAAGAACTCGGCGACGAACTCGGCATCTCTCAACAAGCCGTTGGCTCTCGCCTCCGTCGTGGGACGAAACACATTCTCGGCAGTACTCTCCCTGCCACGGAGGATTCGAATCAGTAGTACACTTAAATGGTATTGTATACCCAAACGTAGCGCTGACGGTCATAGCCGTCCAAGAACTGCTACATTCAGACGTGTTCTCTGAAAGCAAACCGTGAAAACATCAAAGTATACTGACTATCCGAGCGAAGTGAACGACCTCCTACTAGTGGAGGATAACCCGGCAGACATTCGCTTCGTCGAAGAGACGATCAGCAATTCCTCACTCGAGGTAACAGTCCATAGTGTCTCGACAAGTGCTGCAGGTGTGGATTTCGTTCACCAGCGAGGAGAGTTCCGAGATGTACCTGAGCCGGACCTCGTGTTTCTCGACTGGAATCTCCGGCAAACCACTGGGGAAGACGTAGTGATGGCTCTCGAGGCTGAGTTCGCTCATATCCCGCTCGTGATACTCACTGGCTCGAAAGCGAAGCTAGAGGCCGACCATGTGCCCTCGGCGAAAGCCGATCTGGTGACGGAAAAACCGACTGACCCCGACGGATACATCACAATCATCCGTTCGATAGCACCCAGTCAATGAACCCGACACGCGACACATCTATCGTTTCCAGCGGCTCTCAATATGCATGACAGAAGCTCTCAATCTGCTGGTCGAAGGAGAAGGTACTCGCCATTCTCAACAGTAATGTGAAAGTCGCTGTAGACGAATTTGACTGTGCCAGTCTGCTGTGACTCACACAGTTCGTCCAATAGTTCTGGATCTATCGTCGCATACAGTGGGCGCAACTCCCACGGTTCACAGTCGTTGAGTGAACTGACAGCATTGATCGCAGCCGTACTGACAGATTCAGCCTCGGGAATCTCGTATTCTATCAGTACCTGCTGTTCCGGACGTTCGGGCACCATTATTGAGTACAGTGGTTGTGATCGGATAAACCCCGAGTTTGAACATGTAACTGGGAGTTACAGCGGCACGCGCAGGAAGTTCCAAGACAAAAGCAGCCAGCAGAATCCAACGAGACTGGCCGTCACCAGCGCGTAGTGAATCCTCGAGAGCCGACCCCAGTACCCCTCGCGGGAGGCAACGACGGTACAGACAGCATCGATCTTGCCGACCGGCAGGTCTGGAACGTGCCGTTCGTCACCGACGAGGCGGTGAGCGTCGTCGGTGAAGACCCCACGCAACTCCGGATCGACGTCGAGTGCAACGGTGATCGACTCGCAGTGATCGTCGACGACTCGGCTCGCGTCGTCGACACCGAGCGCCTCGAGTGATCGAACTCAAATCTCGTGGACGAGTTTCGGTGCGTTCTCCCTCTCGATTCTCGAGCGAGATGAGCGAGACATGTGTTGGCATCCGTTGTCTTTGTCACGACAATTCGTCAGAAACCGGTTGCCGTGACACAGGAGGGCATACAAATCAAACTCGGAAGCGAGTAAAGCACGTGCCTTTTTTGCCATCCCCCCGCTAACTGCGGCCATGAGAAACGCGAAAATCGTCTGCACGCTCGGGCCTGCCTCGAGCGACCGTCGGTCTATCCGGAATCTCGCCGATGCTGGCATGTCTGTCGCGCGCTTGAACGCAAGCCACGGCAGCCGCGAGGATCGAGCGGACCTCATCGACCGCGTCCGCGACGTCGATGGCGAACGCGACGAACCAGTCGCGGTCATGCTCGACATGCAAGGCCCCGAGATCCGAACTGCACCGCTTCCGGAGGGCGAAACCGTCTCCCTCGAGACCGACTCCGAAATCCAGTTCGTCGAAGGCGACGACGTCACACCCGAAACGGTCGGTCTCTCACTGCCGGTCGACGCCGTCTCCGAAGGCGACCGCATCCTCCTTGATGACGGCCTCATCGAGACGACCGTCCTCGAGCGCGACGGCGATGTCGTCCGCGCACACGTCGAGACCGGCGGCGAACTGGGTGGGCGCAAGGGCGTCAACGTCCCCGGCGTCGACCTCGATCTGGATATCGTCACCGAGAGCGACCGCAAGGACCTCGAGTTAGCGGCCGAGAAAGAGGTCGACTTCGTCGCGGCGAGTTTCGTTCGGGACGCCGAAGACGTCTACGAGGTCAGCGAAGTTCTCGAGGACTTGGGCGCAGAGATTCCCCTCATCTCGAAGATTGAACGCGTCGGCGCGGTCGAGAACCTAGATGAGATTATCGACGCCTCCTACGGCATCATGGTTGCCCGCGGCGATCTGGGCGTCGAGTGTCCGATGGAGGACGTCCCGATGATTCAGAAGCGAATCATCCGGAAGTGTCGCAACGAGGGGCTGCCGGTCATCACGGCGACCGAAATGCTCGACTCGATGGTGACTGCGCGACGGCCAACCCGCGCCGAAGCCTCGGACGTGGCAAACGCCGTCCTCGACGGCACCGACGCCGTCATGCTCTCTGCGGAGACTGCTATCGGCGACCACCCTGCCGAGGTCGTCGAGGCGATGGGAAGCATCATCCACGAAGTCGAAGGCTCCGAGGAGTACGCCGAAACGTTAGAGCAGCGGGTCCCCTCGGCCGGTGAGGCTCGAACCGACGCGCTCGCACGCTCCGCGCGATTCCTGGCTCGAGACATCGGTGCGGATGCCGTCGTCGCCGCGACCGAATCCGGCTATACGGCGCTGAAGACAGCCAAGTACCGACCCGGTGTCCCTGTCGTCGCTTCGACGCCGAGCCACGAGGTTCGTCGCCGCCTCGCGCTCTCGTGGGGTGTGACGCCGCTGTATGCTCGCGTCTCCGATCAGGGAGCCGACGCGGTCGTCGAAAAGGCTGTTCAGGCAGCACTGAACGCCGGGATCGCCGAAAGCGGGGACACTGTCGTTGTCCTCTGTGGCATGATGACCGAACTCGAGGGAGCGAACACAACGAATATGCTGAAAGTCCACGTCGCTGCAGAGGCGCTCACGACCGGCCGCGTCGTCGTCGAAGGTCGTGCAACAGGCCCAGTCGTCCGGACGACGGACGGGGATCTTTCGGATGTCCCTGAGGGCGCACTCATCACGCTGTCGTCGGAGTTCGACGAGGAGTTTTCAGGCGACCTGTCGCGTATCGGCGGCATCGTCTCCGCCCAGCGCGGGATGACTGGCTATCCGGCGCTCGTTGCTCGAGAGATGGACATTCCGATGATCAGCGGTGCCGATGTCGATGATATCGGGGCCGACGATACGGTGACAATCGACGCTGAGCGCGGAGTCGTCTACGGCGGCGACATTGGTGAGCGAACAATCGAGTCTCGAGCAGATCTCGAGTAATCACGCCCAGCGCAGTTTGGGACCGCGGCTTTTTGATGCCGGACCCACTACGAGTCGATATGGCTGACGATGCGCCCGATGAGGGCGATTCGAACGCGGGACCTCGAGAGTCATCTGTCTCGGACGACGCGCAGTGGGATGAGACGAGCGCGTGGGAGTTCGGCACTCACGCCGATGATGAGCGCCAGAGCACTGCCGACACCACTGTCCAACGTGACGCTGCACCCGAACAGGACCGTATCCCGCTTGATCTCTCGCCTGATGCAGACGACGAGTCCAGTGACGCCGACGAGGACGACGACCCACACGCACCAGAGCCCAGTTCAACGCCGGTCGTCGCTGGCGACCCCGACCTCGAGAACGCGGTGTTCGTCGTCCTCGGCGCGGTCGCGATGTTGCTCGTGATCGCCCGACTTGTCTCGCTACCGCTATAGTCGCCGACGACTACGCGCCGGCCGAAATCACTCCTCGAGTTTCTGTTCGATGTGATCGCGTTTACACCCTATTTGGGAAGCAACATGGAATTAAGGCTCGGGCGCTCGAACCATCGGGTATGAGTCTCCCAATCGATCCAGCGGCGCTCGATCCCGATGATTTCGGCGAGAAACAGGCCGTCCTCGAGATGGACCACGAGGAAGCCATCGAGCACGTCCGCGAGGTCTGCGAGGCCGTCGGCTTCGGTATCCCCGTCGAGTTCTCGCCCTCAGAACTGCTGAACGAGAAGGTCGACGCAGACCGTGATCCCTACTACGTACTGGGGGCCTGCAATCCCGAAATCGCGGATCAGGCCTTAGACGAGACAAAGCGCATCGGCGGGCTCTTTCCCTGCAACATGATCGTCTGGGAGGAGGAACCGGGTCGCCAGCGCGTCTATCACGTCTCGATCATGAAGATCGCCCGCCTGCTCGGGACGGCCCCGGACAACGACGCGTGGGACGACATTCTCGAGACGACCGGCGAACTCACTTCGGAGGCGTTCGAGCGCTTCGACTCGGGTGAGACGGACGGTGCTGACTGAACCGGTCGACGTTACTGGTCGTCTAGATCTGTCTCGAGTGTTGCCGCGTCCTTGCGATCCGAGTTCGGCGTCGCCGTCTCGGCCGTCCCGTTCGGTTCATCTGTGCCGGATGGTGGCGAGGACGCTGTCTCCGTATCGGTCCCCTCAGCAGCCGGGTCGGACAGTTCAGTCTCGGGCGATTCGTCTGCATCCTCGAGTTCCGCGAGTGTCTGATCGGCGTCGTGCCGGATATAGCCCGCATAGAAGAGCACGAACCCGAAAATAAGCAGCGGCAGTCCGAACAGCGTAAAGAGCGCAGCGAGCAGGGTGAGCGGATCGCTGGGGATCGATGCCGGGAACATGTGCGCCGGTCGGGGCCGCGCGAACAAAGGTGTTCTCCTTACTCAGACGGGCCTCGAGCACCGAAGGCACTCAGATTCGACTGCAACCCCGCGGCGAGTTCGGATTTTCGCCGAAGACGCTGGTGTGAGATCGGTAACTGCGTCGAAAGTTCGGCGAGCGCGCTGTGGAACGTCTCGGCCTCGCCATACTGCCCGTCGAAGGCGTTGCGAACGCTTTCGCGAACCTGCCAGACGCCGACTGGTGCCCAGTAATCATCGCTCACCTCGCGAAGCACGAGACACTTTGCCTGTCTGCCGATGGACTCGAGGTGTTCCAGCGCGCCCAATCGAGCCGCGTAGTACGCCCCCGCGGTTTCTTCGACGTAACTCGAGCGGCCCTCGAAGCCCTCCGAGGCGCTTGCCATCCAGGTGTCGCCTGTCGGATCAGGGTTCCAGATGCTGCCGGGGGCTTTCATCTCGACGAGTTCGAATTCCCAGTTGCCCGGTGCGAGGACGACCCAGTAGCGGTTGCCCATGTACTCGTTGGCCCAGACCTGCACCTCGTTAATGCTGGGTTCGTTGCGGATGCGCCCGCGCAGGTACTTGCCGACGGTGTCGTCGACCGCCGTGATCGACCAACGGGTCGGGACGAGTCGGCGCTGTTTTGCCTCGCCGAGCGCGCCCGCCGAAAGGATCGAGTTGATCTCGTAGACGTCGAACCCGCGCCGATAGAGGTAGGTCATCGCGCCCTGAGCCTGCCAGTCGTCGTCCTCTAAGGTCTTCTTGACCGGTTTCGGCACGTATGGATTCTCCCGGAGTTCGGCGTTGCGAGCGGTGGCTCTGGGGCCACGGGGCGTGGCCACGTCCGTGCCCGCGTCGAGTCCGAGATCCGGTTTGTCGTCGAGGCCGATCTCGAGATCGACTGGCCGACCCGAAATCGCGACCTCGCGCTGGACGCCGACGAAGCCATCCCAGGAGTCGTGAACGTTCGGCGTCAGTCGGCTCGCGATACTCGGCGAGTCGACGTTCGCACGTTTGTTCGAGTTCAACAGCCCAGTGCGGCGCTGGAGCACGTCGGGAATCGCGTAGTCGTCGCGGTACCACTCGCTGTCGGTGACGTACTCCTGGGCGTCGTCTTCGTTGCCGACCGGCGAGAGCAATCCGACGGGAATGTCGGGATAGTTCGACCGACCGACGAAAATCGACGGCGAGGTCGAGCCGACGAGCGTGTCGCCACTCAGCGCGTCGTCGAACTGGCGTTCGAACTCCTCGAGATGGTCCGTAATCGCGTAGGACTTTTCTTTGGCGAGACGCCGTCGCTCGGCTTCTTCGTCTGGCTCTAAGTCCTCGATGTAGTCGTCGAGGCGCATTCACCGAAAGTAGGGATGCGGCCGGTTTGAATGTTTGTAGTGCCGAGTGTACGGATGCGCACGCAACCACACCATGTGCGATCCAGCGTGCGGTGGCGTACACCGGCGACTACGAATCCGGCCGCGATGTCAGAGGCACGGCCAAACCGGTGTTCGGGCAGTTCACCGACCGTCGGCCGCACCCATAGTTTCCCATGTGGGTAAAAAGACCCAGCAGGGTGTTTTCTGAGTCGGAAAACGCGCTCATCGTCGTGAGCGCGCCTTATTCTCGCGTTTTAATCAATCCGTTTATTCGGTAGTACAACCGCTTTATACGCCCTCTCGTCCTCCTCGAGAGTGAGTCACACGGCCTACTCGAGAAAGACAACGGTTAAAAACGGCGGGCGGGAAAGGACGGGTATGAGTACGACGGACGACCACGAGTCCCGATCCTGCGTCTCCTGCGGGATTAACATTGCTGGGACGAACGCCGCTGCGTTCAAGTGTCCCGACTGCGGAGTCCAGATCTACCGCTGTGCCAAGTGCCGCAAACAGAGCAACCTCTACGAGTGCCCCGACTGCGGGTTCACCGGACCATAATACCCATGGGAAAAGTAGCTGCCAAAGTCAAAGTCATGCCGAACAGTCCCGATATCGACCTCGACGCGCTCCAGGAGCGACTCGAGAGCGCACTCCCCGAGGGTGCAAAGATCAACGGCGTCGAACGCGAGGAAGTCGCCTTTGGTCTGACCGCACTCTACCCGACCGTGATCGTCCCTGACGGCGCGGGCGGCACGGAGACCGTCGAAGAGAACTTCACGGACGTCGAAGGCGTCGAAAGCGTCGGCGTCGAGAACGTCGGCCGCATCTAAGCAGCCGAGCAGTTTTCACCGTTTTTCCGCACTCGAGAGCCACGCGGGTAGCCGTTTCTTTCACGTAGTCCGCCTCAGTGTGCCGGTTCGATCACAATCCTTACCGTACGGTGGCTTGACCTCCCGGTGTGTTATCGGACCCACGGAGGCGTCGCTGGCTCGCCTGGGGTGCGTTAGCGACGGTGTTCTTGCTCGTCAATCTGCACCGCCTCTCGACGGGCGTCCTCTCCGAGCGGTTGACAACGGACTTCGGGACGACGGCGGCCCAGCTCGGGACGCTTCACGCCTCGTTCTTTCTCATCTACGCAATCGTTCAGATCCCAACCGGCGTGCTCGCCGACCGAATCGGCCCTCGGTACGTCGGTTCGGCTGGCGGCCTCGTGTTGAGCCTCGGTGCGATTGGGTTTGCTGTCAGTAACAGTTTTTTCGCGGCATTTCTCTCGAGAGCGCTCATCGGACTCGGTAGCGGCGTCATCTTCGTCTCGATCCTCCGATTCTGTGCGAACTGGTACCGGCCCAACGAGTTCGCGACGATGACCGGGTTAACCGCCGGCGTCGCCGGGTTAGGGGCAATCCTCGCGACGACCCCGCTTGCGGTCACTGTCGACTCGGTTGGCTGGCGCTCGTCAGTTATCGGACTGGCCGTCATCGGCGTCATCGCCGCGAGTGCGATCTTCGTTCTGGCGCGAAACTCACCCGCTGACGCCGGCCTCGAGCCAATCGACGGCGTCCCTGAACAGCCGTCGCTCTCGCTGTCGGACGTGAGCGCAAATCTTCGAACGCTCGCGAAAGACGTCGACCAGTGGCTGCTCTCCGTCATCTTTTTCGCCGGGAACGGGGCCGTGTTGACCCTTATCGGCCTGTGGGGGATTCCCTATCTGGTCGTCGTCTACGAACTCGACGTGACGACCGCGTCGTACTTCACGATGCTCGGCTCTGTCGGGATGCTTGTCGGTTCACCAGCTATCGGGTGGCTCTCGGATCGACTCGAGCGACGCTTAGTGCCGCTGTCAGCCGGCGTGGCGCTGTTTACAATCGCGCTCAGCACTGTCCCTGTGTTCGGCCGACCGCCGCTGTGGGCCATCGCGATGTCGTACTTCGCGTGTGGCTTCCTGCTCGGTTCGATCATGCTCTCGCTGTCGGTCATCAAAGAGCGCTACCCGCCTGCAGCAAGCGGCGTCGCAACGGCAACGGTCAACACCTTCGGCTTCGTCGGCGGAACGGTGTTGCCGGCGGCGATGGGCGTCGCTCTCGATGCGTACCAGACAGAGGAGACGGTCGACGGAACGATTGCGTACACGCAGTTTGGCTACCGAATCGCCTTTGGCGTGCTCGCGGCCACACTCTTTGTCGCGTTCCTGTGCTCGCTGTGGCTGCTCGTTCGGGACCGGCGGCGACGGAATCCGTCAAAACAGAACGACAGCGTCCGGTAATGGATACTCGAGTAGCGGGTCGGTTACGGATCGGGCTGGCGGTCGGGATCGGCACCGAGATCGGCGTTCGAGACGATCTGTGCGCCGGGTTCTGAGAGGTCGACCGTCACGTCGCCAGAGACCGCTTTGCTGATTTCGTCGACGTTGCCCGCGAGAACGGTCAGGATGTCGTCAGGGTGGGCATACAATAGCATGTTCCCGTCCTGTCCTTCGGCGACGAGTTGGGTGTCATTGAGGACGATCTGGTTGCTCTGAATCGTCGCCGCAACGACCGGCAGCGCCTCGGGTTTCCCTTGCTCGTCGTCACGAACGCGACGAATATGGACCGCGTCGAGGTCGAGAACGTCCTTGTGCTCTTTGATCCGCTCGGCGCAGTTGACCATATCTTGCAACAGCTCCGACTTGTGGTGGCCGCCGCCGTGCTCGCCGTCGAGACAGTGCTGGCAGACGCGGAGTTCGATTCGCATTGACCATCCATTCTCGCTCGAGGCCGATGAGAATTCCGCTTTCGCCGACACCAGTACACGCCAGCGACACCGCTGGAGAGCCGTGAAATCGACCAATAGAAACGCCAGCACAATCACTCACAGAAATGCAAGGAGGAAGCCCACGACTTCAGTCGTGGGAGGAATCCGACAAGGTTCGAATCAATCCACGAGCGATAGCAGTCGGACTCCCCAACGTGGGGTCATAGAATTTATAAAGAATTGGTTCAATATGTGAAATACGGATGGAGGACGTGATTCGCACCGTCAAAGTCAAACTCGATGTCCCTACAGAGCGGTGCGACGACCTCCATCAGACCAAAGACCAGTTCCTCCACTGTGCCAATACGACGGCAGACTGGGCGTGGAGATACCCGCACGACTACTGTATAACCTCGAAACAGAGTGCTGAGAAAGCCCTCTACGACAGACTTCGTAGTGAGACGGAGTTGACCGCGAATCTCGTGCAGAAAGGGATTCGACGCGCTATAGAGGCCACAAAAAGCGGTGTCGCTCGCCTCAAGGACGGCGACAAGACGAGTCAACCACACTTCGACACGTGGAGTGTTGTCTACGACAAACGAAGCGCGACGTTCCACCGCGATCACGTCTCTCTGTCCACAGTGAATGGCCGTGTCGAGTGCGACTACGTGATTCCCACCGAACCAGAGGGAACACCAATTGGTGAGTATCTGCTGAACGAGGACTACGAGTTCCGTATGTCCACATTGCAGTACGACCGTTCCTCAGAGTCATTTTATCTCCATGCACGGATGCGCCGACTCGAACGTGACGAACGAGAGAAGTCCACGGCTTCTTCTGATACCAAGCACAGAACAGTCCTTGGCGTTGACCTAAACGTGGACGGTTCGCTCGCCGTGACTTCGACAGGCGTGTTCATCGGAAACGCTGACGAGATGAATCATCGGCGCCGAGCGTTCGAGAAGACTCGTGGGTCAATGCAACAGACTGGGACGCGGTCGGCACACCTGTCGATTCAATCGATGAAAGACCGCGAACACCGCTGGATGCAAGACGAACTCCATCGCGCTTCGAACCAGATTCTCGAAGAAGCCCGTGACCACGGTTGTACGCACATTGCGTTCGAGAACCTGACCGGGATTCGTGACCGGATGGCGAGTGCAAAACGCTTCCATGCATGGACGTTCCGGCGCTTGTACCACTACGTCGAATACAAAGCCGAGATGTTCGGGATCGGGGTCGAACAGGTGAGTCCGGCGTACACGAGTCAGCGGTGTTCGTCGTGCGGGTTTACCCACGAGTCTAATCGGCAGTCAAAACACCAGTTCGTGTGTCAGAAGTGCGAGTACGAACTGAACGCAGATTATAATGCGAGCAAAAACATTGCTCGCAAACTTCTCAAGAAACTCCACTCGAGGCAGAAGTCTTCGAGTGGAGGCGCACCCTGTCAGTGTGCGCTAACATCAGGGACGCTGAACCTGAACGGCGATTACACCGCCTCCGTCAATTCGACGGCAGAAGGGGAGTCCACTGACAAGCCCACGACTTCAGTCGTGGGTTACTGACATCCAAATCCTTTTGGAAAACGGCTCAAGCGAACTGGTGTCGAACAGCAAGCTATGTTCACAGATGGGGACCCCACCGAACAGACAACGCCGCGACAGTACCTGGTGAAATGCGATGGCTGCTCGTTCGAACAGTCCGCTGACGGGCGCGACGAAGCCGCCACAATCGGAAACGGCCATCATCGAGAGACCAACCACGACGTCATCGCCGTCGAAGTGCCGCCATCGGTCACCTCCTCGTAACTCCCTCGATTACTCCTCTCTCGAGTGTTCGGCAATCTCCTTGATCCGGACAGACCCCGACTCGACGTAGCCGCCGTGATAGCAGACGACGTGGTCGATCTCGAGATTCGCAAGTTCGGCGACGGACTCGAGTGCGCGGTCCATATCGGGCGTGAACTCGGGCTTTGGACCTGAAAGCGACTCGTCGTCCCTGTCTGCAACCAGTGCATCACCAGCGAGGAGCAGAGCGCTCTCGGGGAAGTACAGTGAGACGTGACCGGGCGAGTGACCCGGCGTCTCGAGAATCTCCATCGGCCCCGCGAGCGTCGGAATCCGACTCCCGTCCGTCAGCTCGAGATCGACGTCGACGGGCGGATACCGCTCTCCGTCGCCGCCCTTGATCGGATCGCGCTCGCCGGTAACGTACGGCGCTTCAGCGGGATGGGTCGCGACGGCCGCGTCAGTCTGTGCGAGCAGTTCGGCAAGGCCGCCCGCGTGGTCGGCGTCGTGGTGGGTGAGAACAACGAGCCAGATGTCTGTGAGTTCGTAGCCGAGACTTCGCACATGCATCCGGAGGGAGTCGACCGCGCCCTCGGGTCCGACGTCGATCAAGACGAGGCCGCGTTCGCTCTCGACAAGCGTCGGCGTCACCGTGAGTTCGTGGCCGCCGTGGTCGACCGTGAACGGAAGCGTATGCAGTCCGGGTCCGTCGTCGTGCTGTGACATACTCCTCGTTCGATCATGAGACAGAAATTCTTGGCTACTCGAGTACGGCCTCGAACGCCTGTGCTAAATCCTCAATCAGGTCGTCGACGTGCTCAATTCCCACCGAGACGCGGATCAGGCTATCGGAGAGGCCGGCCTCGAGTCGCTCCTCGCGGGGAATCGCGGCGTGGGTCATCGGCGCGGGCTGTTCGATTAGGCTCTCGACGCCGCCGAGGCTCTCCGCGAGCGTGAACACCTCAGTTGCGGAGACGACCTCGCTTGCTTCCTCGAGACTCGCGTCAAGTTCGAAACTGAGCATGCCACCGAAGTCGTGCATCTGCTTGGCGGCGATGTCGTGGCCGGGGTGGCTCTCGAGGCCGGGATAGTACACCCGGTCGACATGGGGATGATCCTCGAGCCACGCTGCGATCTGGTTCGCGTTCTCACAGTGGCGGTCCATCCGCACAGGGAGCGTCTTCGTCCCGCGGAGAACGAGAAAGCTTTCGAAGGGGCCGGGCGTCGCGCCCACGGCGTTCTGGTAGAAGCCAAACTGCTCGTCGAGATCCTCGTCGTTCGTCAGCAGTGCGCCACCGACTACGTCGGAGTGGCCACCGAGGTACTTCGTCAGTGAGTGCGAGACGATATCCGCGCCCAACTCGAGCGGTTGCTGAAGATATGGCGTCGCGAACGTGTTATCAATCGCACACAGCGCGTCGTGTGCGTGGGCGATCTCGGCTGCGCCCTCGATATCCACAATCGACAGCAGCGGATTCGTCGGCGTCTCGAGCCAGAGCAGTTCGGTATTCTCCTGGAAGGCCGACTCGATGGCCTCGAGGTCGGTCATATCCACGAACGAAAACTCGAGGTCGTACTCCTCGTACACCTGCGTGAACAGGCGATGGGTGCCGCCGTAGACGTCGTTGCCGGTGACGACGTGATCGCCTGACTCGAGCAGGTTGAGCACGGTGTTTATCGAGGCCATGCCCGACGCGAACGCGCGACCGTAGTCGGCGTTCTCGAGGGCGGCGAGATTGGTCTCGAGGTCGGTCCGCGTGGGGTTTCCAGTCCGGGAGTACTCATAGCCGCGGTGTTCGCCCGGCGCGTCCTGTTCATACGTCGAGTTCGCGTGAATCGGCGTCATCAGCGCGCCCGTATCCGGGTCTGGTTCCTGTCCAGCGTGAATCGAGCGGGTTTCAAACCGATAGTCGTCGCCTCGAGCGTCCCCGTCTGGGCTGGCAGGCTCGTCGTCCATACGCACACCAACGCCGCCACTGCACGTTACGTTTGTCCCGCAGCGCACCCTCGAGACTGCTCCCACGACTTACAACTACATGATAGTTATATACGTTTCCGGGACGAATCGTTTTGCCATGCCGCACGATCAAGATATCGAAGGCGACACCTCGGAGATTTCGTCCGCCTACGAATGCATGCAATGTGGCAAAATCGTCACCGCCCGGACGAATCCTGGCGAGTGCGAAGAGTGTGGCGGAGACTTCCAGAACCGGGCGAAATCAGTCGAATAACTGCTCGAGCAGGCTGGGCTGTCCCGCGTTCAACGCTCGAGTGCGAGCCCAGAGCGACGGCGAGCGAGAGTGACCGATAGTCTGGTCTGGTCTGGTCTGGTGCCCGCTATCTCGATGCACTCACGCCGTTCTGTGGTGACACCGAGTCCCCCCACACCTTCATACTGCCTGTCAACGGACTATCCATATGGGGCGACCATGGAAACGAATCGCGCTTGATGTCGTCGTCGGACTCACCGCACTGCTCGCTGCACAGCAACTGCGTCACCTCGAGGAGGCCTCACCGGATCCCGAGGGGATCACACTTCGCCCGCGCTGGGCGCTCGTTGGCGCACTCTCGAGTAGTGGCTGGGGGTATGCTTCGGACGTCGATTTCTGTGGACTCCGTCGAAGCCGGCTTCGACGCGGTGTCGCTACTGTCATCTGGAGCGCGCTCTTGTACCGACTGCAGCCGAACGATAGCTCGACGACCTACAGCGTGGCTGTCGGCAACGGGCTCGGGACGCTCGCCTATCGGTTCTGGTTCGGTGTCGTTCGTCCCCGTCCGGGTGGGACCGAGTAACCGCCGCGCTGACGAAGCCGGAACGTGCGTTTTATAACGATCACCAAGTAAGAGGGTCGTACGACTATGCCGAACTCTAATGGCCCACGCCAAGGAACCCGACGAAAGCTGTCAAATTCCCCTCGAGACCGCGGTTCCTCGCCACCACAGCGCGCGATTCAGGAGTACGAAGAAGGAGAGAAGGTCCACCTCAAGATCGACCCAAGCGTTCACGATGGTCGATTCCACCCACGATTCGACGGCCTCACCGGCGAAGTCGCCGGCAAACAAGGCGACGCGTTCAAAGTCGATATCACCGACGGCGGTAAAGACAAGACGCTGATCGTCACCGCCGCTCACATGCGCGCACAGGACCGCGCCGAAGATCGGGTCTAAACGGCTCACACGATGACGATCTTCAAAGAGATCGTCGACGAGGAGTTCCTTACCGTCTCGGAAACGAAGGAGCTACTCGCCGACATCGAAGCCGAACGCGCACTGGACGAAGAGCGCGAGCTGCCGTACGAACTCGCGCGAGCAATCGAACACGCAAACCGCTTTACCGTCCTCGAGCCCGAGGAGGCCCAGCAACTCGTTGCGGACCTACAGGACCTCGAGAAAGTCGACGAGGCGACAGCGTACAAGATTGTCAACCTCCTGCCACGAAATCGAGACGAACTCCGATCCGTGTACGCCCAGCAACGCTACACGCTCTCGGGTGACGAACTCGATGACATTCTCAACGTCGTCGCGAAGTACGCCTGAATACGCTTTCGGTTGCAGATCGGGCGCCCGGGCCGACTCTTTAAGTACGACGTACACGTATCCGTAGGCAATGAGCGAAGCCGACAGCGACGAGACGGACGTTCGACGCGCGGTCGTGTTGGATTACCTCGCACATGGTCTGTCGGACGACGGACGACCGCAGTACGAGAAGTCCCCCGCAGGGTATGCACTCGGTATCGAGGACTTCCAACTCTATCAGGTCGCCTTCGACGAAGACGAACGCCTCACAATCGGCAGTGACGTCGTCGTCGAGCCACCAGCCGAGCGATCAATCGTCACGAAGTGCCAACGAGTCGAGTACGATGATCTCTCCTCTGGTGCACAGTCCGAACTCGAGTACGTCGTCCAGGATCTGGTCGAAGAGAACGAACAGCGCTTCGTTGACTTCTACAACGACGCCCAGCCGATCACGCTCCGTCTCCATCAGTTGAACCTCCTGCCGGGAATCGGGAAGAAACTCCGCAACGGCATCTTAGACGAGCGCAAACGCAAGCCATTCGAGAGCTTCGACGAACTCTCCGAGCGCGTCTCAGGGCTTCACGATCCCGATTCGGTGCTCGTCGAACGTATCCTCGAGGAGTTACAAGATGACGACCTGAAGTACCAGACGTTCGTTGGACAACAAGACCAGTAGAGCGTTCGAAACCCCACAAAACTCTTGTTTTGTGGCGGATCCAGTACGTTTAAGAAGCTAGGAACTGAAAGAAGTATTATGCTTGAGACGATTCTCCTTGCGATTGGACCGGGCGATAGCGACCGCGTCGATGCACTTGTCAATCAGACGATTGCCGTTGCCGAGCCAACGGATGCCACCGTTGTCCTGGCACACATCATCGAATCCGACGAGTACGAAAACGAGGTCCACAACTACCACGATGCCATCGACCAGATGGGTATCGACCTCGAGAACCGGGATCTCTCGCCGGAGACGCTGGCAAAGGAAACCGAGCCAATCGGCGAAATTACGGATCGACTGGATGAGGCAGGGATCGACGTCGATATCCGCGCTGGCGTCGGTGACCGGGCTGAAGAGATCGTCGAACTCGCAGAGACAGTCGATGCGGACAACATCATCGTCGGCGGCCGCAAGCGCTCCCCGACCGGCAAGGCCGTCTTCGGCAGCACGGCACAGCGCGTGTTGCTCACCGCGCCGTGTCCGGTGACGTACGTCCGCAGCGAGACGATCTAACGCGACCGCACTACTCGTTTTCCTCGATATCGGTTCGTCGGCGAGACGCTGGGCTTACACTGCCCCACCTCAAAACGCCGGCAATGAGAGATCCCGATGCACTGATCGCCCGGGCGGGCGTCCGTGGCGATCCGGACCGCGACCAGCACTTTCTCGTCGACGACCGCGTTCTGGACCGACTGCCAACCTACCTCGAGGACCTCGAGGTCGACACGAGCCATCTGCTTGAGATCGGTGGCGGAACAGGCGCGCTCACCGACCGACTGCTCGCGATTGCCGACGAGGTGACCGTCATCGAGCGCGACCGAACACTCGCCGCGTTTCTCGAGGAGGAGTTTCGAGCGGAGATCGACGCTGGTCGACTGACTGTGATCGAGGGGGACGCACTCGAGGTCGACCTCCCGGATTTCACGGCGTCAGTCTCGAACCTTCCCTACGGCGTCTCGAGTGAGGTTACATTCCGACTGCTCCCGGAAGGGCGGCCGCTCGTGTTGATGTTCCAGCAGGAGTTCGCCGAGCGGATGGTCGCCGAGTCGGGAACGTCGGAGTACGGTCGGCTGTCCGTCTCGACGCAACACTACGCGGACGTCGAACTCGTCGAGTCGATCCCGAAAGAAGCGTTTTCGCCGGCACCCGCCGTCCAAAGTGCGGTCATCCGCGCCGAGCCGCGAGACCCCGACTACGAGGTCGACAACGAGGAATTCTTCCTGCGATTCGTCAAGGCACTGTTCACCCAGCGCCGGAAGACGATCCGGAACGCGATCCGAAACACGGCCCACATCTCGAGGCTCGAGGCCCCCGAGGCGGTCGTCGAGGCGGCTGACGACGACATACTTCAGAAGCGGGCTGACGCGATGGCTCCTGCGGAGTTTGCCGCGCTTGCACAGGTGGCACTCGAGGTGGGCGAGCCGACGACATAATCGACATTGTGACCGTTCAGGCTGCTAGACACAGATCGCGTTGATCGACGGATACTCAAGCCCCCGGAAACGAGAGATGCGAGAGACGGAGACTCACTATGGATCTCGGAGTATTCGATTTCAACTGGCTCGCCGGGGTGACGGAGTCGACCGAACAGAAGGTCGCCGTGACGCTTGCAGCCGCCGGTCTCTTACTGCTCGTCTTGCTGACCTACCGTCGGTTGCAGTCGTGGGTGAGTGAGCGAACGCGCCCGCTGTACGGCGATATCGTCTCGACGGTCGTGCTCATCGGGACCTGTCTGGTGTCGTTTTCGATTGTCGTCGGTGTCTGGGACTGGGTAGGAGAGGCACAGGATCTATCTACGGAACACGATATCGGCGGCGAGGTCATCGCACAGGCGATTGTAACCTTTATTCTGGCAGTCGGCGCGTTGATCGTCACGCGGTTTATCAAGCGGATGATCAACGAGGTTTTCGATAGCGCGTCGGCCGTGACCGACCACCAGCGCGAGATCACCCAGCGTATCTCGCAGGTCATCATCTGGTCGGCCGCAACCGTCATCGTTCTCAGCGTCTGGGTCGAGGACCTCGGCGGCCTCCTCGTCGGTGCTGGCTTCCTCGGAATCGTCGTCGGGATGGCCGCCCAGCAGGTGCTCGGAACCATCCTTTCCGGATTCGTTCTCATGTTTGCCAGACCATTTGAAATCGGTGACTGGATCGAAGTCGAAGACCAGCAAGGAATCGTCACCGACATCTCGATTGTCAACACCCGCATTCGATCCTTCGACGGCGAGTACATCATGGTCCCGAACGATCTGATCTCCTCAGAGATTGTCACGAACCGCTCGAGATGTGGCCGATTGCGTGTCGAGGTCGACGTCGGTGTCGACTACAGCAGCGATGTCGACCACGCGGCTGAACTCGCACAGTCAACCGTGTCCGACCTCGAGGAGTCACTGCCGGCACCGGAAGTGCAAGTCGTGACCAAGGAGTTCGGGGATTCAGCGGTCGTCCTCGGCGTTCGATTCTGGATCGACAACCCGACCGCACGCCGGTACACCACTGCCCGAACGACGGCGATCAACGCGATCAAAGAGGCATTCGACAAAGAGGGAATCAAGATTCCCTACCCACAGCGCGAACTCACTGGCCGAGCCGAAACGAACGGCTTTCAGGTCGCAACCCAGGGCGCGGAACCGCCAGCCGACGAGTCGACGGACGGCCACGAACACCGCATGACATCGCCGGAGGGAGAGTAGATGGGGCTCAAGGAACATCGCGATATTGGCGGCGACGTCTACCAGCCGGCCGAGGACTCCTATCTGCTCGCCGAGGCGGCGTCCGAGCGCCTGCAGGCGAGGGCTGGCAGCGACGAACAAGAGCAGCCGCTCGCTCTCGAGGTCGGCACCGGCTCGGGCTACGTCGCAGCCCACGTGAGCGAAGAAACGAGCGCACGCGTGATCGCCGCGGATCTGAACCCGCACGCCACTCGAGAGGCCCGCGACAAGGGACTCGAGTCCGTGCAGGCTGATCTCGTCTCGCCGTTCGCAGACGGCGCGTTTGACGCTGTTCTGTTCAACCCGCCCTACCTCCCGACCGATCCCGAAAACGAATGGGACGACTGGATGGAGCATGCGCTCTCGGGCGGCGAGGACGGCCGCGCGGTCATCAATCCGTTCCTCGAGGCAGTTAGCCGGGTACTCGCTCCCGACGGCGTCGTCTACCTGCTCGTGAGCAGTTTGACCGGCGTCGACGAGGTCGTCGAACGCGCCGGAGAGAACGGCTTTAGCGCCGTCGCGGTCGCCGACGAGTCGTTTCCGTTTGAGACGTTGACTGTCCTCGAGTTGTTCCGGTAACCTGAATCCGAACTTACTTTTCAACGGGTTGAGAATACCTCGAGCGATGCCCTCCAGACGTCGCGCTCTACTTGCGAGTGCGCTCGCCGGAAGCGCCGCGCTCGCGGGGTGTACGGCCCGCTTGCCGATATCGTCGCCCTCACCGGATGAGCCGCCGCCGTCCGGCGTTGACGAGTTGCCAGATCCCGACAGCCACGTTTTCGGCGCGAACGGAAGTTGGTCGAGTTTCGGCTGTAACGCGTCCAATACGCGCGCAGTTGGTGATGGCAAAGCCCCCGTCGAAGACGTGACCGAACGCTGGCGAGTGGAGACCACCCAAACCACCTATCAGGAACCTGTGGTCGCCGATGGCGTTGTCTACGTGGTCGAGTCACAGCGAAACCTCCGCGCACTGGATGCAACTGACGGGGCGGAACTCTGGACATTCGAGGACGCCAGCACGGTACCAATCGTCCGGGATGGCGCGGTCTACACTGCGGTGAGCAACACGGTGTACGCCCTCGAGCCTGCAAGCGGCGACGTACTGTGGGAACACGAGTTCGATGTGTCCGGAAGGGTCACGGCGGCACTTCGCACCCGGCGGGAACTCCTCTGTGGCGTCGGCGAGGAAATTGTCGCCCTCGAGCCCGACAACGGGTCGATACAGTGGCGACGGGAGGTTTTCGGTGGGGTGCTCGATCATGCTGCCACGTTTGGTCCGTACGGCGTCGTCGTCGTGACCGATGCCGGGATGGTCTATCTACTCACGGAGACCGGACACGGCATGTGGCAGTGGCAACTCCCGACGAGACCGATGTGTCCGCCAACGGGTGGTCGCGACGCACTGTATGTTTCCTGCAATGACGGGGTGACGTACGCACTGGCTGACGAAGAGGTAGATCCGATATGGACGGCCGATGCCAGCTGGACCGAACGCGGCATCGGTTTTGCCGACGGACTCGTTCTTCTCGCCGCTGGGGGTCAGTTGCAAGCTCTCAATCGTGATTCGGGCGACCAGTACTGGAGCCACGAGATTGGCGACTGGCGACACACCGCGCCGGTGTATGGGCGCGACACCGTCTTCGTCGGCGGTGATCGCCTCCACGCGCTCGACCCGACGCCCGGTGGCAGTCCAGACCGCGGCCCCGCCGTGCGATTCGAACGGGAGTTTGCGGGGCGCGTCGGTCCTGGTCCAGTTCTCGACGACGGCACACTCTACGTCGTCGCCGAAGTCGAGACAGAAGAGTACGCACTGCTCGCCCTCGAGTGAGTATACAAACTCACCGTACTTGTTACGACTCTCGAGCCTGCCGACGTAACCGCTCGACTCGCTCGGCAACCGGCGGGTGCGTCGACGGCCGCCACTCGAGCGCGCGGCCGACTCGCCCCGACGCGCTCGAGAGCCCCCGCACCCAGGCCGCGCGGTCCAGTTCGCTGTCCGCATCGGGGACCCAGCGGGCGAGACTCGAGGGCACGCCCGGTTCGTCGGTATCCGTAAGCGCGTACGGGACGATTCCGAGCGTCGAACTGGCGTGAAACTGCGTCCGAGCGTCGGTTTCGGGCGGCCCGGCCGCGGCGAGCGTCTCGAGGGCGCTTGCCAGCGCGGCGGGATCACCGGCGAGTTCTGCTCCCGCCCGGTCGGCGGCGTACTCTCTGGTCTGGGCGTGGACACCGACGGTGATCGCCCCGGCTGCAAGGACGACCCTGGCGAGGACGCTGACGACCAAATAGGCGACCGAGAGAACGAGGATTGGAATGGCGACGAGTACGAGCACGACCGTTACTGAGCCAATCGTGAGCAGAAACTGGAGCCACGTCCCGATGCGTCGCTCGCGTGCGAACAGTCCCTCTGAGATCGAACCAACCGTCGCTGCGACGGTTGCAACAGTTGCATCCCGGTTTGCGAGGTGCGCGACTTCGTGGGCGAGGACCGCCTCGAGTTCGTCCTCGGAAAGGACCTCGAGCAGTCCCTCCGTGACGACGAGGGTTGCATCGGTGCCGTTGCCGACCGTGAAACTCGTCGGCTCGCGCTCGGTGGCGACCGCGACTGCGGGCACTTCGACATCTGCAGCCTGTGCGAATCGCTGGACGTGGGGCCGGAGACCGTGTGTATCGGGATCGTCGGCCTCGAGCGGGCTGGCGTCGACGGACTCGAGGACGCGCCGGTAGCCGTAGCGGCTGTGGGCGACGACCATTGCACACGCCGCGAGCACGAGGAGGCCGACAAGAAGCGGGCCGGCGTCCGAAACTGCGGTGACTCGAGTGCGGTCAACTGCGCCGACGAGCGTGTAGGTCGCCCACGCGACGGCGGCGACCACCCCGACCGCGAGCGCGACGAGCAGCGCAAGCGTTACCGCGAGTCGGACGCGAAGTGAGTGGAGCGAGCGTCCGTTCATACACCTGTATTGTCGGTCGTGTAGAAAAAGTATCTGCTCGAGAATCCGTCTGTGAAACCGTCTCGCCGGGACTCGTTTGTCATACAATTATTCACAAGCAGCAGTCACTCCAATCCACTCATCAGACCTAATATTCATCTCAAATAGTAATGATTCTTGTTCTCGTTGACACCTTTCAATCGTTCCTTCGGGCACCGTATCCGAAAGATTGAACCACTCTGTTTCGATGTTTTCAACGGAAATTCCAATCTGGTATTCCGCAATAGGTCCACCAAGTTCTGCTTCTGGAATTCGAATCTGATTAAATGTTTCTTCATCCATTCCGTCAACGGAGAATGAACGCCAATGACTAATTTCATTGTCTTGAACCACGACTAAATCTCCGGTTTGGTCTGAATCAGATGTGTTTGCAAAGATGACCTGGCCAAGCATGACTGGCGAGTCAGATGAAAAGCGTTCGCGAATCGATCCCAGGCATCCGGTAGTGGTTATCAGAGCGGCGGTACTTGTGGTTCCGAGAACTGCTCGTCTATAGGGCATACAAGGCATTTCCATCTTTAACTAAAATAGCTCTGGGAAAATATCCAGAAGAATGAACAACGACAAAACTCTATAGGGCTTAGACAGTTGCGATACGACAATACTCTACCAAAACGGCCACTGATAATACCGGGTCCGTGCCAGGCTCTAACAATTACTGTAACGCATTAACGAGGATGGAAAATATTAAGCGTCGGTATAGCCTAGCCGCTACTACAATGACTGAGTACGTCTCGACCACGCCGGGACTCTTTCCGCTCCCGGACTGGGCGAAAGACGACCTTTCGGATCTGAAGGGCCACCAGAAACACGACCTCATCAGCGGCGATGAGGGCGACGAGATTACCGCGGCCTACGCGGAGGGCCGCGAAGAAGTGATCGGCGCACAGGAGGCCGCCGGTCTCGACCGTATCAGCGAGGGCCAACTGCGCTGGGACGACATGCTCGCCCACCCGCTTGCGGTCCACGACGCCGTCGACACTCAGGGGATCGTCCGCTACTACGACAACAACAACTTCTATCGCGACCCCGTCGTCCAGGGCGACCTCGACTTCTCGGGCGACGTCGCATCCGAACTCGAGTCGGCCGCGGAACTCACCGACGGCGACCTGCAGGCCGTCCTTCCCGGCCCGTACTCGCTCGCCGACCTCGCGACCGACGACCACTACGGCGACGACGCCGAGTTCCTCGGCGCAATCGCTGACTTCCTCGAGGGCGAACTCGAGGCCTTCCCTGAGCACGAGACCCTGTTCCTGCTCGAGCCATCGCTCGTCGAGTCCGCACCAGAAGACGGCGCGGACGAACGCGCGAGCGAGGCAATCGATCAGGTCGCGAGTGCAACGGACGCCGATGTCGTCGTCCAGCCCTACTGGGGCGCACTCGAGGAGAAGATGTACGCACACCTGCTCGATGCGGATATCGACGCAGTCGGCTTCGACTTCGTCGAGAACCAGGACGAGAATCTCTACAACATTCAGGAGTACGGCGCGACCGACGACATCTCGCTCGGACTGGCGGACGGGCAGAGCACGCTCGTCGAGGACGCGGAAGCGATCCGCGACCGCGTCGACTGGGTCTACGACCAGCTTCCAACCGCCGAGTTCGAGACGGTCTATCTGACGACGAACACGGAGACGTTCTACCTGCCGTACAACAAGTTCAAGGACAAACTCGCCGTCCTCGCCGAAGCCGCGGAACTCGCGGAGGTGAAAGCAGCATGAGCAACGAAAACAAAGACCAATTCCGACCGGAGGACCACGACAACGATCACTTCCTGCTGACGACCGTCGTCGGCAGCTATCCGAAGCCCAAGTGGCTCAACCGCGCGAAAGAACTCTACGAAGACCCCGATCACAGCTTCGACGAAGACGACTTTCAGGAGGCCGAAGACGACGCTGCGCGCCTGATCACGCAGGAACACGAACGCGCTGGCCTCGATGTCGTCGTTGACGGCGAAATGCGGCGCAACGAGATGGTCGAGTTCTTCGCCCACCGCATCGAGGGCTACGAGTTCAACGGCCCCGTCAAAGTCTGGGGACACAACTACTTCGATAAGCCGTCGGTCGTCACGGAAGTCGAGTACGACGAAAGCTGGCTCGTCGACGAGTACAAGTTCATCGCCGACGCAACCGACCGCCCCGTCAAGGTCCCGATTACGGGTCCCTACACGCTCGCAAGCTGGGCGTTCAACGAGGCCTACGAGGACGACGCCGAACTGTCCTACGCACTCGCCGACCTCGTCAACGAGGAGATCGAAAAGCTCGTTGAGGCCGGCGCACGCTACATCCAGATCGACGAGCCCGCACTCGCGACCACCCCGGATGACCACGCCATCGTCGGCGAGGCACTCGAGCACATCGTCGAGGACATCCCCGAGGAAGTCCGCATCGGCCTGCACGTCTGTTACGGCGACTACTCCCGGATCTACCCCGAAATCCTCGACTTCCCCGTCGACGAGTTCGACCTCGAGCTCGCAAACGGCGACTACGACCAGCTCGACGTGTTCAAAGACCCCGAGTTCACCGCGGACCTCGCACTCGGCGTCACCGACGTCCACGTCGCCGAGGCCGAATCCGTCGAACAGATCGAGGAGAACATCCTGAAGGGCCTCGAGGTCGTGCCGCCGGAACAGCTCGTCCTCTCACCTGACTGCGGTGTGAAGCTCCTGCCTCGCGATGTCGCCTACGGCAAGATGGCGAACATGGTCGAAGCGGCCCGCAACGTCGAAGCGAAACTCGACGCTGGCGAAATCGACGTCGAACGCGGTGCGGCCACGCCGGCTGACGACTAACGGCTCCGACTCGTTCCTTCCTACTATTTCGTGTGCTCGATCTCGAGCAACTGCTCGACGCGTGAGCGGTCAGCAAATCGCCATCTTATCGAGTTTATGCCAGTTCTATTTGTCGCCACTACGCATGCCGAATGCACACACGAGTCGACGACATCGGTGTAACCCGGTAACACTCGTGTCCAGAATATTATATGTGTGTCGCGCTCGAATTAGGGGATAATGCAAGAGACTATTTCGAAGCGCCTGGATCTCGAGACGGCTGCGACCGACCACCGTGAGACCGACTACGACATCGATTCGCTCTTCGTGAATCGTTGGTCGCCACGCGCGATGACCGGCGAACCGCTCGAGGAGTCGGAGTTCCTGCCGCTGTTCGAGGCCGCCCGCTGGGCACCCTCGGCGTTCAATAACCAGCACTGGCGGTTCATCTACGCGACGCGCGAGGACGACGAGTGGGACACCTTCACCGACCTGCTGCTCGGCGGGAACGAGGACTGGGCGACCGATGCCGGCGTCCTCGCCGTCATCGTCTCGAAGACGACGTTCGACCACAACGGCGAACCCGCGCCAACACACTCGTTCGACACTGGTTCCGCCTGGCAGAACCTCGCACTCGAGGGCGCACGCCGCGATCTGGCCGTCCACGGCATGGCCGGCTTCGATTACGAGCGCGCCGCTGCGGAACTCGAGGTGCCCGAGGAGTACGCCGTCGAGGCAATGGTCGCGATTGGCGAGCGCGCGCCACCCGAGTCGCTGCCAGACGATCTGCAGGAGCGTGAACAGCCAAGCGGCCG
The DNA here is from genome assembly GCF_002177135.1 of Natronolimnobius baerhuensis. Lineage (NCBI taxonomy): Archaea > Methanobacteriati > Methanobacteriota > Halobacteria > Halobacteriales > Natrialbaceae > Natronolimnobius > Natronolimnobius baerhuensis. Next base: position 557,496 of record NZ_MWPH01000002.1, read on the forward strand.
CAAGGACCTCGAGACGATTGTCCACCGCGGCGGTTTCGACGCGTAAGCGCGGTCTCTTTTTGCTGCTCGAGACGCGACTGCTTACTGGCTGAGGTAGCCACCTTCGACGCCGAGCGCTTCCCCAGTGACGAACGATGCCTCGTCGTTACACAGCCAGACGACGGCGGCTGCGACCTCGTCTGTCGTCCCAAGTCGGTTCATCGCATGGCGGCTCTCGATCAGTTCACGCATCTCGGGGTCACTCGTAATCCCGCCTTCCTCGAGCAGTGGCGTCTCGATAAAGCCGGGACAGACGGCGTTGATTCGAACGCCGGTTTCGCCGTTCTCGAGGGCGGCCGATTTCGTCAGGCCGAGCACGCCGTGTTTTGCCGCCGAGTAACCTGAGGAGGTTGCGAAGCCCACTTTTCCGAGGACCGAGGAGTTGTTGACGATAACGCCGCCGTCGTCCTGGGACTGCATCTGCTCGAGTTCGGCGTGCATGCAGTTGAATACGCCCACGAGGTTGACGTCGATCACGGCGCGCCAGTCCTCGGGGTCGTACTCGCTGACCGGTGCCTGTGCGCCGCCGATGCCGGCGTTGTTGAACGCAAAGTCGAGGCTGCCGTACTCGTCGACGGCGGTGTCAACCATCGCAGCGGCCGCGTCCGGATCGGTGACGTCCGTCTCGACGAACATCGCGTCGCCGCCCGCGTCGATGATCTCTGCGACGACTTCCTCGCCGTCTTCGGCGTCGAGATCAGCGATGACAACGTTTGCGCCGCGATCTGCGAACGTCTGTGCAGTCGTTCGGCCGATTCCCGAGCCGCCGCCAGTGACGACAGCAGTACCTGTGGTAAACGAGACCATACGCCTTCGACACCAGTGAGTGCAAAATAGTCTCGTGTCTGCTCGAGTGGGTGACACTCACGACCCTCGAGACGAGTGCCGACGACGCTCCCAGTCCACAACGTCTTATCGGCCGCCTGAGAAAGACCTGCCATGAACGCCGACATCCTCGTCGCCGGGGAGACACTCGTCGATTTCCTCCCCGAGCGACCCGGCCCGATTACCGACGTTTCGGGATTCGAACGACGCGCCGGCGGCGCGCCCGCGAACGTCGCCGTCGCGCTCGCTCGCCTCGAGTGCACCCCGCTGTTCTGGACGCGTGTTGGTGATGACCCGTTCGGACGCTACCTCCGGGACACGCTCGCGGAGCGCGGACTTTCCGACCGATTCGTCGAACTCGACCCGGCAGCGAAGACGACGCTCGCGTTCGTCACCCACGATGACACCGGCGACCGGAGCTTTTCGTTCTACCGTGAGGATACCGCCGACACGCGCCTCGAGCCGGGGCAAATCGCCGATAGCGTGCTCGAGGACTGTGAGTGGGTCCACGCGGGCGGCGTCGCCCTCTCGAGTGGCCGCTCGCGGGCGGCGACGCTCGACCTCCTCGAGCGTGCCACAGCAGCGGGGGTGACGACCTCGTTCGACCCGAACGCGCGCCCGGAACTGTGGCCCGACGAGGCGACGTTCCGGTCGGTCTGTCGCGACGCGCTCGCACACGCCGACGTACTGAAAGCGACCGGCGGCGAACTCGAGGCGCTCGGCTTTGCGGGCGAAACTGTCGCAGAGCGCGCTCGCGGGGCGCTCGAGGCCGGCCCGCACACGGTGCTTGCAACCCGCGGGAGTGCGGGCGCACTCGCTGTCACGGGCGAGGCTGCTCCGTGGTCAGGGCCACGAACCGCGACTCATCCGGGCTACGACGCCGACGTGGTCGATACGACCGGCGCGGGCGATGCCTTCGTCGGGGGCGCGATTGTTGCCCTCCACGAGGGACGCGGTCTCGAGGAGGCTATCGCGTTCGCTAACGCGGTCGGCGCGGCAGCGACGACGGCTCCCGGCGCAATGACGGCGCTGCCGGATCGAGAAACTGTTAGCTCGATTCGTGATGGCGATGTGATGTGAATCGACGGCTCGAGGCGACTCAGGATATATTCCAAAATGCACAAACTCGTACAAAAGGGGCAGAGAGCTATCAACACTCGTGACTTCCAAATTATGTTGGGAGAAGATTTCTATCCACTTTCGTGATGGAACGAATATAGCATGACGTCGGCTCAGATGCATCCAGAGACCATTGACCGGACGTATAAACTCCTCTCCAACGCTTGCCGTCGACAGTTGCTGTACCTGCTTTTGGAATCGGAACAGTGGACCGTCGACACGCTCGCCCGTCGCCTGACTGCCTGGGAGCAAGAGACGCCAGCCCCAGCAGTCACCGAATCCGAGACGAAACAGGTGAAAGCAACGCTGGTCCACACTCATCTCCCACGACTTGCAGACCACGGCGCAATCGAGTACGACGCCGACCGCGAGGCGGTCGCACCAGGCTCTCGTTTCGATGAGGTTTGCTCGTTCGTCGACCGTGCTCGAGCAGTCGAACTGGGAGGCAGTACCTCGACACAGGCGTCCTCCGGCGAACTGACTAGTTGAGTTGCACCCGCTGACCTCGAGTGACACCGCTGGCTGACGCTGCCGAGCGCTCGAATCGCCGGATGGCAATCCACTTGTGGCCGAGCGCTGTCACTCTTCGATATGTTCCACGAACAGCGACTAACCGTGCCGGAAACGCCTGCGGAGCTACGCGCGGAGTATCAGGATGATTTCGAGCGCGCGCTCGAGGACGCCGGTGCCAGCGACACCGATGCCAGCGACGCTGCGGCGGCCACCGATCTCGAGCGCGAGCGTCTCGACGCCGTGCTCGCGGGCGATGAACCCGAACTCTCACTCGAGGAGGCAGCCCAGATTCAGGCCCTGGCAGACGGTGCGCCTGATGCCGAGACACTCGTGACGATTGCCTGCGAACATCTCCTGTTGGGAATGACGACGGCAGTCCTCGATGTCGACGCCCTCGAGAGTGAACTCGCCATCGAGATGGATGCAAAGGAGATTCAACAGAAGATCGAACAGCGCGCGCCGATGTCGTTCGACGAGTACGTCCACATCCAGCACGCAATCGTGGCTAACACGCCGTAGCTGTCCCAGCCGGTTCCGTTCGTCTCCACTCTTCGCTGTCGCCGACGCATACGGTTTACTGTAAGTCATTTCCGGTGCAACCGCGACCCGGCCGGCGGTTGCAACGGTGGACTCGCTGTACTCCTCCACCGAGACTCGTCTCACACGGTTCGACTCACCGCCGGTACATCGTTACAGCAATCCGTATCACTCGCAGTACTGCCTCGAGCGGTGACGCTATTTGTCCGCCGCCGTGACTCGAGGCATGGACATTGCAATTCTTGGCTGTGGGCACGTCGGCTGTGAGTTGGGTCGTCAACTTGCTGCACGCGGACACCGACCGATTGGGGTTCGACGCTCGGCGGACGGTCTCGAGCGGATCGAGGACGCCGGATTTGAGGCTGTACAAGCCGATATAACCGACCGCGCCGACCTCGAGGCAGTCCCCGACGCTGACGCGCTCGTCTTCGCTGCAAGCAGCGGTGGACGGGACGCCGAGGCCGCCCGCGAGATCTACGTTGACGGATTGAAAACGGCAATCGACGCGTTTGGCGAGCGCGAGACGACTCCCGAGCGTCTCATCTATACGTCTTCGACCGGCGTCTACGGCGACCACGACGGCGACTGGGTCGACGAGGAAACGCCACTCGAGCCGACAACGGCGAAAACCGAGGTCCTCGCTGAAGCCGAACGCGTGGCCCTCGAGCGCCCAGCTGAATACGATTTCGAAGGCACGGTTGCCCGTTTTTCAGGACTCTACGGACCCGAACGATACCGCCTCGAGCGCTATCTCGAGGGGCCAGTCACGGAGGGCTATCTGAACATGGTGCACCGCGACGACGCCGCTGGCTCCGTCCGGTACCTGCTCACAGAGAATCTCGCCCGCGGCGAGGTCGTTCAGGTCGTCGATGACGAACCGGTCTCGAAGTGGGCGTTTGCAGACTGGCTCGCAAGCGAGTGTGACCTGCCAGAGCCGCCAAAGCAGACCAAATCTGAGCGACTCGAGGCGGGTGAACTCTCCGAGGCGGCGCGTCGACGGATTCTGACGAGCAAGCGCTGTTCGAACGAGTACCTCCGGGATCTCGGCTACGAGTTTGCCTACCCGACGTATCGCGAGGGGTATCGCGACGCACTCGAGGAATACTGCGACGGGTAAGCAATCGCAATCGGAACGAGACCGCTCCAGTTCGGGTAAAACGGGGGAACCTTCTTGGGTATTCACTTTGAGTGTCTGGTATGAGCGACGGGGACGTGACGAGGAGCAGTGCGTTCACCGGGGGCGAAGCGGGGGCGTGGACGGGTCCTGTCACAGCGGTCGACGATCTCACCGAGACGCTGCAGTCACTCGACCCGCTGGTGTTATCGCTGCTGGTGCTTGGCGCTGTTGGCCTCGTATTGGGGCTCTGGTGGTTCGTTCGCTGGTTTCGCAGACCAGCCGGTGTACACTTTCGACGCGTCCTCGCAGACTACGACGAGGTGACGGTGTTGATGCATCCGAGTCCGGATCCGGATGCAATGTCGTGTGCGATGGCCGTCGACGCAATCGCCGCCGACGTCGGTACCGAGACGACGCTCCAGTACGCTGGCGAGATCCGCCATCAGGAAAATCGCGCGTTTCGAACCGTCCTCGACCTCGAGATGGAACAGATCGAGTCGAGTTCGGAACTCGCGGCCGAGGCGACCGTCCTGGTCGACCACAACACCCCACGCGGCTTTACGGGTGCCCAGACTGTCGAACCGATTGCTGTCATCGACCACCACCCAGGAAACGGGACGGGAACGGAGTTTACCGACGTGCGCACGGAGTACGGCGCAGCGGCAACGATTTTCGTCGAGTACCTGAGTGATATCGGTTCGATGGCCGACGACAACGCCATCTCTCCAGAACTCGCAACCGGCCTGCTCTACGGCGTACAGTCGGATACGAATCAGCTCACGAACGGCTGCTCGAGGGCGGAATTCGACGCGTGTGCAGCCCTCTATGAGTGGATCGACGAGGACCTCCTTGATCGGATCGCCAACCCGCAGGTCAGTGACGACGTGCTCCAGATCAAAGCAACAGCGATCACGGAAAAGCGCGTCGAAGGTCCCTTTGCGATCTGTGATGTCGGTCCCGTCTCAAACACGGACGCGATTCCCCAGGCGGCGGACGAACTCATGCATCTGGAGGGCGTGACGGCAGTCGTCGTCTACGGCTCGAACGACGGCACGCTACACCTCTCTGGGCGCTCTCGAGATGATAGAGTCCATATGGGTGAGACGCTTCGCCACGCTGTCAGTGACATTCCGATGGCAAATGCCGGTGGCCACGCCCGAATGGGTGGCGGACAGGTCTCTATCGAACACATGCGCGGGATCGGTCCCTCCGATGGGATCGACAAAGCCGAGTTCGAAGACCGGCTCTTTTCGTCGCTGTCTGGCGAGCGCTGATCGGGTTCCTCGGCGGGACGTTCGCGTACGGGTTGGACGATATCAGGTACAGCGACGCAAAATGATGCAGTGCTCGAGACTGCAGTATAGTTCGATTCGCCCTGCCCCGTGGGCGGCCGGTCTCGGTCTCAGCCTCGAGTTGCGTGTGTTATCGGATCTCTTTCCACTCGGCGTCACAGTCCGGACAGATCCGGACCGTTTTGATCGAGTCAGGGTCGTTTTCGGTCTTCAGTGGTTGGTCGCAGTCACCACAGACAAGTCGGTCGTAGGTGTCCTTATCGAGTTCGCCTTCGCGGAGTGCCTTCCGGACAGATCTCATGTTCACCCTGTAGGAAGGTAGGGGAGAAAAAGACCGGGGGCTTTCACCAGTGCCGTCTGGCAGGCGTTTGACGAATGGTGTACACTGCTCGCCGGAGTCGTGGCCGTTTTACCGGTTCAGCCGAACACACCACCGATGGAGTACGTACAGGAGCGAATCGCGACGCTCCACGATTTCGGCGGGCTGGGGACGGAATCGGGGGCCACTGACCTGGATACGGCCAATACCGCCGACGCCAGCGGCGGTGCGGCTCATTCGAGTCCCATCGCCGACACCGCCGTTATTGTTCCGATGACCGCGCGCGAACACCGCAACCCCGCCGCTGCGCGCGTCCTCTCAGAACTCGAGTCGCTCGAGCCTGCGCCGGCAGCCGTGTACGTCCCCGTTCGCGCCGATCCTGACGAAATCGAGCCGTTTCGCGAGTGGCTCACGTCGTTTTCGCTCCCGATTCGCGTCCTCTGGTGTAACGCGCCCACAGTGGACGCGCTGTTTGCACGCGCCGGTCTCGACGGGGACTTCGGGAAGGGCCGCGACGTCTGGCTTGCACTCGGGCCAGCGGCGGCGGCCGGTGAGTACGTCGTCGTTCACGATGCGGATGCGCGAAGTTACACCGTCGACCACGTTCATCGCCTCCTCGCGCCGCTTGCGATGGACGCCGGCTTCGAGTTCGCGAAGGGGTACTACGCCCGAATCGAAGACGACCGCCTCTACGGGCGACTCTTTCGACTGTTCTATGCACCCCTGCTTCGGGCGATTGCGAGCGAGCACGACGCGCAAATCCTCGAGTATCTGCAGTCGTTCCGATACGCGCTGGCCGGCGAGTTCGCGATGACCGCGGATCTCGCCACACAATTGCAAACGCCTCGAACCTGGGGACTCGAGGTCGGGACACTCGGTGATGCCTTCGAGCACGCCGGCTTTGCGGGCACTGCACAGGTCGACCTCGGCCGACACGTCCACGATCACCGCGCGGTCGCCGGTGAGACCGGCCTCGAGGGAATGAGCCGCGAGGTCGGCGCAACTCTGTTTCGCGTACTCGAGGCTGGCGGTCTCGAGCCAGACTACGAGACACTGCCAGAGCGCTATCGAGCCGCGGGTTCTGAGCTAATTGACCAGTACCAAGCCGACGCGGCGTTCAACGGCCTTGAGTACGACCCCGCAGGCGAACACGACCAACTCGAGCGCTATGCAGGCGCGATTTCTCCGCCCGGGGCGGACCGGCGACTGCCGCGCTGGGCGGACGCCTCGCTCGAGCCAGCAGCAGTCGTCGAGGCGGCCCAGCCCTGGACTGATGGGGCTGAGCCGACAGACGTGCCCCGCGTCGACTCGCGCGTCCGGAAGTGACCGCGAGTGCTGGCGGCCGCTGGAACTGCAGCGCCCGCCGGTCACGACGGCACGAAGCTAAAGACTAATCCGGGAACCCCCCGTGTACCCGCGTATGGATGCAACGGCCGACGAACTGGCGGGCGTCGTCGACCTCTTTGGCGGCCTGACGCGCGCCGAACTCGAGCGCGCACTGTCCGAAGCTGCCTACCGCGCCGACGGCCAGTCAGTCGATGGGGACGCACTCGAGGTTGCTCTCGAGGAGGCACGCAGTTCGTTTGCCCTACTCGAGTACGACCGAGCGGACGGCGACCCCCTGCTGGTTGCCGGACCAACGGCGTTTCCGACCGTCCCCGCTCACGCCGAGGACGTGCCACACATCCTCGATGTCGAGCGCCGGCGTCTCGACCGCGACGCCCTCGGTGAGCAGGCACGCGTGGAGTTTCAGGATGCTGTCGACGACGCCGTCGCTGCGAGCGAGGACACGACCCGTCTCCACGACCTCCTCGACATCAGCTACGATATCGAAGCCTGGGCTCCGGTCGACCTTGCTGACGAACGCGACCGACTGGAAGCCGCCATCGAGTGAGGCCACTATGTCTCCCGCCCACCACACACTCACGCTCGAGCCGATTGCCGCCCACGAACCCCGAGAGATTGACGACCAGCCCGAGAATGCGGCCGTCCTCGCACCGATTATCGAGCGCGAAGATGGCGATTACCTGCTGTTTACCCGCCGAGCCGACCACCTCGGGAAACATCCCGGACAGATGAGCTTTCCCGGCGGCGGGGCCGAACCAATCGACGACTCGATTCTCGAGACTGCACTTCGAGAGTCGAACGAAGAAATCGGTCTCGGGCCGGACGAAGCCGAGATAGTCGGCCAACTCGACGATATTCGGACGGTGACTGAGTACGCCGTCACGCCGTTCGTTGCTCGCGTTCCCGACCGGGCGTACGAGCGCGACGGCGACGAAGTCGCAGAAATCGTTTTACTCCCGCTGTCAGGACTGCTCGACCCGGCCAACTACGAGTACGAACGCCGTGAGCACCCCCACTACGGTGATATCGTCATCCACTACTTCCACGTCGACGGCTACACCGTCTGGGGCGCAACCGGCCGGATTCTGGTCCAACTGCTCGAGTTGGCGACCAAGTTCGAAGCCCCAGAACGGATTGATCGAACGCAATAAGGAGTGGGAACGGCAGCCTTTTGCGCGTCCCACTCACAGCAGAGCTATGTCGCACGGACGTGAGGGCGCGTTTCGCGCCCGCCGTTATCGACCTGTCGCCGACGCCACTTTCGCTCGCATCGCGCGAGGTGACTCACAATGTTAACGACGAGTACCGTCGCACGGACCGGACTGGACGCAATCGCACTCAAACCAGCCGAATGTCCCGTCTCGCGGGCGCTCGACATCCCCGCTGAGACGATCACCATCGACTACGAAGGCCGCGAGCATCTCCCTGACACGGACACGCTCGAGGCGCTTGTCGCCGACGCCGAGGTTCGACTGACGACGCCCGTCCGCGCGGACGGCTTCGACCCGCTCGGCGATAACTCGAGACTCGAGGCGCTGCCCGACGAGGTCAACCGCGTGCTTGTCGCTGGCCACCCAGCCTACCTAACCGACGAGGAGCGCCGTCGTGCCGTTGCACCGCGGCTCAGCGCTGCCCTCGAGGCCGAGCCAGGCGCGTGGGTCGGCACCGAAAGCGTCGAACGGATTGCGATGGCAACAGGGGCAACGCAGTTCGATCTGCTCACTGGTCGGACCCACAGTGAACTGCGCGCGTTGCGAACGGCCGGATTTGCCGGCGATATCGTGATGTACGCGCCGACAGTGCTTACGGCGGATGAGGATGCACGTCTCGACGCGGTGGGTGCGTACGTTTCCCGGCGTCGCCCTGTCGCCGAGGCGTTGCCCGCAGACGCGCCGACGGATTCGCGGGCAACCGGTCGCGTCCGCGAGGTGCTTCTGGATGCAGTCAGCGACTACGCACTCGTCGGGTCCGCCGAGGAGATTCGCCACCAGACGGATGCACTTCGTGAGGCGGGCGCGACGACTATCGTCGGCCATCCGGCGCGGTCGCTCGAGCCGTTCGTGGAGTAACCTGCGCTGTTTTTTCGACCCTGATCAGGCGAGCGTATAAGGGACTCCGGCAGCCAGACAGACACAATGAAACGAGTCCGACGCAGGCACACTGTCCGCCAGAAGCACGCACTGGCAGGTGAGGGACGATGAGTGACGACCAACGCGGATCGGTTGGCGGCGACGTCACCGCCGATGCAGACCCCGACCTCGCCGTCGGCGCAGACGCCTTCGTCGACCGCGGCACTGATCTCGAGGTCGCCGTCGTCGGCGCGGGTGCCGTCGGCGCAACGGCGGCCTATGACCTCGCGCGCGAGGGGGCCGACGTGACGCTGTACGACCGCGGACAGGTCGCAAGTGGCTCGAGCGGGCGTGCAGCCGGCATCTGTTACGATGCCTTTGCTGACCCGCTGGACGCCGAGATTGCAGGCGATGCAATCGAACGCTTTCGCGCACTCTCGGGCGACGAGACGTTCCCGTTCGTCGAGTGCCCCTACATCTGGCTGGTTCGCGAAGGCGACGACGAGCGCGCAGATGCCATTCGCGAGCAGGTGAGTCGAATGCAAGACCACGGCGTCGTCGCCCTCGAGATGGACGCCGATTCCCTGGCGGATCGCTTCGACGCGCTGCGAGCGGACGACGTTGCCGTCGCTGGTATCGCTGGCGCAGCGGGCTATACCGAGCCTGCAAGCTACACCGCCTGTCTCGTCGCCGCTGCGACCGGCGCAGGCGCGACACTCGAGGCCGAGACGCCGGTCGAGGTTCAAACCGATCCGACACGCGTCGTCCTCGAGGACGGAAGCGAGCACCCAGTCGACGCCGTCCTCGTCGCTGCCGGCGCACACAGCAAACGGCTCCTCGCGGATGCGGGGCTCCCGATTGCAATGAAGCCCTACCGCGTCCAGGCACTCGTCGCGAGCGTCGCAGGCGAACTCACGGAACCTATCTGTTACGACGCGACGGACGAGTTCTACGTTCGCCCACACCCCGACGGTCTCCTCGCAGGCGACGGCACCGAAGAAGTCGAGGCCGACCCGGATGAGTACGACCGCGACGCGAACGACGAGTTCGCCGCGGACCTCCTCGAGCGTGTATCTCACCGGTATCCGGAGACGGAGTTCTCCCTCGAGCGCGCCTGGGCAGGCCTCTGTACGGCGACCCCTGACCGCGACCCCCTCGTGGGACATCTCGAGGATGGCGTCTACGTCGCGACCGGCTTCCAGGGACACGGGTTCATGCGCGCGCCAGCGATTGGCGAGCGAATCGCTGGAGAGATTCTCGGCGGCGATGGCATCGATGCCTTCGATCCGACGCGTTTCGACGGCGACGAAGCGTTTTCGATCAGTGAAGGGATGACGGTTGATTGGGACGAGGAGTCCTCATAGCGGCCTACCGGATTTCTTCGTGGACTGACGTCCCAGAACCGGGTTTTGACTCCCACTCCCACTCGTCTTCGACGCTGAGCCGGCCATCCTCGAGCACCTCGATATCGCCGATGGAGTGGCCGGTCGCCGTTTCACCGGCCGTATTGAGTTGTACGTAGCGGATATCCCACTGGGTGCCATCGACGGTGCCGACCAGATGGCCGTCGACAACGTCACCACCGCTGTAGCTCGCGTATATCCGGTCGCCGTCCTGTTCGAAGTGAAATACCGTCTCTGCGCCCACCTCACCATCGCCCTCGTTCGAAACGGCTGTCAGTGTGCGGCCATCGAACGAGAAATCGTCGGTCATACGGACCACTTCGACAGTACCAGTAAGAGCTTTTGTGGTCGATTGGCTCTGTCGGAATCTTCAATGGCTGATAGAATTCGGGTGCTGAATACAGAGCATGAGTGTAGCACGACGACTCTGTTTGTACCACTCCGAAATCGGTAAACCACCGCCCACTACAGGTGCGAATCAATCAATAGGATGCCAAAAGTTGATACCCTTCAGTTGATTGTCTGCTCTTACTGGATATGGATTTGACACAGTTATTGAAACCCCTGGCGAGGGATACTGGCGTGATAGGTGGCGGAACCGTCGGTCTTGCGTACGGTCTCACCCATTCGGGGGTAGTAATCTTAGGACTGGCTGGCCTTGGCATCTTCTGTATGGCTCTGGGTGGTGGCACTACTGGACATGGTGGTACTTCTGGAGTAGCTCCTATGGGTAGGATCGGGCACGATGAGGGTAGTGAGGTGAGAAAGATGACCGAGCATATGGAATTCTGGCCAGGAGTATCCTCCGACATTCCAGTTCGGGCGCGTCTCCTCTTCTATGGGTTTGGACTCCTTTTCTGGAGTATCACAGTTCTTGGACTGTTTTCGTCGCGCCTACATTGACCCCGCGCTCGCCTTTCTCTATTCACCGTTCAATCACGCTCTCTACTGAACGATCACTATCTTCGCAAATCGAACTACATCCTGTGCGACATTCGCGCTCTCTATTCAGCACGACTCCTAAAACGTATCACCGACTAAGGATTTCAACAGCGCCGTTCAATTCGACCTGCGTAGCCGTTACGCGCTCGAGTTGTACCGAATAGGACTCGAGACGGATCGCTCGAGAAAAGCCGAGGGGCTATCAGTCGTTGACAGTGACCTCACCGGGTTCGATACTGTCGGCGTGTTCGGTGTGGTCGTGGTCGGCAACCGCGTGCTCGTCTTCACCGTCACCGTCGGCGTCAGTCTCCTCGGCGAGGCTCTCATCTTTCGGAATTTCGATCCGAAGCGTCCCGTGCTCGGTGAGTCGTGCCGTACCCGCGTCGGGATTGACAACTGCATCGCCGGGGAGAGCAACGTCGCCATCGAGTTCCAGTCCGCGGCCCGGGAACCGCACATCGTATCGATCACGGAACTCGCGATAGCGCTCGAGACGGATCTTGACGCTGCCGCTGAGATAACGCACCTCGATATCCTCAGGTTCGGTTCCCGGCGCATCGAAGACAACGAGATATGCGGACTCGCTCTCGAGGACATCGACCGGGAGCGACCGATTGGACTGCAGGTAGCTGTTTGTCCGTCCAACCTGTCGATAGACGTTGTTACTGATTGATCGACCGAACTCTCTGAGCGTCACCTGTATTCACCTCTCACAGCGTGTCGAGTGCACGCCGTGGACTCGATTGAAACGCGACTGGGGACAAACCGATTTGCGGGGGACATCTCCGGATCAAGACGTACGTGAACCACGTTCTTATTGATTTTGTCGGTGAATAAATAAACGTCTGACGGTGTCTCGAACTGAGAACCGATTAGAGTTCCACCGATTCCAGACAGTCCGTCCCACCGCAGACTGGACAAGACAGCGATGAGACGTCGAACTCGTCGGGCACATCGTAGGTGTAGTGGTTCTCGAATAAATCGAGGAAACAATCATCGTCGGTACAGACGACCTCTTCCGTCGGTGGCATACCCTCATATAGTGCCAGCCTCCCTATCAACGTCCGGGTTGCGGCACGATATCACTGCACTCGAGTGTCGTCGTCGAGGACCGTCCGTCGACCCGTGTAGTCACCGTTTTACCACTCGAGGCGCTATCGCAGTCTATGACCGACCCCGAGACGCTGTCCGTGACGATTGTCGACGGCTACGTCGACGAACCCGCACACTTCGGGGTGCCGCCGTACATTTCGACGTATCCCCGCTACACAGCGGGCGCGCTCGTCGACGCGGGGGTCCCCCGCGAGCAGATCACCTACCATACCATCGATGGCCTGCGCGAGGAGACCAGCCGCTGGCGCGACGTCGATGACGCCGATCTCATGATCTATCTGGGCGGGATGACCGTCCCCGGAAAGTACGTCGGCGGCACACCGGCCGAACCCGACGAAGTCCGAAAACTCGCCTGGACCGCAAGCGGAACGAGCCTGATGGGCGGCCCCGTCAAGTTCGGCGTCGGCGACGAAAACGCCGGCGCCACCGAAACCGAACGCCAGGATCTGGACTTCGATTTCGTCGCTAAAGGTGACGTCGAGGCTGCCGTCTACGACCTCGTCGACAGCGGTCTCGAGGGCTTTAATAACCGGATGCGAGACATCGACGACGTCTCGCGCTGGGCTCAGGACGGCGCGTTCATCGTCGAGCAACATCCCAACCATCCGGATCATCTTATCGCCGAACTCGAGACTTCTCGCGGCTGTGCCTATCGCTGTTCGTTCTGTACGGAGCCACTCTATGGCAATCCCGAGTTCCGGCCGCCGCCGACGGTTGTCGGCGAGGTCGATGCACTGTCGAACCACGGCGTCCGCAACTTCCGAATCGGCCGTCAGGCAGACATCCTCGCCTACGGCGGCGACGGTGAAGCGCCGAATCCCGACGCCTTGCGCCAACTCTACAGCGGCATCCGCGAAGTCGCGCCCGACCTCGAGACGCTGCATCTGGACAATATGAACCCCATCACCATCGTCAACTGGCCCGAAAAGTCTCGGGAGGGGATCCGGATCATCGCCGAACACAACACGCCCGGCGACACGGCCGCGTTCGGCCTCGAGTCGGCTGATCCGCTGGTACAGGAGGAAAACAACCTGAACGTCAGCGCCGAGGAGTGTTTCGAAGCCGTTCGAATCGTCAACGAAGAGGGAGGGTGGCGTCCCGGCGGCGACAGAGAGACGGCACCGAATTTCGGCGACGACGCGCCGAACCGCCTGCCGAAACTGCTGCCTGGCATCAATCTCTTACACGGGCTCAAAGCCGAACGCGAGGAGACGTACGAGCACAATCGCGAATTCCTAGAGCGCGTCTACGATGAGGGCTACATGCTCCGGCGGATCAACATCCGGCAGGTGATGGCCTTCGCTGGTACCGATATGTCCGATACCGGCGCTGAAATCGCAAACGAACACAAGCAACTGTTCAAACGCTACAAACAGGAAATCCGTGAGGAGATCGACCAGCCGATGCTCGAGCGTGTCGCCCCGCCGGGAACCGTCCTTCCCGATGTCCACCTCGAGTACCATCAGGATGGAAAGACGTTCGGTCGCCAACTCGGCACGTACCCGCTGCTTGTCGGGATTCCCGGCGAACGCGACCTCGGCCAGATAATCGACGTCGCCGTCGTCGACCACGGTTATCGGTCGGTGACTGGTGTTCCACACCCGCTCGATCTTAACGCCGCGTCGATGGACGAACTCACCGCGATTCCGGGGATCGGCGACCGAACGGCAGGCGATCTCGTCGTTAATCGTCCCTACGACTCCATCAGTGACGCCCAGACTGCAGCGAACGCCGAACTCGATCTCTCGCGGTTTGCGACGATCTCGGTTCCCACCGTGGAGTAACGTGCTGGGACGATCCTCCCAGCTCGGCACAACCGACGCTCGAGCGGGTTCGACACCGATAATTACGACTGTTGGTCGGTAGATCTATTATGCATGGGCCGTAGAGTCGATAATGAGGGTCTACCTGTGGAAATATCTGAAAAGCTCCTGTGTCTGTTCAGTAGCGAGGTATCAGCAGAGGAGGATCGATATGTCATCGAGGTACCGCGTCAAGAAGTTGAAACCGGCGATATCGACCCGGAGGATGTCTATCGCGTTGCACTCATCTCGCGCGATGAGGATCTCGAGTCCGATGGGGAAACGGTCGCACAACCCCAGAGTGCGCCATCCGAACCACAGCCACCAGTCGATGTGAGCGAAACCCGCTATGTCGAGATCGAAGACATCGGCAAGCAAGGCGACGGGATCGCACGCGTCGAACGGGGCTACGTTATCATCGTCCCAGGGGCCGACGTCGGCGACCGCGTCAAAATCGAAGTCACCGAAGTCAAATCGAATTTCGCAGTCGGCGAAATCATCGAAGAGACGTTCTAAAGACGAACTTTTTTACCGGAGGCCTCGCGACCGGCCGCGGGCCGGTCGCTCAACCTCCGGCAAAAAGCTTCCTCAGAAATCGAAGATTTCTGATGGGCGCAGCAAGAGCGTCGCTCTTGCGGCCGTCGATGAAAAAAGACCGAGCGCGCTACCGGCGCGCTCGGGGTTCTCGTAAGCGCACCACGCGAACGAGAGCCAGCGAGGCACGACGTGTCTCGCGTGAAACGACGCGCACAGCGCGTCGTACTCTTCCTTACCGAGTCTTATCTATCGGGAATTGTCTCGCGGAACTGCTCCGGATCGTCGTGGAAACAGTCGCCGACGACGATTGCGTCCGCGCCAGCCTCGAGGATTGCCTCGGCTTTTGCGGCGCTGTCGATGCCGCCGCCGTAGAACAGCGTCGTCTCCTCGAGATAGTCCGCGGCTGCCTCGACGTCTTCGGGACCGCCGTAGGTACCAGAGTATTCGATGTAAAAGACCGGAAAGCCGTAGAACGATTCGGTTGCCAGGGCAGCGCCGGCAACTTCCTCGGGTGTGTAGGTCGTTTCGACGCCTGCGCGGTCGGCCGCCGCAGACTCGAGGTGCTGGACGACGTAGCCCTCGCCGAACAGCGAGTCGGTGAGTTCAGCGACTTTTTCGATGCCTTTCGATTCGACGAGGCCGCCGACGAGCGGGACGCTCGAGGCCAGCGTCTCTGCAGGCTTGCGTCCGACTGTGGTAAAGAGATCGATGTGCTTGCCGACGAAGTGGTCCCAGTCGCCGTTGTAGACCGCCGGGACGGAGAGACCGTCGACGGCTTCCATTGTGTCCGTCGAAACGTGATCCGAACGGTAGGGTTCCTGCCAGACAGGGATGTCGAGGGCTGAATCCTGAATCGCTTCGATTGCCTCGAGCGTGTTCTGGGCGGTTACGCCGTCAGAGCCGCCAATCATCACCAGATCGGTTCCCTCGAGCACCGAGAGGTCCGCGGGGAGCGATTTCTCGGGGTCGACTTTCGTCACGTGCGTAATCGAATCCCAATCCCACTCCCAATCGGATGTCATATCGACACCTTCGAATCGGGTCTTCAATTTCTTGTCGATATTGATCATACTCATCGCCTGCTACTCGAGTCCAAGCAGCGGCCTCGACCCGCAGCAAAACCTGTTTCTGAGGACAGTCGCCGTTAGTCGCCCTCGAGAGGCGTTCCGTCGAGTCGTTTCGCGCCTTCGGAGTCGTGGACGACGACCTCGCCAGCGTTGGGGGTGACAGGTTCGTAGCTGTCTCGAACGCCGATTGCCTCCTCGAGTTCGCGGATGGCTCGTTCTTTCAGTGTCGCTGCGAGGGCTTCGGCGTCCGCACGGGAGATGTCGCGCCCGAGGCCCTCACATTCGTGGGCGTGAACGCTTCCCGCCTCGTCGTCACCCTCGTGACCGGGAAGCGAAACGCTGTCGACGGCCTCGCCCATCGGCTGACTCGTCCCGTCGAGACCGACGCTAAAGGGATAGGTTCGACAGATCAGCGGCCGGTCGTCGTGGGCCGTACAGGCACCAGTTCCGTCGATTTCGGTATAGAACGCGCAGTCGCCACAGCCGTCAGTCTGGAGCGCCCACTCGAAGGTCTCGCCCTCGAGGCCGTCTGCACCCTCTGTGAGGCCGTAGGGCATCGGACGGGCAACGTCGCGCCACTCGCGGTCCTCGGGAGGTGGGACCAGGTTGGTTTTGCCGGAGCGCACGGCAGCGTCGACGCCGCGCTCGGCCGTCTCGAGATCGCGAATTTCGTCCGGAAACACCGTCGCGGTGTGGGCCTCGTCGCCGTGGCTGGTACAACAGTCTCCACAGCGGGTACACTCGAAGCCAATCGACTCGATTGCATCTGCGAGATCCGCAATCGAGAGATCACGAGCAGCAGTCAGTTCCGCCTCGAGTGATTGCACGGCTAGTCCGTACGTCTCGAGGGTCACAAGAGCGTTGCTCTCGCCGGCGGGTTACCGAACGGCGTGTAGACAGACCGCTCTCGAGGGACGATGCTCGAGTTCGTCCGCGAGATCAGGATACGCCTCGCGAAACGCCGCGGTCGGTTCGGGTTCGATGAGGTCGGACAGCGAAAAACCGGCCGAGAGCAGTGGCTCGAGGAGCGCAGACAACGGTCGCCGGAAGTACGTCCCTGGATTGTCGCTGTCGGGGCCGCCCCAGTGAATCTCGAAGCGTTCGGTCTCGTGGTACTGAGGGGCGCCCTCGCGAGCGGGGACGACATGCGGCTCGAGATCCATCTCGAGTGCCTCGGTCGTGTTGGGATACTCGCGGTCGCGCACGATCAGGAAGTCATGAAACGGATGGTGTGTCGATACCACGAGCGAGCCGCCCGGCCGGAGGACGCGGGCGAACTCCGACAGCGGCGTCTCGAGCGATGGGAGATGCGACATGACGTGCTGGCAGAGCACGACGTCCATCGCGTTGTCGTCAATCGACGAGAGTGACTCGGTGAGGTCGGCGCGACGAAAGTTGGCCTCGTCGCCGTAGCGTTCGCGGGCGACCCGGACCATCTCCGCGCTCGCGTCGACACCGAGCACGTCGCCACCGCGTTCGGCGAGTGTGGCTGCGTAGTGACCGTCGCCACAGCCAGCATCGAGGACGCGCTTTCCGTTCACATCAGGAAGGAGAGAGTCTATCGCGGGAAAGAGAATATCCTCTTTCGTCGGCCCACGGGTGATCTCCGTCCAACTCGCCGCGAGTTCGTCGTAGTGGCGTTCGATTGCGCGCAGGTCGTCGTCCATACGAACCTGTTATCGACAGTACAAAAGAGTGATCTGACAGTCACAAATACTGGCACTGACGCGAACTGGTCAGGACGTAACTGGCCGTGCGCACTCGCCGTGCCACTCGAGTCGCCCCTCGACGGCGAGTTTCTCGAGATGCGCGACCACAGTTGCCCGTGCGAGGTCACGGACGCCAGTTAGATCCTTCTCGTAGGCTGACTCAAGGAGTTCCTCGAGCGTCGACGCACCGTTTTCGACAGCCATGTTGATTCTGGTTTCGCGGTGTTTGCGATGGGCAAGCAATCGCTCGAGGACAGCCCGTGGGTCGTCGATGACGGGGCCGTGACCGGGGTAGAGCGCGGGCGGGGCGAGTGCCCAGAGTCGTCGAAGCGTGGTCATATACGCGCGCATATCTCCCTCCGGCGCGCCGATGACGACGCTGCCCTCGCGGACAGCACAGTCGCCACAGCAGATCGGGCCGCCCCGGCCTGCCTCGAGTGCGATATGATCGGGGGCGTGGCCGGGTGCATCGAGGATCCGGATGCGCTCACCGTCGACCTCGAGTGTTGTCCCCGGCAGGAATGTTCGGTCGGGAGACACGCCTGTTGCAGCCTGAAAGCGGTCGACGCGGCCGCATCTCGCCCAGACGGTTGCTCCCGTTCGGTTGGCATATTCAGCCACGCCACCGACGTGATCCGGATGCATATGCGTGACCAGAATGTGGGCGACCGACCGGTCGGCAAGCAGTCGCTCAAGCGCGGCTGACTCGTCTGCGGGGTCAACGAGCACCACCGGATCGGTGCCGAGAATGTAGGCGTTCGTCTCGCCGTCGGGCGCACGCGTTGTGGTCTCGACGGGACAGCGCCGGATATCCATGTACAGAGATCGGACATCGCCGTCAAAATGAGTGGCGATGCCAGCGACTGTGAGGCTCAGTTGAAAACTCGAGGTCGTCGGTCAGTGTTTCAGGTAGTAGACCTGCTTGCGCGCATCGCGGAAACTGTAGCGCGACCCGATGAGGTCGACGTCCTCGAGGCGGTTGAGTGCGTATCGAACGGTACGGTCGGGAAGCAGTGACTCCTCGGCAAGTTGCCCCTGCGAAAGCGGGGAATCGGTCTCGAGGACTTTGGCGACGAGTTTCGCGCTAGGTGGCAGATCACGGAGACGGTCGCGGTATTCGTCTTCAGACAGCGTTTCTTCGCCGGTCAGGCTGTGATCCTCGGTGGTACTCATGCTCATACTCATCTCAGCGGAGAGCGCACTGGTAAAGCTTCCCTATATGTGGATACGAAGAATGTAGTTTGTATAAAGAGTATATATGGCATATAATCACTGTTTTAATATTTTACGTACGTCGTTAGGGGCTGGTAGAGGCGATATACTGTTCAGTCAGTCAGTCTGCGGGGAATCAACGGCACCCGTTACAGTTCCACACAACAGTGTCAGTCTCGAGTCCGTCGGTGACGACAGACTGGTCCCGCTGGATAGACTCCAGTATCGTTTTATCCTCCGGCGTCAGTAGTTGCGCCCAGTGTGAAAGGACAGGAGTGGTACCAGGCCGACGACGTTGCTGAGGAGTACGACGACAAACGCTTCTCAAAGGGCGGTCAGCTGATCGACCGCCGGGAGAAAGAAGCGGTCCTCGAGGCAATCATGCCCGTCGAGGACCGGAACATCCTCGAGATCGCCTGTGGTACCGGGCGATTCACGGTGATGCTCGCCGATCAAGGCGCAGACGTCGTTGGACTCGATATCTCAGCAGCGATGCTACAGCAAGGACGGACGAAAGCACAGCACGCCGACCTCGAGGGCACCCTCGAGTTCTTGCGGGGCGACGCTGGGCGATTGCCGTTTCCGGATGATCACTTCGATACCGTCATCGCGATGCGATTCTTCCATCTTGCGGACGATCCGGAGGCGTTCTTGCAAGAGATGCACCGTGTTTCGAACGACCAGATCGTCTTCGATACGTTCAATCGCTTTAGCGCCCGGAGCGTCTACAACTGGGCACTGCCGATGGGGTCGCGCCTCTACTCGAAAAGCGAGGTCAGTGAGTTGCTCGCCAAGACGAACCTGACGCTCGTCGATGTCGAGGACGATTTCCTCGCGCCATACGGGCTTTACCGGGCGATTCCAAACGCCCTGGCCTCGCCGATTCGAACGCTCGATACGACGATTGGCGGCCATTCGATCCCCGACCACTTCGCCTCGGTCTCGTACTGGAACACACGCATCCGCTAACTCGAGTCTCGAGGGTGGGCGTGAGTCGAGTGTCGGCCAGTGAAGCGGAACCCACGTACTTTTACTATCGAGGAGTGCTACCGAGATGTATGGAGCTCTCGGTAGTCATCTCGACGCTCAACGACCGAGAGCAACTGCTGTCGTGTCTTGATGCAGTCAGCAATCGAACCCCCGATTCGACCGAACTTATCGTCGTCAACGGCCCATCTTCGGATGGGACGACCGGCATGGTTCGCCAACGGTCTGATATCGACGTGCTCGTCGAAATTTCCGAACGGAACCCCAACGTCTCCCGAAACGCCGGCCTCGAGGCTGCGACGGGTGACGTCGTTGCGTTCCTAAACGGCGAGTACGCAGTCGAACGCGGCTGGTACAGCGCTATCAAGCGCACACTCGAGGGCACAGATGATGGCGCCGACCAACCCACAGCCGATGTCGTCTCCGGCCCCGTCACTGGTGAGAATCGCTTCGATAGGGTCGATCCCCGAACGCCACAGACGGTCGCCAGACGCGAGATTGCGCTGTTCGATGGCGACAACGTCGCGTTCGACCGGACCGTCCTCGACGCACTAGATGGCTTCGACGAGTACCTCGAGACTGGCGGTGCTCGGGACTGTGCACACCGCGTCGCCGGATTAGGATTCGACGTCGACTGGTCGATGGAGATGGCCGTCCGGCGAGAAATCGGCACTGACGGGGGCACAGCCGACCCCAAGTGGGGGGAAACGTATCGCGGGCTGACCTATCGACTCGCAAAAAACTACGGACCGCGCCCGACAGTACTCGCCAGAACAGTCGGCAGTGGTCTGCGGGATGGTGTCTCGAACGTGTGCGGTATTTTCTCCGGGGAGTCGACCCCGACTGGCTGGTTTTCGAACGGGCTCGAGGTTGTCACCAACGCTGCGGGCGGCTTCGTCGACGGATTGCGCGCCCGCTACAGTGATCGGTCACAACAGCGCAATCCGAACGGCGTCTCAGCGCGCCACGACCGCGCGGTGCAGTTGTACGATCAGCGTGAGTCGGCCGACGACTAATCGACGAACATGGCGTAGATGTAGAGTCCAACGCCGATAAAGACGGCATACGACGAGATGTCGTTGAGGACGCCGAGTGCGGTAAGCAAATACCCAAACTGCAAGACCCCACCAGCGATGAGACAGCCAGCCGCGATGACGAGTGGTGAGGTACTCTCGCGTGCCGGAGCCTGCTGGTAGAGGACAAAACCGACACCAATCGCGATCAAGCCGAACATAATCTCCGCTGCAAGCAGTGCAAGCGGTTGATTCGCGACGGCAGCGTAGCCGATCAGCATGAAGTAGACAAGCAGGGCAGCAAACACCCCACGATTGACTCGTGCCGGAAGTTCGTTGACGCCGCTCATATCGTACTCAGAGAGGCGAACGCCGCTCACTTAGCTGTGACTGTCTCTTTTGTGGGCATTCGTTTCCCCCTCGAGTCCGCTCGCCCAGTCGCGGTCGAACCCTTCGTGGACGATGAACTCGAGGGCGTTGATGAGGTAGTGTGCGACGACGACGACGAGGAAACTTCCGCTGACGATGAAAAGTACGGCGAGTGCAAAGCCCAGTGTGCCGGTGACGATGATGCCGACCGAGCCCTGGATGCCGTGGCCGAGTGCGAACGCGAGCGACGAGAGGAGTGCGAGGAGCCAGGGGTCAACCCCATAGTGTGTTGAGATGACGCCGATCAGTGCCGCACGAAAGAGCAGTTCCTCGAAGACGGCGATAATGGGAAGCACACCGACCAACAGGATGATCCACCCGCGAGCCGATTCCGGGGCAAGCAGTTCGCGCAACTGCTCGTCGTGTGTAAACCCAACCCGGGTCGCGACGGCCGCGCCAATCTCGTTTGCGACGTAGAGGACGAGCCCAGCCAGCGCGCCAACGAGCAACCCCATCACGAGGTAGGATCGCGAAAACTCGATTCCGAGCGCACTTGCTGGAATCGCGGTGTAGACCGCAGCCCCGATCAGGACGAACGCGAACAGCCCCTGTGAGAGTGCGACATTCGCGAGCACCATCCCACTCGAGAGGTCAGATGGATCAATGTCGTCGCCTCGAGCGTCGTTGTGACTGGATGTCTCGTTTTCAGGAAGCGAGTCCTCGAGCGGCGCTGATTCGCTTACTGCCGTCGAGTCTTCGGTCGGCCCTTCAGTCGACGCATCTGCTGGCGCGGGACCAGTCTGGGCCTCGTGATGCTGGTCGGAAGCAGCCCCGGCGCTATCGAACGATGACTGCGTGAGATGTGATAAAACGAGCAGCAACACGAGGACGACGCCCGTAATGCCGACGAACGTCGCCCACTGGGTCATACAGTTACTGTGGGCTTGGGTTCGACCCGCTTGCGGAGCCGACAGTACTCTGGCTCTGGTCGAACGCCGACTCCGTGATCGCTTTGAGTCGGTCGACCAGCGAGTCTTTCTTCGGTTCGCCCATCAGGGCGACGTCGAGCACTTCGCTGATGTTCGCACACGGAATGATCTCGACCATCTCCTCGTACTCATCTTCGATCATCACGTCCTGTTCGTTGGCCTTCGGAATGATGACCTTCGAACAGCCGGCTTTTGCAGCGGCTTCGATCTTGTGGGTGACCCCACCGACAGGCAGGACATCTCCGCGCACGGAGAGCGAGCCAGTCATCGCGACCGACTGATCGACCGGAATGTCCTCGAGTGCGCTAATGACGGCTGTTGCCACCGTAATGGAGGCGGAGTCGCCGTCGACGCCCTGCTGGCCGGCCTGGACGAACTGGATGTGGATGTCTTTCTCCGAGAGATCGACGTCGGAGAACTTCTTGATGATCGCCGAGACGTTCTGGACGGATTCCTCGGCCATCTCCTGAAGCTTCCCGGTAGCGATTACCTGTCCGCCACCCTGTGCGGGCGCGATTTCGGCCATAACAGGCAGCATGATACCGGAGTCTTCGCCCATGACTGCGAGGCCGTTGACGCGGCCCTCGACGCCGTCGTTGGTGACCTGCAATTCGTAGTCCTTGCGGCGTTCGATGTAGTCATCAGCGAGCTGTTGCTCGATGGAGCGCGAGCGCTGTTTGGCCTGCAGGACGTCATCGCGCGTGGTGAGGTCGCGGTCCTCTGCACGGGCGATGTCACCTGCGACGCGGACCAGTCCACCGAGGCTCCGGAAGTGCAGCGTCAGGTGGTTCTTCCGACCCGAGCGACGCTTGGCCTCGAGGATGAGTTCCTCGACGGCCTCGCGCTCGAAGTGGGGGAGTCGGCCGTCGCGTTCGACCTCCTGGGCGACGAAGCGTGCGTACTTTCGGCGCATTTCGGGGGTGGACTCGATGGTGTCCTCCATGTAGACCTCGTACCCGTACCCTTTGACACGGTTCCGGAGTGCGGGGTGCATGTTTTCCATCGCATCGAGGTTCCCGGCAGCGATCATGACGAAGTCACAGGGGACGGGTTCGGTCTGGACCATCGCGCCCGAGGAGCGCTCGGACTGGCCGGTGATCGAGAACTCGCCTTCCTGAATCGCCGTCATGAGCTTCTGCTGGGTGCGCACGTCGAGCGTGTTGATCTCGTCGACGAACAGCACACCTTTGTTAGATTTGTGGATCGAACCCGGTTCGACGCGGTCGTGAGACGGCGTCTCCATGCCACCGGACTGGAACGGGTCGTGGCGAACGTCACCGAGCAGTGCACCGGCGTGGGCACCGGTTGCGTCCTCGAATGGGGCCTGGCGCTGATCGCCGTTGTCGACGATCATGTTCGGCACCATCGCATCCGTTCCACGTGAGGTGTAGCGGAAGATCAACCAGATAATACCTGCAGCAAGGATGCCAAGCAGGATGTTGACCGTCAAGAGCGCGTAGCCGATGACGATGGCGATGATGATCCACATCAGGATCGAACGCATCTGGTTTCGCTTGCGGGCTTCTTCCTTGTGGGCGTCGATGATCTGTTCGCCCTTCCCCGCCGGCACCGTCCGAACCTTCGGTGCGTTGCCGTCGTCGGGGTTGTGATAGACCAGAACGTCCTGCAGATCCTCCTGTGGAAGGAGTTGGCTCATCGCTTTCGCCAGCATCGACTTCCCGGTCCCGGGAGAGCCGATCATCATCACGTGCCGGCGCTGTTTTGCCGCCTTGATGATGATGTCTCGAGCCTCGTCCTGTCCGATGACCTGATCGACGAGTCGGTCGGGAACCTCGATATCTTCGGTCGAGTCGACCATCAGTCCGCCAAGGAGGTCGTCCTCGGCGTTCTCCTCGTCGATTTCGACGCCTGGATCGACATCGACAGTGCTGCCGAGATCGTTGACTGTCTCGATCTCGTCCTCGTCGTCCTCGACTGTCTCAGACGGGTCGATACCCGACTCTGGGTCAGGGTCTGCGTCTGGATCTGACTCCTGATTCTGATCCTGAACTACCCCACCGACCGATTCGTCGGTGGTATCGCGCCGCTCACCCTCCTCCTCGAGTGGTGACCGGGATCCCTGACGCTCTGGATCTGCATCCTCGTGGTGCTCCCGCTGGGTGTCATCGGAAGCAGATCCCGGAGCGTCTTCGGGAGGGTCGTCAACGTTCGTATCGTTGCTCATAGAACTCTGTTCAGTACGTGATTCGAAGGGATTGCGACTGATATACTTTCTCCATGCGGAGGATGGTGTCAGTGGTAGAAACAGCCTGATACAGCGTCCGAAACGCAGGTTTACGATTGGGACGACATGGACTCGAGTTTATATCCTGTGGGAAACAGAGACGGTCTGGATCACTGATTAGACCGTCTCAAAGCAACTGTCACCGAGTCGAGACAATCTTGCACTGAAACTCGCCACGCTTAAGCGCCGCGGCCGAACACGTTTCGCCAATGACTCGGGGGTTCTACATCGGGCGCTTCCAGCCGTTTCACAACGGCCACCGGAGTATGGTCGAGCAAATCGCAGACGAAGTCGACGAACTGATCCTCGGCATCGGGAGTGCCGATGACTCCCACACCGTACGGAACCCGTTTACTGCCGGCGAGCGCATCATGATGATCACCAAAGCGCTCGTTGAGTACGATCTCGTGACCTACGCCGTCCCAATCGAGGACTTAGAGCGCAACTCGGTGTGGGTGAGCCACGTCCAGAGCATGAGCCCGGATTTCGACGTTGCGTACTCGAACAACCCGCTCGTGATCCAACTCTTTCGCGAGGCCGACATCGAAATCCGCCAGTCGCCGATGTTCAACCGCGAGGTCCTCGAGGGCAGTGAAGTTCGCGAGCGGATGATCACCGGCGGCGACTGGCAGTCGCTGGTTCCGGACGCCGTCGTCGAAGTTGTCGACGAAATCGGCGGCATCGAGCGTATTCAGATGATCAGCGATACGGATTCGAACGGCACGTAATACGGCCACAAATTGAGTTGCTGGCCAACAGTGTGTGGGAACCACCGCTTTCGAGTCCCCGCCAACTTTCTCCCTCGCTCTCTTCACCTCGAGTATGATCACCCTCACCTCTGACTTCGGGACGCCCTATCCGGCAGCGATGAAGGGCGTGCTGTGTCAGCGAACGGACGCCCGTCTGGTCGATATTGCGCACGATTTCCCCCGACAGGACGTTCGCGCCGCTGCGTTCTGGCTCCGGGAAACGCTGCCGTACTTCCCGCCGGCGACTCACCTCGTGGTCGTCGACCCCGGCGTCGGCACCGACCGCAACGCGCTGGTACTCCGTGCGGGTGAGCACACACTGGTCGGTCCCGACAACGGCGTTCTCAGGCCCGTCGCCAGACGACTCGTGGGCGATGGCCCACTCGAGGCGTACGTCATCGACGAGTCTCGGCTCGAGCGAGTCGAACCCACTGTCGAGTCGGCTCAGGCCCATGCAATGGCCTCGAGTCGAGACAACGCGGGACCGGCGAGTAACACGTTTCACGGCCGGGACGTGTTCGCCCCCGCCGCTGCGGCCGTCCACGACACGCCACTCGAGGCGCTCGAGGAGTGTGCCTTTCTCGAGCAGGGTACCATCGGGACGTGTGTCGACTGTGAGCTACCCGCGGCGACACTCGAGGCGGACGGGACGCGGGCGACCGGCGAGGTACTGGTCGTCGACGACTTCGGGAACGTCATTACGAACGTCCCGGGCGAGTTCCTTGGAGATTGCCAGCACGTCGTCGCGAACGGCGAGACAGTTTCCGCCGGTGAGACGTTCGCCGCAGTCGCTGTCGGAGAGCGCCTCGCAACTGTTGGGAGCCATGGCTACGTCGAACTCGATGTCAATCAGGGACGGGGCGACGAGGCGTTCGGACTCGAGGCCGGAGATCGAATTATCCTCGAGACGGCGGAGCTGTAGTGAGTGTCGCCTCGAGGACGACGGTAGCGGTACCGCGACCGGCCACGTCTCACAACGGGACTTCGTCGCGGGGATCGATGATAATCTCTCCGTCTGCGTCGACGGTTATCTGACAGCGTTCGTATCTGAACGAAACTGACCCGGAGACTGTGCGGCTCTCTGCTCCCCAGTGCGTACAGAGTGCGTTCAACGCATCCGGATTGATGTGGTCGCCGAGCGCCTCAAGGTCGGCAATCTCTGTCTCGAGGGCGGTTGCGACGCCGACCAGCAATCTGGTTGTAATCGGCTCGTAAGCCTCGCTATCGTACCAGCTATGGTAGGTCCCACGACCCGGATCGTAGTAGAGTGAGTGCCCGATGTCGGTGTCGATCACTACCAACCGGTCAGTTTTCCGTGACGTTATGTCGGGCATATCAGAGTATAATGGTTGTTAACACATAACAGTATCGGCCAATTGATACTACCTGCTGTAGTAACAGTCTCGAAAAGCAAAAACGGGCGGTGGTGTGGTTTACTCGGCAGCGATGACGTCGTCGATGCGGACGATCATCGTCGCGGCTTCAGTGGCACTCTCGATAGCCTCGCGCTTGACATCGGCAGGGTCGACGACGCCGTACTCAAACGGATCGTCGATGGTGACCTCCTCACCGCTCGTGATGAGGCCAGCACGACCCTCGGACTCGTGAGCCGAACGCAGGTCAACAAGTGCGTCGATTGGGTCCTTGCCCGTGTTCGCGGCAAGCGTTCGTGGGACGACATCGAGCGCGTCCGCAAAGGCAGTGACAGCGAGCTGTTTGCGCCCTTCAATACCGGCGGCTTCCTGTCGAATCTGGTCTGCAATCGCGATCTCGGTCGCGCCAGCGCCGGGGACGACTTCGCCGGACTCGAGTGCCGTTGCGGCGACGTCGAGTGCGTCACCGATGGCACGCTCGAGTTCGTCGACGACGTGTTCGGTGCCGCCGCGGACGAAGACGGTGACGGCGTCTGCGGCTGCGCCGCCCTCGATGAATGCGAGGTCGTCGTCGCCGTAGTTTTCGGCACCGACGCGGTCGGCAGCGCCGAAGTCGTCTTCCTCGAGGTCGTCGAGTGCGCCGACGCGGCGGGCACCCGTTGCGGATGCGATCTTGCCGGCATCGCTGTTCGAGAGGTTCTCCAAGACGAGGATGCCCTCGTTTGCGAGGAACGAGGAGATACGGTCATCAACATCGTCGGACGTAAAGACGACGTCAGCGCCGCTTTCGGCGATGGTTTCGGCGTAGCCGCGGACCTCGCTCTCTTCGGCGTCGATAGCTGCGTTGAGCTGGTCAATCGAGTCGATGGCGTACTCGGCGTCGACGTCGCCGGTACGAACACCGAGTTCGACGTCGAGGACGGCAATCGAGGCGTCTTCGACATCGCTTGGCATCGCGTCGTGAGCGGGATCCTCGTCGACGATGATGCCAGGGACGAGTTCAGTCGCGTTCGATGACGCGCCGATCTGCGTATGAACAGTGATGTTGTCGCGGGCGACGCCGTCGTCGCTTTCGACGTGGCGAACGGCCTCGACAACCGTCTCGGCGAGGGACTCGGCGGTGAGTCCGCCGGTGCCCTTGCCGGTCATGCTGGATTCGGCGACCTGCTTGAGTACGTCGTCGTCGACTTCGGCTTCCTGTACCTGCTCGGCGATGGCCTCGAGGGCGATCTCGGAGGCTTCGTGATAGCCTTCGACAATCGTCGTCGCGTGGACGTCCTGTTCGATCAGGTCCTCGGCCTCGCCGAGAAGGTTGCCAGCGATGACAGCGGCCGTCGTCGTGCCGTCACCGACTTCCTCTTCCTGGGAGTCGGCGACTTCGACGATCATCTGGGCCGCAGGATGCTCGATATCCATCTCCTCGAGGATGGTTGCGCCGTCGTTGGTGATGACGACTTCACCGCTCGAGTCGACGAGCATTTTATCCATTCCGCGGGGGCCGAGTGTCGTCCGGACCGACTCGGCAACGGCCTTGCCGGCCATGATGTTGGACGACTGGGCATCCCGCCCCTGGGTTCGCTGACTGTCCTCGCTCATGATGAACATAGGCTGTCCGCCCATGCGTCCCTGTTGTGCCATGGTTGAATCCTCACTACCTATGTCGTCAGCACTTCTATATAAATCTTTCCCAAGCGACACCGCTACGTCTTGCGATTGGGGTGTGAACCGTCGACACACAAGTGGCCGTAAGCGAGGCCCTAGAGGCGAGCAAGCGGCGCGTGGGAAAGTCGGTAGCACAATATGGGTCGCTTCCAAAGGGCCACCTGGGATGCTGGAGTTGGAACACGGGTTTCGGGTCGTCGACGTGTACACGCGACTGACGCCGGATGGGGTAACCGGCCGAGCGCGAGCACAGACGAGGACGCCCGATCAGTTAGAACGGGAAATGCATCAGGCGGGAATTACCAAATCGGTCGTTTTTCCACCGTCTCGAGGCGAAACCGAGTATCTGGCCGCGAACAACGGCGTCGCCCGACACAGCGTCGACCGACCGTTTATTGCGTTCGCACGGATCAACGGCACGAAACGGCCCGACGGAACCCCAACTGGCCGACTACGAAATGCTATCAGTCGCCCGAAACCGTACCATACAACGCCCGAAGACATCGAGAAATACGCTTACGACGACCGCTTTCACGGCTTTATCTTCGACCCGACCGTCGATGACTACCCCGACGAGGACGTCCTCGCGGTTCTCGAGGACGTTGGGCTCCCGTTGCTCGTCCGTGCCGGTGTTGATGCACCACCGGCAGAACTCGCGGAGACTCTCCTCGGTCACGACTTTCCCGTCATCGTCGCCCAGTTCGGTGGCCACCCACTCGACCGCGAACTGATGAACGAAATGATCGACCTCCTCGATGAGTACGACGAGTGCTATCTCGAGACGAGTTTCGTCCGCTATCGCCACCTGCTCGAGCGCGCCGTGCTCGAGCATCCGGATCGCGTTTTCTTCGGCAGCGGTGCGCCAGCCTGCCATCCAAACGTCGCTGTCATGGAGATTCTCACCTTGGACGTCTCCGAGGACATGCTGCGGCGCGTCTTTTCGAAGAACGTCTGTCGCATTATCGATGCACTCGGGCCGGATGCTGCGCTCAGGAGGTAGTCGGCTTGTTTCGACGGCCGATCAGTCAGCGGCTCGCGTTACAACCTCGGAGTGGACAACCTCGTCGCGTTCGTTCTCGTGGAATACTTCGATTTCGTCCGGCAGTCCGGAGAGAAATTCCAGCTGGATCTGGTACGGGACGTTCCGCCCGACATCCATAACGAGATCGGTCTCTATTCGACTGACGCCGACGATAACAACTATCGACTCTTCTTTCCAGCGGATATTTTTTGGGACGATCTGATAGCTCTCGTCCCCCGTCGGGAAGACCCCGTCTATCAGTACCTGATTCGAATTGCTGAGCCACTGTACGTCGACGGAGACGCTCTGGGCGAGAATGCTCGGTGGCGTCTGTAACCCTGCAAAATTGGTGAACTGCCACGTTCGTAGTTCCATAGCGATTGATTAGGCGAGAAATCGGATAAAACGTCTCCTCGAGACGCTGTTACTTCGACTGTGTGATCTCGCGTGGGCGCTCGAGGACGAGCAATCCGAGTCCACACAGGACCAACGCGACTGGGACGCTGATGAGGATAGCGACCATTACTGTCGGCAGAAACAGCAGGAGGATTCCAGCGAGCACAATGAGTCCAAGCAGACTCTGATAGAGCTGGGTCCGGTACCAGCCGTGCAACTTTCGTGCCCCGCAGTCGCCATCGTCGCTGTCATCGCTACCATCGCCATCGTCGCCGTCGTCGCCGTCGTCACCCGACCCAGGACTGCAGCTGTCGGACGACACCGGTTACAATCCCTCGAGCGAGCGCAACTTCTGTTCGACCGCCGGTGGGGCGGCGCTTGGGCCGTCGCGGACGCGGTGATCAGGAATCAAGATTGGCGCAGGGTTTTCGTCGAGTGCCGTCCGGACCAGAATCAGGTCGTCGTCGTCCTGATGGTCGATGCCTGACGTCATTCGGGCGAGCGTCTCGACGCCGACCTGATCACCGTAGGGGATCTGGCGAACCTGCTCTAACACCGCGCGCTGGTCCGTTGGCATGGTCAATGCGATCTGTACGTCATCGAAGGAAACCTCCTCGACACCCTCGAGATAGTCGAAGATCTGCTCGAGAACCGGATGCTCGTCCTCGCTGTCTCCCTCGGGTGTCTCGGGGAATGTGACTCGGAGTACGCGCCCGCTTGCGATCCCGACCTGCACGTAGCGGTCGAGATACGGCGATTCGTCCGCGTAGATACCGGCGTCCGTGACCTCGTCCATGCCAGTGGGTAGCGCGTCGGGCTTTGAATAGGCGCCGGTCGCTGCTGGGCGATGATGGAAACGGATGGCGCAAAGCTTTTGTACACATGAGTACGTCGATGTACAACAATGAACTCCGAGACGGACCTGGCGCCCGCGGTGGCGTCGATCCTCGAGGCGGCTCGCACGCGAGCGGGCGGTGACGAGGCACTCGACGTCGACGCGCAGTCGCTCCCCGACGCACTTGAGCGGGCCGAGGCGGACGGCCGCGTCCCCGTGATCGCGGAAGTAAAACCGACGAGTCCGACCGCAGACGGAACGCGCGAGGACGACCCCGTTGAACTGGCCGAAGCGATGGTCGACGGCGGCGCGACGGCAATTTCCGTCCTCACTGAACCCAGCCACTTCGGCGGCTCGCCCGAGGCACTCGAGCGCGTTCGCGAGGCCGTCGACGTGCCGGTCCTCCGCAAGGACTTCGTCGTTCGCGAGGCCCAGTTGGACGTCGTCGACGCCGACCTCCTCCTCCTGATCGTCCGGTTCGTGGACGACCTCGAGACGCTCATCGAGGCCGCCCGCGAGCGCGGCTTCCAGCCCCTCGTGGAGGTTCACGACCGCGCGGAACTCGAGACCGCACTCGAGGCAGGCGCGGAGATTATCGGCGTCAACAACCGGGATCTGGCGAAACTCGAGGTGGACCTCGAAACCTTCGAGTCCGTTGCGCCCGAAGCCCCCGAAGACGTGACCCTGATCGCCGAAAGCGGCATTTCTTCGCCCGCGGACGTGCGCCGGATGCGCGAGGCGGGCGCTGACGCCCTCCTGGTCGGCAGCGCCATCATGGACCACGGCGCGGCCGACAGCGACGTAACGGAGAACACGCGGCGACTGACGCAGACGGAGTCCGCCCCGACAGCCGCCGACGGCGACAGCGAAGACTGATTTGATATGAGCAAGACCACACCAGACCACGACCGCGACCGCAACCGTGAGCGCGACAGCGAGGCGACGTTCGGCGACTACGGCGGCCAGTACGTCCCCGAGGCATTGATGCCCGCCTTGCAGGAACTCGAGGACGCCTACGAGCGCTACGTTTTAAACAACGAAGACGGCTTCATGGACGAGTTCCGCGAGCGAATGCGTGATTTCGGCGGCCGACCGACGCCCTTGCAGCGCGCGGATCGACTCAGCGAGCGCTACGACCGCGAGATCTACCTCAAACGCGAGGACCTCGTCCACGGCGGCGCGCACAAACTGAACAACGCGCTCGGACAGGTCCTGCTCGCGAAGTACATGGGCAAAGAGCGGATCATCGCCGAGACCGGCGCGGGTCAACACGGCACCGCGACCGCGATGGCCGCCGCACATCTCGACATGCCCTGTGAGATCTACATGGGTCGGACGGACATCAACCGCCAGCGCCCGAACGTCTACCGGATGCGGATGAACGGCGCGGCGGTCAACCCGGTCACTGCCGGCAGCGGGACGCTCAAGGAAGCGATCAACGAGACGATGCGCGACTGGGCGACCACAGTAGAAACGACTCACTATGTCATCGGCAGCGTCGTCGGCCCGCACCCGTTCCCGAAAATGGTCCGGGACTTCCAGGCCGTCATCAGTCAGGAAGCCCGCGAGCAAATTCAGGACCAAGCCGGCCGCTTGCCCGATACCGTCGTCGCCTGTGCGGGCGGCGGCTCGAACACGATGGGGACGTTCCACGAGTTCGTGCCTGACGAGGACGTGGATCTGGTAGCCGTCGAAGCCGGCGGCTCGAGTCTCGAGATCGACGAGGAAGCAAACCTCGCACCCAACTCGGCGACGCTTTCGACGGGCACCGACGGCGTGCTCCACGGCGCGATGACGAAGCTCCTCCAGAGCGGCGACGGCCAGATCGTCGAATCCCACAGCGTGAGTGCGGGACTCGACTACGCCGGCGTCGGTCCGGAACTCTCGCATCTCGTCGCGACCGACCGCGTCACGCCAGTCAGCGTCGATGACGACGCCGCGCTCAACGGGTTCCATCGGCTCTCGAATCTCGAGGGCATTATTCCGGCACTCGAGTCGAGTCACGCAATTGGATATGTAGAGAAATACACCGACGACCTCGGCGACCTCGTCGTCGTCAACGTCTCCGGACGTGGTGACAAGGACCTAGAGACCGTACTCGAGGAAACCGAGAAGCGTGATCTCGAGGCGGCACCGGACGTGGAGGTGTTCGAGCAATGAGTGACGAGAGTCGAGCGGAGCGAGAGTCTCGGAAGACGCGAACGGGGAGCGATGGCCAGGAGCGACCCGTGAGTGACGAAATCGAGACAGACAGCGACATCGAAACCGCCATCCGCGAGAACGAGCCGGCGCTAATCACCTACATCACCGCCGGCGATCCATCGCTCGAGGACACGAAGGAGTACGTCGAGGCCTTAGACCGCGGCGGCTCGGATCTGATCGAACTCGGACTGCCCTTCTCGGAGCCGATTGCCGAGGGGCCGACGATTCAGGCCGCAATCAACCGCGCGCTGGATGCAGGGACGACTCCCGAGGGCTTTTTCGATCTTGTTGACGACCTCGAGACCGAAGCCCCGCTGCTGGTGATGACGTACTACAATATGATCTTACAATATGGTGATGAGGCGGACGTTCGGCCCTTCGTCGAACGCGCCGCAGAAGCAGGTCTCTCGGGACTAATTATCCCTGACCTTCCAGCCGAGGAAGCCGACCCGCTTCGCGAGGCCTGTGACGAGCACGGCCTCGATCTCGTCTTCATCGTCGCGCCGACGACCGAAGGCGAACGCCTCGAGACCATCATGTCACAGGTCTCTGGATTCGCCTATGTGCAGGCCCGACTGGGGACGACGGGCGCTCGAGCGAACGTCTCCGGCGCGACTCACGACAGCCTCACGCGCCTCTCCGAGTACGACGTGCCAAAGGCCGTCGGCTTCGGCGTCAGCGAGGGCGACCACGCGGCCGAGATCATCGAAGCCGGCGCAGACGGCGTGATCGTCGGCAGCGCACTCGTTGACATCATTGCAGACAGCGAGGAGACTACAGAGGGAGTCGACCGCCTCGAGGCCAAAGCGGCCGAACTCAAACGCGGTGCACGCCGCGGGGCCGGTGAGGCAGTCGACGCCGAAGACGTACCGGAACCAGAACAGCCATAACCGCAAGCTTGCTACACACCCGCAAATGACGACAGGAACTGACGCACGACTTGACCGCATCGGGACAGACGGAAACTACGTCATTGTCCCCATGGACCACGGTATCACAATCGGTGCCGTACAGGGGCTCAAAGACATCGAATCGACGATAGACGGAATCACGCGCGGCGGTGCAGACGCCGTCCTCACGCAGAAGGGAATTGCGCCGCGCGTTCACGAGAACAAAAACGGCAAGGGCTACATCGTTCACCTGAACGGGTCGACGTCTATTGGCCCCGACGAGAACGACAAGCGACCGACCGGCACCGTCGAAGACGCCATTCGAGTCGGCGCAGACGCCGTCTCGTTCCACATCAACGTCGGCTCGGACCACGAGCCAGACCAGCTCTCCCAGCTCGCAGAGGTCACCTCGACGGCCGACCGCTTCGGTATTCCCGTCCTCGCGATGGCCTACGCGCGCGGTCCAGGCATCGACTCCGAAGACCCCGAGGCACTCGGCCACGCCGTTCGACTCGCCGAAGAACTCGGCGCAGATATCGTCAAGACCGGCTACAGCGGCGACGCAGACAGTTTCCAGCACGTCGTCGACTCCACCCGACTGCCAGTCGTCATCGCCGGCGGCGCTCGCGGCACCGACCGCGAGACGATTGAGATGGTTCGCGGCGCGATGGACGCCGGCGGT
Organism: Natronolimnobius baerhuensis; assembly: GCF_002177135.1. Classification (NCBI taxonomy): domain Archaea; kingdom Methanobacteriati; phylum Methanobacteriota; class Halobacteria; order Halobacteriales; family Natrialbaceae; genus Natronolimnobius; species Natronolimnobius baerhuensis. The sequence continues at coordinate 591,871 of NZ_MWPH01000002.1, forward strand.
TCGGGCATCTCGATGGGCCGGTCGATCTTCCAGCACGAAGACCCCGAGGCGATTTCGACAGCCGTCTCCGGCGTCGTCCACGACGACCTCTCCGTCGATGAGGCGCTTCGCGAAGCTGGACTCGCACTCGAGGCTTAAGCTGCTCGCAGCCGAGTGGTCGCGACCACAACACACTCATCTTTTCACGTCTTTCCTCGAGTCGTGACCGAGACTGACGGCAATCGGCTCACTGTCGACGACGAGATCGTCGCTCGAGCCCGCATTCACGCTCGCGAGGTCTGTGGCGAGGTTGGCGAATACGACCTCGACATGGACTTCGACGCCCTCGAGTGGGACGTCTCTGCGCGTGCGCGGCGGCGAGCGGGGTTGTGTCGTTGGGATCGAACGCGCGAGGTTGCGACGATTATTCTCGCCCGGCGTGCCTACGAGCGCTACGACTGGCCGGAGTTTGCCGCCGTCGTGCGTCACGAACTCGTCCATGCCTGGGAGTACCAATGCTTTGGCGAGTCGGGTCACGGACCGCGATTTCGCGAGCAGGCGACGCGAGTTGAGGCTCCGCGGCACTGCCGGTCGTTTTCCGACCCCCGGTATCGTCTCTCTTGTCTCGCCGAGAACTGCGACTGGCAGGCAGAGCGCCATCGCGCCTCCCAGCCGGTGAAATCACCGGATCAGTATCGCTGTGGGGACTGTGGTAGTTCGTATGCAGTGACACATAGAGAGAGCGGGCGCACGTGGACCACCGCACACGAGTTCGGCGGGGCGAAAGCCGCACTCGGTGAGGAGTGGTAACCGCGAGTCGCAGGACTGCTCGAGCGTCGCCACAGAACACTTATCCACGCACCGTGACCAGAGTCGTCTATGGGAATACTCGATCTAATGCTTGGCCGGGGCGGCGGCTCTCCCAACCGTGAGGGACAAACGTACACACTCCCGCAGGACACCCACGAGTTCGTCTACCCCGTTGCCGTTCGCCGAACGGAACTCGAGGCCTTCGCTACGACGCTCGAGGCGGAAGCAAACGCTCCCTCACTCGAGGACAACACGGAGGATGTTCAGGCCGTTCTCGACGACGTTCTCGGCGATCTCGAGATCGACGCGTCGGAACTGGCAGCAACGAGGAAACAGGCTCGGGCCAACGCCGACTCGGTGATCGACCACTGGCTTGAGCAACTGCCAGACGATGCAGAGATGGGCGTGGTCTATGCGCGGCCGGGAACGCACTCGACGCTGCTCTCAGCCGTCAAACTCGCAAAGCAACGAGCCGACGATCCATCCGACGAGTTCGAGTTGCCCGCAGAGTTCGGCGCAGTCACCGCCTTGCTCACGCGGCTCAACACGGCAACTGACAGTCAGTACCGGGCTGTTGTCCACACTGATCTGCTGGCGGAGAGCTGAGCTAGATGATCGACTCGAACGCCTCGAGCGACTCGAGTTCGTAGGTCGGCCGGTGCCCGTTCCCGTCAGTGACGTCAGTGCCGCCGTCCGTCGCGACCAGCGCCGAATCGAGACCCATCGCGTTTGCGCCCGCGATATCCGCGTGGACCGAGTCGCCGATATGAAGCGCGCGGTCGGGTGTGGCCTCGAGTTCACCGAGTGCGTACTCGAAGGGGGCGGCGTCGGGTTTCGGGTAGATACCGGCGCTCGGTTCGGTGAAGACGCGAACGTCGAATGCGTCTGCAATATCGAGCGTCTGGAGCTTTTGGGTCTGCGTCTTGCGTCCGCCGTTCGTGATGAGTGCAACCTGTGCGCGCTCGCGTGCATACTCGAGGGCGGCGGCCGCGCCCGGCCGGAACTCGACGGCCGTTGGATCTGTACACTCGAGATAGGCATCGGCGAGTGTCGGCACCTGTGCGGCGTCGATAGTCGTCTCAGAACGCTGTGTGACTTCTGCAAAGAGATTCTCGTAAAACTCCCTGTCCGTTTCGGCGGTCGGAAGCGCTGGGATCGCGGCCCGCAGATCCGCAGGGCTACAGAAGGGATCACAGCCGGCTCGGTCGAAGGTCGTCTCGAGAAGCGCTGCAGGATCCTGTGTCGGCTCACAAAGCGTCCGATCAAGATCGAAACAGATCGCGTCGTAGGCAGCCATCTGCCCGAAATACGCGCGAGACGACCCTTAACGTTTCGACGGGGCGCGATATGTCGAACCCGTCTGTGGCATTCGCCACGTTCAAGCCAGTTCCCTTCGACCGTCGAACTATGACACGATCAGTCTGGATTAAAGCCGACAACAGCGTCGGTGACTGGGACGAACGCCGCGAGCGGATCACCACCGCACTCGAGGCGGGTGTCGACTGGGTGCTCGTCGATGAAGCAGACGTCGAACGCGTTCGAAATCTCGGTGATATCAACGTCGCCGCGTTCCGAACCAACGGCGACGTGACGCTCGTCGATGACGCCGAAGACGACGAAATCGAACACATCGGAGCGAGCGATGACGCCGAACCCGACGCTATCGTCGTCGGCAAAGACGGCGAAGGCGACGCAACAATCGACATGCCGGAGGACTTCTCTGGCTCTGCCGACCTCTCGACACTGCGCCGTGACGTCGATGTCGAACGCGGCGCATACGTCCGCATCCTCGACAAAGAGTACGAAGCGTTCGCCGAAACGGCCGCCAAGGAAGCCGACCATACGATCATCATCGGCGAGGACTGGACGATCATCCCCCTCGAGAATCTGATCGCCCGCATCGGTGACGAGACCGACCTCGTCGCTGGCGTCACGAGCGCCGACGAAGCGAAGACGGCGTTCGAAACCCTCGAGATCGGCTCCGACTCGGTCCTGCTCGACTCGAGCGATCCCGACGAGATCCGCAAGACCGTCGAGGTTCGCGACGAGGCCGAACGCGAGACGCTCGATCTGGAGTACGCCGAGGTCCTCGAGATCGAACGCGCTGGCAGCGCCGACCGGGTCTGTATCGACACCGGCAGCCTGCTCGAGCACGACGAGGGGATGCTCGTCGGCTCGATGGCGCGCGGACTCGTCTTCGTCCACGCCGAAACCGCCGAATCGCCGTACGTCGCCTCGCGGCCCTTCCGGGTCAACGCGAGCGCGGTCCACGCCTACGTCCGGACGCCAGACGGCGGCACGAAGTACCTCTCGGAACTCCAGAGCGGCGACGAGGTCCAGATCCTCGACACCGACGGCAACACCCGCGAAGCCATCGTCGGCCGGGTCAAAATCGAGCAACGACCAATGTTCCGCGTCGCACTCGAGGCCCAGTCGGGCGACCGCGTCGAAACCCTGCTACAGAACGCCGAGACGATCAAAGTCTCGACCAGCGAGGGGCGAAAGGCAGTGACCGACCTCGAGGCCGGCGACGAGATGTTGCTGTACTACGAGGATACGGCGCGGCACTTCGGCGAGGCCGTCGAAGAGAGTATTATCGAAAAGTAGCGCTAGGCTTCTTTTGGTTCGGCTTCGGTTCGGTCTGGATCGGTTTCAGCTTCGGCGTCGTCGTCTTCATCTACTTCCTCGCCGCGTGGCTCGAGGCGGGTCGTACACCAGTGACAGAACTCGAGGTCATCGTCAAGTTCTTTTCCGCATTCGGGGCAGGTCGGGCCCTCGACATCCGCAGACGAGGAGTTCGGCGGGAATCCAAGTGAGCGGAAGGTCGCGTCAATTGCCGCAAAGAGGACGATAAACGAGAGGACGAACTGTCCCATCGTCTCCGTTTCCTGGGCCAGTTCAGCACCCTCAGTGATCGAACCGGCACTGGCAATCTGTTCGACGGGGAAAAAGAGCGCGATTGCGGAGAGGTATAGACCCGCAAAGATCAGCGCCCGAACCCAGTCACGCAACACTGCGTGCCCTGCGCCGGGTAAGATAACCGAAAGACCCCCGGCGAGGAGTGCACGAAACCATGACATAGTCAGACACTAGAAGAGCCGACTGGTTAACATTCCGGTTCTGGCTCGCCGGTCGAAATCAGTTCCTCGAGCGCCGCCAACGAGTCACCCGGTTGGATACGGCGTTCGAACGAGCATGACGCCACAGGAGCCACACGTGAGGGTGAGACTGTCATCACGTGACTCGAGACTGTCGGATGATGGTGGCGATGGTGGCTGACTCGAGTCCGGCAGCAATCCCTGTGATGTCTCCTCTCGATTCGCTGGCGGTCGATTTTCACCCGCCAGCGAGCCAGTCGGCGGCTCCGTCTCGAGAATCTCGCCGTCACAGTTCGGACACCGCTCGAGAAAGACTCGAAGCGCCGTCAGGATCCTCCCGCGTTCGTCCTCGTCGAACCCGTGCCAGGTCTCGCCGCGCGTCTCAAGCACCGACGCGGCTGCGAGATCGGCGAGCAACGCCGCATTCGATGGCCAACAGCCCACTCGGTCGCGACCACAGGTCGCGACGAAGCCGTCCGGTTCGACCGACAGCTCCAGCCGCCGAGCATCTGTCTCGAGGGAGGCTGCCAGCGCCTCGAGGCGAGTCCCTCGCTCTCGAATTGCGAGCAGGCGGTCGGTCCAGGCGGCTCGAAACGATGGCTCGAGGCGTAACTGCCCCGATTCGGTTCGGTCGACGGCGACGGTGGCACACAATAGTGACGCGAGAGCGTCGTCGTTGCCAGCACCAGCGGGAGCGCTAAGTCCACTGTTGAGCCTTCTCGCCGACGCCGCGTCGCGCTCGACACTGTGCGTCCTCTCGTGACTCTCGAGTGACTCGAGCGTCGCCGTCTCCGTCGATTCCATACGACGGCAGACCTCGAGGACACCTATTGGTATGGCGTCGTTTACGGCGCGAAGAAGGCGCTGCCACCCGGTTACTCGATCACTCGAGCGCCTCGATCAGCGTCGACAGCGTCTCGAGGTCGTACTGTCCCGGCGCGGTCGCGTCGGCGGGATCGACCGGCGCATAGCCGATCCGCGAGCCGTACAGCGGGGCAACAGCGCGCGTGTGACTTCCCGCCTCGCCCATCGCCATCGTCGCGACCGTCTCGCCCGCCGTCGTCAGCTGGTGGGTCGCCGAGAGAACGGCGAGTGCATCACCCTGCTCGTGGGCCGTCACCGCGAGTTTCCCAACGTCGGCGTACTCACAGGCCGCAGTGAGCGTCTCGACCATTTCGGACTCCGAGGGCGTCCCCTCGAAATCGTGGGCCGAAGCGACGACTGAGACGTCGTTGTCTGCTGCCGCCTCGAGAACTGTCTCTGCCGCCCCCGACCGACACGACTCGAGTTCGATATCGATGGCCTCAACGCCCTCGAGTCGGGCGGCTGCGGCGAGTTCTGCAAGCCGCTCGTCATCGTCACCCTCCCACTCGCCGCCCTCCCAGGCAGCGCGGTTGGTCGCAAGAATCGGCAACTCGCCGTCGTACTCGCGAAGCGCCTCGAGCGGGTCTGTCTCGGCTAAGTCCATCCGAAACTCAACAGCATCGGCGTGGTCTCGAGCGGCCGGCTCGTCGGCGAGATCAGCAGTTGCGGCAGTCAGGACGAACGAATCGAATTGCAAGCCCATTTGCTATCGGGTGTGGTGGGCGGCGAGAAAAGCGGTTCGATTGTCGGGTTCAGCGAGGTCGTTCAGGCCACACCGAGCGTTTCCTCGGCCTCGAGCAGTTCGTGATACCGGTTGCGGATGGTGACTTCGGAGATATCCGCAACGTCGGAGACGGCAGCCTGCGTGGTCTTTTCGTTGGTCAGCAGGGCTGCGGCGTAGACGGCAGCAGCCGCGAGACCAACCGGCGACTTGCCCGAGTGGACGCCCTTTTCTTTGGCGTTCTGGAGCAGGCTGCGAGCGCGGTGTTCTGCTTCATCCGAGAGGTCGAGACCCGACGCGAAGCGTGGGACGTAGCTCTCTGGGTCAGCGGGCTGGACCTCGAGGCCGAGTTCGCGGACGACATAGCGGTAGGTGCGAGCAATCTCGTTTTTCTCGACACGGGAGACGTCGGCGATTTCGTCGAGACTCCGAGGGACGCCAGCCTGACGCGCGGCGGCGTAGACACACGAGGTCGAGACACCTTCGATGGAGCGGCCGGGCAGGAGGTCCTCGTCGAGTGCGCGGCGGTAGATGACAGAAGCGGTTTCGCGGACGTTGTTCGGGAGTCCGAGTGCGCTCGCCATGCGGTCGATTTCGCCGAGTGCCTGTTTCAGGTTGCGCTCTTTGGAGTCGCGGGTACGGAAGCGCTCGTTCCACTTGCGCAGGCGCTGCATCTTCTCACGCTGGCGCGAGCCAAGCGAGTTGCCGTAGGCGTCTTTGTTGCGCCAGTCGATGTTCGTCGAGAGACCCTTGTCGTGCATCGTGTTCGTCGTCGGTGCACCGACACGGGACTTTTCGTTCTTCTCGGCGGCGTCGAATGCGCGCCATTCGGGGCCGCGGTCGACGGAATCCTCTTCGACGACGAGGCCACAGTCTTCACAGACGGTTTCGCCGTGTTCGTCGTCAACGACGAGGTTACCCGCACATTCCGGGCAGGCAAGATCGTTCGATTCAGTTTCTGTCTCTTCGTCAGTCGATTCTCGTTCGGTACGCCGGACTCTTGTGTTCGATTGTGCGTTGGTCATGCGATGGCGAGTGCTGCCCGGACAGTCTGTAGCAAAAGTCCGGACGAAGTCGTTACCTACTGGATTCAAAGACTCCGCGTATAATGCTTTCGAAATTGAAGTCCGATACTCCATGAAAACCGGTAATTCGGCCAAAAAGGTATGAGAAAACATAACATTGATATATCGAAACACGACGGATCGTCACACCCAACTACCGACGCTCGCAACGAAACGCCATGCACGTCGCCGTCGGCAGCACGAACCCAGTGAAACTCGAGGCCGTCGAAGAAACCCTCGAGCGATTCGACCCGACTGTGACCGCGGTCGCAGTCGACTCCGGCATTCCGGAACAGCCCTGGTCGGTTGCAGAGACGATCACCGGAGCCGAAAACCGCGCTCGGCGGGCACTCACAGCGGACCCAGCAGACTACGGCGTTGGTCTCGAGGGTGGCGTCGCGCGCTTCGAGGAGACTCCAGGGCTATACCTGATCATGTGGGCCGCCGTCACCGATGGCGAGCGACTCGAGCGTGGTGGCGGGCCGTCGATTCGGCTGCCCGACCACATTGCCAACCGACTCGAGGATGGGCAGGAACTCGGACCAGTGATGGACGATGTCTGTAACACGAACGCCATTGCAGAGACCACCGGCGCAGCGGGTGTTCTCTCTGCTGACTTGCTCGACCGGGCCGGCGCACTTGGTGATGCACTCGCGTGCGCGTTTGGCCCCTTTCAGGTTGACCACTACGCCTACCAACTCGAGTAGCGCGCTCCGAAACCCTGTATTGGCGCGTTGAAACGGTCGCTGTGTGCGACGGTCACGAAATGGGATGAATTAACCGGCTGTACCAACACAGTGTTTCCCACCGATTATTACGTGATTACTTGGGTCGAAAATCGCATGACTGCGGCGGGTTAACCGCGCGTACCAAACCCCCTAAGAGTGTGTCCATCATGCGTTGGTGTATGAGCACCGCAATGGCACCCGACCTCACGAGCAAACAGCAGCAGATTCTCCGCTACCTGCGAGAGAACGCCGCGACGAAGACCTACTTCAAATCGCGGCTTATCGGCAAGGAGCTGGGCATGACTGCCAAAGAGGTCGGCTCGAACATCACCGCGATCCAAAACGGCGACTACGACGTCGATATCGAGAAATGGGGCTACTCCTCGAGTACGACCTGGAAAGTCAACATCTAAGTTGCAGTCCGATCGCGCGAGTGCGGTTTCCGTTTCGTTTTGAACCCGACCGTTCGTCTCTCGAGTGACCTCGAGGCTCTCCGTCACAGCTGACAGCGCACGCTGTTGGACGTGCGGACCCACTATCGCTGTCGAACGAGTTAGCCCTCGTACTCGAGGAACTGATCCGCGTTCTGGGCAAGCTCGCCCGCTCGCTCACCGAAGGAATCGGCGTGGCGAACGACGAGCATCATCACCGTTGCCGGGCGTTCAACCGCGTAGCCGTCGTCTCGAGAGAGGAGCCCCGCTTCCTCGAGTTTGCCGGCGTATTTGCTGACCGTCGGCGGGGACACGTCAAGCGAGTCGGCCAGATCACCGGCAGTCGCATCCGGGTCCAAAAGGAGTTCAATAATCATCCCGCGTGGGGTATCTCGGCGAAGGTAGCCAAGCGTCCGTTTCTCGAACTCATCGAAGCGATCCGCAGGGACAAAGCGTTTGTAATCGCCGTCGCTGAACTGCTCGAGTACCTCGAGTTCCTCGAGGCGACGGAGGTGGTGTTGGGTTTCGCCGGTGCCGAGTTGGAGATCATCGCGAATCTTCGAGAAGTGGGCTCCGGGAGTGGTCGAGAGATAGCCAGCAATCGCATCGCGTGCGTCGCTTTCACCTGTATCCGCCGCTGCCGGTTCCGAAAAACCAGCAACCGGTGCGGCGGCACCGAGGGCAGCAAACCGGCGCAGGGTCGAGCGTTTATTGTCGTCGACCCCATCGGGCGATGTCATGTCTCTACGGTCCATCATGGGCTGGGACCTAAAACAGGTTTCGCTCCAATTCGTTCATTGCCACTCGAATTTCATGCATTTTAACGTATCAGGTTCTGTAGTCGTTGATTAGGTTCTGTCGGCTGTGGGCCAACGGAGTAATCACTTCTTACGACGACTCCAAGAGAAAGAGAACGGTCGTTACAGCGCCTATTCGAGTCGAACTGCAGCGACTCGAGTCTTAGTTGCTCGAGTTCGGTTCGGCGTCCACGTCGGTTCCGCCGTCAGTCTGTCCCTGGAAATCCTGATCCATCTCTTCGATGACTTCGTCGGGATCGGTGATGGTTCCGGCGTCTTTGCCCTCTTTAATCGCCTGGGCTTCCTGTTCCATCGCCTCGAGATCCATCTCGGCTTCCTCGTCGATCTCACCGATGATCTCGGCGATGTCGTCGAGGCCGATCAGTTCGCGAGTCTCCTCGTCGAAGTCACGGCTCTCGAGTGAGTCGCCGTCGTCTTTGACGTCACTGCCCGAGAGGTGTTTACCGTACCGGCCGACCATCGAGGTGAGTTCCTGGGGCATGACGAACGTCGTCGAGTCGCTCTGGCCGATTTCGGCGAGCGTCTCCATTCCCTGGTCGATGATGGCGCGTTCGCCCATCGATTCGGCGGATTTCGCTCGCAGGACGGTCGAAATCGAGTCACCCTGCGCTTCGAGGATCTGGCTCTGTTTTTCACCCTGTGCGCGGATGATTTCGGACTGCTTGTCACCTTCTGCCTTCTCGACGGCACTGCGGCGTTCACCCTGTGCCTCGAGAATCATGGCACGGCGTTTGCGCTCTGCGGAAGTCTGTTGCTCCATTGCGCGCTGGACGTCCTTCGATGGGTTGACCTCACGGACCTCGACGGACTCGACACGGATACCCCACTCGTCGGTGGGTTCGTCGAGTTCCTGGCGGATGCGCGCGTTGATTTCCTGGCGTTTGTTGAGCGTGTCGTCGAGTTCCATGTCACCCAGGACGGCACGGAGGGTGGTCTGGGCGAGGTTGGAGACGGCCTTCTTGTAGTTGTCGACCTCGAGGAAGGCTTTCTTCGCGTCCATCACCTTGATGTAGACGACGGCGTCGGCGGTGACGGGCGAGTTGTCGCGCGTGATTGCTTCCTGTCGGGGCACGTCGAGTGTTTGCGTTCGCATGTCGAACCGGTAGGTGTTCGAGACGAACGGTGGGACGAAGTTGATACCCGGCTGGAGGAGTTTGCGGTACTCTCCGAAGACGGTCAGGGCACGTTTCTCGTATGCGTCGACGATCTCAATCGCACTGAGGAGTGCGGCGAGAACGACCACGAGGACGAGTGCACCGATAAAAAGCAATGCTCCTTCGGCGGCTTGGAGTGGAATTATGTCTACGACCATGGTGCGGGATTATGTCGGTGACGTAAAAAGCGTTCCCTTGTTTTCACAACATGTTAACTGCACAGCGGCGTTTTTATACAGAGAATCGGAGACAACAATGGCTAAAACCGCTCGAGTGGCGTTAACTCGAGCGTTCGGTTTCTCGTTCGGGCTGTGTGTCGGCATCGGTCGCCGACTCCTGCTCGCGACTGCGAGCGGCTTCTTCTGCGAGCGCGCGGTCGATTTCGTCTTCGCCGATTGCACCGAGTGATTCGACGGTGAGGACGTTGCCACCGCCGGGGTCAAGGACGATGATCTCTTCACCCTCTTCGATTGTCCCGCTGGTCGTTCGGGCGCTGTAGTAGGGTGCAAAGCCGCCTTCGTTGAGTTTCACTTCGCCGCTGCGGTTGGTGATCGTTTCGGTGACGTAGCCCGTCGTTCCAGCCAGCGAGTCCGAGTCGGATGTCTGGGCGGTGCCCTTCCCACCGTAGAAGTCGAACTCGTTGTAGATGTACGCCGCGATAGCGCCGATACCGAGCGTTAACGCCGCCAGCACGATCAGATTTGCCGGGATGGGAAGCAACAGTCCAAGCAGACCGGCCCCGGCCAGCGCAACGCCGATGACGATCAGATGTGCGCCGGGAGACAGCGCCTCGAGCGCCATCAGTATGAGCCCGACCGACAGCAACAAAAGCGGCATGTTCCCCATGAGGGCCTCGAGCATACCTGGGTCTAAGGGCTCACCCCGATTAAATGTTTACTGCGATTCACTCGCCGTGTAACTCCGAAATCGAGAGGCGTCACTACGATAAACAGTAGTATTACTGTGACGAGCCGTTCGTTATCGTCGTATGCGCACCGATGAGCGCGCCCGCGAGTGCGATATCCTCGAGGTGTGTGTTCTCGTCGATAATCGAACGCCGAATCTCACTGTTCCGGACCGTCGCATCCGGGAAGATGACTGCGTGGTCGACAGTCGTCTCCTCGAGCGTGACGTCGCCCATGATGTGGACGTTGTCGCCGATGGTCGCATCCTCGAGCGTCGCGGAGTCGGCGACCAGCGAGTTGCCATCGAGGTGCCAGGCGACGGCGTCGAGGTAGCTCTCGGGTGTGCCGATGTCGAACCACGCGCCTTCGAACGTGTAGGCGTAGGTCGCCTCGCGGTTTTGCAGCCACTGGACGAACCAGCCGGGTTCGTCGGGGTTGTTCCCCTCCTCGAGATAGGTTGGAAGCAAGTCGAGCGATTCCTTCGGGAACGCATAGCAGGCAATCGAGACGAGTGTCGAGTTCGGCTCGTCTGGTTTTTCCTGAAAGTCAACGACGCGGTCGTCCTCGAGGTCGACGAGACCGTAGGATTTTGCCTTTTCGCGCGAGCCAACGTCGTAGGCGGCAAGCGTCGGCGCGTCTTTCTCCTGGAAGTAGTCGAGAAATTCAGTGGTGTCGAAGCTAATCAGGTTGTCACCGGCGATAATGAGCAGGTCATCATCGACGTTTTCTCGCTCGATTAACTGTGCGAGCGCGCCGACGACGCCGAATTTTTCGTCTTCGTCGGCAGTATCCTCGATTGACAGCGTTGGTTTCTCGAACTCACTCTCTGCCAGGTGGGCCTCGAACTCAGCCGCAAAGCGTTCGTTCGTGCTCACGAAGACCTCGTCAACTCGGTCGTCTGCCTCGAGTTCGACGAAGATACGGTCGATGACGGTCGACTCGCCGATTGGGAGGAACATTTTGGGCCGATGCTTGGTGATCGGCCACAGCCGGGTCGCGTATCCGCCAGCAAGGACGACGGCTTTCATGCTCGCGATTTCGGCAGGCAACTGTAAGTCACTTACCCTTTCAGCGTCTTTTTTCCACACTATCTTCTTCGTACAGTATCCGGGAGCGATCAGTTTGACATCCTCCCCGCGCTGAAGCGCGAGGATTCCCGAGTGTTGGGATATTACGGTTTGCAACCTGCTTGTTCGCCCGGTGCGAAACGCCCCGAGGTCTGATTGAACAAGTAGGCTACTGGCCGTGCCAAACGACCGTTACTCATATCCCCCGTAGGAGGATTCTGAGTTATCTTTCTTCGAATATTCACCGCTCCATTCACGTCTGCGTTCATTGTCGCACCACACGACTCACAGATGTACAATCCACGCTCCACACGATTCGCGTCACGCTTCCGGCCACAGCACGAACACGTCTTGCTCGTATTTCGTTCACTTTTACAGTCAACAAGGATACCGTATTCCTCCGCCTTGTATTCGAGCAACGTGGTGAATCGGTCAAACTCCCATCCGTGGAGTTTCTTGTTCCCGCGCTTCCCCCAGTTCCGCGAGTCACCGTTCTCGTCCTCACGAATCTGGCTTAAGTCACCGATAGCGATGCGACCGACTTCGTGGTCGATGCACTGCTCAACGATGTGTTTGGCGAGGGCGTGTAGGAAGTGGTCTTTTCGACACGAGAGTCTCTGTCGGGCGCGGAGCGCACGCTTCGATGGCCCGTTATCGCCCTCCGTGTCGTACTCGTCGCGGGTGAAGTAGTGCTTGTCCTGCTTCAAGACGTTCCCCGGATACAACTCGGCGTCACCGTCGTCGTAGGCGATGGCGAGGTAGTTGCTGATACCGAGGTCGATTCCAGCCGTGTTGTCGCCGGGTGCGTCCCCGACGGGAATTTCGACTTTGCAGACGAGGTGGAGTTCCCAGCGGTCGCCGTTCCACACGGCGCGAACTTGCTGGATGTTCTCCACGGTCACGTCCGGTCGCGTCTCGTATTCGACGAGGAGGAAGTCCGAGCGGTGCTGTTTGAGGTTGAATCCCTTGCTCAGGCGGATTTGGTTGTGTTTGGAATCGTGTTTGATGCCGTTCTGCTTCCACGTGACAGTAGAGCGTGGATGGTTGTCGCCTCGCTTTCTGTAGCCGGGTGGATTCGCGTCTCTGTCGCCGTTCTTGCGCTTTTTGAACCAACCGTTGAACGACTCAGCAAGCTCTTCTAGAACTCGCTGACTTGACTGAGAATGTAAGTCACTGTATCGTTCGTGGTCTTTTAGTTCGCGCTTGAGGTCGGCGTCGGACGGAATCTCGCCGGTTCCGTCCCACTCTTGTTGGATGTGGTAGCGGGCGACGTTCCACAGTTTCGATGCCGAGTGTCCGCAGTCATCGAGGTCGTCGCTCACTTGGGAGTGGTTGACGATTTTTGCTCGATAGGTGCGAGTTGTTTCCAGCATCTTACTGTGTTCATAAGCACTTATGGGATGTTCCGTATTAAAGATAGTGATTGAGCGTGGAATATCCAGCCGTGCAGTAATCGGTGGTTTGCGTCATCCAGTGACGGCGCGTATCCCCGTCCCCAGAAATCTTTGATTTCTGGTGTGCGAACGAGACGCGAAGCGTCTCGTCAACGCCGTAAACGGCGAGGTTTTGCGCCTGTTCATCCCATCAGTATAAACCGCCAACCGACGTGGCTGTTGCTATGCGAGAGGCTGATGAAACGACGCGACAGCAACTCCGCGAGTTGTTGCGAGTCGAACCGGCGACGCCGAGTGAACTGGCCGTCGAACTCGATCTGACACCGCACGCTATTGTTGGCCACCTCGAGCATGTCTCCCAGTCGGTCGACGGCAACGACGCTGACGAGCAGTTTCTCGTTGCGCCACCAACGTGTCGCGACTGTGGCTTTGACGACTACGACGAGTTGTTGAATCTCCCCTCGCGTTGTCCGTCCTGCAAGAGCGAATCAATCGCAGAACCAGCGTTCACGATTGACTAGATTTCTCGAGTTGTCGAGCATAGAACTGTGACTGTCGCCGTATCAGGGCCGCAGATGCCCGTTAGTAGCGGATAGCAGCACGCCGCTGTTCGTCTCTAATTCGACACGCATATTTAGCGCCGTGGCGAGAACCCGGTACGAACCCTCGAGCAAGCGCCACGAATGCCGCGTTCCCGAACGAATTCGGCTGGCACGTTCTCGTCACCGGGGATGGTCCTCGAGGGGCCGGAGGATATGCATGACAGCTACGCCAGATTCAACGGTCGACTGCACCGAGACAGTCGTGTCGATCCTCGAGTGGCTCGAGCAGTGCGAGGTGTCACCTGAGGCGGTTGATGAAGCCCTCGGGGTTTTGTCGAACAGCCGACGGCGACGCTTCCTCGAAGTCATGCGGACCTACGACGAGGAGATCACCCTGCCGGATGCAGCCGAAGAGGTTGCCGTTCGGGAATCCGGCAGTACAGTCCAGGAACTGTCGGCTGACCGGGTTGCAAACGTCTATCTCTCACTCTATCACGACCACTTGCCGCGTCTGATCGATGCCGGCTTGCTCGAGTACGACCAGGAGCGCGACCTGGTTTGGCCGACTTTTTAGGGGCTATCGCGCGTGGACGGCGTCGAACAACACGAACACGACCGCCAGAGACGTGTCAACGTGTTACCGAATGTCTGACGGAGCTTTAACACGTCCACAACGTAACGAGGTCTATGGACTCCCTTCTCATCTATGGGTCGTATGGCTATACGGGGCGTCTGGTCGCGCACGAAGCAGTTACACGAGGAGGGGAGGAAGATGAATCGGGTACGCCGACACTTGCTGGTCGCGACGGCCAGGCGGTCAGCGAACAGGCAACACACCTCGGCGTCGAGGGGCGACAACTCGCACTCGAGGACGATCTCACAGCCGTCCTCGAGGAGTTTGACGCCGTCTTGAACTGCGCGGGACCGTTTACCGAGACGGTCGATCCGATGACCGAGGCCTGCCTCGAGACTGGGACCGACTATCTCGATGTGACCGGCGAGGTCGCTGTGTTCGAGCGACTGCGCCAGCGTGATCGGGAGGCACGAGACGCCGGCGTGACGATGGTCCCCGGTGTCGGCTTCGAGGTCGTTCCCTCGGATTGTCTGGCTGCGATGCTCGCCGAGTGCCTGCCAACTGCAGACAGCCTCACACTCGGCGTCGAGGCGAGCGGCCCGCCCTCGAGTGGGACGGCGCGAACGGTTCTCGACCTGCTCGCTGACGGTGGGATCGTCCGACACAACGGTCGGCTCATCAAGGTCCCAGCCGGCTTTCGAACGCGCAAACTTGACTTTGGCAATGGCCCGACAGATGCGGTCTCAGTCCCCTGGGGTGACGTCGTTACCGCACCGTACAGCGCCGGTGTCGACTCGGTCGAGGTCTACGCCAGTGCGCCCTCGTGGGCGGGCCACGCACTCGCTGCACTCGAGTCGGTCAGTTGCGTCCTCACCTGTGGACCAGTCGAGCGCGTCCTCGAGCGCAGCCTCGAGACAGTCATCGACGGCCCTGACGAGCAGACGCTGGCGACTGACCGGGCCGTCATCTGGGGCGAATTGACCGACGAGGACGGACAGCGGGCAACGGCTAGACTCGAGACGCCAAATCCCTACGCACTGACGGCACAGTCTGCAGTGTCGGCTGCCGAACGCGTACTCGGCTGCGAGTCGGACGGCGGCGACGAGCGCGCCATTCAACCCGGCTTCCAGACGCCGGCAACAGCCTTTGGCAGCGAGTTCGTCCTCGAGTTCGAGGGCGTCGACTACGAGCTACTCGCAGTGCCCGCGTCCACTGCATCCAGTGACGGTGACGACACCACCGGCGCTGACGACCTGGCAGACGACGAGGCGGTGGGAAACGAGACGAGACGCCTTCTCGAGAGTGACGACTGATTTTACTTCGCCGAGTCGTCCGTCCCTGACGCTTCACCCGGTGTACTGCCGCGTTCGTCCATCATGGCCTGTGTGCGGTCGACCCATGCGCCGCGGTAAAAGCCGACGGCGACGTAGATCGTCGCCCACAGGTAGTAGATGATGATCGAGGCGTAGATGGCTGGCACGCCGAACTCGAGGACGACGCCGAAGACGTACGAAATCCCGAGCATCCCAAAGAGCATCCCAGTGATGCGGGCGATAAACGGCGTCTTGGTGTCACTGCCGCTCGTCAGCGCGCCTGCAAGCACCGTGTAGAGTACGGTCAGAGGCGCGGCAAGCGCGTACGCCGCAGCGAAGTTGGCCGCGTAGAACCGCGTTTCCGGATCGTCGGTGAAGAAGCCGACGAACCACTCGGCACCGATGAACAACACGACGCCGAGGCTGCCCACCGTCACGAGTCCAAGCAGCGCCGCCGCCCAGCCATTGTACCGTGCGCCCGCTGGGTCACCCTCGCCGAGCGTCTGGCCGACAATAATGCTCGTCCCCGTGCGATACCCTCGAGAGAGCGGCGCGGTGATCTGCTGGTAGACGCGCTGGCCAATCTGGTAGGCGGCGTTGACTTCCGTCCCAAACAGCAACAGGATGGCGTTGAACGGGAACGCGATCACGGTCGAGCCGAGCCCCTCGACGATTCGCGGGGCGCTGATTGTGAGCAACTGCTTGGTGACGGTCCACTGACGCGGGCGGATGAAACCAGCAGGCGTCCAGGGACTGGCGATTGCTGCGAGCAACGCGAGCGCAGAGAAGACGTTCCCGAACGCGGTCGCGATACCGACCCCGATAATGTTGAGTTCGGGTGCCATCCCGAGTCCCAAGCCGAGCGTGAGCGTGCCGACGATGTTGAGCGCGTTCGAGACACCGTTGATGTACATCGGCGTGCGCGTGTCGCCAGCGCCCTGTATCGACCGTGCAGCGACGAGTGCAACGTGGCGGGCAGGTGTTGTTGCGAAGATGATTGCAAGATAGATACCACCCTGTCTGGCAACCTCCGATTCTGCGCCCAGCAGCGCAATTGCCCACTCACCGAGCAGAAAGCCAAAGAAGACAAATGGAACGCCGGCAACCGCCCCAAGGACGAGTGCCTGTGTAATTGCCTCGTCTCGATTCGCCGTCGCCCCACTGCCAGTATCCTGACTCGAGAGGGCGATGACGCCACTCCCCAGTCCGAGTCCGATCCGAAGCGGGAGTCGAGCGTAGAGGTCCGCGAGGCCGACCGCTGCGACCGCTGCCGGTGAAAAGAGGCCGGTCACTGCGATATCGGTCGTCCGCATCAGCGTTCGGAGGAACTGCTCGACCATCACTGGCCACGAGAGATCGAACACCCGTCGCCAGACGGCGTAGAGCCGGTCGCGTCCTCCGGAAAGCACGCACGACACTCGCCGCTTCCGGTGCTTGAAGCTGTTGAAGCCGGCATTCGATGGTTCCCACCGGAGCAGAACGTATATTTGCGAATGGGCGAAGATGAGTGTATGGGTGAGGATGGGATTGCACTCGACGATATCGATCAGGGGATTTTACAGCAATTACAGCACGATGCGCGGAACAACACGACACGAGAGATTGGGGAATCTGTCGGCGTCTCCGCGGGAACGGTCAGAAACCGACTGGAAAAACTCGAGGAGTCAGGGGTTATCCGTGGCTACATACCGACCATCGATTACGAAGCAGCGGGCTACCAGCTCGTCATGCTGTTTACGTGTACAGCGAGCGAACCGACGAACTTTCTGACGCGAGAACTGCTCGAGATTCACGGCGTTGTCTCGGTTCGGAAACTACTGGCTGGCGAGGAGAACTACCATGTGACCGTTGTTGGCTCGGATACCGACGAGATCGATACCATTGCAACCGCGGTTCGCGACTGCGGTCTCGAGGTTGTCCGTGCTGATGTGATCGACGAACAACACCAGCAGCCGTTTACTCACGTCGGCAAAGAGGGTCCACAGGACAATAGATAATTCCCCACAATAACGCTTCGAAATTAGTAATTGTCTGGCAAATCATTCGGTCCATGGACAACTGAAGGCGAGGGTTTATTTACACTCGGTGGGAGTAATCTGATGATGGGCCGTCCCGCAACTGGGTCACAGTCACCACACAGGCCTGCTGATGAGCCTGTACAGGTCGTTCTTATCGAAGATGACCCAGACGATGTTCGTCGGATACGTGCCGGATTCGCCGAGATGGAGTTCGAGTACGTGATCGAGGTCTACACGACCGGTAATGAGGCACTAGACGCACTCCTCAAGGCACGGCCGCAAACGCTTCCCGATTTTATCCTCCTCGATCTCAGCCTTCCCGATATGAATGGCGACGATATTCTCGAGACGATAGCGACCGAATCGAAACTGCGCCACCTCCCGGTGATCGTGCTCACGAACTCGGATGAAACTGCGGACATCGAGCGCAGTTATGCCACCGCAGCAAACGCCTACGTGACAAAACCATCCGATGCTGACGGATTTACGTCGATCATCAACGCCATCGAACGGTTCTGGATCAAACAGGCACAGTTGCCGCCGACACACGGCTGACACGCCACCGACTTATTCGTCAGCCTCGCTGTAACACCGCTTCTCGACGCGTTCATCATAGTGCCGCGCGAGTTGCTCCGTGATCGGGCCACCACCAATCGAGTGTCCATCGAGCGTCGCAATCGGGCGTAGTTCCCACGTCCGATTAGTCAAAAACGCCTCATCAGCACTGCGGACGTCTGTGAGGTCGTATTCACCCGCTCGAGTCTCGAGTCCGACTGTCCTAGCGCCCTCGAGAACCAACTCGCGGGTGATTCCTGGCAACACGTCGGCCTCGAGCGTCGGCGTGTGTACCACGCCATCCGCGACGAAAAACAGGTTGCTCGTCGCGCCTTCGGCAACGGAGCCCGAACAATCCAACATAAGCGCCTCGTCCGCCGGCTCATCACTCGCCTGGAGTTCCGTGCGTGCGAGAATGCCGTTCAGGTAATTGTGCGTCTTCGCCGTCGCTGGCACCGACGCCGCGGGAACGCGTCGCGTCTCAACTGATTGCACCGTTGCTGGCTCGTCCCAGACGGGTTCCCCCTCGAGGCCACCACGCGGGAGCGGTGTGACGTAGATGACGACGGTTGGATCGACCGCGGGCTGTGGCGTGAGTTTGCCCGGCTGAACGCCACGGGTAATCGACAGCCGCACGTAGGCGTCCGCGAGGTCGTTCGCCGCGAGCGTCTCGTCGATCCGCGCGCGGAGGTCGTTGTCCGAGAGCCCGTGGGAAAGCGAGAGGGCTTTACAGGTGCGCTCGAGTCGTTCGCGGTGGCGATCCCATGCGAAAATCGTGCCGCCGTAGGCGCGCATGGTCTCGAAGGCGGCGTCACCGTAGCGAAAGCCACGGTCGTCAACGCTGACGGTCGCCTCGCTCGCGGGAACGAGGTCGCCGTCGACGTGGTAGATTGGGTCATCGGTCATCGGCTGTTCTTGGGTCGTCTCGTCGTGGTACTCGGAGTACTATCAACCCCACTATCCAGTCTCATCTTCGCTGACAAAATGCCGGAGGCTGCCCTGTCGAAATCCTCAGTCACGGATAGGGTTCAGGAGTCGTGTTGCACAGACAGCGCAACTGTGACTTGAGCGGAGAGGTAATGACTGTAGAAGAGCGAATGCTCAGTGCATAGCGTGTATTGCTCACTAACTGGCTAGCCAGCAGTACGTTGATCCCCTGTTCAGACCGGACGGCCTTCTACCAGAAGTGAACCTACGTGTCTATATAGTAGTATTTTCAATCCATCGTCTATTACCCGTCACATACTGTTTGGAGAATGACGATCTGTCTGCCATTTTTTGACTTGCTGTTGCTGGCCGAAGAATACTGCCTGTAGGACTCCTAATAAGACGTGATGTCAGACAAGAGAGACATGCCAACTGCATACGCGGGGACGACTAGACACGAAGAGAGAGCGACGAGCGAGGGAGAGATAGAAATCAGCGATGAGGAGACGACGACTACTGAGGAGGGACAATCCCGTCCCCGTCTAATTGATATCGTGACTCTCATCGGCCTTGGGTACGTGCTCCGAGATTGGCTTGGTCCAGTACGGGAAAAGGTCGGTTCTGAGAGCGACGGTTCCCCGAAGCAGGGCTATGGAGTCACTGACACGGTCAAAAGTCGTACGTGGGGGATGACCCACGGCGCGGCTGATCAAGTCCAGAAAGGTGGTCAAAAAGTAGCGGAAAAGACGGAGGAAACAACGGAGAACGTCGCCAATCGAATTAGAGAGTCCAGTGAGGGGGTCGGCGATCAGATCGAACAGGGAAGCAAACAGATCGGTGAGATAGTCGAAGAGAGTGGTGAAGAGGCGGGCGAGATGCTTGAAGAAGGGAGCGAGGAGACCGGCGAGATGATCGAAGAGAGTGGTGAAGAGGCCGGTGAGATGGTCGAAGAAAGTGGTGAGGAAACAGCTGAGACGGTTGAAGGGGGTGGCGACGAAGTAGGCGGGACGGTCAGAGACGGCAGTGAAGAGACTGGTGAAATGATCGAAGAGGGTGGTGAAGAAGTGGATGACATGTTCGAAGAGGGTAGTGAAGAACTGGGCGACATGTTCGAAGAAGGGGAAGACGACGATGGAGACACGAGAGAAAAGATGGGTGACGGCGGGAAAGAACCGGTCGAAACGACTGATGAGGAAACAATAGTAGAACGTATCCGTCAGACTCTCTCAAGATAAGAAACTCCCGGGATGTCGATAGTGACTGTGCACAGAAAGTCGGTCTACCGAGTAGTTGGTTTGTCGTCGTTACCATGAGACAGTAGTTGGTTTGTCGTCGTTACCGTGAGACAAACGACGCCTCTGTGCGGAACGCATCATCTGCAGTCAGCAGACTACTTTTATCATCAATTGGAAGTTTCAAAGCGCCTTGTAGGCATATTGGACACTCGCGGTTGTTGAGGTCCCGTCCGATAGATCAGTGTTGGATTCCGTTGTGGAATCCAATAGCTGCCGGCACAATCTTTCGCGAGTGTAGCGTGCTCCCCTCCCCAGACCCACATCCATGCACCCAGCACTCTGTACGGCACCCAATCGTATCGCAGGCCGTGAGAACTGCCACCCGACGGTCCTGCCGGCGCTGTCCAAGGACATCGACCCAACACACTGACCGCCGTGCTCGAGTCGAATCCGGGCCGCTCCGTCCGCTTCGAGTACGCCGGCTACCGAGTCGTGATCGACCCCGACGGCGTGTCGGTCCTCGAGTGAGAGCAGTGTCGACTTACCGCGCAGCACCGCCGAGCGTTCACAGCTTTGGACGGTGTTCACTCCTCGAGTTGTGCGGCGAAGCGACAGAAGTTCGCGATCATCTGTTTGCCGACCCGCAGGGAAATCCCGTCGTCGCCTGTGTCGTCGCCACGCTCGCGCGTCAGGATACTTTCCGGATGGAACTGCACCCCGAGATGAGGTTTCTCACGGTGGCGAACAGCCATCAACACCCCGCGCTCGTCGGCCGTTCGAGCCGTCTCCTCGAGTGTGTCCGGAAGATTCTCACGTTCGACGGCCAGCGAGTGATAGCGCCCGACCTGAAACCCTTCGGGAAGGCCGGCAAAGAGGCCCTCGCCGTTGTGGCTTACCGCGGATGGCTTGCCGTGGACGACGTGCGGTGCGTGGACGACTGGCGCGCCGTTTGCGGCACATAGTGCCTGATGGCCGAGACAAACGCCCAGAATGGGATACTCGGTTTTGGCAAACAGCGGCATTGAGATGCCGGCGTCCTGTGGTGTGCCCGGTCCGGGCGACACCACGATTCCCGTCGGATCGAGATCGCGAACATCCTCGAGGTCGATTTCGTCATTTCGCCGGACGATGACCGTGTCTGCAACTTCACCGACGTCCGCCGCCGCAGGGCCTGCCGAAGCGACTGCTTCGGCAACGTACTGGACGAGGTTGTACGCGAACGAATCGTAGTTGTCCACGACAAGGATCCGCGTTCGCGTCTGTGCCTCGTCTTCGGCCACACCGTCGACCGCTGGCGGCTCAGTCATCCACACCACCGCCAGTATCACTCGAGTCAGCGGGCGACTCCTCGAGTGCCATATCCGCGCGCTGGCCGAGCGCCTCGTCGACGGCTGTAATGAGTGCGCGGGCCTTATCGAGGGTTTCGTCGTACTCACGATACGGCTCCGAATCGTGAACGATTCCGGCACCAACCCGGAGGTGATACTCCTCGGCATGGCGAACCAGCGTCCGAATCGTGATGTTTAGCGTCGCCCGGCCGTCGAAGCCGAAGATGCCGACACTGCCAGTGTAGGGGCCGCGTTGAGTCGCCTCGAGTTCGTCGATGATCTCCATCGTTCGGGGTTTGGGCGCGCCAGTGATCGTCCCGCCGGGGAAGACGGCGGCGATTGCATCGGACAGCGACTGTCCCTCGCGCAATCGGCCGGTTACGTCCGAGACGAGATGCATCACTTCCGAGTAGCGGTCGATGCGGCGGTACTCCTCGACTGTGACGGAGCCGTAGGCACACACTTTGCCGAGGTCGTTGCGCTCGAGGTCGACTAGCATCGCGTGTTCGGCGCGTTCTTTCTCGTCCTCGAGGAGGTCTGCCTCGAGTGCGTCGTCTTCCACGGGGGTGTCACCGCGCGGGCGAGTGCCGGCAATCGGCTCCGTTCGGACGAATTCATCAACTCGCTCGAGAAGCAACTCGGGACTTGCACTTACTAGATCGGCGGCGCGGAACTCGAGCAAGCACGAATAGGGCGCGGGATTTACCCGCCGAAGGGCGTCGTAGGCTGCAACGGGGTGGACAGCGGCGGGGGCAACGAGTCGCTGAGAGATGTTCGCCTGAAACGTATCGCCATCGTGGACGTAGCTTTTGACCTGTCGAACGCGGTCGGCGAACGCCTCTCGACCGCAGTCGCTCTCAAAGGTTGCTTCCGTCGCTGATACTGGCGGTTCGCCAACTGTCGGCTCACCGTCGCGGACGGCGCGAGCCAACTCGAGTGCGCGTTCCCTGCCTCGTTCATAGGCACGCTCGACGGCATCCTCGGAGTCTGACTCGAGACGCGGACAGGCCGTTATCCGAAGCGTCACCGGCTCTCCAGGCTCGGTTGGTCCCTCCCATGATGCCAACCGGTCGTAGACGCCCACCTCGAGTTGGGGCAGACTGCGGTCGTCGATAGCCGACTCGGGGAGATCCTCGAGTTCGCGCACAACGTCATACGAGAGCCAGCCGATTGCGCCACAGGGGTAGGGCACGGAACACTCCCCGCGAAGCAAGGACTCGCCGTCAAGGAGTCCCTCGAGTGCGGCGAGCGTGGGGGCGGTATCGGCCGGTCCACTGTCGGCGTCGCAGTCCTCGGCGAGCGCGACTGCGTCGGCCGAACAGGTCAGGCGCTCGACTGGGTCAACGCCGAAATAGCCCCACCCAGGCTGGCCGCCCGTCGTCTCGAGGACACTTCCGCCGTCGCCGTCGCGCGCACGACAGTATGCCTCAAACGGATCCGAAACCTCGAATTGCACCTCGACCGGCACGCGAACGCTGCGCTCGTCCGTCGCGCCGTCGGAGTCGTCCATCTCGACACTCGCGGACGCGGCGGCTCGAAACGCCTCGAGCGTTGTCACGACGCGCGGATCGCTCATATCACTCGAGAGCGGGTGCGCAACTAATCTTCTTTCGGTCCCGGCGGATACAGACACTGCGACGGACACACCAAGCGGTGTGTTGGAACACTCACGCAGCGACCGCAGCACTCGAGAGTCGAAAATCAGGGACGAAGACGGTCGGAAGTCGCGTTATCGAACCTGCGCCTTGTCGATCCAGCCCTGAATGCGTTTTTCAGAAATATCAGTCTGGTCGGACAGCGACGCGGCGTCCGCATCAGCAAGGTCGGCGACGGAGTCAACGCCCGCGTCCTCGAGTCGGTCGGCGTAGGCCGGGCCGATGCCCTTGATGACATCGACGGATTCGCTCGCGGTGTCGTCGTCGGTCGTGTCGGCTGCATCGGCGTCGTCCTCGGTATCGGCGGCCGCGTCCACAGTGTCGGCATCCGGAGTGTCGGCGTCCGACTCTGCGTCGGTGTCCGACTCTTCCGCTGTCGTTTCGTCGATATCCGGTTCGTCGGTATCCGTCTCGGCCTCATCAGAATCGTCCACGGCCTCACTCGAGTCGGAACCCGTTTCTGTGTCCGTCTCCGGCTCTGTCGCTGGTGGAGTGTCTGCCTCTGCATCCTCGATGACGACATCCGTCTCGTTCTCGGTCGGATCGACCGTTTCGACGGACTCTGCCTCGGGCGTCGAATCCGAATCGCTCCCGGTGTTGGTGTCCGTAATCGTTTCTGTCGACGGACCAGTTGCTTCGGCGGGTTCAGCCGCCTGCTCTGGGTCGTCGTTCGGGTCGACCATCGAGCCAGTCGACCCCGCTGCACTCGTGTCAGCAGCAGCGGACTCGTCTGCCTGTGGTGACTGCGATCCTTCACGTTCGACCGTTACCCCGACCTCTCGAGAGGGAGGAGACTCAGAGCCCGACCCGCCGAGGCCCAACAACGACTTCAACTTTTCGAGGATTGCCATTATCCCGATATAGTCGTCTCTTTCACTTAAATTCGCCTGATACAATACAGAACTGCCCCAATTGTCCAGCCCGTTCCGGTCCGTCGGTGCTCGAAACACAGCTCTCCGAATGCCGACTTTCGGCCTTTACAGCCGCTCTCGAAGCGCTTCGTTCATCGACTCGACGGGGGCGTCCCGGCCCGTCCACAACTCGAGCGCTTCGACGCCCTGATAGAGCAACATCCACGCACCATCGACTGTTGTCGCGCCGGCAGCGGCTGCATCCTGCAAGAGTCGTGTCTCGAGTGGCTGGTAGACGGCGTCCATGACTGCCAGATCGCCGTGAAGGGCATCCGCAGGGACTGGCGTTGCATCCTCTTCCATCCCGACACTGGTCGCGTTAACCAGCACGTCCGCATCAGCAAGGAGCGACTCGAGGGATTCGAGGCCGTGGCTGGTCGCCCGAGGGACTTCCTCGGCGAGGTCGTGTGCGCTCGAGACGGTTCGGTTCGCGATGGCGACGCTCGCGCCAGCATCTGCGAGGCCGAACGCAATCGCCCGGCCAGCGCCGCCCGCACCGACGACGACTGCGCGCGCACCGTCGATTGTGACGTCGTGGTCTCGGAGCGCACGCATCGCACCGCCGGCATCCGTGTTGTGCCCCGTTGGGCCGCCCTCGCCCGTGAAATCAATCGTGTTGACCGCGCCGATTCGCGTCGCCAGGTCGTCGGCGTCGACGACCGCGAGTGCGTCCTGTTTGAACGGAATCGTCACGTTCAGTCCCGTAATGCCGAGCGCCTCGGCACCCTCGATAGCCGCCTCGAGATCGTCCGGATCAGGTTCGAACGTCACGTAGCGCGCGTCGTACTCGAGTTCCTCGTACGCCGCCTCGTGCATCGGTGGTGACAGCGAGTGCCCAACTGGATTGCCGAGCAGTCCAAATACGTCCATTGCTATACACGCGAGTGCGGACGGCGACCCTATAATGGGTCCGGGTCTCGGCTGCTGACAGCACGAACGCGAGGCCGTCAGCGACTGTCCCGGGCAGTTCCGCGACCCTTATACACTGCTCTCGAGTACTCGCTCGCGTATGCTTCCCGTTTCCGGGACCGTCGTCTCCGTGCTATTGCTTGCGGCCGGTATCGTGGCGCTGTATGCCGGTGCCGAGTTGCTCGTCGCCGGTGCGGGACGGCTCGCACTCGGAATCGGGCTCCGAGCGGCGACCGTCGGTGTGACGATTATCGCGTTCGCGACGACCGCACCCGAACTGTTCGTCGCGACGATTGGCGCACTCGACGTCTCGACTGATATCGGTCTCGGCGCAATCGTCGGCTCGAACATCGCGAACATCGGATTGGTCCTTGGCGTTGCCGCACTCATCACGCCGCTATCGGTCAGTGACACTGTCATGCGTCGTCACGTCCCGTTCATGGTGTTCGCCGCGTTCGCGCTCGTCCTCGCTGGACTCGACGGAACGATTGGCCGCCTCGAGGGTGCGCTCTTGTTGCTCGCGCTGGCCGGATTCACGGCGTATCTGGCCTACGCAGTCAACGCCGATCCGGCACCGATGGCGGACGCCCCCGGCGGTAGTCGCGGAATCGAACTGCGAGATGTTGCGCTCGTGGCTGGTGGGTTGGTTGCACTCCTCATTGGCTCGCGCTGGCTCGTCGCCGGCGGGACCGACCTGCTCTCAGCACTTGGCGTTTCGGACCTCGTTATCGGGCTGACAGTGCTTGCACTCGGGACCTCACTGCCGGAACTGGCCGCCTCCGTCGTCGGTGCACTCCGCGGGGAAACCGCCTTCGCGATTGGGAACGTTGTCGGCTCGAACATCTACAACATCCTCGCTGTCCTCGGAATCGTCGCCCTCATCACGCCAATCGACATCGCCTCGAGCACGCTGCGATTCGAGTTGCCCGTCATGGTCGCCTTTACCGTCTTGCTGGTCGGGCTGATGGCCCACGGTCGCCGGCTCTCACGTCTCGATGGAGCGGTTCTGGTTGCGGGGTACGGCGTCTTTCTCGCCGCGCTCGTGCTGTGGTGACCGTTCAGGCCGAACCGCCGAGTTAACGACCGCCGAACGCGGAGGACGGATATGACTGATCTCGCAATCGTCGAGAGCCGCGCCGACCGCGCCTCGGTCCATATCTGTGACCACTTGCGCGAGGTGGGCGATTGGACGGAACGGACCGACAACAGCCGAGCCGACGCCGACGGTGGCGCCACGTACTACCAGACTGACGGCATCGAACTGCGGACGTTCGAGGAGTTTCACCTCGAGCTCGAGCACCCGGTCGACGTCTTCGACTGTGACCCCGACCTGCTCGTCTTCGCCTCGAGGCACGCGGGCGACACCGACGCGTTGTTGACAGGGCACTTCACGGGCAATTTCGGCCCTGCGGAGTTCGGCGGGGAAGACCACGCTGTCGCCGAGGCCTGTCCGAACGCGCTCGCCCGATTGCTCGAGGCCTTCGATGAGTACGCGCCCGAGGAATACGACGTCGGCATGGAGTGTACCCACCACGGCCCGACCGACGTCGGCTGTCCCTCACTGTTCGCCGAACTCGGCAGTGGCGACGAGCAGTGGGACGACCCCGCCGGGGCCGAGGCCGTCGCCCGCGGGATTCTCGAGTTGCGAGACGTGGCTCCCCACAGCACCCAACAAGTGGTCGGCTTCGGCGGCAACCACTACGCGCCGCGGTTCGAACGTATCGTCCGCGAGACGCCCTGGGCGGTGGGCCACATCGCCGCCGACTGGGGCCTCGAGGAGCTGGGTCACCCAAGCGCACATCGCGACCTCCTCGAGGCCGTCTTCGAGGCGAGCAACACCAATATCGCCGTCATCGATGGCGACTGGCCGGTGCTCGAGGAGACCCTTACGGACCTCGACTACCAACTCGTCAGCGAGACGTGGCTGCGCGAGGTTGGTAATCGGCCGCTCGAGCACGTGGACCAACTCGAGGACGCCCTCGAGAGCGTTGACGAGGGGCTTCGGTTCGGTGAGCACCACGACGACACCGTCGACGTCATCTCGATTCCGGGCGATCTCATCGACACGGCAGAGGGAATCGATCACGAGCGCGTTCGCGACGCCGTCGAGGCCCGGACAATCGCGTTCACGACCGACAACGGCGGCAGCCGCGTCGGCTCACAGTTCGCCGTGCCCGCAGACGACCCACTCGAGACGAAACGCGCGCTGCTCGAGGCCCTCGTTGCAGTATTGAAAGAGAAATACGACACCGTCCGGATCACGGACGACGCAGTCATCGCGACGGAGACCGCGTTCGACCCCGAACGCGCCGCAATCGCCGGGATTCCAGAGGGGCCAAAGTTCGGTGCATTGGCCGCTGGAGAGTCGATTACGGTTGACGGCGAGACAATTACTCCTGAGCGGTTCCAGACCGAACAGACGGATCGCTTCGACCTGTGAGTAATCAGAGATATGAGAGAAGTACGCAACTACCAGGTGCCTGCACTCACTGTTCTCTCCCCCAGTAACGAAACAGGTAATCACACCGTAACGTGTCAGACAGGTGGCTGACGTGTAGGGGAAAGGTAATTATGCTCCATTGTTTAGATGGGTCCAAGAATGGACTCACTCATCGACGACGCCATCGACGAGGCCGAAAACGGGGACCCGGCCGAGTCCCCCGCGGCTGAGACATCACAGGACAGCCAGCCCTCCACTGCGGACACCGACGGCCGCCAGTCCGGCACGATGACCGACGAGGAACTCGAGGACGTCCTCCAGGACCTCCAGACCGACATCACGGTCGTCGGCTGTGGCGGTGCCGGCGGCAACACCGTCAACCGAATGCACGAGGAAGGCATCCACGGCGCAAAACTCGTCGCCGCCAACACCGACGTCCAGCACCTCGTCGAAATCGGTGCTGACACGAAAATCCTGATGGGCGAGGAGAAAACCGGCGGCCGCGGTGCCGGCTCGCTCCCACAGGTCGGCGAGGAAGCCGCCCTCGAGAGCCAGCAAGATATCTACGACGCTATCGACGGCTCGGACATGGTCTTCGTCACCGCCGGACTCGGTGGCGGCACCGGAACCGGTTCTGCCCCAGTCGTCGCGAAAGCCGCCCGCGAGGCTGGCGCGCTAACGATTTCGATTGTGACGACACCCTTTACCGCAGAGGGCGAGGTCCGACGAACCAACGCCGAGGCAGGACTCGAGCGCCTGCGTGACGTGTCTGACACCGTCATCGTTGTTCCGAACGACCGACTGCTCGATTCGGTCGGCAAACTCCCCGTCCGGCAGGCGTTCAAGGTGAGCGACGAAGTGCTGATGCGCTCGGTCAAGGGCATTACAGAACTCATCACGAAACCCGGCCTCGTCAATCTGGACTTTGCCGACGTTCGGACCGTCATGGAACGTGGCGGCGTCGCGATGATCGGTCTCGGCGAATCGGACTCGGAGGCGAAAGCCGAAGATTCCGTCAAGACTGCGCTTCGCTCCCCACTGCTCGATGTCGACATCTCCGGAGCGAGTTCTGCACTGGTCAACGTCACCGGTGGCAACGACATGGCCATCGAGGAAGCCGAAGGCGTCGTCGAAGAGATCTACGACCGGATCGACCCCGACGCACGCATCATCTGGGGGACCTCAATCGACGAATCGCTCGAGGGCAGCATGCGCACGATGATCGTCGTCACGGGCGTCGAATCGCCACAGATCTACGGCCGACCGGACGGCGATTCCGTCCAGCCCAAGATGGGTGGCCAGGGACAGGCTCAAGGGCAGGAACAGCCACAGGGCGACGACGATATCGACTTCGTCGACTGATCGACACGCGACGCACGCGTCGGTTGCGGCCGCGGCTCATCTCTCTTTTCGACTCTCCGCTCCGTTCGTCAATCGAGTGCTGACTACTCAAGCCTGAAAACCCGTCCGTAAATCGGTCGTCGGGAGTGAACAACCTGTGGCGCTGATCCCACGCGCCACTGCGGGACACAGGGACAGCAGTCCGTCTCAGTCGTCTGCCGTCGCCGACGCGTCGCCGTCAGTCTCGAGGGCCGCGTCGCTCTCGATGCTCGGCGGATACTTTCCGCGCTCGAGTTTCAGATCCGACTGCGGGCGCGCCATACAGGTCAGCGCGTAGTTCTCGGCTTCCTCGTCGGTGAACCCGCGAGCGGCAGGCTGGGTCACCTCACCCTCGAGAATTTCGGCGGAACAGGCTAGACACATGCCAACCCGACAGGAGTACTCCTGGGCGATTCCCTCCTCGAGACACCGGCTGAGAATCGTCTCGGTATCCGAACAGGTAATCGTCTCGTCCGTCCCGACGAACTCGATAGTGTACTCAGTCATACCGTCCGCTACGAACGACCCGACTAAAACTCTTTATTCCGGACGTGTCCATTACTCGAGGACGTCCGGTGTGTCCGACGCTATTCGGTCCATCGCGATGGCGCACCGACCATAAAACGTTTTCATACCGCAGTGTCCACACTACTGGTATGAGTACCCAGGAGCAGTCGGGGGCCACGGCGGCAGCCGACACCCACTCGCCAGACGTCGTCGTCGTCGGTGCCGGGACCGCAGGCTGTTACGCCGCCGCGACCATCGCACGCGCGGACTACGAGGTCGTTATCCTCGAGCGCAAATCCGAGGACGAGGCGGGCCACATCGCCTGCGGTGACGCCTTGAAGGGCGCGTCGGCGTTCCCCGAGGCGATTCCCCGCGAGCAGATCGAACCTGCGTTCACCAACACCGGCGTCGACCACGGCCGGTTCGAAATTCCACAGGAAGACACCGTCCTCGAGATTCCGGTGCCAGGCGAGTTGGCAGTCATCGACCGCTGGGACTACGGCAAGCGGATCATCGAAGGCGCACAGGACGCGGGCGCGGAGATCCACTACGATACCGTCGTTCAGGACGTCACGCAAGCCGACGACGAGAAGGGGACCGTCACGGGTGTCGAGGCAACCAATAAGGGCGAGCGCCAGACCTACGAGGCCGAGGTTGTCATCGACGCCGCTGGGTCGCTTTCCGTCCTCCAGGACAAGGTCGACTTCTCGAACTCGACGTTCGATACGAACGTCGACTACTCGCACTTCTGTTCGGCCTACCGCGAGATCGTCACCGTCGAGGAACCCGTGCCGTGGGACGACGCCCTCGTCTTCAAGCCCACCGAGCGCGCGGCGGGCTACCTCTGGTACTTCCCGCGCACCGACACCGAGATCAACGCCGGACTCGGCTTCCAGATGACCGAGGAACCCATGCAACTCGTCGACGACCTCAAACGCGACCTCGAGGCCCGACCGGAGTTCCAGAACGCCGAGGTCGACGACAAACTCGGTGCTGCACTCCCCACCCGGCGGCCCTACGACTCTGCAGTTCACCCGGGCTACGTCGCAATCGGCGACGCAGCAGGTCACGTCAACCCAACCACGGGCGGCGGCATCGCCGGCGCGGCCTACGCCGGCAAGTACGCCGCCGAAGCCATCGTCGACGGTATCGAAGACGGCGATCTGAGCGAGAAGGCCCTCTGGGAGTACAACGAGCATGTGATGGACCACTTCGGCGCGCGATACGCCGCACTGGACGTCTACAACATCCTCTCGACGGCCGTCGACGTCGACGACCTGATGGGACTGCTCGCCGTCATGCCCGGGGAAAAGCTCGCTGAAGCCCTCTACTCCGGGAGTACGAGTATCGGCCCAAAACTCGCCCTCGAGAGTCTCTACAAGAGCTATGGCCACTGGGGAACCATTCTCAATCTCTATAAGACCAAACGCCGCGCTGACGACCTGCTCGAGCTGTACGAAGCCTACCCCAATCATCCGGCCGCGCTCGAGCACTGGCAAGCGCGCCGCGACGAGTTGATGGACGCCGTCTATGAGACGACGGGCGCTGAGCCGAAGTACTAAGGAACGAACTTTTTCTCTGTGTGCGGTCGCAAGCGACCGCACTCGGAAAAACTTCGATGAAAAGCACTCCTCCCTCCATTCCGAGCGCGTCGCGCTCTCCACATCGGTCGTCGGCCCGCTCGCTCCCGTCGGTCGCTCGCGGTCGGTAACTGGGTTATCACCTGCCCTTCCCCGAGTCACGGACTTCTCACGCTGTTCGAAGCCCGCTCCCGGCCACCGCGCTTTGCAAACCGATGAACTCACACTCGAGCGCGCAGGCATTCGATTCGGGTTTCCATTGAGGAATGGCCCCAAGCATCGTGGGCGCGATGAACCAGTGTTCCTCCCACAGTGGCAACACGACGGAAAACGCCATTGTCGACTGATTGGTACGCAAATCGCTCGAGGGGACAACTCATCACAGAGCGTGAAACAGTCATAGTATGGTGACTCTCAGCAGCTCGTGATAGCCTACGCTGTTAGGGATGTGTGCCATCTTTGCACACGACAAGCAGGCTAGTAATGGTTCCAAAACAGACCAGGCGTGGTGCGCTATCGATTGTGGGTGCAACGGGTGTAACACTGGTTGCGGGCTGTCTCGGCGGTGCCGACGACGAGGAGACTGCTGGAAACGGGAACGGGGATGACGCGGACGACCACACTGACGATACTGCAGATGAGTCCGACGACCACGACGAGATGGACGAAACCGGTGCCGTCCGAGTCGCCCATCTCTCACCAGACGCGCCGAACGTCGACGTCTGGGTTGACGGCGAACCCGCCCTCGAGGACGTGCCCTACCGAGCAGTGAGTGAGTACCTCGAGCTACCGGTTGGCACAGCAGAAGTGATGATTACCGCCGCAGGCGATCCGGACACCGTCGTCTTTGACGACGAACTCGAGGTTGGCGACGGCGATTACACGGTCGCGGCACTCGGCGAACTCGCCGAGGAGAACGAGCCCTTCGCGCCGGCTGTCCTCGAGGATGACCTGAGCGATCCTGGAGACCAAGCACGCATTCGTGCCGTGCACGCCGCACCCGACGCGCCGGCCGTCGACATTACGGCCGCAGACGGCGAGGTTGTCCTCTTTGACGACGTCGCCTTCGGCGAGGCCGGTGCGGCCTACGTCGACCCCGGCGATTACACCCTCGAGATCCGACCGGCAACCGAAGACAACGACGGCGATGTCGTCGCAACATTCGATGTCGCTCCCGAAGCGGGTAACGTCTACTCCGCGTTCGCCGTTGGCTACCTCGAGCCTGAGGCCGCCCCGGCCGACGAACCGTTCGATCTCGAGGTCGTACTCGACGCTGCATCGGAGATGGACGACGAATCGAACGACTACTGACGCCGTTCGATTTTCGGTTTTTGCTGGTGCTCGAGACTCCTACCTGGCATCAGCGGCTGCCTTTCGAAGCCGCTCGATCCGTTTTTCGGTTGCCGGATGCGTCCCGAGCAGCGTCCGTGCGATGAACCGCCGCGTGCGGTCGAAAAACCGGTGTTCCTCCCACGGCGGCGGCACGATGGAAAACACTGCCGTCGACCGATTGGTACGCAGATCGCTCGAGGGCCGGCGGGTGAGTCCCTGATCCAGCGTCTCGAGGGCGCTTGCGAGAGCGGCCGGATCGCCGGTGAGTGCAACCGCGCCACGGTCGGCAACGTACTCGCGGTATCTGGTGACGAGAATCACCGACGCTCGCGTGAGGCCAATGACCGGGAGTGCAGCGAGCAGCACCATTGGATGTACCTGGAATGGGGACGCCGAGTCGTCGTGTGGATCAGCGAGAGCATTGTCAAGCAGCGTATCGAACTTTGCGTTCGGCAGTGCCAGCGCGGTCAGAATCGCCGCATCGCGGTTGACGACGTGAGCGAGTTCGTGCGCGAGGACCGCCTCAAGTTCCTGCGTCGAGAGCCTGTCACAGAGTCCGACTGAGACGATGATCGTGGACGTGGTCGGTCGAAATCCAGCCGTCGCCGCGAACGGCCGGCGCTCGCGGCCGAGTCGAACGGTCGGTGCTGGCACGCCTGCCTGGGCTGCGAGGCGGTCGACACGCGCCTGTAGCTCCACGAGGCTGCTGGTTGCCGTCTCAGCAAGTACCTCATCGGCGTCGCCGTCAGTCTCGATGACGTCGATATCTTCTGCGAGTTGTTCTTCGACGGTTCCTCCGCTGCCGAGTTCATCGGCAATCGTCCGGCCGGTGTAGTAGGTTGCACCGATGACGCCACAGAGCAGACCGACTGCGAGGACGGCCTCGAGTCGCGAAATCAGCGGGGTGGATTCGACGATCACGAATCCGATACTCCAGGCGATGAGTGCACCGAGCATGGGCGCGAGCGAGCGCAACACGAGAGCCTCCTTGGGATTGGAGAATTCGCGGGCGAACTGCTCGAGTCCCTGCAACCACTTGTTCGAAATCCGACCGACGATAAGCGGTGCGGGTATTAGTCGTCGATAGATGCCCGCGATAGCCAGCCAGAAGCCGATGAACAGTAGCAACACGGCGACCGCGGGTGCGGCCAGTACGAGCATGAACATCGACATCACCGCTATCGCCGCGATTTCGATGACGAACAACAGCACGAACCCGATGACGGCGATTACGCCGGCGACCGCCATTCGAGTCCAGAGTCCCACTCGTTCTCGGAACGTCTGCAGTAATTCAGTCCCCATCGCCTCTCACGCGGAGTGCACCCTCGAGTTGTTTCGACGTACACAGATTCGATAGAAAAACGTTCGGTTGTCTCGGCAGTGCGTTCGATACGCAGACTCGAGTCGTGCTGATTAGGACTGCGTGCGAGCGATCCGTTCGATTGCGCCCGCGAGCACGTCGATGCCGTGACCGATACTGGCCTCGTCCACGTCGAACGTCGCGGTGTGATGCCCGCCGGGGTGATCAGTCCCGATTCCGACATAACACGCGTTTCCGCCGTTGTCCTGAACCGCCTGCATGAGGAAGGTTGCGTCCTCGCTCCCGCCGAGGTCGTCGCGCTCGAGGACGTTCTCCACACCTGAGACGTCACCCACCACGTCGGCGACGAGGTCGACGAGTGCCTGATCGCTGGTCGCACTCGGTGCTTCCGCCCCGGTTTCGATCTCGACCTCGCAGTCGTACATCGTGGCGGCTGCCTCGAGGACGCGCTCGCACTCCTCGCTCATGTACTCCATGAGTTCGGTCGTCTCGCCGCGAACCTCGCCGACGACGCGGGCCGACTCGGGGATCACGTTCGACGCGCTGCCGCCCTCGACGCGGCCCGCATTGACACGGGTCTTCCCGTCGTTGTGCCGCGGGATCGCGTAGAGATTCTGGACGGCCGCTGCCATCGCCTGCACGGCGTTGCGGCCCTGCTCTGGGTGGCCGCCCGCGTGGGCCGACTCGCCCGTGAACTCGGCCTCGAGGTGACGAACCGCGAGGAAGCCGTCGATTCCGGCGACGATTTCGCCGGTCGGATGATCGAGCCCGATGTGCATCGCGAGCAGGGAGTCGACGTCCTCGATGTGCTCGCTTTCGGCCATCGATTTCGCGCCGCCGATGACCTCCTCGGCGGGCTGGAAGAAGACCTTGAGCGTCCCCGAAAACTCGTCGCTCTCGGCGATGCGCTCGAGAACTCCAACACCGATTGTCGCGTGGGCGTCGTGGCCGCAGGCGTGCATTGCGCCCTCGTGTTCCGAGCGGAAGCCCGCCGCGGCAGGGGCGTGGTTTGGGTCATCGGACTCCTCTCGCGGGAGGCCGTCGATGTCGACGCGCAGGCCGACGGTTGGCCCCTCGCCGCGCTCTATGACGGCGACTGCGCCGGTATAGCCACCCTCGAGCGCCTCGAGGACGCTCTCATCGACACCAGTACCACGCGCTCGTTCGTAGGCATGGGTCAGTTCGGCATCACTCGGGACGGCCATGCGCTGGTCGGTCGCGAGGGCGTCAGGGCCAACGTAGAGTTCGGTGAGGTCGTCACCGAGTCGCGACTCGAGTTCGGAGACGATGCGTGCGGTCGTGTAGAATTCTCGCCAGGCGGGTTCCGGGCGTGTGTGTAAGTCTCGGCGCAGGGAGACGAGGTCGTCCGCGGTCATATCGAGGGGTTGGCTGGCCGCGCGAAAAGCAGTACCGGTGTCGGCAGAGTGAGAGTAAACTTCGTTCTCAGTTGGTTCGACCCGTTCCGCGGCGTTGCTCGACTTCGACTTCAACGTGAATCGAGTCGGGGAACTCCCGTTCGGTGAGGTTTCGCGCGATGCCGTCGTGACCGTGAATCTCGAGTTCGCGGGTGAAGACGGTGTAGGTCCACGAGGAAAACTGGCGTTCGTCGTCGGCGTGGAGCCGTTGATGCTGTGGCACGGAGAACTTTTCTGGAGGATGAGAGTGGGGACCTTTCAGCGCTGCGCCCTTGCGCTCGGCGGTTGTTTTGATGTCGTCGACGGTCCCATCGAGCGCGTCTCGATCTCCGCTCTGGAGTGTAAGACGGGTAACGAAGGTCATTGAGTTAGCACATCGTCAACGGCGGGGGCGTAAAAGCCTGCTGAGATTCACCCGTGAAGTGTGGACAGATTTCCGACACACTGGCGTGTTCGTGTAACTCATCACACCAAACAGTGTCCGTAGGACGAACAGTCCGATATTCTCTTAACGTCGCATCTATTAGTTCGGGTAATGGCAGTCGAAGCTACGAGCGCAGGCGCAATCCTCTTCCGCGATACGCGGGGCCGGCGCGAGTATCTTCTACTCAAGAGCCGCCCGGGCGACTGGGAGTTTCCGAAGGGCGGTGTCGAAGGAGATGAAGAGCTACAACAGACGGCGATCCGCGAAATAAAGGAAGAGGCAGGTATCGAAGAGTTCCGACTACTCGATGGCTTTCGAGAAGACTACGACTACGTCTTTGAGGCGAACGGCAAAACGATCCACAAGACCGTTCATCTCTTTATCGCAAAGTCATTCGAAGCGAGCGCCGAACTTTCGAACGAACATCGCGACCTCCAGTGGCGCGACTACGAACAGGCCGTAAACACCGTCACGCAGGACGGTCCTCGCGAAATCTTAGAGCAAGCACACTCGTTCCTCGACGACTGGGACGAAGACGAGGAGTAGGCAGTCGACTCGAGCACTGCCACGAGCATTATGTGACCCGCTTGCGAGGGGTCAGCTACAGCAATGCAATCGGCCACTGCCGTCCTCTCGTATCCCACTCGAGGCCCCGGTCTCGAGCGCATGCTCATCGGCAGCCTGCTCGTTCTCGGCTCCGTCTTCGTCATCCCCGCGCTCGTGCTCGCGGGCTACTGCATTCGCATCCTTGAGTCGACGCTCGCCGGACACGACGAGCCGCCGGCGCTCGAGGGACGCGACTGGAGCGAGTGGCGAACGCTTTCGCGAACCGGACTCGAGGCTACTGCGGTCGCGGCCACGTATCTGTTCGTCCCGCTCGCGGTCGGCGCTGGGGTCGCACTGGGGGCCACAGCCGCCGGTTACTACGGCCTTCTTGTCCTCGCGCCACTGGTCGGCGGCCACGAAACGCTGATCTGGGGACTCAGCCTGCTGGCCGCTCTGTTCGCCGCACTCCTCGCGCTCGCACTCATCGGTTCGATTCTCGCGATCTACTACGTGCTGCCAGCAGCACTCGCGGTCTACGCTCACACCGGAACGGTCCGCACCGCGTTCGACCGCTCGGCGCTCTGGCCCATCGTCTCGAGTCTCGAGTATGCCGTTGGAATGGGTATCCTGCAGCTCATACCAATAGCCATCCCCATCGCCGTACTTGGCTGTCTGCTCTCTGTGGTCGGCATTGTGGCACTTCCAGCGATTCCGTTTTACGCAGCGCTGGTCGCCAGTCGCGTCCTTGGCGCTGCCGTCAGCGCGAGAGACACGGACGCCGCCTCGAGTAGGGCCGCATATACGCAGTCTGCTGCACACGTGGCCGAGTAACGTCGCTTCCGGCACCAGAAATCACGGATACCATCCGCACAACCGAGTAGCCTTTCGTCTCCCGGTTCCAAGGACGGCAAAACGTGGTCCCAGACACCGTCGACGCCGACTCCGAGTTCGCCTTCGAACTGCGAACCTGCCGGTGGGCCGAACGCGAGTGGCCCCCGGACGGCGACAGCGACGCCGACACCACCCACATCGTCGCCCGCCAACTCGGGACCAAACGCCGCCGCTGGGACACCATCGTCCTCGAGTGCGACCCCGGCGCCCTCGCCCAACGCGCGAATTTCGGGCCGAAGCGCCTCGAGAGCGACCACTTGCACATCGTCCGGAACGCGCCCGCCGAGTGGACGTACTACCGCGACGCGCTGCCCCATCCCGGCTACCCGTGGCGCTACGTCCGCGAAGCAATCCACGAGGCCGACGACCGCGGGATTCTTGAGGCCCGAAAGCAGGGCAATCGCATCGAAATCCGGCGCAAGTGGCCCTACCCCGACTGGTGCGAGCGCATTGTCGCCATCGAGAACAAACCCGATCTGGATGCAAGCGCTGCCCGCGCGCTTGGCTCACAACTCGAGTACGACGTGGCGGTGGCGCTGGCCGACGAGGTCTGGGTCGCCACCCGGCAAACCGGCGAACGCGTCGAACCCGTCTTGCTCGAGGACCTGCCCGTCGAAGCAGGCGTGCTGGCGCTCGATCCGGACACGCTCGAGGCAGACGTGGGCTGGTACCCCCGCAGCCTTGCCGCCGACGAGTCGGGGACGCGCATCCTCGAGCGGCCGGACGATGGCACTCGCGGGAGTTCGGCGGCGCGTTTCGAGTACGTCGATCCCCAACAAAAGGCCGACAAACGGCTCGCAATCGCCGAACGCGCCTACGAGCGCGGCTGGCGCTCGTTCGTCGACACGATGCGCCCCGACTGTCGCTATTTCGAACTGCAAGCCGCCGAGGGTGCACAGTTGCTCCCTCGCTGTGGAGCCACAGGCGACTGCCAGACCGCTGCGCAGTGTTCTGGCTCCTGTCCAGACTTTCAGCCGGAACCGCCCATCTGGCGGACCAAGGGGTGGCCACTCGAGGGTGGTCCCGGAAAACGACTCAAAGCCTTGCTCGCCGACCGGCGCAGGCGGCAACGGCCGAGGACTGACACCGGCGCGGGGCAGTGACTGCCTCGAGTCACACCACGCCTCGAGCAGCCACTACTGCACCGGTCGGAACCCGACAATCCGTTTGCCGGACGTTTCGGACGTTGTCACGGCGATTTCGACAGCCAATCCGGGTTCGACCGTCTCCGGGTCGACCTCGACCACCTGGCCCGTCAGCCGAACCGGCCCGAAGTCCGCGATGGCGGTTGCATACGGCGCGTCGGCTTCGAACGACGGCGTCGCGACGTGTGTCACCGTCACGGTCTCGACCTCGCCCGTTTCGGGCAGCGGTTCCTCGGTGAGATCTGTCGAGCCACACTCGGGACAGACCCGCCGCGGGGGCAGCGAGTGGTGGCCCGCCTCGCAGACGAGAGAGTACGCTTCGTTTGCTCGTGCTGCATCGAGCCAGTCGTCGAAGCCGGCGTCTCGAGTGCGCTCGCCGTCGGATTCGGTGTTCTCGCTCATGCAACCACCTCCAGAGCAAAGCGCTGGCGTCGTTGCACTCGCTCACAGTGTTCGCTCATGCAACCACCTCCAGAGCAAAGCGCTGGCGTCGTTGCACTCGCTCACAGTGTTCGCTCATGCAACCACCTCCAGAACGTGGACCACTGCACTCGCGACCGTCCCGCCCGCGTTGTGCGCGACGCCGGTCGTTGCTCCCTCGACGTACTCGCTGTTTGGATGGTCACCCGCGAGCAGCGTCGCCACCTCGGCGACCTGCGAAACACCAGTTGCGCCGACTGGGTGGCCCTTGGCTTTCAACCCGCCCGAGAGGTTGATCGGCGTATCGCCGTCGGGCGTCGTGCGTCCGTCTCGAGCAGCCGAAATGCCCTCGCCGA